>NZ_DAMDBA010000037.1:0-46259 GCF_032093395.1 Novosphingobium sp.
TAGGGTGGGGGCGCGGGCCGGTGCCGCGAAATTCGCTTTCAGCGAATTTCCGAACGGGCTCCAAAGCCCTATCCTGCTTGCCCGCCTCCCGGCTCTCGACAGGCGATGGCATTCCCGTGCAAAAGCCCTCCCGCATGAAGCCCAGCGTCAAGATCCTCGTCGTCGATGACGAACCCGCCATTCGTCGTCTCCTGCGCTCGGGATTGGCGCGCGCCGGCTATGACGTGGTGGAGGCCGGGACCGCGCGCGAAGCGCTGAACGCGCTGGCGATCGACCAGCCCGAAGTGGTGCTGCTAGACCTGGGCCTGCCCGACCGCGACGGGCTGGAACTGATCCCGGCGTTGAAAGAGCAGGCTTCCGTGATCGTCGTCTCCGCCCGCGATGCCACCGACCAGAAAGTGGCCGCGCTGGACATGGGCGCGGACGACTACGTTTCGAAGCCCTTCGATAGCGAGGAAGTGCTGGCCCGCATCCGCACCGCCCTGCGCCACCGTCTCCCCAGCCGGACGGCGCAGAAGCCCGTTCGCTTCGGGGACGTCGAGATCGACCTCCTCGCCCGCGTGGTGCGCAAGGGCGGCAGCGAAGTTCACCTGACGCCCAAGGAATACGGCCTGCTGTCGGAGCTGGCGTGCAATCCGGGGCGGGTCATCACCCATGCCCAGTTGCTGCGCTCGGTCTGGGGGCCGGGGCATGAAAGCGATGTCGAATATCTGCGCGTCGCCGCGCGCGGGGTGCGCCGCAAGCTGGAGGACGATCCCGCGCGGCCAGTCATGCTCCGCAACGAGCCGGGCGTGGGTTATCGCCTCACCGGCCCCTAGGTTCTGACCCTGGTGACGGCTTCCGCCCGCCGCGCCGCGCGCAGGGGAGAGAACCCCGCGTAACGGCCCGGCCGCAGCCAGAGCGCCGTCACCACGCCCATGCCGATCGCGCTCGTCGCCGACCAGGCCAGCTTGTCCAGCGGCAGGAAAGCGGACGAGGCGGCCAGGATCGCAAAGTCGATCAGCATCTGGCTGCGTCCGATATTCCAGCCGCGCTTCTGCTGGAGCCAGACCGTCACGATCCCCACGCCGCCGACCCCGGCGCCGTGGCGAACCACTGCCAGGGTGCCCATGCCCAGCAGCGTCCCGGCACCAACGGCGGCGGCGAAGGGATCCTTCACCTCGATCGTCAGCGCATGCTCGGCCAGCACCGATGCCAGTGCGATGCCGCCGCTGGCCGCGATCGTGCGCAAGGTGAACAGCGCGCCCATCGCCCGCAGCGCCAGGAACAGGAACGGCAGGTTGAGCGCGGCGAACAGCAGGCCCGGCGGCAGCGGCAGGAAATGGCCCACCAGCAGCGCCAGGCCGGCCATGCCGCCGGTCACCAATCCTGCCGAATGGAGGATCGTGAGGCCCAGCCCGATCAGCAGGCTGCCCACCGCGATGGCATAGATGTCCTCGATGCGTCCGTGACGGATGGCGGTCATGGCGAAAACCCGGTTGGAGGAACGATTCGCGCGCCGTTTATGCACTTGCGAAGGCGCTGTCGAGCATCGCTTCGAACGCGGAATATTCCCACTTTCCGGGGGCATCCGGTGAAATGATAGGCCGCTGGGAAACCCTTTCGCGAGCGATTCTTCTCGCATCTGCACAATGAGGTGCCGGACGGGGCGGCCGCTTTCGCTCTCGCACCTTCCCCGCGCGTCGGCTAGGCTGGTCCCACCCTATCGCCTGACGACCGACCGAGCATGACCGCCAGACCCCGCCTGAAACTGCAAGCCCGCCTCTATTGCGGGGACGAGATCGCCATGGGTCCGGGCAAGGCCGACCTGTTGGCAGCCATCGACCGCGAAGGCTCGATCTCGGCCGCCGGACGGGCGATGGGCATGAGCTACCGGCGCGCCTGGCTGCTGGTGGATGCCATGAACCGCTGCTGGAAAACGCCCCTTGTCGAAGCCGTGGCCGGAGGCGGCCACGAGCGCGGCGCGCGGGTGACGGAAGCGGGGCACAAAGTGCTCGCGCAGTATCGCGGGCTTGAGGCGCAGATGGCCGCCCTTCGTGGTTCAGAGGACTATGCCGCGCTGGAAGATGCGCTCCGTCCAGAGCCGCTCGCCGCGAAGAACCGCTGAATTCGAACTCTCAGGGCAACTGAGCGACCAGCAAGGGCAAGCGCGCCGCCGCGCTGCCGGACAGTTGGACCAGGTAGGTCCCGGGCTGAAGCTTGAAATCCACCATCTTGCGAATGCCCGAGCAGTCCGGACCATGGCCGTGGCCGGTGGATTTCATGACGGTGCCGTCGCCTTTCTTCGCGCCGGCCCTGACCACGTCCACCCAGGCCGCCGAGCCGAGCGCGATCCGGAAGTCGCCCTTTTCGGCCACGGCGAAGGTATAGAGCCCGCCGAAGCTGGTCGAACCGCCCGGCTTTTCAGGTTTCTGGGCATAGCGCATTTCGGCAGCAGGCCGCAGCCCGCCTTCGATAGCCTTGCCGATCATGAGTTTCGCGCCCGAGAGCGAGCGGGTATCGCGCGCCGCCAGCAGCGGCCGGCGCTTGTTCCAGGCCGAAAGCTCGGGCGGCAGATCGACCGGGTCCGACGAGCAGGCCATGGGGCTGGGAATGCGGTCCGGCGTGGCGGGCGCCGAGGGCGCGCGCGCAGGGGAGGCGGGCGCCGAAGGCGCCCCTACCGGCGACTGCATCGGAAAGTGCTCGGGCGTGACCTGCGGCGTGGGCGCGGCCTGAGCCCAGGCAGCGCTCATCGGCGCCATCGCCGCCAGCAGCAGCGCCGAACCGAAAGGCAGGCAATCCCGGATCATCGTGCAAGCACCTCTTCTGCAACCGTCTGTCATCTACGCCCCCAACTAGAGCAGTTGATCCGATTGCATCGGATCGACCGCTCTAAGTTTCTGGTTTCACGCATTTTCCGAGTCATCAGATGATTCCATCTGATTAGAAAATGCTATGGCCGGCGACGCTATAACCGATTGTCGTTTTGGCGACAGATCGAAATTACCCAACGCCGCGAAGGGCCGACCGTTGCCTGCGAAGGGAAAAACGCTCCGCAGGCCCGATCTTGATGGCCTAGGCGACGCGGAATTGCGCGGCTTGGGCCGCCAGCCGGTCCACTTCCTCGGTAAGGCCCCGCGCGGCGGCGGAGGCCTGTTCGACCATGGCGGCATTCTGCTGCGTCGCCACGTTCATCGCGCCGATGGCGGAGGTGATTTCGCTGACCGAAGTGGCCGAAGCCCGGTTGCGATGCGCCATGCCGCCCAGCAGGACGTGGACTTGCGCCACGTCTCCGGCGATGCCTTCGAAGGCGCCATCCACCCGCTCCACCGCGCCGAGCGCCGCGACGATTTCCGATTGCGTGACGGAAAGCTGCTCGCGCGCGCTGCGGGCTTCCTCTTCCGAACGCTTGGCCAATGCCGAGACGAGATCGGCGACGACCGCGAAGCCCCTGCCGGCCTCTCCGGCGCGCCCGGCCTCCACGGCGGCGTTCATGGCGAGCACGCGGGTCTGGAAGGCGATCTTGTCGAGGCCCTCGATCACGCCGTCGATATTGGTCGCGCTGTCGGACACGCGGCGCATGGCATCGACCGCCTCCGCCGCCACGGCGCGGCCGCCGCTGACCGTGGCGATGGCTTCGTCGGCGCGATTCACGGTGTCCGTCGCCGCCTGGGCGCCAGCCTTCAGGCCGTCGTCGATTTCCTGAAGCGCGGCGGAGCTCTGCTCCAGGCTGGCGGCGCTGGCTTCGGTGCGACGAGCTAGGTCTTCGGACGCCTGGGCAATCTCGAACGAGCTGCCCCGGATCGCCGAGGTGCTCTCGCCGGTAGCGCCGATCAGTCCGCGCAGGCCGGACAGCGCCGAATTGTAGTTGGTGCGAAGCGCCTCGTAGCTCACGGGGAAGGCCTGGGCGATCTCGGCGGTGAGATCGCCGGCGGACAAGTCTGCAAGGCTGTCGGCCAGTCGCTCCACCACCTGGCGCTGCTCGCGGTCGGCGGCTTCCTTCGCCACCGCCGCGTCGCGAAACACCAGCAGAGCGCGCGCGATGCCGCCGATCTCGTCCTGCCGCTCCGTCTCGCCGATGTCCACCTGATTGTCACCTTTGGCCAGGCGCATCATCGTCGCGCTGGCGGCTTCGAGCGGTGCGAAAAGCTGCCGCGCGCCGCGCATGCAGAGGGCTGCGGCGATTGCCGTAACCACCACGGCCAGCAGCAGGACATGCCAGCCGAGATTGTCGACATTGCGGTAGAAATCCTCGGCCGAAACGCCGACGAACAGCACGCCGATCACTTTGCCGCCGGAATCCTTGATCGGATCGTAGGCCGCGAAATAGCGCGTTCCCAGGATCTCGGTTTCGCCGCGATAGGGCTCGCCACGGCCCAGCACGGCATCCTTGACGGGGCCGGTGGCAAGCCGCGTGCCCAGCGCACGGGTACCGTCGGGGTTCTGGACGTTGGTGGCGACGCGCTGGTCTTCCATGAAGATCGTGGCCGTGCCGCCCACCAGTTCCTTCATGCGGTCCACCGCCGCGTTGTTCTCGTTCAGCGGCGTCTGTCCGGCGTAGAGCGTACCGTCGCGGAGGGTGTAGTCCACCCCGCTGAACTGGAGCACGGACCACGCGACCCGCATGTTGGTATCGAGGCGTTCCTCGCCCTGGGCGCGGGCGTCCTGCACCAGCAGGAATCGGGTGCCGATGAAGAACACGGCGGAAAGCAGCACGAGCGCCCCCACCGTCATGAGCGTAACCTTGGTGGAAAGTTGCTGGCGTTTCAGAAATGCACGAATGGCGGTCATGGAATTTCTCTGTTGGGGGGAGACGAGAGAATGCCGCCGCGGGGCACGGCCCGGAGCTGATCTTTCCGGGGCGGGCGCGGCTGCAATGGTTTATAGAAGGATCTCTCGCAGCGGCGGCCAATGCCCGACGTTTTTTGATGATTTGCAACAAACCTGCATGATTTGCCGCCGATCCGCGTGGGAACGTCTCCCATACGGCCGCTGTTGCGACCATGCGTGGCGCGGCTGCGCCTCTCCGGGAAACCAATTCGCCTGCCGGACTTTAGACAGGACATGGATGCAGCGACGCAGATCGACGGGCAGGACAGCGGGCGGCCGAAGCCGCCGGAGCAGGCCCGCCGCGCGCGCTTGCTGCGCATCCTGCGCAATGTCCTGATCGCGATCGTGCTTGTCGTCTTCACCGTCTGGTTGGTGCTGTTCATCACCAAGGGACGTTTCCTCAAGCATCCTTTCGAGCGGGTGGCGAGTTCGGCGGCGGGACGTCCGGTCAGCGTCGGCGGCGATTTCCAGCTCTATTTCGCGCCTCTGCGCATCAAGTTCCTGGCCGAGGGGCTGAACGTGGGCAATCCCGACTGGGCCGGGAGGCCGCAGATGTTCGCGGCGAAGCGGATCGAAGCCCGCATCGCGCCGCTGTCTCTGCTGTTCGGGCGACAGCGGGCCTATAGCCTCGACCTTCAGGGCGGCCGGGTGGATCTGGAATGGGACAAGGCGCACAAGCGCAACACCTGGACGTTCGGCAGCGGCGAAGGCGGCAAGCCCTTCGAACTGCCGCGCATAGACCAGGCCACGATCACCGATACCCGCGTCCGCTACGTCGATCCGCAAATGCCGCTGCTGGCCGATCTCGTGGTGGACCCGGTGACCGCCACGGACACGCGGATCGGCAAGGCCGTATCGGTTCGTGGCGACGGTGTGCTGCGCAAGACCCCGTTCCGGGTCAGTGCCCGGCTGCTCTCTCCCGACGCGACCGTCAATCGCGGCCAGAACGCGCTGGAACTCACGGCCTGGGCCGCCAACAACCAGGTCGATGTTTCCGGCACCCTGCCCTCGATCGCCGATTTCGAGAACGTACCGCTCAAGGTTCGCGCACGCGGACGGGACTTGTCCGAATTGCTCGGCATCATCGACGTCGCCATTCCGCAGACCCGCCGCTACGCCCTGCGCGCCCAGCTCGTGAAGGATGACGAAACCTATCGCTTCACCGGCCTGACCGGCACGTTCGGCCAGTCGGACCTTTCGGGCACGCTCACGGTAAAGAACGCCGAACGCCTGCGGCTGGACGCGGCGCTGGTCACTCGGCGGCTGGACATCGTCGATGCAGCGCCGTTCATCGGCTACAATCCGGACATCGTCGCCTCGAAAGGCGCGGTGGCCGCCGCAGCTGCAACCGGGGCCGGCGCGCAGCGCGTGCTGCCCGACGCCGCGCTTCCGGTCGAGACGATGCAGCGTTTCGATGCGGGGCTGGACTGGAAGATCCGCACGATCCGGTCGCGAAACGTGCCGGTGCAGGACATCGCCCTCACCCTCTCCCTGGAACGTGGACGACTGGCGCTCTCCCCCCTGACCTTCTCGATGGCACGCGGCGACGTCGCTTCCGATCTTGTCTTCGACACCCGGCAGCGGCCTTCCGCCGTCAGCTACGACATCCGCCTCAAGTCCACGCCGATGGGACGCCTTCTGGCCGGATACGGCATCGCGGAATCGGGCACCACCGGCACGATCCGCGGCCGGATCAAGCTGGCGGGACGGGGCGATACGATCCACGATTCACTGGCCTCCGCCTCCGGCCGTATCGCCTTCGTGATGCCGCGCGGCGCGGTCTGGACGCGCAACGTACAGTTGGCCGAACTGGACCTGGGCACGTTCGCCTCCAAGATGTTCCAGGGCAAGCTGAAGGCGCCGGTAGAGCTCAATTGCGGGCTGGTGGCCTTCACGGTGCGCGGGGGCACGGCGGCGGCCGATCCGATCCTGATCGACACGTCCAAGAACGTCATCGCCGGCCGAGGCGGCTTCAGCTTCGATACCGAGGCGGTGGACATGGCCTTCCGCGCCGATGGCAAGAAGTTCAGCCTGTTCTCGGGCCAGTCGCCCGTGGGCATCGGCGGACACTTCGCCAAGCCCTCGCTTCAGGTGATCAGTCCGGAACTGCTCGGTCGTGCCGGTATCGGGCTGGGGATCGCGGTGGCGGCGACGCCCGTGGCCGGGCTCCTGGCCTTCGTGGACGTGGGCGATGCCAAGTCCGCCGCCTGCGGCCCCGTACTGGCAGGCGCGACCGCCAAGGCCCAGCGCACCACCAAGGGCAAGCCCCGCGACGACGTGGGCTCCGGGAAGGCCGGCAAGATCGACTAAGTGGCGCCACCGCGCGGTAGCCGCGTGCGAAGCTCCTGAAACCCCACCAATCCGCCGAATTCGCCGCCGCCCTCATCCGGAATACCCGCCCGCTTGTGCCCATGCGACGCCATACAAGGCGCGACATGATCATCCACGGCCAACGTCTGCAATCAGGCCGCGAGAGGAGCGTCGATGAAGCATTACCTGGGTCTGGACGGGCTGCGCGGCGTGGCGGCGGTCGCGGTCGTGCTGTTCCACCGTCGATGGCTGGGGCCGGGCGGGCATTTCTTCGACCAGGCACATCTGGCGGTGAATTTCTTCTTCATCCTCTCGGGCTTCGTGATCGACCACGCCTATGCCGATCGCCTGCGCCAGGGCGGTATGTCGCTGGGGAAGTTCGTGGTGAGCCGCGTGATCCGGCTCTATCCGCTGATCGTGCTGGGCAGCCTGCTGGGCTTCGCCTATTGGCTGGGAGAGTCGCTGCTCACCGGCCAGCCGGACTTGCCCTCGCTCGCCCTCGCCACGCTCTTCTCGATGCTGTGCCTGCCCGCGCCGCCTTCGCTGATGGGCGAGATGTTCGCGATCGACCGGCCGCTTTGGTCGCTGTTCTACGAGATCGTCGCCAACCTCGTCTTCGCGATGGTCCTGTGCCGGTTGCCGACCCGCGCAATCCTGGCGCTGGCGGTTCTCGGTGCGGCGGGGTCCACCCTGCTGGCCGTGAAGTTCAACATGCTGAACGTGGGTTTCCGCAACGGCGACATCGGCTGGGGTATGCTGAACGTGTTCCCCTCGTTCGTGATGGGCATGGCGCTCAACCGCGTGCGGGAAGGCTGGAAGATCAACGTCCCGTTCTGGCTGGCGGCGATCATCCTGGCGGTGACTTTCCTGCCCCATTCGCTCGGCGCGTTCAAAGGCGCCTACGGACTGGTCATGGTCCTGATCGTCTATCCACTGCTGATCCTGTCATCGCTGGAATTCCGGGAAGGTGCCGCAAGCGCCTCCGTCGCGCGGTTCAGCGCCTTCATCTCCTACCCGATCTACGCCCTGCACTATCCGCTGCTGTTCGTCGTTTCGAAGCTGGCGGCCAGGCTGGACGCCCCCGGCAAAGTGGAGCTTGCGGCGGGGCTGGCCCTTTCCGTAGCGGTGGCATGGATCGCCGGGCGGTACTACGACGAGCCGGTGCGCCGCTTCCTCTCGAAAGCGGTGCGCGAAAAGATGGCCGGCGCGAGGTTCAGGGTATCCAGCGATAGCGCGGTTTAGCCGTCACTTCCGGCACCGGCGCGGTGAGCGTCGCGCCGTGCTGTGCATCCTGGACGGTGCCGGGATCGACGAAGCCGTAGAACACCCCGGTCGCGGCCGAACCGCCCCGCTGCTCGACATCGCCGATGTTGCGCGCCGTTCCCGAAAGGACGATGCCCTTCTCATATTCACCGATGCCCAGCATCGCGGTGGACGCCTGCGCCTTGTCCCTGATCACGGTGTCGCCGCGCAGCACCGTTAGGCCGGAGATCACCGCTTCGTCCCGCACTTGCGCCTGATCCAGCACCACGGCGTGATCCTCGATCCGCGCCTTGCCCGAGACGGCGCCGGAGATCACGCGGGCGTAAGGTCCGACCCAGGCACTCTTCGCCACGACGGCGTTCGGACCCACCCAGCCGCCGCCGTTCGCATGGCGATGGCCACCCGCCACGGGATCGGCCGCGCCAGGCTGCCAGCGATCGGGGAGGGCACCTTCGAACTGCACCATCCAGGGGTAGCGGTAGATCGAATAGTACGGCTGATCCCACCGGATCTTCTGCATCTGCGAGGGCGTTGCCATGACCACGAGGTAGAGCCCGGTATCGCCCGATTGCACCTCGATCGACGCTGCACCCTTGGCACCGCGCTGTAGCGGCGTGTAGCGGCTCTTGCCGTCCGCTCCCACCGCCACCAAGCCCCAGCGCCAGTCGGAGGCGGGCGGCGGGATCGTTTCCGGTTCGTCGGCAAGGCCGGGGAGCAAGGCCACGGCGCTCGCCTGCTGGACCACGCCCCGGAAGGTCACCGTCACCCGACTCTGCGCGGCATCGGGGTGCAGCTTCACCACGTTGTAGCCCCAGCGCTGCGGCGCCCACATCTCCGGCACGGCGAAGCGGCGGCGTTTCAGGTCGATAGGATCGAGTACCGTCGCGGAGAGGATGCCGGCATCGGTGGTCTGGTCGTAAGTGCCGTAGTTGTGGCGGAACACCGCGCCCTGATCGCTGCCGTCGGGATTGGTATAGTCCCAGTTGGCGTTATGAAGCGCCCAGTCTCCGAACGTGTCGTTCAACTGGTCCTGCGTCCATCCCATGTTGTGCTGGAGCACGCTGAAGGGATCGGCGGTGAGCCGCGCGGGATCGTCCTTGCCCGGCGCGGTCCGCCAGATCGCGTTGACCGTCTCGAAGCCATGCTTGTCCTTGAGATATTCAAGGAACTGCCAGTTGCAGTAACGCGTGCGGGTGGAACCGTAGTAGAGGTGCGGATACTGCTTGAGCAGGACGGAGCAATGGGTGTTCTGCCGGAACTCGGGCAGTTGCACGGTCATCCAGTTGGCGTGGCTCTCGAACAGCCAGCCGGTGTGGGGCGAATCCATCAGGCGGCCCGTCGCCGCCTGCAAGGCATGGGTCAGTTCGTGAGCAAGGCCGAAGCGGTCCTTGAGCGCGCCGGGATCGATCCACATGCCCATGTGGCCAAGCTGGTCCGTACCGCCGGTCAGCCCGTACCCCACGCCGACATAGGCATTCACCTTGAACTTCTCTCCCGAGCCGCAATGGGGTTCGGGGAACTTCAGGGTGCCGAGGAAATAGCCCCAGACATATTCGAGATGCGCCGCCGCCGCCTTCGCCACCTCGGCATCCACTGTGCCGGGCTTCCAGTGCAGCGCGAAATGCACGCTTTCCATCTGGAGCGGAAGCGCCAGATTGGCCGCATCCGACGGGTCCGTGGCGGCAACCTTCCAGTCCCCGGCCACGCAGGCTGCACTCGGTGTGGAGCCGGTGGCCGGGGCCGCAAGCACCGGCGCCGTGGAAATGACTGCTCCAGGGACGGAGAGCACGAGCGCCGATGCCTGCAGAAGGTGCTTCATGGTCAGCGCGGGCTCAGCGTGACGGTGGTGGTGCCGCTGCCCAGGGTAACCGCATAGCCGCCGCGATCGGCCGTGCCGGTATCGACGCCGTAAGCCTTGCCGCCCGCCGTGGTGGTTTCGAACAGCAGGCGCGCGGTGGGCGCCGTGGCCGAGGCGGGGTCGAGCGTCAGCAAGACCTTGCCGGTCTTCGCGTCATAGTCCGCGCTCTGGATGCGGCCTGCTTCCAGCGTGATCCAGAGACCGGCCGGGGCGATGAACAGGCGGCGGCGCGCGCCGTCCTTCGGTGCGATATGGACCTTGGCGCCCTTGGCAGTCAGGTCGCCGCCGAAGCCCAGCCAGCCCAGCTGCGGATCCTGCACGACATAGCTGGCGGCAGTAATCGCATGGCCATAGAAGCCCATGCCGTAGTCGCCGGTGATCGCGTCCCACTTCATCATGTCGGGCCAGGAGTGGAAGGCCGCCGAGCCGAAGCCCTGCTGGTCGATATTGGTCACGCCGCCCATCATGCCGCCGTAGGCCACGCGCAGCAGGTGCAGGTCGGTGGGATTCTGGCGATAGGCGTCGAACAGCGGCACCGCGTTGAGCGCCGAGCCATAGTGGTGGATCTGGCGCTCGATGCGCGAGACCTTGCCGCCGTAGAGGAAGTCCCAGTAGCGGCGGGCATTGCCGTTATAGCCCCAGCTGGGGATGGTCGGATCGTAGCCCAGGATCACTTCGCGCGTTTCGTCCGCCTGCGGCTGGAAGTCGAAGTAGCGCATCCAGGCATAGACTTCCGGCTGGCCGGTGGAATCCCACGCCATCTCGCTGCCGAACGGATACTTCAGCGTGCGCCAGTGATCGGCGCGCGCCTTCATCAGGCCCTCCATCTCGGTCGCCTCGGCGGTCATCCTCTCGCGCTTCAGATCCTTGAGGATATCGACGAAAACATCGCCTTCCATCTGGCCAAACTGCGCATAATAGGGCGCGTCCCGCATCATCGCCACAGTCGTGCGATAGGCCCAGTCGAGGTAGAACTTCCAGTCGTGCTGCTTGACCAGCCCCTGGTTGTCGCGCGCGAGACGGTAAAGCACCCAGTGACCGATGGCGACGTGGGGGTAGTTGTAGGAGCGGCCGAGGTCGTTCGAGTCCTTCTTCGACCAGGCGGTCCAGCTCTTCCAGTCGATCTTGGGGTCGTAGTAGTTCGGGAACTCGACCGGGTCGTAGTAGAAGATGCTCTTCTTCACCGCACCCGCCTGCGCACCGTCCTTGACCTGAAGCGTGCCGAGCACGGTCTCGTTGACGAGGCGCTCCAGCTTGGCGACTTCATCCGGCTTCGGATTGTCGAGCTGCTTCATCATCGCGGCGACCCACGATCCCGCGCCGCCCTCGTCGCTCATCCCGGCCACCCAGACGCGGCCGTCCTGCGTGAGGATCTTGTTGTCCTCGCGGTCGTAGGACAGGATCGCGGGGCTGCGGTGGAACGGGTCGCCCTTGCCTTCGAACCACTGGTTGGTCGTGGTGAAATTGCCGATATCGGCCATGACCTGATCGAGCGGCTTGGTGATGTAGTAGCTGACGGTCTGCTTCTGGCCGTCTGCATAGGTCACCGTCAGCCGCGCCTGGCCCCAGCCCGAGGCCTTGACCTGGTAGCGGGCCCAGCCGTTCCCGTTCTTTTCGGACGTCGCGGTGAGCGCGCCTTCGGGGAAGGATTCGATCTTCGCGACCTTGCTCGGCGTCTTGAGGAAGAGGCTGGCGGTCTGGTCGGTGGGTACCACGTAGCCGGGGATACCCACGGCCACCGGACGCTTGTTGGCGACCAGCGTATCCTCGATCGCGCGGATGCTGGGCGCGGTCACGAAGCGCAGGCCGATGGTGCGGCTTTCGCCCGGCGCCAGGGTGAGGCTGGTCGGCTCGTTCCACTGCTGGCCGGCCTTGGCCCATTCCTTCTCGGCGAAGCCCTTGCTGGCCACGGTCCAGTCGTAGAAGCCTTCCGACACCTGGCTGCGCGGGCTGCGGTCGGTGAAGATATCGCCGTTCTTGGCCGCGCGCGCCTCGATGATCGGGCGGTAGGCTTCCAGCGGCGTGCCCTTTTCGGGCAGGACCAGCAGCGCCGGGCCGCGTCCGTTGAGGCGAGTGACCTGAAGATAGCCCGCATCGCGGCCGATGTAGGGATCGACGAAGCTCGCCTCGGCATGGGCGGAATCGAGTTCGCGGTCGAGGATGATGTTGTCGAACACCATCGGCATACCCAGCCCACCGATCTCCACCGGCGCGCTGCTGGTGTTCACCAGCGTGAAGCGCATGGCGAGCACGCCCGCCTCGTTCACCCAGCGGCGCTCGACCTTCAGCGGCATTGCCCCCCCATTTGCGGAAAGGCCCATCGAGGCGGTGATGTCTGCAGCGGCAAGCACGCCGGAGCCGCCCGCCAGCGGCGCGATCTGCTTGCGCGCGCGGGCCGAGGAATAGTCCTGCCAGTCGGAACCCGCCGTCTTCAGGCGGATGTGGATGTCGCCGATATGGACATAGCCGTCACCCGCCCGCTCCGCCTCGCGGCCCGCCGGAACGAAGTCGAACGCGGCCTCGCCCTTGGGGGAAAGGTGCGCCAGCGTCTGGGTATCCGCGCGCAGCGCCAGGTCGAAGGCCGGGGTCTGTATCTCCGTCCGCTGGATCGGCGGGAAGACCTTCTTCGGCTTCTGCGCCTCTCCTTCCTGGGCATAGGCAACGGTCGTCGGCAGAATGGCCGGAACCGTGCCGAGCATGAGGGCGACAAGCGGCAGGGGCTTCAGGAGACGCTTCATTTCAAGTCCTCACGAGATTTTGTTGGCCGGATTCTAATGGCCGGATTTTATCGAACTGGCTGTGTATTGGCGGCCTTGACCGGGCCGAGCGCAGGCGGTGTTTCGCCGAGCAGGTATTGGGTGAAGTAATCGCGCAACTTCTTCCAGAAGAAGGGGCGATAGACGTTGTGCGTGGCGTTCGGCATGACGATCAGATCCACGTCGCGCTCGGCATCCATCAGCGCCTTGGCCAGGCGGAAGCTTTCGGTGACCGGCACATTGTCGTCGATGTCGCCGTGAACCAGCAGCAGATGGCCCTTGAGCTGATGCGCGACCGACATGTTGGAATTGCGCTCCCAGGTCGCCTCGTCGGCATAGCCCATCGAGACTTCCGGCCACCAGGTCTTGTCGAGCCGAAGGTCGTGATTGCCCGAGGACGCCACGCCCACCTTGAAGAAGTCCGGCCGCCGCAGGAGGAAGCGCGCGGTGTCGTAGCCGCCTGCGGAGCCGCCGAACACGCCCACGCGGTTCGCGTCCATATAGGGATACTTCGCGGCCATCTGGCGGATCAGCGCGATGTGATCGTCCAGCCCTACTTCGCCCAGGTTCTGGAAGGCCGGGAGGCGGAACTTCTGCCCCCGGCGCGAGGTGCCGGTGCCGTCGATCATCACCACGATGGCGCCGATCTGCGCCACGCTGTTGCCCGGCACGCGCCGCGCGGCGCTCCAGGTGGCGGGAACGTCGGTCGTGGTCGGCCCGGTATAGACATTGTCGATCACCGGATAACGCCGCTTCGGATCGAAGTGCGCCGGGCGGTAGATCATGCCGTAGATCGGCGTGGTGCCGTCCGCCGCCACGCCCTGGAACGGTTCGGGCGGGGTATAGCCGGTCGCCAGCAGGCGGCTGTCGTCCGCACGCGCCAGTTCCTGGACGATGCGCCCGGTCGCGCCGTCGCGCAGCACGGCGCGGGTCGGCGAGGTGGGGCTGGACATCTGGTCGACGATCCACTTGCCGTCCGGCGAAACCGAAGCATCGTGATCGAGCGGCTCGGGCGTCAGTTCGACCGGCGCGCCGCCCTTGGTCGGCACGCGATAGAGCGCCCGCCAATAGGGATTGCGCGCCGCCTCACGGCCCACGCCGGTCACCACGAGCGAGGATTTGTCCTCGGCCACGTTATCCACCGACAGCACTTCCCACTCACCTGTGGTCAGCGCCTTTCCGCCATCCGGATCCTCCGGCGTCACCAGATAGAGCTGCGCCCAGCCGGTCCTTTCGGAGATCGAGAGTTCGCCGCCCAGTTCGGGCGAGGGGAAGATCATGCTGGAGGTGACGGTGACGACCGGCTTCACCGCTTCATGGGCGATGATCCGGGCCGCACCGGTCGCGGGATCGGCCAGATAGACGGCCTGTTGCTTGTACCCGCGCTCGGTCCAGAGCACGCGGATCTTGCCGTCCAGCCAGCCCATGTCGGGCGGCGAAGGATAGAGAATGGATTCGGACGGCACCTGGATCGGCACGATCCGTGCCTTGCCCTTCTTCAGCGCTTCCCGGACGTCGATCACCAGCCTCTGCGCCTGCGGCAACTTCTCGGCGCCGGCCAGCGGATAGACGTAGCTGAAGCTGCGCGGATAGAGGCTGTCCTGCGGATTCTGCTGGGTGATCGAAAGCTTCCGGACCTCGCGCGTGTCCAGCCGCCACGTCAGCAGATAGCGCCCGTCCGGCGACCATTGCGCCGATACCGGCATGGCCGGCTCCTCGGTGCCCTCGCGCAGGATATCCGCAAGTTGGGGAATTGAGCGGCCATAGGGCTGCTCGCGCGTCCCGTCGGTGGTGAGTGCGATCTCCCGGCCGCTGGCGATGTCCACGGCATGGAGGTTGAAGTCCCGTGCGACGATCCTGGTCTTGCCGTCGGGCGAGGACAGATCAAGGTCGCGGTGATCCGCCTTTTCCAGTTCCACGGCCTTGCCGGCGGCATCGACGCTCCAGAGCGCGCCGTCGAAGGCCCGCAGGCCGATGGTGCGTTTGGCCGGATCGTATTCCACCTCGGCGATCCGCGCTTCATCGATCGAAACGGACGCGCCCTTGGCCGAGGAAAGCGCCGCAAGGAGATCGGCAGTCGTGGAAACCTGCCGGACTTCCCGCGTCGCAAGGTCGAGGAACTGGTAACGCTGGTCCAGTCGATTGCCGGTACGATAGAACAGGCCGCCTTCCACGAAACGCGGCGCGATATCCGCATTGTCGATCAGGTCGCCCAGGGTTGCGCCAAGGTACTTGTCCGCTTCGGCATAACGCTGGTCGATGCTCGGCACAGGCGTCGAACGGGGCGTCTCGCGAGCCTCGGCCGATCCCGCGACCGCCAGACTCGCCCAGGCGAGCGCGCCGAGGCTGAGGGATTTCGACAGACGGGAGATCGAAGCACTCACGACAGCAGACCGTTCGGTTATTTCAGGAAAAGCCATGTTGTCATGACGCGGCGGCCTCAAAGCGTCAAGAACATTATACGATATATGATCAGTTCTGTTGGTCTTGTCTTGACGGGGACGCCGTTGACAACTTTCCTGGGGCGCCAAGGACCATGGTTCCTGCAAAGCGCGGAATTGCAGTGGTAATGATGGGGCATTACGCCGGTTTACAGCGCGTTCACGGGGGATTGACTTCCCCAGCCATCACCCTTCAGTATTGTATACGATATTCGACAGGGGTTGGTGGATGATGGGAAGTAGTCGGCGCAAAAACGGGAATCGGACCGGTCTGGCCGCCGGATTCCTCGCTGCGGGCGCTTTGGCTTCCGTAGCCTCGGCCCAGCAGACATCGGCAGCGGTCCCTCAGGAACTTACAGTACCCGGCAATCCGATTCTGGCCGAGGGAGACTACTACTCGACCGACCCGGCTCCTTTCGTGGCGGAAGGGAACCTGTGGATCCTGGCGGGCCGCGACATGGCGGCGAGCGACGTCAACGACTTCATCATGCCCGAATGGCAATTGCTCCGGACCGGCGATCCCGCCTCGGGCAAGTGGACGCACTATCCCGCAACCATCAAGCCGGAGAACGTCTTCGCCTGGGCGGAAGAAGCGCGCGCCTATGCCGGACAGATCGTCGAGGGGCCGGAGAGCCGCGAAGGAGCCAGGCGCTACTACCTCTATGCGCCGGTGCTGGAGAAGAACAGCGATGCGCAGGATCGCTTTGCGATCGGCGTGGCGGTAGCGGACAGCCCGCTTGGCCCGTGGCGCGATGCCCACCCCTCCGGCCCGATCATCTCGCAGAAAGTGCCGGTCGCCAACACGATCCAGAACATCGATCCCACCGTCCTGATCGACGACGATGGCCGGGTCTACATCTACTGGGGCACCTTCGGGCAAGTGCGGGGCATGGAGCTTGCACGCGACATGATCACGCCGAAGGGCCCGGAACAGACGCTGACCGGCCTGACCGGGTTCTTCGAGGCCCCCTGGATCATGAAGCGCAAGGGCACTTATTACATGCTCTATGCCGGCAACAAGGCGGGGCCGACCTCGGATTGCACGCCTGCCGTCTACTATGCCTGTATCGCCTATGGCACGGCACCGTCGCCCATGGGGCCCTGGACGTATCGCGGCATCGTGCTGAAGCCGGTATCCTCCACCACCTCGCACCCCGGCGCCGTCGAGTTCAAGGGACAATGGTATCTGGCTTATCACACGGCGGATGCCAAAGGCGGCGGCCATTTCCGGCGCAGCGTGGCGCTGGACAGGATGGAGTGGGACGACAGCGTTACCCCCGCGCGCATCCGCACGGTCGTGCCCACCTTGCGCCCGCAACCGCCACTGCCCCCCAGCCGCAATATCGCCCGTTCCGCCTGGGCCACCGCATCCAACGATCCGGTCCCGGTCCAGTTCTGGATCAAGGCGCTCAACAACGGCGTGGTCAAGGAGGCCCCGCTGCCGCCCGACATGTGGGGAAGCTGGTCGCCCGCCAATCCGCCGCGCCAGTGGATCGAGTACCGCTGGGACAAGCCGGTGACGATCGACGGATCGCGCATCCAGTTCTGGAACGACCAGCCCGCGGGCTCGGGCATGGGCGTGGCGCCTCCGGCGAACTGGCACCTCGAATACTGGGGCGGAGCCGGTTGGAAGCCCGTGCCGGGCGCAAGTGCCTATGGCACCGCAACCGACAGCTTCCAGAACGTGACGTTCCGCAAGATCACCACCCGCTGCCTGCGCGCGGTGATGGATGCCTCCACGGACGGCAAGACCCACGCGGCGCTCGCCGTGCAGGAATGGGAAGTGCTGGCCCCGAAGGCCGCTCCAATGTCGATCCGCGGCGAGGGGCCGGCACCGGCATCCTGCCCTTAAGCACTGCTCTTTCCGACAAACTTTTCGAGGAGCGCGAGCCCAGGCTTGCGCTCCTTTTTGCATGGGCTTTGCGGAAATTTCGCCTGCCAGGGATTAGTCAGACAAAATATTTCCGAATCGTCACAATTGCCTTGACTCGATTCAGATATCGTAGGACGTATACGATATAAGCAAGGGCGCCGAAACGAAGGTGCCGAGGGATCAAAACAGGGGGTTTTCTATGACATCGGTAAAAGTCCTCAAGCTGTCGACTGCCTTGACTTCAATCGCGGTGCTCGGCGTCGCCGCGCCCGCCTG
Source organism: Novosphingobium sp. (assembly GCF_032093395.1). Classification (GTDB taxonomy): domain Bacteria; phylum Pseudomonadota; class Alphaproteobacteria; order Sphingomonadales; family Sphingomonadaceae; genus Novosphingobium. The sequence continues at coordinate 17,587 of NZ_DAMDBA010000037.1, forward strand.
GGCGCAGGCGGGCAGCGCAACGGCCGAAGAATTGTCCGACCAGAGTGAGGCCCCCCGAACCGACATCGTCGTGACCGGCGTGCGCGGAAGCGTGGAAGCGGCTGCCACCAAGAAGAAGAACTCGAAGCAGATCGTCGATTCCGTCGTGGCGGAAGACGTCGGCAAGCTGCCCGACAACAACGTCCCCGAAGCGCTCGCCCGCGTAACCGGCGTGCAGATCGACCGCGCCCGCGGTCAGGGCCAGAAGGTCACCATTCGCGGCCTGGACCAGGTGCAGACGACGCTTAACGGCAACAACACCAACCTGGGTGACGGCCGCGCCATCAGCCTGTCCGACATCCCGGCGGAACTGCTGAAGCAGGTGGACGTCTACAAGACGCGCTCTGCCGATCAAGTGGAAGGCGGGATCGCCGGCACCGTCAACGTCGAACTGCGCCGCCCCTTCGACATGAAGAAGGGCCTGACGGTCGCGGGCAGCCTTCGCGGCTCTTATGACGATCAGTCGGAAAAGGTCAGTCCTTACGCCAGCCTTCTGGTCGCCAACCGCTTTGATACCGGTATCGGTGAGATCGGCTTCCTGTTGAACGGATCGTGGACCAAGACCAACTACCGCGAAAACTACATCGACAGCGAATCGCCCACCAAGACCGTAGTGGGCGGCAATACCATCGTCATCCCCTACCGCGCCCAATACGGTATCGAGCAAGGCAACGTGAAGCGCCCGTCGCTGAATGCGGTGCTTCAGTGGAAGCCCAGCGACAAGCTCGATTTCGTGCTTGAAGGCGGCTACATGGGATCGCGCGAGAAGCGTTCGGTGGAACGACTCTACGTTCAGGATATGCCCTATATCGGGACGGGCAGTTACAGCGATATCGTGCTCCAGCCGGACGGCAAGACCGTTCGTTCACTGACGATCAGCAATCCCAATGGGATCAATGCCGGTATCGATTCGCTGTACAACACGATTCACTCGAATCTCTACACGACCAACTTCGAGGCCCACTGGCACTCGGATAAAGTCCAGATCAACAGCAGCGTCCAGTATAACTGGTCGAACGAAGGAAACTACTTCGTCGAAAGCATCCTGAGGCCCCAGGGGCTGACTTCCGCCTCGGTGGATTTCGCCTCGGACGTTTACAGCAAGGGCGCGCCCTCGATCACCTTCAACGGTGTCGATGTGAACGACCTTTCCAGCTACGGCATACAGCGCTTCCAGGATAACCGTGGCGGTTCCAAGAACAAGGAATTCGCGGCGCAGACGGACCTGACGCTTCAGCTCAGTGACACCTCGCTGCTGCGCAGCCTTCAGGTCGGCGGTCGCTACAACCAGCGCCGCACCAGCCGCTATTACGGCTATCGCGATGGTTTGCCCCTGGTCAACGGACAACCCGCTCCGCTCAGCCTGTTCCCCGGTTACGACACGGCATCGCTGGTCGGCCCGGACATCAGCGGCTCGACCGCGCAATGGTATCGCATCCCCGGCTCGGTGGTCCTGAGCCAGATCGACCAGGTGCGCGCCTTCATCCAGCAGTACAACCCGGGTAATGCCGATCGCTTCGCCAGCATCTATCCGCCGAGCGACCAGGGCCAGACCTTCAGCTCGAAGGAGTACAACTTCGCCGCCTACGCGCAACTCGCCTATGGGTTCGACATGGGCACCATCCCGGTCGAAGGCCTGGCCGGCGTGCGCTACACCAACACCTGGGGCACCTCGCGCAGCTTCGGCTATCGCCCCGGAACCGCCGTCGAGGACGCCGAGGGATCGGGCAACTATGCCGATATCCTGCCCAGCGCGTCGGCCATCATCCACTTCACGCCGAAGGCACAGCTGCGCCTGTCCTACACCACCAACGTTCAACGCCCTTCGTTCTATTCCATGCGCCCGTTCTTCTCGATCAACACGGCGAACAATCCGCCAGTCGTCGATGCGGGCAATCCCGAACTGAAAGCACAGCGTGAGCGTGCATTCGACGTCAGCGCGGAATACTACTTCGGACGCGGCGGTCAGATCTCGTTCGCCGGCTATTACAAAAAAGCCACCGGCTTCCTCCTCTGGAGCCGCGAACCGGCATCGGCTGCGCAAATGGCTGCTTATGGCGTTAATGTGGCCGATTACGATGCGGAATCGGGCATTATCGCCATGGAACGTAACGCTGGAGACGGCACTTTCATCGGCCTGGAAGGCACGGTGCAGACGTTCTTCGACTTCCTGCCGGGCGCTCTCAGCAACTTCGGCGTCAGCCTCAACGCCTCACACATCCTGAAGGCGCGCGTGGAATACGACGACGAGGAGAGCTTCCCTGGCGAATTCGACTCGCCCGACACCTCGAAGTGGACCGCCAACGCCACGCTGTTCTACGATACGCCGAGCTTCAGCGCCCGCGTGGCCTACAACTACCGCTCCTCCTACCGCTCGGGCTTCTGGCTGGACGGCGACGGTGACGACCGCGCGATGTATTCGCCCTACTACGGCGCGACTGATCGCCTTGACGCCGCCGTCAACTACACGCCGGTATCGTTCATGACGCTCTCGCTGGAAGCGTCGAACATCCTGGGCAGCGACGTGTTCCGCTACCACGGCAGTCAGAACCTGCTGCCGCTGGGCGTCCGCAGCCTGGCCCGCACGGTTCAGGGCAGCGTCCGCTTCCGCTTCTGACGGCTGCGCATAAATAGCCACCGGGGCTGCCGTTCGGTTACGACCGAACGGCAGCCCTTGTTGGTTCAGGGCCTACTCCCGCCCGGCAGAAGCCGTCGCGGTTCCGACGGCCGCGTCTATCATGACCTGCCAGGCATCGTGCGCATCGCTGCTGCCGACGGACAGGCCGCGATCCTGCAGAAGCAGCTTGTGGCCAGCCTCGCACATGACCGGCGTGGGCACGCGCAGCGCCTGGATCACCGCGATCGCGGTCTTGCGAAATTCTTCCTGACGGTCCCGACCCAGACCGCCCCAGTCGTCATGTCCGTGTTCGGACTTTGCAAGGGCACGAGCGGCGCGTTCGATCAGCGGCATTCCATACTCCTCTCCATGGATGAGCGGAGCTTAACACCGCCCGCCTCGCGCCGCACCTGTTTCCGCGCGTGTCAGACGGGATGCTCTCCGCCATGTCGCGAGGCGATCATGACGCCGGTCAGGGTGATCGCAAGTCCGACGACCATGCCCATCGAGAAAGGCTCACCGAACATGATGCGCCCCCAGAGCATGGTTGCCGGTGGGCTGAGATAGAGAATGTTGCCGACCCTGGTCGACGAGAGGCGCTTCAACGCAAAATAATAGAGCCCGTAGCCGCCGATCGTCGCGAACAGCACGAGCCAGGCGATACCTGCCCAGAAGGCGGGCTCTGCCGGCGGGAGCACCCGCCCATCCACGAACGACAGCGCCAGGAACAGTCCCGCGCTGGACAGGGACTGGATGCAGAGACTCTGATGGATCGGCAGGATCGTCGATGGCAACCGTTTCTGCAGCAGCGTGACGACCGCAATGGATATCATGCCGAGCAACGGCAGCGAATAAGCCCAACCGGGCGCGGCACCCACGTGGAACGATCCGGCCGAGGCAACCAGAATGCCGCAAACGGCCAGTCCGATGCCGACCCACTCTCCTCGACCGACGACCTGGCCGATCATCGGGATCGAGAGCAGGACGATCGCCAGCGGCAGCATGTCTGACATCAGGGCGACGATGCCGGTCGGCACGCCCTGCTCGATGGCCACCCCGCATCCCAGAATCAGCCCCGCCATGGCGAAAATGCCGTAGAGACCCTGGATCGCCACCTGGCGAAGCCGCAGCCGCGGCCCCAGAAGGACGGCGAACGGCAACAGCACCACCCCGGCGATGAGGTTGCGCCAGAACGCCACCAGCGTGATCGGCGCGAAATCGACGGTGAAGCGAATGCCGATGAAGCTGGAACTCCAGCAAAGCAGCAGGCTGAGCAGCAGCAGCCATTCCCCGGTCCTGGCAGACGGCATGCGGACGCGCGGACGCATCGAGGCAATCGGCAGCAATTGCACGTCCGCGTTCATCGTCATTCACCTTCCAGAATCGGCCTCCCGAAAAGGGGGCGCCCCATAGAGCGCCGACATTCCTTCAGACAATATCCGCGGTTCCCGCAGCAGGGGCTCTCAACAGGGAAAATCACCCGCAGTGCCATGCCCGGCGCGGGCAATCATGTGGTGTGACCGGATAAATGTAATGTTGCATCATAACATTCAATGCGCCAAGAGGCGACGTAAGCCGCATGAATCCTCTCTTTTTCAGCAATGCTCGGGAAACATCATGACTGAATCGCTGCCGCCGATCCTCATCGAGAGTCTATCCGTGACATACGGAGACCACCTCGTCCTGGATGGCCTTTCCCTGTCGGTACCGGCAGGCAGCGTCACGGCCCTGCTCGGCGGCAATGGGGCGGGCAAGTCCACCACGCTTTCGGCCTTGCTGGGCTTCGTGAAGGCGAGTGCGGGCACCGTCGCGGTCTGCGGAATCGATCCGGCGGGGACGCCCGACGAAGCCCGGCGCCAGATCGCCTATCTGCCCGAGAACGTCGCCCTCTATGAACACCTGACCGCCGTGGAGAATGCGCAGTACCTGCTGGCGCTGTCCGGCGCGAACAAAGACCGCGCGGCGATCGTAGCCGCATTTGCGGCGGCGGGCCTGCAAGAGCGGGCCTGGGACCAGCGTCTCGGCGCCTTCTCCAAGGGCATGCGCCAGAAGGTGGCCATTGCCGTGGCCATGTTGCGCGAAGTGCCCGTGCTGCTGCTCGACGAGCCGACTTCGGGCCTCGATCCCCGTGCCACGGCGGATTTCAACGCGCTTGTCCTTTCGGTGCGCGAACGCGGCACGGCGATCCTGATGGTGACCCACGACCTGCTCAGCGCCGCCGAGATCGCCGATCGCATCTGCTTCCTCGAAGCCGGACGCATCGCCGAGGATGTGAAGGCACCGGAAGCGACCGGGCCCGGTGCGGAGCGCTTCGACGTGCGGGCCCTGCATGCCCGGTTCGCGGTGGCCAGGGAAAAGCTGGCGGCATGAGCACCACCTCGCTCATAGCGCGCGACGAATTGCAGCTGATGCGCCGCAACCGCGTCGCCGTGATCGCCTGCGTGTTGCTGGTGCTGCTCACCGTGGTCGCCGTGGCGAGTTCCTGGGCCCACCAACGCGGTATCGAGGATTTGCGCGCCCGCCACCAGCACGAAGCCGAACAGGCTTTCGATGCCCAACCCGACCGGCATCCGCACCGCATGGTCCACTATGGAACCTTCATCTTCCGCCCACCGGGCGCCCTCGCCGCCTTCGACCCCGGTGTGGACGCCTTTACCGGCAGTTCGATGTTCCTCGAAGGCCACCGCCAGAACACCGCCAACTTCGGCGACGTCAACCAGAGTTCGCTGCTGGTGCGTTTCGGCCAGTTGACGCCTGCCTTCGTGCTGCAGGCGGTGGCGCCGCTGCTGCTGATCTTCCTCGGTTATGGCGCGATCGCGCGCGAGACGGAGCGCGGCACCTTGCGCATGCTGATGATGCAGGGCGCAACGCGTGGACAGATCGTGCTCGGCAAGCTGCGCGCACTGGGCACGGTCGCCTTGCTGGTGGCACTGCCCGCCGGACTTGGACTGGTCGCGCTGGCCGGCGGGCCCGGCGTCGCGATCCTGCCGATGGCGACGATCGTGTTCGGCTATACGGCCTGGCTGCTGTTGTGGGTCACGGTGATCGTTCTGGTTTCCGCGCTGGTGCGCCGCAGCCGCGACGCGCTGCTTGCACTCGTCGCGATCTGGGCGGTAAGCGTGGTGCTGCTGCCGCGCGTGGCGCCGGATATCGCCCGCGCCGTGGTGCCGCTTGAGAACCGGCTCCAGACCGATGTCGCCATCGCCCGCGACCTGCGCAAGCTGGGCGATGCCCATAATCCCGACGATCCGCACTTCGCCGCCTTCAAACAATCGGTGCTGAAACGCTATGGCGTCACCCGGATCGAGGAGCTGCCGGTCAACTACAAGGGCCTGCTGGCGGTGGAGGGGGAAAGGATCACGTCCGGCCTGTTCGACCGCTACGGGATGGAGAGCTACACCGCGCAAGGCCGGCAGAACGCCATCGTGCGCGCAGTGGGCGTGATCAGCCCGACGATCGCCCTGCATTCGCTTTCGATGGCGGCGGCGGGAACCGACTTTGCGGCGCATCGCGGGTTCCTCGAACAGGCGGAGGCCTACCGCTACGGCCTGGTCCAGGGGCTGAACCGGCTGCAGGCCGATAGCGTCACTTATGCCGACGACACCGCCAAGGATGCCGGCGCAGACAGTCGCAAGCGGATCGAGGCCGACAACTGGGAAAAGATGCCTGACTTCACCTATCGCCCGCCAGATGGCGCGACGCTCGCCAGACGCGCCCTGCCCGATCTCGCCGTGGTGGTGGGCTGGCTGGCGTTTGCCGCAGCCCTGCTCGCCTTCGCCACCCGCCGCCTTGGAGAGCGCCGATGAATTTGTGGCCGATGAACTTGTGCCCGATGAACCTTTGGATGCATGAGGCCCGCCTGCTGCTGCGCCAGCGCCTGGCCGTGACGGCGGTCGCCTTGCTGGCGGTGCTGACGATCGCGGCGCTGGCCGCCGGGATGGCCGAAGTTTCCCGCCAGCGCGCCGCCATCGCCGCCATTCCGGTGGCCCAGGCCGAGGACATCGGCGCCATCGCCACCTGGGTGGACAAGGAAAAGGATGCGGGAAGCGCCGCCTACTACAGCTTCCATCCCACCTGGGACACGCCTGCTCCGCTCGCCTTCGCGGCCCTGGGGATGCGCGACGTATCGCCCTATATCCTGCGCATACGCGCACTCGGGCTCGAAGCGCAGATCTACGACGGCGACACATTCAATCCCGAACTGGCCCTCCCCGGTCGTTTCGACTTCGCCTTCGTCCTGGTGTTTCTGGCCCCGCTCTTCGTCATTGCCCTGTGCCATGACCTGACGTCGAGCGAACGCGAGGCGGGCCGCTGGCGCACCCTGGCCGCGCTGCCACATGGCGGCCCCGCCCTGTGGCGCCGCCGCACCGTGCTGCGTCTTGCGCTGCTCTGGACCGCGATCGGCATTCCTTTCCTGGTCGCGGCGGCGATCTCGGGCGTTCACGCAGGCTCCATTCTCGTGATCCTGCTGCTGGTCGCCGCCTACCTGCTGTTCTGGGTGGGGCTGTCCGCGGCGATCGGCCGCCTGCGCTGGAGCAGCGTCGCCAATGCCGCAAGCCTTGGCGCGCTCTGGCTGGTCCTCGTGCTGGTATTGCCGACGCTCGGCCATGTCGCGATCAACCGCGCCATTCCCTTGCCGCAAGGCGCCGAGATCGCCTCCGCCCAGCGCGAGGCCGTCAATCACGCCTGGGACATTCCGCGTGAGGAGACGATGCGGCGCTTCTACGCGCATCACCCCCATTGGGCCGATTCCGCTCCGCTCGGCACGGATTTCCACTATAAGTGGTACTTCGCCTTCCACCAGGTGGGCGACGAAAGCGTCGCGGACAAGGTAGGTGGCTACCGCCAGGGCCTCGAACGCCGGGACCGTGCGGCGCGCGGGATCGGTTGGGTGCTGCCCTCGGTCGGGGTGCAAGCGCTGCTGACGCGCATGGCGGAGACCGACCTGGCGGCGCAGATCGCCTACCGCGAGCGTATCCGCGACTACCACCGCCGCCTGCGGACATTCTACTACGACTACCTGTTCCGCGATCGACCTTTCGGAAAAAGCGACTTCGACAAGGCACCCCGCTTCGAATGAGGCCGCGAAGGCGAAGCGGGGCGTCCGCTTCGCCTTCGCGCCGCTTGTCGACTCCCTTTAAGGCGTAAACTCATGTACGGGACTGATCCGTCGTGATATCCTGACCCTAGGTCGATCCCTTCGGCCGTGGTGGAGGATCGTCATGACGGCATTGCCCGCCCCAACCTCGGCCTTCCTGCTGCCCTCCTGCCATGCGGCATGCGCGATGGAGCCACGTGTCGCTTCGTTCCGGCAGCAGCGCCCAGCACACCATAGATTGACGGGGAAAGGAGCGGCATGACAGTTTCCACCGATGCGATACTGGGCGTGATAGCGGAAGAATCCGGCCTCGATCCGGCTGCCCTGCGTCCCGATGCCACTTTCGAACAGCTCGACATCGGCTCGCTCGACGTGGCCAGCACGCTGTTCGCCATCGAGGACAAGTTCGGCGTGGAGATCGATCCCGACCAGTTGAACCCAGCCTCCACGATCGCGGAATTCGTGAATCTCGTGCGGCAACTGGCGCCTTCATGAGCCGAAAGGTCGTCCTGACCGGCTTCGGCTGCGTCAGCGGCCTGGGTATCGGAATTGCGGAAACATGGCGGAACGTGGCGCAAGGCAAGGGCGCAATCCGTCCGCTCCGGCGCGAACCGCCCCCGGAGCATCCCAACCGGCGCATCGACGGGCCCGCCGCCTGGGTAGACGCCGAAGCCTGCCGGGCCGCACTAGGCGCTGCGGACCTGCGGCCCATGGGCCAACTCGATCCGCTTTCTCTCCATGCCCTGACCGCGGGGCTTGAAGCGGTCGAAACGGCCGGGCTGCGCAGTCACGCCTCGCTGGCACATCGCACCGCCATTCTGGTCGGCTGCGGCAGCGGCGGCAATGCGACGGTGGACCTGGCTTTCGAGCGGCTCTACGCCCGCGACATGGCCAGGGTGCATCCCCAGACCATCCCGGCCTCGATGATCTCCGCCCCCGCCAGCCATCTGGCGATGCTGCTCGGCTGCCACGGCCCGACATTCGTGATCTCCAGCGCCTGCGCCTCCTCCGCCCATGCCTTGGGAGAGGCCATGCACATGATCCGCTCGGGCCGGGTGGAGGTGGCCCTTGCCGGCGGCAGCGAGGCTTGCCTCACCCTGGGATCCTGGGTCGCCTGGAACTCCGTCGGCGTCATGGCCGACGATACCTGCCGCCCCTTCTCGCGAGATCGCAAGGGCATGGTCCTGGGCGAAGGCGCGGCCATGGTGGTGCTGGAAAGCGAGGAACACGCCCGCACGCGCGGCGCGAAAATTCTGGGCGAGCTGGCCGGCTACGGCAGCAGCAGCGATGCCGCCGAAATGACCGCTCCGGATTTGCGCGGGATCGAAGCTGCCATCCGCATGGCCCATGAGGATGCCGGGATCGCACCGAACGAATCCGCACTGATCTCCACCCACGGCACCGGCACCCGCCTCAACGACGTGGTGGAGGCCGCCGCGCTGAAAGCGGTCTATGGCTCCGCGCTGCGCGATCACACGGTGATCGCCACCAAGTCCGCCCATGGGCACCTGATCGGCGCAACCGCCGCCATGGAATTCGTCATCGGCATGGAAGCGCTGGCGCGCGGCGTGGCGCCGCCGGTCCTCAATCATCTAGGGCCTGATCCCGAATGCGACCTGCCGCTGGCTCTCCAGCCCAGGCCCATCGATCACCGGGTACTGGTTTCCAACAGCTTTGCCTTCGGCGGGCTCAACGCCGTGCTCGTGGGCAGGATCGCATCATGACCGCAATCGCACACGTCAACGCCATCGGCACGGCGGTGCCGCCGCATCAGGTCCACGACGCCTTCGTCGGTTTCGTGCGGGCCTCCCTGTCGGACCCGGCCCATGCTCGCCTGTTCGACCGCATGGTGACGCGCGCGGGGATCGAGCGGCGCTTCTCGTTCATCCAGCCCGAAGTCCTGCCCGACGGTCGCATCACCGATCGCGACCGCTTCTACGGCCTGGGACACTGGCCCTCGACCGCCGCGCGCATGGCCCGCTACGAGCGCGACGCCCCGGTTCTGGCCTTGCAGGCGGTGCGTGCCCTCAGCACCGATATCGCCGCCGAGGGCGTGACCCATCTCGTGCTCGCTTCCTGCACCGGCTTCGTCGCGCCGGGGCTGGACCAGGTGCTGGTGTCTCAAGCGGGACTCGACCCCGCCGTGGAGCGCACCGTCGTGGGCTTCATGGGCTGCTACGCTGCGGTCAATGCGCTGCGATCGGCCCACCACATCGTCCGTTCCGAGCCCGAGGCGCGCGTGCTGGTGGTCAACCTCGAACTCTGCACGCTCCATTTCCAGCGCACGCAGGATCTGGAAAAGCTGCTGTCGATGCTGCTGTTCGGAGACGGCGCCGCAGCCGCGCTGGTGACCGCAGAGCCGCACGGTATCGCCCTCACCGACTTTCGCTCCGCCGCCATCCCCGGATCGGGCGAGGCGATCACCTGGCGGATCGGCGACCAGGGCTTCGACATGCATCTGGACGGGCAGGTGCCGAGCTTCATTGCCAATGCCCTGCGTGCGGAGCGCGGCCGCAACGACCCGGGCAGCATCTTTCGCGGGCTGTCTCCGGCCGACTACGATCTCTGGGCGGTCCATGCCGGCGGCCGCACGATCCTGGACGCGGTGGACCGCGCGCTGAACCTGCCAGCCGATGCGCTTCATCGCTCGCGGGAGGTGCTGCGCAGGTTCGGAAACATGTCTTCGGCCACGCTGATGTTCGTGCTGGCGGCTATGTTGGAGGACCGGACGCAAGGCGGTGCCGCGACCGCAGGCGGGAACGGTATCGCGATGGCGTTCGGCCCCGGCCTTGCCGCAGAGACCTTCCGGTTCAGGTTGCTGCCCGCGTGATCGACTTGCGCCGAAGATCCGGCGAGCCCGAGTGGATGGACGGCGATGGCGTATCGCCGGAGGAGTTCGCCGCCTGCCTCGATGATCTGGCGAAAGTCAACACGATCACGCTCGCAAGACTGCCGACGCTGGCCTTCCTGGACCGGGCCTTCGCCGCCACGCCGCCGGGGCGGAAGCTGACCGTGGTCGATGTGGGCTTCGGCGCGGGGGACATGCTGCGAGCGCTCGCCCGACACGCGCGCAAGCGAGGGCGCGAGGTTCGGCTGATCGGCTTCGATATCAACCCGCGCAGCGAACCCGCCGCCCGTCGCCTGACGCCCCCCGCCCCATCCCCGACGACGACAATCGACTACCGCACCGGCAATGCCTTCGCCATGGCCGAGGACGAGCCGGTCGATCTCGTGGTGAGTTCGCTGGTCACGCACCACATGTCAGACGCCGGGATCCTGGATTTCCTGCAATGGATGGAACGAAAGGCCGCGCTCGGCTGGTTAGTGAACGATCTGCACCGACATCGCTTCGCCTATCATGGCTTTTCGCTGCTGGCGGCGGCGATGCGCTGGCACCCTTTCGTGCGGCATGACGGCCCTTTGTCCATCGCCCGCGCCTTTCGCCGCGACGACTGGGACGTGCTGCTCGGCCAGGCCGGCCTGATCGGCACAGCGCGTGTGAACTGGCGCTTTCCGTTCCGCTACTGCGTGGAGCGGACGAAGTGGTAGAGCCGGTGCCCATAGAGTCCGTGGCTGTATTGGGCGGCGGCCTTGCCGGGGCTTCGGCCGCGCTCAGGCTCGCCCGCGCGGGTATCGGCGTAGACCTGTTCGAACGCCAGTCCGGCCCTCATCACAAGGTCTGCGGCGAATTCCTTTCCGTCGAAGCCCAGCGCGACCTGCGCGACATGGCGTTCGAACCGCTGCGCCTCGGCGCGGTGCCGATCGATCGCGTACGAATCGTGAGCGGCCGGAAGAGCGCCGAATCCCGCCTTCCCTTCACGGCGCTGGGGGTCAGCCGGGAAGTGCTCGACGAAGCCCTGCTCGATGCCGCCGCGGCAGCGGGCGCCAGGGTTCTGCGCGGCACCCGGGTTACGGCCATCGAAGACGGCGGCCTCCGCACCAGCGCGGGGCGATTCCCCGCGAAGACCTTGTTTTTGGCCACCGGCAAGCATGACTTGCGCGGCATGAACCGGCCGGATGGAGGCGAACGGTCCCGGCATATCGCCTTCAAGATGCATTGGAAAATTCCAGCCCGGCAGGACGAGGAACTCGGCCATGCCGTTGAACTGGTGCTTTTCGACGGTGGCTATCTGGGGCTCCAGCGCGTGGCTGAGCGGGTCATGAACCTCTGCGTACTGGTCCGGCGCGAGCGCTTCGGCGGATCCTGGACCGATCTGCTGGCGGAACTCATGCGCGAGGATCATGTCGCGCGCAGACTGGACGGGGCGCTGGAAATGCTGGACCGCCCGGCTTCCATCGCCGGCCTGCCCTATGGTTACCTCCATCACCCGGCCGACGACCGCCCCGGCCTGTTCCGCCTCGGCGATCAGGCGGGATTGACCGCTCCGCTCACCGGAGACGGCATGGCCATCGCGCTGCGCAGCGCGGCTCTGGCGGTCGATTGCCTCCGCGCGGGCCGGAGTTCGGCCTCCTATTCCGGCCTGCTGCGCCGGGAAATCGCCGGGCAGGTGCGCAAGGCGATGCTGCTCCACCAGCTTGCCGCGCTGCCGGTACTGCCGATCGCAATGGGCCTGCTCCGGTTCTGGCCGCCGCTGCTCGGCCGCCTTGCCGCTGCGACACGGCTTGCATGACCTTCCCCACTCGAACTTCGCCCCAAAATTGATCATACAAGCTCGAAATCGGCTCTGTAATATCCTCGGGCGATGCCGTAGAGTTCTTTCTTCGGGCATTCTCGCCGCAAGATCGAAGTGAAAGATAGCCGATGGTCAAAGCCGTTTCGCTGGCTGACGAACTCTATGCGAAGCTCAGGAGCGGCATCATGTCCGGCGAACTGGCACCCGGCGCCAAACTGCCATCGCAGAAGGAAATCGCGGAGTCCGAGGAAGTCAGTCGGACCGTCGTGAGGGAGGCCGTCGCCCGGCTCGAAGCGCAAGGCTATGCAGAGGCACGGCAGGGGTCCGGCGTCTATGTATCCCAAAGCGCCCGCTACCGCGCGTTCCAGGTGACGCGCGAAGAATTGTCCGAACTCTCGGACATCATAAAGCTGCTGGAAATGCGCCTGGCGATTGAGACGGAAATGGCCGGCCTTGCCGCCGCGCGGCGCGATCAGGACGATATCGTGGCCCTGCGTACGGCGCTGAAACATATGCGCGAGGTGGCGGACGATCCGGCTGCCTCGGCCCTGGCCGACACCCAGTTCCACATGGCCATCGCCCGTGCGACGAAGAACGAGTATTTCGTTCGCTTCATCGACTTTCTCGGCGTTCGCCTTGTTCCGCCGCGGAATCTGTATCTTCGGGACCGTTCATCCGTGGCCCATCAGGACTATGTCGAAAAGGTCCATGACGAGCATGATGCCGTGCTCAATGCGATCGTGCGCATGGATATCGAACGCGCGCGCGCCGCTGCCCGTCAGCACATGCAGGAAAGCCTGATGCGCCATTCCGAATTAAGCGATGCCATCTCCGACAGTGAGCTTGATGCCACAAGCGATTAGAAGCCGGCGATAGTTATACGATAACTATCGCCGGGGAAACGGCAGGCGGAGCCCGTTTCAGAACGCGAACCTCTCGCCCGCCACCAGCTTTTCCCAGGCCGCGCGGTCGGGAACGTCGCCGCCGCGATCCCATGCCGATCCCATGTAATAGGTGAAAGGCTGGCCCGGCCGGACCTTCACGAGCACCAGATAATTCTCCGCGTCTTCGGTAAAGCCCACCAGCATTGCGGGATCGACCGCGATGGCGATCCCCAGCGTGCCGTGCTCGGCGCTTTCGGGCTCCCAGTATGTCATGCGCGCCGAAGCCTCGTCTCGGGCGACAAAACCCTTGCCGTTCGCATTGCTCTTCTTGCCGATGCCGATGCCCACGACCAGCGGCTCCTTGCTGTCCGACTGCAAGGTCGAGCGCATCCGGGTGAAGTGCGATCCCAGCGGCAGCGAAAACTCCCGGCTTTCCCAGACCTTTCGCACGACATCGACCGGCCAGGGCTTGTACGTGGCGGAGAACCGCGCGACCTTTCCGCCAGTCTCCTCGATCCTGTAGGTCGCGAAATTTCGGCTCGTCCAGAGCTTGTCGTCATACCAGATGCCAAGCCCGCCACTGCCGCGGGAACGGCCGACATCGTAGTAATCCAGCCCCTCGCCGCGATCCATGTGATAGTTCGGGAACTTCAACTGGCGATCCATAAACGGCCAGCGCACGCGCTTTGCCCAGGTATCGATGCCCGATCCCGAGGGCGCCTCCTTGGCCTGCAGGGCCGGGCCGTAGATGCGGTGCGCCACCAGATCGTTTTCCCAAAGCAGGTCGTCGAGCCGATCCGGCGCAAAGCGCGCAATGGCGCGGGGGGCGCGCTCCGCCGGGGAGGGCGGCGGAAGCGGCTCCACCGTGGAAGGACGGCCCGTCATGGCCGGATCGTAGGCAAGTGCCGCAGTGGCCTTCATCTCCGCCGCGCGCCTGGCCATTTCCACGGGACCGCGAACGGTCTTCGGTGCGGGGGGCGCCGGCGAGGTCGCGGCGATCACTTCCGGGCTGTCCTTGGTCGGCTCCGCATGAGGCAGAGCCTGCACCGGCCCGGAGAGATCGGCGATTTCCAGTGCCGCCAGGATATAGGCGCCATTGGCGTAAGGCCCGGTATCGCGGGCGGCCGTATGTACCGGCTGATCACCGGTCTTCTGAGCGGCACCCAACTGGCCGTCCGGAAGCACTTGCCGGTTCAGGCCCGCCCAGCCCTTGAGAACATGCGGCAGGTAGGTCGCACGATCGAGCAGGCCGTGGTTGATGCCCCAGGCCAGTCCGTAGACGAAGAAGGCCGAACCGGAAGTCTCCGGCTCGGGATAGGCTTCGGGCGCGAGCAGACTTGTGCTCCACAGGCCGCTGGGCCGCTGGAGTTCGGCAATGCGTCCGGCCAGCGTCCGGAACAGGTCGAGGTAATAGTCGCGCCCCTGCTGGTCCGCCGGCATGGCCTCCAGCCAACGCGCGAGGCCGCCCAGCACCCAGCCGTTGCCCCTTGCCCAGTAGATCGGCCGGCCGTTCGCCTCGCTGCGCCCCGCGAACCGCTCGTCGCGCAGGAACAGCCGGTCTTTCGGCACCCAGAGCCGCCGCGCCGTGCGCCGCCATTCCTTGTCGGCCGCCAGGAGATACTTGGGCTCGCCGGTGATCGCGGACATGCGCGCAAGCACCGGGGGGGCCATGAACAGGGCATCGCACCACCACCAGACCAGCGCCTTGGTGTCTTCCTTGCGCGCAAGGTGCGGCACTTGCCAGTCGAGCCGCTGCTGCAAGGGCATCAGCACGCCGTCCTGCCGCCGCCTGCTATAGAGTTCCTCGTAGAGATCCCCCACCGCGATATCGTCGGCATTGAGCATCGTCACGCCCGAGCGGGCGCCGCGCACCGCATAGTGATAGTGCTCGGCGATCATGGTGAGAAACCGCAGGGTGTCCGGCCGTTCGGAAACCCGCGCAAGCCGCGCCGCGCCCACGTAGTAGACCGCCGATACCCAGTTGGGCGCCATCGCATCCAAGGCGCCGCCGGTGGAGAGCGGTATGGGCCGGGCCGCCATGTCGGCGATCTGGGCGGCGCTGACGTATTCCGCTGCCGCAAGGGCTTCCGCCCGCGTCGGCAGGCGCGCGCCCTCGGTATCGAGGTGGGGACGCGGCGGCACGCGCAGCCATTGCGGATCGACGCCGTCCACTTGCGCCTGGAGTTCCTTGCAAGACGCACCCCACGGCGTCATCGAGGCTCCCGAGAGCAACAGCGCGCCCGCAACCCGATGCCAGTACCTGCGCCTCACTTTCACACCCTATCTCCTCGCATGGGGATCCGCATCGGGACTGGCCCGGTCAGAACGTGGCACGCACGCCGAACAGGAACTCGCGTCCGAAGTGCCTGTAGTTGGACACACGATCGGTCGCGTCGACATAGCGGTCGTTATATTCGTCGGTCAGGTTCACGGCTTCGACGGACAGCTTGATATTGTCGTTCAACTCATAGGAAATCGAGGCGTCCAGGTTCAGCGTGCTGTTGACGCCCTCCTCAGTATTGTTGTTTCCACCCGGGAAGGACAGCAGGTAGCTGTCGCGATAGGCCGCCGAGACGCGGGCGCTGAAGCGCTTGGTTTCGTAGTAGAGCGTGGCGTTGTACATGAACTTGGACTGCCCGGTCAGGCGGTTCTTGCCGTAATCGCCGTAATCGACCTTGGAATCGACGAAGGTCACGTTGCCGATAAAGCCCAGGTTCCGAAGCGGCCCCGGCAGGAACGAGAACGGCTGCTGGTACTGCACTTCCAGTCCCTTGAGGGTGCCGCCCTTGCCGTTGATCTTGCGGGTGACTTCGAAGTCCTCGTCCGGAGAGGCCGGCGTACCGATCAGCAGGCTGTCGGGAAGACCCAGGCTGGACCAGGGCACCACGTCGGTGACGGTGGTGATGAAGGAATCGATCTTCTTGTAGAACACCGCCGCCGCCAGCAGCGATTCCTTGGCGAAGTACCATTCCACCGAGGCATCGTAGTTCGTCGCGCGGAAGGGATCGAGCAATGGATTGCCGTAGGAAACGCGGCGTGTCGGCGTGGACAGGCTGCCGCCCGGCGTCAGATCGCCCAGGGCCGGACGCGACATCACCTTCGCCGCACCCAGCCGCAACACCAGATCGCCGCCTGGCTCGATCGCGAGGTTGAAGGACGGCAGCCAGTCATCGTATCCGTTCTTCACGGTTACATAGTCGGTGTTGAGGTAACCCGAAGAGGTCGTGCCCGTGTGGGCATAGCGCAGGCCCACATTGCCCCGCACGGTGACGCCGGAAATATCGGTGTCGAAATCGGCCTGTACGAAAGCGCCGGTATCGCGTTCCTTCACTTCGCGCACGCCGTTGTAGGTCGGGACCAGCGGGTCGTCGTAGATGCTCAGGAATTCGCTGATTTTCCCGATGTCCGGGGTGATGTAATCGAGATCGGTTCCACCGGGTATGGCAAGGCCGCCGCCGATGGTTTCCACTTTGCCCAGATTGGTCACGTCGGTCGCCCGGTCGCTGCCGGAAAGGACCGAGACCGCCTGCTGGAACCCGTAAGTGTCGAAGCCGTAAGTGCGATACTCGCCGCCGGCCTTGATGGTGATCTGGTCGGTCAGGTCGTATTCCAGCGCGCCCGCTGCGGTCTTCAGGCGGTAGTCCGCGCCGCCGGTGCTCCGGCGCCATTCGGTGAGCGTGAAATTGCGCCCATCGGTTACGTCGAAACCATAGGAAATCTGCGGCAGGCGGTCGTTTCCGCGAAAGTCGTAAGTGTAGCCGTCCCGGTTGGTGGCGTCGAACATGTAGGACACCGAAAGCGGGGTCCGCGCCTTCGAATGCGACGTTCCCAGCTTGATGCGGCCCCGGAAACGATCGGTGAACGCATGACGGGCGTTGAACGAAAGCTGCGTGAAACTGCTTTCGTCACGGGAGAAGCCGTTCTCGGACCGGACATCCACCTTATCGAACACGCCATAGGAGATCGTGTTCTTGGTCGGGTCTATCTCGTAGTCGCGCACGCCCGTTTCGCGCACCCCGCCGGCGGCGCGACTGAAGCTGATCGCCTCGATGTTGGGGCTTTCCGCTTCCTGGTTGAACCGCGAAAGCAGGCCGTCCAGCGTGATCTCCGTGTCGTCCGATGGCTTCCACTGCAGCGACGCGGTGATGCCCAGGCGATCCTCCGAGAACTGCCCGATGGTATAGCGCGGAATGCGCGGATAGTAGGCGGAGAGCAGCTCGCTGCGCTGTTCGGGCGTGGTGCAGGTTGCACAGCCCGCGAAATTGTTGCCGGCGCCATAGGCCAGGGACGGATCGCCGCTCTGCCAGCGGGTGGTGTTGAAGCTTTCGCTGGTCGGCTTGCGCTCGCTGTAGGCTACCGAGACAAGTGCGCCGAACGTCTCGTCGGCGTTGGCCCAACTGAGCAGGCCTGCGATCCTGGGCAGGAGCTTTTCCGACAGGTCGTTGTACGAGCCTTGGGCGGAAAGGGCGCCATGCAGACCGGCGCCGAAATCGAGGCCCCGCCCGGTCTGAAGATCGACCGTCGCGCCCAGCGAGCCTTCCTCGATCTCGGCAGACTGGGTCTTGCGCACGGTGATCGAGTTGAAGAGTTCGGAGGCGAAGATCGAGAAATCGAAGCCGCGGCTGCGGTTGCTGCCATAGGCCGCCTGCGCCTCCAGCCCGTTGATGCGGACGCGCGTGAAATCCGCGTTCAGGCCGCGCACGCTGATCGTGCGCCCCTGCCCGCCGTCGCGTTCGATCGTCACGCCGGGAAGGCGCTGGATCGATTCCGCCAGGTTGAGATCGGGAAAGTCTGCCATGTCTTCGGCGAGGATCGTGTCGACCGCACCCGCTTCACCGCGCTTGATCGTCAAGGCCTTGTCCAGGCTGGTGCGAAACCCGGTGACGATGATCTCCGGCGCCGAAACGCCGCCTATGGCCTCGCCCGAAGAGTCCTGCTCCGGCTGGGAAACGGTGGATTGCGCCGTTGCCGGAGCGGACAAGCCCAGCATGGCGGCCAGCGCCGATGTTCCCAGCGCCAGTCGAGCCTTTGCACCGAAGCGCTCTCTCATGGTCTTCCCTCTCCATTTGCCCGGCATTTTCATTGATACCGGTGTCAATGGAAAAGATGTATGACAACATTTCGTGTCTGGCAACAGCATTGTTTCAGGATTTTATCTCGATATCAGCACGGCCAGCCGAAACCGATCATCCGCTCATACGACATCATTTTGCGGTCGCGAGATCCACGGCGTAGACGTGGTTCCGTCCATGCATGTTGGAGCAAAACACGATCCATCGTCCATCGGGCGTGAAGGTAACGTTGGGTTCCAGGCGATAATCGTGCGCGGCCATGTTCACCAGCCGGGTCGATCGCATGACCTGCGTGGAGATCAGGTCCGCCTGGTCGCTCTGCGGGTCGGCATCGGGAACCTCTTCCGGCTGGAGAAGGACCAGCCACTTTCCATCGCCCGCATGAGCGACCATGTCCGCATCGCCGCCGTCACCGGCGAACCACGTCCCGTCCGGCGAGCGGTTGAAGTGCACCGACCAGTCGTTGCGCTCCACCCGCCGCCATACGCGTGCGCCCGTATCGAGATTGACTGAGGCGACCCAGAACACCTGGCCCCGCGGGGTCTGAAGGTCGTAGAAGACCTCCCGCCCGTCCGCTCCGAACCATTCATGGCCGAAAATCTCGAAGTTCATCGTGCGCTGATGGAGCTTGCGCAGGTCGCTGCCATCGGTGCGCATGGTCCACATGCGATCGACGCGATGCCACGGACCCTCGTGGCTGAAGATCAGGCGCTGCGGGTCGGTGGGCGAGAACTGGGTGTGTCCGATCCATTCGTTGGTCTTGTGGATCGTGCGACGCTCGCCGCTGCGCAGATCCAGCGTGAATATCTCCATCGGATAGCGCGCCGCCCAGCGTTCGAGCATGCGCACCCCCTTGGCCCGCGCAAAGTTCAGCGGCTTTCCGTCCGGCCCCTTGGCGGAATATTCGGCCTGATCGAAACGCCGGTTGCGCGGGTCGGCGACGCCCGGCTGGAGCGGCTTGGCGCCATAGGCGACGAAGCCGAGCATGAGGGTGTCGTCGGCATTGGCCGCATTGATCTGCCCGTTGGGAATCCTGCCGATCCGCTGCTTCCGTCCGCTGTCGATATCGACCGAGAAGATCGTGCGCGGGCGGTCCATCGGCTGTTCCTCGCCGGGATCGCTGACGCTGTAGAAAACCCGGCGAGAGCGCCGCGCGGTAAACAACAGGTCGGCCTTGGGATCGCTCACGAGCTTGCGGAGCGCCTGCGTCCTCAAGTCCACCGCGACGATGCCAGAGGGCGTGGACATGACCATCAGGTCACCCTCGGGCGTGAAGCTGTTCTTGTAGAAATAGAGCTTGCCGCCGCCCTCGTCGGGACTGAGACGGACGATGCGATAACCGGTCACGGGGTCCATCCAGTCCTTCGGCGGCGCGTCCGCCAGGCGATCCGGCACCGGAGCGGAAGGGGCAGGCGCCGCCCTGCTCCGCGACGCCGTCACCAGAGCACCCGCCGCCAGCCCACCCGCTGCCAAGCTCCCCGTTGCCAGGCCCTTCAGCAATCCGCGTCGGCTCTGCCGTTCCCAGGTCATCGTCATCTCCCAACAAGCAATCAGGGCGCAGGCGTCAGTCCTTCGACGCGTACCTTCCAGCCCTTTTTCGGAAATCCCGGAGCATGCCCCTTCGACCCGTCCCAGCCGCCCGCCATCAGGCCCACGGCCATGAGCAGCGCACCGTTCGAGGGGAAGTAGGTCTCCGCCGCCCGGCGATAGCCGGCACCGTCCGGATTATCTTCCAGCGCGACGCCGCCAGCTCCTCCGGAAACCGGCACGAGATCCTCGGCATGGGCATCGAGGTGGACCCGAGGCGTCATGCCGGTCGGCCCCCACTGGTTGTTCTTGCGATCGGCGAACAGCCAGTCGATGGCCTTGTTCGGCTCTCCCAGGCGCGCCGCGGCCATGGCCAGCATCGGGAAGTCCCAGCCCCACGTCTGGCGCAAGTCCCAATTCGCGGCCACTGCATCGAGCGTGCGCCGCATGGCCGCCCGATCGATGCGATCGCCGGGAATGAAACCGTAAGCCATCAGGAAAGATGGGTGATCCCGGTTTTTGCAGGCTTCCGCCACCGCATTGCCCCGGCATGCCGGCGAGCGTGCCACTTGCCAGAAGTCAGGCACGGTTTCGACCGGCAGGTAAAGCCCGGCGCGCATCGGTGGTGGAGCAAGCCGCCCGATCGCCTCGTCCCACTCGGCCTTGCGCGGATACCCCTGTCGCTCGCGCCATGCCTGCGCCGTCTGAAGCGCCCAGCGGAAGTATTCGAGCTCGAAAGTGGGATTGGCGGTCGTCAGCGGATCGTAGTTCTCCTGGGCGGGAATCAGCGGCGGCCCCAGGTTCATCCGGCCATTCGCCCCGGTGGGCCAGGATGCCAGGAGATCGGCCGTCGCCTCCACCAGTTCGCCGTAACGCAGGAGTACCGCGCGGCTTTTCCCGGCCCGCCAGACCAGTTCCGCCATCAGGATCGGATGCGGCTGCTGCCACATGATGAAAGGAGAGACCAGGCTGGGACTGTTGCGCCCCTCCGGCCCCACCATCTTGGGCCACCAGGCGCCGCGAACCTTGTGACGGGCCGCCTCCTCCCGCGCCTTGGGCAGATGCGCGATATACCATGGCAGGCTGCGTTCGAGCAGTTCGGGATGCCCCCAGATCGCCTGCCAGCCCGAGTGCCAGGGGTGCATTTCGAGGTGGAACTTGCCGAACCAACTGTTGGAGAACAGTCCTTCCTCCTGCGGCGGCAGTTCCCCGGCGCCGTTGATCGCCGAGAGATACTGCGAAAGCACGACCCGGCGCTCCAGTTCGACGGCGCGCGGATCGGTGCTGCCACTGAAGTCCACCGCTCCGCCTCGGGTCCAGAAGGCCTGCCAGTGATCGGCCACGGCCCGGCCGCCCTCCTGGACAGGCGGCAACGAGGCCGAGGCGGCCGTGCGATCGTAGCTTACGGTCAGGCGGATGGTCTCGCTGCCCTGCCCTTTCGCACCGACCGTCGCCCTACCGTCAAAAGCAAGAATGCCGTCGCTTTCCACGGTGGACCAATAACGGGTGGCGTCAAGATCGCGCTGCAATCGGATGCGGCTCGGTCCCTGCGCAAGGATCCGCGTCTTGCCGCGATCGTCGCTCCATAAGGAAGGATCGGGGTTGATCCGTGCATCTACGGCGGGATAGCGCGCCACCAGTCCAAGGCGCCCGGAAGCGGCGAGCGGGGATGTGACTTCCACCGAGATCGCATCGCGCCCCGGCAGTACCCGTGTAACGACAGTGACCGGCACCCCTTCATAGGCGAAGCGGCTTGTCAGCGTTCCGGACCACATGTCCAGCACCTGACGGGTCTTGGAAACGGCCTCGAAGCGCGGCGCCTTGCCGTCCATGGTCATCGCCACGCGGCCAAGCGAGATGCGATGGGGATTGGCACGCAGCCAGTTGAGCGCCGGGTTGGTTTCGGCATCGCCCCAGGAACGCATCCAGGCGTAGGGCTGCTCGCCGCGTCCCGGCACGGGCACCTGCACCAGACCGTCCTTCTCGGCGTAGCCCGCCTTATCCGGAAAACTGTGCCATGCCCATTGCGCCATCGTCAGCAGCGGTGCCAGCGGCGAATATCGGTCAGGAAAGGTCTGGAGGCCGGTGATGTCGGCGGTGAAGCCGATCGCGCCATTGCCCAGCATGACCGGCGCATGCGGATCTATGGCCGTAAGCACCGGATTGTGCCGCTGGACCAGTGCCCGGCGATCGATCCGATCGGCTGCCCCCAGCGCCGTGCCGGCAAAGCCCCCCGCCGTGCCGGCAAAGACCGGCGCCACGGCCCCGACCAGGCAGGACATCGATAAAAGGCCTGACAATGCCAACCTTGCTCCGCTCGATCGTGCCGAACCGCCGCTTGCCGACGACTGGATCATGATGCCGCTCCCGGATGACGGCACCTTGCAGCGGTGCCTTTGCCCCCTCTCATCATGAACGGGTTACCGGTGTCAATGACGGAACGCAAAAATGGCGAAAGTTATATGATGACTTTCGATTTTCCCTCTTCTCGATCGATTTTCCGCATGATAGCAGACTGTTCCGAAGAGGTGCTGCCTGAAGACCGGCCCGGTTTCAGGCTTCCAAGCACCCACGCCGATCCGCAGGTCACGGGAGAGAGATCATGAAATCCGCGCGCATGTTTGCGTTCTGTCTGGTCGCTGCGGCGTTGGCCGACGGCCTCTCGCCTGCCGCGGCCAAAGTCATCGCCATCAACCAGCCCGCGCTGACTCTGACGGAAGCCCGCATCGGCACCCTTCCCGATGCCGAGCAGGCGGTATGGCTTGCCTACCTGCTCCGCTCCAAGGCCCAGGCGCGCGTCGATCGCCAGTCCCTGGCCGCCGAACTCCAGCCGGGACAGACCCCGCCGCCGCCGCCGCAGGCCGTCGGTCCCTCCCACTACAACATGCCGCTCGATAGGCCCGCGGCGTGGTACAAGTCCGCCGAAGCCCGGCATATCGCCGATACCATGGTAAGCTTCCAGACACCCGCCGGAGGCTGGAGCAAGAACCAAAACCGTGCCGGCCCGGCCCGCCTGCCCGGGCAGCGTTACGGCAACGATGCCGAGACCATGGTCCAGGATCCGGCGAATTTCGACGCCCCTTACGACCGGTTCTGGACATTCGTCGGCACGCTGGACAACGATGCCACTACCACCGAGATGCGGTTCCTGACACGCATGTCGGAGGCCATGCCCGGAAACGAGGGCGCCCGCTATCGCGAGAGCATCGTCAAGGGCGTGGAATACCTCCTTGCGGCGCAGTATCCCAACGGCGGCTGGCCGCAGATCTGGCCGCTGGAAGGCGGCTTCCACGACGGCATCACCTTCAACGACAATGCTGTCGCCAAAGCGGCGATGTTGCTTCAGGACGTGGCGCAGGCGCCGGCCTATCGCTTCGTCCCCGGCTCTCTGCGGCAGAGGGCCGGCGCGGCGGTGGGCAAGGCGGTCGACGTGATCCTTGCCGCGCAGGTACGCCGGGACGGAAGGTTGCTCGGCTGGCCGCAACAGGTCGATCCGCTGACGCTGGAGCCGATCTCCGCCCGCAATTACGAACCGCGATCGGTCGCGAGCGGCGAGACTACCGATGTGCTGATCTTCCTGATGAACCAGCCCTCGCCCTCCCCCGCCGTGCGCGCCGCCATCGAAGGCGGCATCGCGTGGCTCAAGCAGGTTGCGCTCCGCGATCATGCCTGGGAAAAGACCGAGGACGGCCGCAAGCTGTTTCCGCGCGCGGGAGGCGGGCCGCTCTGGTCGCGCAATTACGATGTGGTGTCGGGCCTGCCGATCTTCGGAGACAAGGACCGCTCGATCCACGATGACGTGAACGAGATATCGGTCGGCCGCCGCAACGGCTACAACTGGTGGGTCACTGCTCCGCAGGAAGCGCTGGATGCCTATGCCGGCTGGAGCAGGAAATCCGCATCCGGAACATCGCGCGCAGACTGAGAGACCGTTCCTTCGCACCGAGAACCGGCGGCCACATACCCACGGCGTATCGATTGCTGACTCAATCGGTATTTGTTGATCGGCTGCAAATCGATCACGCTCCCTCGTAATCACGCAAAGTGGTATGGGAGAGGGAATCGATATGCATAATATCGACGTGGGTCGCTGTGTCGACGAAGCCAGGTTCAGTAGCTTTCACTTAAAGATAATCGTCGCCTGCGCACTACTTCTCATCGTCGATGGATACGATGTATTCATCTACGGTGTAGTGCTTCCACAACTTATGGAGCACTGGCAGCTTACCGCGCCCCAAGCCGGCTCGCTGGCCAGCTGGGCGCTATTCGGCATGATGTCCGGCGCTCTCCTGTTCGGGCCGCTGGGTGACCGTATCGGCCGCAAGACCTGCATCGCCATTTGCTTTACCCTTTTCAGCGCGGCCACTTTCGTCAACGGCTTCGCTACGACGCCGATGACGTTCGGCCTGCTGCGCTTCGTGGCGGGTCTCGGCTGCGGAGGGCTGATGCCCAATGCCGTTGCGCTTACCAACGAGTATGCGCCGAAGCGGATGCGCAGCACGCTCGTGGCGCTGATGTTCAGCGGCTACGCCGTCGGCGGCATGGTCGCGGCGGGCCTAGGCATCTGGCTGCTGCCGTTGTTCGGCTGGCAGGTCATGTTCTTTGCCGCTGCCGTTCCGCTCGTCCTGCTGCCGGTGGTCCTGCGCGGGCTCCCGGAATCCGCCGGTTTCCTGATCCGCAAGGGCGAGCAGGACCGGGCACGCGCCATCCTTCAGCACCTTTCGCCCGAAGCCGCGACAAGCGGCAGGCTGGTCTATCAGGAAAGCGGCGGCGGGCGCGCTTCGGTATCGGAACTGTTCCGCCATGGCCGGACGCTCGGCACGCTTTCCATGTGGCTGTGCTTCTTCTGCTGCCTGCTGATGGTCTACGCGCTGGGCTCCTGGTTGCCGCAACTCATGCGCAGCGCCGGGTACAGCCTGGGGTCGAGCCTCTCGTTCCTGCTGGCACTCAATTTCGGCGGCATGTTCGGCGCCATCGCCGGAGGCCGCCTGGCGGACCGGTTCGGACTGCCCCGCGTGGTCATGGCTTATTTCGCCCTCGGCGCGCTCTGCATCGCCCTGCTCGGCCTCAACAGCGCGATGCCGGTACTCTATCTGTTGATCTTCATTGCGGGTGCGGGGACCACGGGTACGCAGATCCTGCTCTACGCCAGTGTCGCGGAGTTCTATTCGCTATCGGTGCGCTCCACCGGGCTCGGCTGGGCTTCGGGCATGGGCCGCATCGGCGCGATCGTCGGGCCTATGCTGGGCGGCCTGCTGCTGGCGGCGCAATTGCCGATGATGCTCAACTTCATCGCCTTCGCCGTTCCCGGACTCGTCTCGGTACTGGCCACGGCGCTCTATATGGTGAGCCGCCGTCAACAGCGCATCCAGCCGGACTACGCCCTCGCGGCCTGAGCGGATGACCATGACGACGCGGCAGACATCGTGGATCCCGGCGATCATCGCCGGGATCATCGCCACCACCATTTCCTATGCCGGGCCGCTGGTGATCGTGTTCCAGGCCGCGCAAGGGCTGAAACCCGAACTCGTCGCCTCGTGGATCTGGGCGATCTCGATCGGCAGCGGCGTGCTGGGCATCGTGCTGAGCTGGCGCTGGCGCGTGCCGATCGTGATCGCCTGGTCCGCGCCGGGATCGGCACTCTTGGTGACGATGCTGCCGCAGACCGATTTCGCGACGGCCGTGGGCGCCTATATCGTCGCCAACCTGGCGGTGCTGGCGGTCGGCGCATCGGGTACCTTCGATCGGCTGATGCGCCGCCTGCCTGCCGCGATCACGGCGGCCATGCTGGCGGGCATCCTCTTCCGCTTCGTGATCGACATGGTGGGCGCCGTGCCTTCGGCGCCGCTGATGGTCATCGCAATGATCGCCGCCTTCTTCGCCGGACGGGTACTGGCGCCGCGCTATGCCGTAGTCGCGGTGCTGGCGACGGGACTCGTACTGACCATGATCGAGGGGGGGCTCACGGGTACGATCGGGACTCCCCGCCTGACCCTGCCGGTCTGGACGACGCCCCGGTTCGACTGGGCCGCGACGGCCAACATCGCCCTTCCCCTGGCCGTGGTCGCGCTGACCGGACAGTTCCTTCCCGGCATCGCCGTGCTGCGCGCCGCCGGTTACGCGGAGCCTTCGGCGCGGCCGATCGTCTCGGCCAGCGCGATCGGGTCGATCCTGCTGGCACCGTTCGGCTGCCACGGCCTCAACCTGGCGGCCTTCACGGCCGCCATCTGTCTCGGCCCCGATGCGCACCCCGATCCCCGGAAGCGCTACCTCGCCGGGATTGCGGGCGGCGTGACCTATCTCCTCTTCGGCGCTTTCGCGGCCACCGTGCTGGCGCTGTTCGCGACCCTGCCGAAGACCCTGATCGCCGCGCTGGCGGGGCTGGCGCTGTTCCCGGTCGTATCCAGTTCACTCAGCACCGCCCTGCGCGCGGATCAAGGGCGTGACGGCGCGCTCGTGACGTTCGCGGTGAGCGCCTCGGGAATGACGCTCGCCGGGCTGGGATCGGCGTTCTGGGGGCTGATCTTCGGGCTGTCGGTCCACGTGCTCCAAACCCTCGCATCGCGCCCGATGCGAGCCGCGGCGACCTGATCGCCATCAACAGGACAATAGAAAAATCAGAGCCCGATCGGGCCAGGAAATTCGGGAGAATAGGAATGTTCGATATGATGGCGCTTGCGCTGACCTCGGCGGCTGCCCCGGTTCCGGCGGCCGCGCCCCCTCCTCCGCAAGCGCAGGCGCAGGCAGAGGCACCCGTCGTCACGGCGTCAGCGCCGGAGACGCCCAACCGGCCCAAGGCGCCCAAACCCGCCTTCAAGCCGATCAATCATGACGAGGACTACTCCAGCTTCCGCGCGGTAAGGGACCAGAACCTGTGGACCCGGCTCAAGTACATCCCGCTGGCGGGCAAGACTTACGCCACGCTTGGCGGAGAACTGCGGCTGCGCCCGGAACTGCGCATCGGCGAGCGCTGGGGCCGTGGGCCGCAAGACGATGACGGCAATTTCCAGCAGCGCACCCGCGTCTGGGGCGATCTCCAGATCGAAGGACTGTTCCGCGCCTTCGTCGATCTGGAACATGCCACCAGCTCCGGCCTCGATTCCGTGATGGCGCCGATCGAGGAGGGACGCCTAGACTTCAACCAGGCCTTCATCGAGGCGCATGTTCCGGTCGGCCAGGCGAAGATTACCGCGCGCTTCGGGCGTCAGGAAATCGGCATCGGCAACCAGACGGTGTTCGACATGCGCGAAGGCGCCAACACGCGCCGCTCGCTCGACCTGCTGCGCGTCATGGGCAGCACAGGTCCATGGGACGGCGGCTTCCTGACCGGCCATGCCGTGCTGGAAAAACTCGGCACGTTCGATGACGAAACCAATCACGACTATGACCTTACCGGCTTCCACGCCGGGCGCAATTTCGGTTCCGGGGCACGCTCGTCGCGGGCGGAAATGCTGTTCGTCGCCTCGGACCGCGCCAGCGTCGCCTTCGACAGCGCGGCGGCGGCCCGGGACCGGCGGCGCACGCTTTCCTTGCGCTATGCCGGAAAGGCCAATGCCTGGAGTGTCGACGTGGAGGCGATCCGCCAGTGGGGCTCCTTCGGAAATCTCGATATCGACGCCTATTACGTGACCGGAACCGTGGCCCATGGCTGGGCGTCGGGCTGGAAACCCAAGCTGGCCCTTCGCGTGGACGTGGGTTCGGGAGACCGCAATCCAAACGACGGCAAGCTCGGCACCTATGGCCCGCTGTTCCCCAAGCCCCTCACCTACAACGGCGACCTCGGCCCGCACAACCTGACGATCTTCCAGCCGATGCTGACCCTGCAACCGAACGCCCGCCTGACGCTGGACTTCTCGGCGGCGGGACTGTGGCGCACCTCGATCCACGACGGCGTCTACTCGCTGGGCGGGCAGGTGCTGCGCAGCGCCGACGAGAGCGATTCCCGCTTCTTCGGCAAGCGGGCCACGGCGGCCGGGCGCTATGCGCTGAACCCGTTCACGACCCTGGGCTTCTACACGATCTACGGAGACGTTTCGGAAAAGTTCAAGCCGGGCCGCGACCTGTTCTACGCAGCGGCCTATGCGACTTTCCGGTTCTGATACGAAAGCGGCCGCCCGATCCGGGCGGCCGCAAACTTTTCCGATATCGATTGAGGTCAGGCCGGTGATTGCTCCGCCAGCAATTCCTTGAGCGGCCTGTCCTTGTCCGCCAGCGCGGCGAGGTCGGGCTTTGCGCCCGCTTCCACCAGCTTACGACCCTGAACGTAGTCCTTGACCATGTTCACGCAGTCCAGCGCCAGCACTTTGCCTTCCTTGAGGTAGACCACCGAGAAGCTGCGGTCCTCGGGATTGCCGCGGATCACGGTCTGGTCGAAGCCCAGGTTGATGCCCGCAGTCTGAAGCTTGAGGTCGTACTGGTTGGACCAGAACCACGGGAAGGCCTTGTAGGGCTTCTCGTCACCGCAGATCGCCTTGGCCACGCATGTGCCCATGTCGTTGGCGTTCTGCACCGATTCCACACGCATCACCGTGCCGCCCGCAAAGTCGCAGGCGAAAGCCGCGCAATCGCCGATGGCGTAGATGTCGGGCAGCGAGGTGCGGCAATATTCGTCCACGTCCACACCGTTGGCGCCTGCCGCGCCCGCCAGGATCAGCGGGCCGACGGCCGGAACGATGCCGATGCCGACGATGACAGCCTCGGCGGGGAGCACTTCGCCGTCCGCCAGCTTCACGCCGGTTACCTTGTGCCCGTCGCCCTCGAGGCATTCCACCGCCACGCCGGTGCGCAGATCGACGCCGTGCG
>NZ_DAMDBA010000038.1:0-45807 GCF_032093395.1 Novosphingobium sp.
GTGCCATCGCCAACCTCGCCTTGAACGTCTTTGAACGCGCCGGAACCCATAAGATGCATTTTCTCGACCAGGCCAAGATTTACATCCGTTCGGGCGGGGGCGGCCCCGGCGCGGTTTCGTTCCGGCGCGAGAAGTACGTCGAGTACGGCGGTCCGGACGGCGGTAACGGCGGCAAGGGCGCGGATATCGTGTTCGAGGCCGTTGCCGGGCTGAACACCCTGATCGACTTCCGCTATACCCAGCACTTCAAGGCCCCGCGCGGCGGCCACGGCATGGGCAAGAACCGCAACGGCGCGGCGGGCAAGGATCTTGTCATCAAGGTTCCGGTCGGTACGCAGATCGTCGACGATGAGGATCGCGAGACGATCCTGGCCGACCTGACCGAGGCCGGCCAGCGCGTGACCCTGATGGAAGGCGGCATGGGCGGACGCGGTAACGCCAGCTACAAGACCAGCACCAATCGCGCGCCGCGCCAGCACCAGCCCGGCATTCCGGCGCAGGAGATGTGGGTCTGGCTGCGGCTCAAGCTGCTGGCGGACGTCGGCCTGGTGGGGATGCCGAACGCGGGCAAGTCCACCTTCATCAACAAGCTGTCCAACGCCAAGGCGAAAGTCGGAGACTATGCCTTCACCACGCTGCGCCCGCAGCTTGGGGTCGTCATGCACAAGAACCGCGAGTTCGTGCTGGCCGACATCCCCGGCTTGATCGCGGGCGCGGCGGAAGGTGCGGGCATCGGGGATCGCTTCCTCGGCCACATCGAGCGTTGCCGCGTGCTCGTCCACCTCATCGACATCTCCAACACCGATCCGGTGGAGGCGATGCACATCGTCGAGGAGGAACTGGAGGCCTATGGCGGCGATCTCGACGGCAAGCCGCGCCTGGTGGCGCTCAACAAGATCGACCTCGTCGACGATGAACTGGCGGCGGCCTATGCCAAGGAACTGATCAAGGCGGGCGCGCAGGAAGTCTTCCCGATTTCGGGCGCGACCGGCAAGGGCATGTCCAAGCTGCTCGACGCGGTGATCGATTACCTCCCCGCCGCAACCGTGACCGAGCGCCCTGACGGCGAACAGGAAGAGACCGACGAAAAGCCCTGGTCGCCGATCTGATCCCGGTTCCGCAATAGTTTCCTTGCGGATCAGGAGGATGTTGGCAGGCAAGACAGTGGTCGCTAGACCATTGCGATGAAGATCGAGCAGACGCTTCTCGCCCTGGGACTTTTCCTTGCTCCGGCTGCCGCTGTCGCGCAGCCGGCAACACTACCGGTGGTCGTCGGCCGACCGATCGAGATCGGCACCAGCTACAGTCTCCATTCGTCCGTGCTGGATGACACGCGCGAACTGAACATCTGGCTGCCGATCGGCTACGACAAAGCGCAGGATCGCTACCCCGTCCTCTACCTGCTGGACGGCGGGCTCGACCAGGATTTCATCCATATCGCGGGTCTCGGCCATCTCGCTTCGCTGAGTTGGACTTACGGGCCGATGATCGTGGTCGGCGTGCAGACGAAGAACCGGCGCGCCGAACTGACGTCGCGGCCAACAGATCCGCGCTATCTTTCCGCCTTTCCCGAAAGTGGCGGCGCCGACACGTTTCGTCGGTTCCTTCGCCAGGAAGTCATTCCCTTCGTGGAAGCGCGCTTCCGAACCGGGGATCGCCGCGCGATCATGGGAGAATCGCTCGCCGGGTTGTTCGTGGTCGATACCCTGCTGCACGATCCGGGCCTGTTCGGCGACTATGTGGCGATCAGCCCCAGCCTCTGGTGGGACGATCGCCGCCCGCTTGCCGATCTCAACCAGACAGCGCGCCTGAAGGAGCTGGCGAAAGCGCGGCTCTATCTGGCGGTGGGCGACGAGGGCGGAACGATGCAGGACGGTATCGACCGACTGCGCGCCGTGCTCTCCGCCCAGCCGTCGCAGCGCCTGACCTTCCGCTACGACGATTTCAGCAAGAGCGCGTCCCACGCCACCGTCTATCACCACGCGGCGGAAGACGCGCTGCGCTGGCTCTACCCGGCGCCGCCGTACGAGGGTGAGGGCACGCCATGGTTCATGATCGAAGGCGCTCAGCCGCCGCCAAGCTCGAAATAAGGCTGCAGCACCCGCTTCGCCCGCACTATGGGAGCGGCCTATGAACAGGGATCACACCATTCCCCGAAAACCGGTCGATGGACAGGCGGCGCTTTTCATGATCGGCCTTTGCGCGATCTGGGGCATGCAGCAGACCGCGCTGAAGGCCGTGGCATCGGACATGGCGCCCGTCCTGCAAATCTGCCTGCGCTCGGGTGTCGCGGCGCTGTTGATCGCCGTGCTGGTCTTCGCGCGGGGCGAGAGCCATGGCTTGCGCGGCGGCACCTGGAAGCCGGGGATCGCCATCGGCGCACTGTTCGCGCTGGAGTACCTGTTCATGGGAGAGGGGCTGCGCTTCACCAATGCCTCTCACATGGGGATATTCCTCTACACGGCGCCGATCTTCACGGCGCTGGGGCTCCATTTCGGACTGCCGGAAGAACGCCTGAGCCCGCTGCAATGGCTCGGCATCGTCACGGCATTCGGTGGGGTGGCAGTCTCGTTCCTCGGTGGTGCGAGTTCTGGGCCGACGCGCGGCACGGCATGGATCGGCGATCTCATGGGCATCGGCGCGGGTGCGGCCTGGGGCGCCACGACGCTGACCTTGCGGTTTTCCCGCCTCTCGCAGGCGCCCAGCACGGTGACGACGCTCTACCAGCTGCTTGGCGCCTTCGTGCTGCTGGGCCTGCTCGCGCTGGGCAGCGGGCAGACCGCCGTGACGGCCACGCCGCTGCTCGGCCTGAGCATGGCGTTCCAGATCGTCTTTGTCTCGCTGATCAGCCTGCTGGTCTGGTTCGGGATGCTGCGCGTCTATCTCGCCTCGCGGCTGGGCGTGCTTTCGTTCATGACGCCGCTGTTCGGCGTGGTCTTCGGCGTCGTCCTGCTGGGCGAGCGGTTGGAAACCGCCTTCATCGGCGGCGCGATCATGGTCGTTGCCGGTATTCTCCTGGTCAGTGGACATGAGACGTTCCGCGCGCGACGGGTAAAGCGCATCGATTCGACGGAATAGTGGGCAACAGGATAGGCCGGCGCCCTGCCGTTCCCGCGACGGGACAGGGAGGGGGCGCTTTCGCAAGCGAGTCCTTTCCACGGCGCGGCCAATGTCCTAGAGGCTCTGCCTCCATGCCTGTATCGCGCCTTTCCGATCTCTCCGACAGAGCCCTTGCACCCCGCCTCGTCATCAAGGTGGGCTCGGCCCTACTGGTGGGCAAGGAAGGCGTGCGGCGCGCCTGGCTGACCGCGCTCGTTGCGGAGATTGCCGAGGCGCGGGCGCGTGGGCAGCAGGTGATCGTCGTTTCCTCGGGCGCCATCGCCTTGGGTGCGGCGACGCTGGAGCTGGAGAAGGGTGGGCGCGGTTCATTGGCCGATGCGCAGGCCGCCGCAGCGGTGGGCCAGATCGCACTTTCCGGGCTCTGGGCGGAACTGCTCGGCAGCCACGGCCTCACCGCCGCGCAGATGCTGCTGACGCTGGACGACCTCGAGGATCGCCGCCGTTATCTCAACGTCACGGCCACGCTTACACGCCTCCTCGATGCAGGCGCCGTGCCGGTGATCAACGAGAACGATTCGGTCGCCACGCAGGAAATCCGCTTCGGAGACAATGACCGCCTCGCCGCGCGCGTCGCGCAGGCCGCCCAGGCCAGCGCCGTGGTGCTGCTCTCCGATATCGACGGTCTTTACGATCGGCACCCCAGGGAGCCCGGCGCGCAGATGATCGCCGTAGTCGAAGGCGTGACCAGCGAAGTCCATGCCATGGCCAGCACCGAATCGAACTCCGGTATGGGGTCGGGTGGCATGGTGTCCAAGTTGCAGGCGGCCGAGATCGCGGAGCTGGCGGGCATCTGCCTCGTCATCGGCAACGGCCAGCACGAGCGCCCGGTGGCGCGTATCATCGGGCAGGGTATCGGCACGCTGTTCCTCCCCCGTCCCGGAAAGAACGGGGGCAGGGCAGGCGCGCGCAAGGCCTGGCTCGGCGGGCGGCTGCGGCTCAAGGGCAGCATTCATGTCGACGCCGGAGCCGCCGCCGCGCTGACGCGGGGATCGAGCCTGCTCGCAAAGGGCGTGACCGGCGTGGAAGGGCACTTCGAACGCGGCGATCCGGTCGCCATCCTCGATGCCGAGGCGCGGGTGCTGGCCCACGGGCTCTCGGAATATCGCGCCGCCGAATGCGATGCGATCCGGGGGCTCCATTCCAGCGAACAGGCCGAAGTGCTGGGTTATTCGCCCCGTTCATCCGTCGTGCATCGCGACCAGCTTGTTCTGAAGTGATGGAAATAGACCGTCCCACCATCGCGCTTACCGGCGCAACCGGCTTCGTCGGCCAATCGCTGCTCGATGAGGCCGTTGCCGCAGGCTATGACGTGCGCGCCCTCGCCCGGCGCGAGCAGGAGCCGCGCGAGAACGTCACCTGGGTACGCGGCGAACTGCGCGACACGGCATCGCTGTCCGAACTGACGCGCGGCGCCGAGGCGATCCTTCATGTCGCCGGCGTGGTCAGCGCTCCCGATGCGGCCGGATACGAGGCGGGCAACGTCACCGGCACGCTCAACCTGATCGAGACGGCCGTTGCGAAAGGCATCCGCCGCTTCGTATTCGTCTCCTCGCTTTCGGCGCGGGAGCCGCAGCTTTCCGCCTATGGCGCTTCCAAGGCCAAGGCCGAGAAGTTCCTGCGCGCCAGCCCGCTGGACTGGACCATCGTGCGCCCGCCCGCCATCTACGGCCCGCGCGACAAGGAAATGTTCGAGCTGTTCCGCGCCGCGCGCTGGGGCGTGGTGCCGGTGCCCAAGGGCGGCTCCGCCTCGATGATCCACGTCGAGGATCTCGCCCGTCTGCTGGTGGCGCTGGTGCCCGGCGGCGAGGACGTGACCGGCAAGCTGTTCGAGCCGGACGACGGCAAGCCGCTCGGCTGGGACAATGTCGAGATGGCCCGCGCTATCGGTGCCGCCGTGGGCCGCCGGGTGCGGGTGCTCTCGCTGTCGCCGGGCGCGCTGAGCAAGGCGGCGAAAGTGGACCAGTTCCTGCGCGGTGACGGTGCGAAGATGACCGCCGACCGGGCGGCCTATTTCAGCCATCCGGACTGGGTGGTCGGTGCCGAGGCTGCCGTTCCGGCTTCGATCTGGGAACCGCGCATCGACACGCGCGACGGGTTGCGGGCTACGGCCGAGTGGTATCGGGCGAACGAGTGGCTTTGACGAAGTAGGAGGAAGTCCTGGGGGTGATCCCCCAGACCCTCGGAATGTCGGCCTTGCGCGTTTCCTAGCCGTAATGCGCTCCCTGCGGCGCAGCCAATTGTCTCCCGACGCGGCCATGGGCGCAGGACGGATAGGCGGAGTGTGACCTCGACAGTAACGGGGTGCAGGGGCGATGGCCCCTGCTTCTACCCTCTTACTACTTCACCGAAACCGCAGCCTGCACGACCCCTGTGCACGGCCCGAACCCGATCGAAACCGCGCCTTCCGCCACGAAGCGTCCCGAAAGCACCAGTTCGTCGCCGTCCTCCAGGAACGTGCGCGTCTCGCCGGTCGGCAGGGTCAGTGCCTGGCGGCCGGATCGGGTGATTTCCATCAGGCTTCCCTGCGAGCCGTCTTCCGGGCCAGAAATGGTGCCGGTGCCGAGCAGGTCGCCGGGGTTCATCTCGCAGCCGTTGGAGGCATGGTGGGCGACCATCTGCGCGATCGTCCAGTACATGTTGCTGGCCGGGCCGTGGCTGAGGCGTTGGGCGGGCAGGCCCTCATCGCGCATCTTGCGGGTGCTGAGCGCCACTTCGAGGTCGAGCGAGAGCGCGCCTTCGCGCTGGTCGGCTTCGTCCCAGAGATAGGGCAGGGGCTGGGGATCGCCTTCGGGGCGCGGCGGCTGCGCGATGCGGAAGGGGGCAAGCGCCTCCATCGTCACGATCCAGGCCGAGACGGTGGTGAGGAAGTTCTTGGCAAGGAACGGCCCCAGCGGCTGATATTCCCACGCCTGCACGTCGCGCGCGGACCAGTCGTTGAGCAGGGTCACGCCGGCGACATGGTCGAGCGCCTCGCCGATGGCGATGGGCTGACCGAGTTCGTTGCCCTGCGCCATCCACACGCCGAGTTCGAGTTCGTAATCGAGCCGGGCGATCGGGCCGAACGAGGGATTTTCCGCGTCAGGCGCCTTGGTCTGGCCGTTGGGGCGGATCACCGGGGCGCCGCTGGCCCGCACGGTGGAGGCGCGGCCGTGATAGCCGATGGGGACGTGCTTGTAGTTGGGCAGCAGCGGGTTGTCGGGGCGGAACAGCTTGCCGATATTGGTCGCGTGGTGGATGCCGACGTAGAAATCGGTGTAATCGGCGATCCGTGCGGGCAAGTGGAGCAGTGCCTCGGCCATCGGCACCAGCAGCGGCTCTACCTGTGGGCGTGCGGCAGCGCCTTCAGCGAGCAGTGCGGATATCCGGCGGCGCAAGGCGCGGCGCGGACCCGCACCCAGCGCCAGGAGCGGGTTGAGGCTGTCGCCCGAACCGGCGCGCGCGGCTTCCAGTGCTTCGCCTTCCAAAAGCCCCGTCCCGGCCAGCGCCGACAGGTCGAGGATGCTGTCGCCGATCGCCACGCCGCCGCGCCGGGTTTCATGGCCCTCGCCACGGCGCGAGAACACGCCGAAGGGCAGGTTCTGGATCGGGAAGTCGCCGTGGCCGTTCGCGCTTTCCACCCACGACTGCAAGGCGCTGTCGTGGGTTTCGTCGATCGTGGCCATGGGATTCTCCTCTTCCGTATTCTGGTTGGCGTATTCTGGTTGGAGCGCATCCCTAGCCGGTCGGAATGACGGCGTCACGGCTCGTCTTCACTATCGCTCACATTGTCCCAGCCGTGGGTTTCGGTCATGAGGAAGGGCACCGGATTGCCGCGCGCATCGCGAGCGGGGCGAAAGCGGAAGCGTTCGGTGATGCGCCGGCAGGTGCCGTCGTCCACGTCCGCCCTGCCGCTGGACACGACTACCGTGCAGCCGCTGACCCGCCCGTCCACGCCGATGCGATAACGCACGGTGATATCGGCCCCGGTGCGGGACTTGCGCACGTCCGGCGGGAGGTCGGAAAAGCGGATGCGTCCAGCAGTCTGGCGGGGATAGGTAGCGACCCCGCTATTCGCACCGGCACCGTCTCCGCCTCTACCGCCACCGCCAGTTCCGGCACCCCGGCCGCCTGCTCCGCTGCCGCTCCCGGCGGATCCCGCACCTTGCGATGACTGCGATCCCGTGCCCGGGTTCGGCGCAGCGACGATCGGCGGCGTCACCGGAAGGACGATGCGTGGGGGCGGCGCGACGATGGCGGTGGCCTTTGCCCGGCGGCCTTCCGGAGCGGGACTGTCCTTCGGTGTGGAAGCCACGCTTCGGGTCGGGGTGGGTGCGGGCGGGG
The DNA here is from genome assembly GCF_032093395.1 of Novosphingobium sp. Taxonomy (GTDB): domain Bacteria; phylum Pseudomonadota; class Alphaproteobacteria; order Sphingomonadales; family Sphingomonadaceae; genus Novosphingobium. Next base: position 7,441 of record NZ_DAMDBA010000038.1, read on the forward strand.
GCGGTTCGTCTGGCAGGGTGGTGATCGCAGTCAGCGCCGCCCGCGCCGGTATGAGCGGAAGATCGACGCCAAGCCCGAAGACCAGACCGGCAAGACCGCCGCCGACGACCGCTGCCGAGGCTGCGGCAGAACGCAGCCGGTCCCGTCGAAATGCCTGCATGACCGCTCCTTCCTGCATGGCGGTTGGAATCCATCTTCAGGGGAAACCGGCACGCCGCGTGAAAGGTCCGGCAGGGCGCGCGCGAGGCCGAAACGGCAGGCCCAGGAACGGGTTGCAGGGAAGGCCCGATGAGAATGGTGACGAAGCGTGCGGAACCTTGATCTCACAACATCGTTATTCCGCCAACGAGACAATTTCGGAGAAACGACTATGACTCTACTTCTCATTCTCCTGGTCGGTGGCGTCATCGGCTGGCTCGCTTCGATCGTCATGCGCACCGATGCGCAGCAGGGCGTATTTCTCAATGTGGTCGTCGGCGTCGTCGGCGCGTTGATCGCCGGTCTGATCGTCACCCCCCTGATCGGCGGCGCGCCGATCACCAGCGGTTCGTTCGACATCATGTCGCTGTTCGCTTCGTTCCTGGGCGCCATCGTCCTTCTGGCGATCGTGAACCTTTTCCGTCGCGGCTCGATCCGTTAAACAGGTTGTCGCGGCGCGGGTTTCCGGGTCGCCAAGGAGCATTTTCTAATCAGATGGAATCATCTGATGACTAGGAAAATGCGTTAAAACAGAAGCTTGGAGCAGATGATCCGATGCAATCGGATCATTTGTTCAAGGAGGCTGGCGCGTCCTCCAAGCGAAACGCGCCCTTTTCAACAGGGATAAGGAAGCCTGAGATGAAAGCCATGAACACTTCGCGTCTCGCCATGATTGCTGTGGTTGCCGCCGGATCGCTGGGTCTTGCGGCCTGCAACAACAAGGCGGACGACGCCACCGAGCAGCAGGCCGATGCGGTCGAGCAGTCGTCGGATGCCGCAGCCGACGCGCTGGAGAATCAGGCCGACACGATGACCGGCGCCGCTTCCGAAGCCGTGGAAGAAAAGGCCGATGCGGTCGAAGCGGCCGGCGAAGCCAAGTCGGATGCGCTGGAAAACAGGGCGGACGAGATCAAAAAGCAGAACTGACCCTTCGCAAATCCCCCTTGCAGAAAAGCAGGGCAGCGAAACAGGAAGGATGGCGGCTTCGCCATCCTTCTTTCGTTTGAAGCCTATGCTCCTTGAAAAATGCCGCCAATAGGTGCTTGAATTGTCGGGCAAGAGGGCAGACATAGCCCCGGAAAGTCCGATACGTTCGATGCGCCGCCCGTTCCTGCGGAGGCGTTGACGGCCAAGCCTTTGATAACCTGAAACAGGAAGACAGCCATGACCATTTCGCTGATGCCGCTGCCCTATGCGCAGGATGCGCTCGAACCCCACGTCTCGGCCAAGACGCTCGAAATCCACCACGGCGCTCACCACAAGGCTTACGTCGACAAGCTGAACGCGGCGATCGACGGCACCGACAATGCGGGCAAGTCGGTTGAGGAAATCACCAAGTCGGCCTCGGGCCCGCTGTTCAACAACGCGGCCCAGACCTGGAACCACGGTTTCTACTGGCACTCGCTGACCGGTGAGAAGACCGCTCCCAGCGAAGCTCTGCTCGCCGCGATCGAGAGCGACTTCGGCTCGCTGGACGCGCTGCTCGAAGCTCTCTCGAACGAGGCCGTCAACCACTTCTCCAACGGCTGGGCATGGCTGGTTGTCGAAGGCGGCAAGCTGAAGGTCATCTCCACGCATGACGCCGACAGCGCGCTGGTCAAGGGCGTGAACCCGCTGCTGACCGTCGACGTGTGGGAGCACGCCTACTACATCGACCAGATGAACAAGCGTCCGGCCTATGTGAAGGCCGTTCTGGAGAACCTGCTCAACTGGCAGTTCGCATCGGAGAACTTCGACCGCGGCACGCCCTGGACCTATCCGGGCTGAGCCGAACGGCGTCGATGAAAAAGGCCTCCGCTCTACTCGAGCGGAGGCCTTTTGCTTTTCAGGACGCTATTTCGCGATCTGTCCGCTTTACGCCGGCATCGGTTGTTTCAGCCTGGGAGGCGTTCAATCCGGGCGCCGTCCGCCAATCTCCAGCAGTTCGGGTTCGCCGTTCAGCATGCGGGCCAGGTCGGCCCTGGCGCGTGCCACGCGGCTTTTCATGGTCCCGATCGGGCAGCCGGCGATTTCCGCCGCTTCCTCGTAGCTGAAGCCGGAGGCGCCGACGAGCAGCACGGCCTCGCGCCGCTCCGCCGCCAGTTTCTGCAAGGCCGCCTCCATGTCGCCCAGATGCAGGGGGCCTTCCTGGTCCGCCTCCATCACCAGCATGCGTTCCACCGCGCCCTCGTCGAGGTCGGTCTGCCGCTTGCTCTTGCGCAGTTCGGACAAGTAATGGTTGCGCAGGATCGCGAAGGTCCAGGCGCGCATGTTGGTACCGGCGGTATAGCGATCCCGTGCGGTCCAGGCCTTGATCGCCGCTTCCTGCACAAGGTCGTCGGCGAAATCCGGCCTTCCGGACAGACCTCTGGCGAAAGCGCGCAAGTGCGGCAGTACCGTCAGAAGTTCCTTGCGGAATTCCTCGTCCCCAGAGCGTGGAATTCTGGGATCGGGGCGCTGGGGATCAGAACCGGAGGGAGAAGCCTTGGCGCCGTCAGGCATCGTCCGCCCCGTCCAGCTTCTTGAGGAGATCCTTGAAGCTGTCCGGAAGCGGTTCGTCCACCACGGAGTTGTAAAGCTTCCTCAACCCTCCGGCCCAGCCGGGTTCGCCGTCCCTGCGGGTTTCCGGCGGCAGGCCCGGCGTCACCGATTCGCCCCCTTGCGGGGCGCTTCGGTGTTCAGCGCCTTTTCCTTCGGATTGATTCAACTTTGACTCCATCGCAACCTGGACACTTGCTTGCTGGCCGGGAGCGGGTCAAGAGTCATGCTGCAACCGCGTTGCGGTGCCGTCGATGGCAGGCTTGTCCGCTGTCCTATCGCCGGCAAGGCAACCGAACGTCGTTTTCGTTGGAACAATCGAGGTCGGTCTTGGTTCCCTTTGCTACAAAGTCTTGTCCTGGCCTCGCTTGCGAATGTTCCGGAGCATGGCGATGCTCTTGAAGAACGATGCGGCCCGGCTCAAATGGCGTGGATTTCCAGTGATTGACCAAGCCTTGCTCGACAGGGTGCAGAAGCAGGCGTGGTTCCACAGGTATCCGCGCGGCTGGCCCTTTCTTCTGTTCATCATCGCGTCGATCACTACGGCCGTCTCGGTCATGGCGATCGAGCGTGCCGACCGGCAGACCCGTCGGGTCGAGTTGGACCGCAATCTCACCGAGATCGCTTCCGCATTGCAGCGCCGCGCCACCGAGAACATCGCCCTGCTAAGGGCCGGGGCGGCCCTGTTCGCCACGCAGGAAACCGTCAGCGCGGCCCAGTTCCGCTCTTTTGCCGAGGATCTCCAGGGCAAGGGAGATCTTTACGGCTCGCTGGGAATGGGCTGGGCGCCGCTGGTGCCGGTGAACCGGCTCTCCGACCTGGAACAGTCGGTGCAGCGCACGGAACGCCCCGATTTCCTGGTCTATCCGCGGCCCGACCTTTCCCGCCGCAACGCCGCGCCGATCGTCTACCTCGAACCGGACGACGGCACCAATCGCGCGGCGATCGGCTACGACATGTTGTCCGAAGACATCCGCCGCACCGCGATGGAGCGGGCGATGAAGCTGGGCAAGCCGGTCGCATCGGGCAAAGTCCATCTGGTGCAGGACGTCAGCAGCAAGCAGCAGACTCCGGGCTTCCTGATCTACATGCCGGTGATCGCGCCGCGTTCCGGTGGACAGGTGAAAGGCTTCGTGTTCAGCCCGTTCCGCGCCGAGACTTTTCTGGAATCGGCCAGCGAGCTTTATCGCAACAACAATATCGACGTTGCCGTCTATGACGCGGCGGTGGAGCCGGAGAAGCTCCTGGCCGAGCGTCATGCGGAAGGCTCCGCCGGGCCGCAGATGGAGCGCCGGATCGATCTGGGCAGCCATACCTGGGTGGTCGTGATCAGCGACCGCAAGAGCGGCGTGCTGTCCACCGCATCGCGGATCACGCTGTTTTTCGGGGCGCTGGCCTCTCTGATGGTCATGGCGATCGGTCGATTGATCACACGCCGTGCCGCGGAGGACCGCATGGTGCTGGAGTGGCTCCAGAGCCAGGCCGCGATCCGCAACTCGCTGACCCGCGAACTGAACCATCGCGTCAAGAATACGCTGGCCAACGTGCTCTCGATTGCGGCCCTGACTCGCCGCCGCGCCACTGACATCGACGATTTCACCGAAAGCCTCACCGCCCGCATCCGCGCGCTCTCCGCCACGCACGATCTGCTGTCGCAGTCGGACTGGACCCATGCCGCCCTGGGCGACGTGGTGCGTTCGGAACTGGCGCCTTACATGGAAGGCAACGAGAGCCACGTCGAACTGTCGGGACCGGAGATATTGCTGGCTCCCAACGATGCGATGTCGCTGGGGCTGGCGATCCACGAACTGGCCACAAATGCCGCCAAGTACGGCGCGCTCAGCAGCAGTGGCGGGCGTATCCATGTCCACTGGATGCTGGAAACGCCGGAACTGGCCGCGCTGGACTGGCGCGAGGAAGGCGGCCCACCGGTTCGCGAGCCGGCCAAGCGCGGCTTCGGTCGCGATCTGATCGAGAAGATCGTTGCGCACGAACTCAAGTCCGAAGTCGATCTCCGGTTCAAGCCGGAAGGCGTGGAATGTCGCCTCAAGGTGCCGGTGCGGGCAAGCCGCGAATTCGCGCTGAGGAACGAACGCAAGTAGCTTTCGCAGTCCCCGGCTTCCACTTCACTCCGCATACCAAAAAACCCCGCCGGAAGCACCGGCGGGGTTTTTATAGCTTCGGCTTCGATCGGAGCGCTTAACCGAGCGGCTTGCTCGATCCGAAAAACAGCGCCTGGCTGATGGCGGCGCGCACCGTGGCTTCCTGGAAAGGCTTGGTCACCAGATAGGTCGGCTCGGGCCGTTCACCGGTGAGCAGGCGTTCGGGATAGGCGGTGATGAAGATCACCGGCACGTCGCCGAACTTCAGCAGGTCTTCCACGGCCTCGATACCCGAACTGCCGTCGGCCAGCTGGATATCCGCCAGCACCAGCCCGGCCGGCGAACGCTCGAAGATGTCGAGGGCCTGGGCGTGGGTGGCGGCAGTGCCGACGACCCGATGGCCGAGATCGCTGACGAGTCCTTCCAGCTGCATCGAGATCAACGGCTCGTCCTCGATGATGAGAACGTCGGTCGTGCTTTCGCTTTCGATCTCGGTGATCGCCTGGGCGACGAGGGCGTCGACCTCTTCCGGCGATACCGCCAGGATGCGGGCGGTATCTTCCCGCGAGAATTCCTCGACGGTTGTCAGCAGCAGGGCCTGGCGATGGGTGGGCGCGATCGTGGCAAGGCGGGTCTGCGCCGCCTGCTCATGTTGGCCGCCTTCGCTATCCAGGCCCGGTTCCTCGACATGGCCGGTGGCCCAGATGCGGGTGAAGGCGCCATAAAGCGCGGCGCGGCTGCGGGCGATATCCTCGCGCAGCACCTTGTCGGCCAGCGCGGCTTCCAGGGTGGCGCGGACATATGTATCGCCCGAATGCTGCGATCCGGTCAGCGCGCGCGCGTAGCGGCGCAGATAGGGTAGCTGGATGGCGATCTGGTCAGAGACGGACATCGAAATTCCTCGGCTCTTGGGAAGTCTTCTTCCCGTGTTTTCGTCGCATCGGTGGCCCGCTTCCCCTCCCGAACTGACATCGATTTCTGCCGTTGCAACGGGGGCAGGGCAACCTCAAAATTTTTCTCACAAAGCCTGGGCGGACGGGAACCAATAGGACGATCGCTCGTTTGATCGATGTCACCACTGGCTCCCCCACCCCCCGCAAACCGGTGGTGACCCGATCCCGGAGGCCTCCGTTCACATCAGTGGACGGAGGCCTCAAAGTTTACGGCGCCGGGATGTTCCCAGGATGAACAAATAAATGCGGTAGGTTTCACCGCAAATCGCGCCTCAGCCTCGTTTCATCCCGTAACAGGCGCCGAAAACGGCATGGAACCGTTCCCCGTTTGGTCGCTTCAGGAACTTTGTGTGCATTAGTCGCGTTTGCCAATTCGACCGGTCACGAAATGTGGCCAGCCAAGGAGGGAACGCAATGTCCGCAGCAACCGAAACCAGCGCCGGCGCCGAAAGCGCAGAAGTCGCAACCGTAGCCGCTCCCGTGGCGGCCCTCAGCGACCGTGATTTCAAGCGCGCGCTGGCCGAAGTGGCGCCGCACCTTCGCGCGTTCGCCCGCGGCCTTTGCGGCTGCCGCGACCGCGCTGACGATCTCGCTCAGGAAGCCATGCTCCGGGCATGGGCGGCGCGCGAACGCTATGCGGCCGGCACCAACTTCAAGGCCTGGACCTTCACGATCCTGCGCAATCACTTCTATAGCGAGGCCCGCCGCGCCCGCTTCCATGGCGAGTACGACGAACTGGCAGCCGAGCGCATCCTGCGCGCCGAAGCAAGCCAGGAAAGCGCCATCGAACTGGCCGACGTCCTGCGCGCCCTGACGGCCATTCCGGAAACCTATCGCGAAGCGCTGATCCTGGTGGCTGCCGGCAATCTTTCCTACGAGGAAATCGCGCGTATCTGCGGCATTGCTCTCGGCACCGTGAAGAGCCGCATCTGCCGTGCCCGCGCCATGCTCTCGAAGGTCATCGAATCCGGCCAGCTTCCGGACTTCCGCCACAACTTCGTGCTTCAGGGCGATGCGATCGACGCCTTCTTCGCAGAACTGGTCAAGATCGCCAATGCGGACGAACAGGATGCTATCGCGGCCTGAGATTACGGCTCTAAAGCCGCTTCCGGTCTTGTTTCCAGGGATGTCCGTGTCTTGGACCCGATGATGGCGCGCAGCGCAAAGATCCTCATCGTCGAGGATGAATTTCTGGTAGCTCTGCAACTTGAAGATATCCTGGCCGACGGCGGCCATGCCGTTCTGGGCACTTTTCCCGATGCCGCCTCGGTGGCGGCATGGGGAGAGGCGCCCGATGTCGCGCTTGTCGACCTGAACCTGCGAGACGGACTGACCGGTCCGTCCGTGGCGCGCGACCTCGCGGCGCGTTTCGGGTCGCGCGTCATCTACGTCACGGCCAATCCCGGACAGATCGATACGCCGGCACCCACCGCCGTGGGCATCGTCCAGAAGCCTTTCTCGCGCCAGGCGATCCTTTCCGCGATCGCCTATGCCCTTGCCGATTGTCCGGAAAACAGTCGGCCGCTTGAATTGTCGCCCCTGGAGCGGGCCTGAAGCTTCGGTCTGACGGGCTGGCACGGGGGGAGATGCCATGTGCGGCGACACGGCACCGTTCCGGCGCCTTCGGCCTTGCAAGGAGCCGAGGAATGCCTCGTCCTCCCTTCACGCTTTCGTTTCCTCAGAACCTGATGAGTGGAAACAGCGCGACTTACTCGCTGCTTTGAGCGGCGATGTTCCGTGCCTTCAAACCTTGAAAGAGAGAAGGGGCGCGAAGGGGCTGGCCTTCGCGCCCCCCGGGAGCACGGTTCAGACGGTCGACGAGGGATTCAGACCGCGCCTACTTCGTGCTCGCCAGCCTTTGACGGATCGATGGTGCCGCCGGTTGCCAGCTTGAACAGCCCGGTGATGCCCACGTCGGATGTCCAGACTTCGGCATCGTCGATCTCGAAACGCAGCATGACGATCGACGGATCGTCCTTGCCCTTGGGGAACCAGGCCTCGACGGCGTTGCTCCAGTGATGCTCGCGCACGGTCCGATCGGTTTCCTCGATGAGGGTACCGGCCAGGCAAGCGAAAACGTCGTGGCCCTTGGTGATGACCTGGCCCATTGCCCGTCCGCCCGCGCCGATGCGATTGTCCCGCTTGCAGAAGAACCAGATGGCGTGATGCGCTTCCTTGTCGAGCAGCGCGGTCATCGGTTCGGCATGGCCATGCGCGGCATCGAGCTTCATCATGATGAACGGGCTGGCGGCGAAAGCTTTCCAGAACCGCTCGCGGACTTGGCTTTCCATGGCAGGTCTCCTCCTGGTTGTTAACGAAGCAACGCCTTCGAACCCTCGGATGTTCCCGGAGAGAATCCAGGGAGAATCCAAGGGGCAGGGCGTCTCACTCGCGTTCGTCGCCGGGCTTCTGCTCTGCGGCCAGGGACAGTTCCGCCGGCTTGCGGCGCTCGAAGGTCTTGGCCATCTTCCGCTCCGCTTCGCTGGAGAGCGTATCGGCGGCGGAGGGGAACATATCTTCCTCCTCTTCGTCGATATGGTGCAGATAGCGATGGCGCATGTCCTTGAACTTGGTCAGCCAGGCGCCCGAAGCCATGTCGATGTCCAGGAGTTCGCCCAGGAAATCGTCGATCTCCTTGTGCTCGGAAACCGAATGGCGGGCCTCGTCCCGCAGTTCCGGACAGGCCAGCATGGTGGCGTAGAGCGATTCCTCCTCCGCCGCCGCATGGGCCTGGAGTTCGCGGCGCAAGGCTTCGAACAGCTCGCGCCGCTCGGGGCTGTCGCCCTGTGTTTCGCCCAACTGTGCCAGCATGTCGCGATGGCGGTCGTGATCCGCCTTGAGATCCTTGAAGATTTGTGCGTCGGCCATGGTCTTTGCTCCTTCCTGGGGCATGTTCTGTACAGGAAGGAACGGGCGCCGGAGACCAGGGTTCCGGCGCACCTTTCTATCAGCGCCTTGTGGATCAGCGGCGATGCAGCCGACCGATCGCGGCACGCACCTCGCGCTCGCCGTAGGGCTTGGTGACGACCGGCATCGCCTTGAACGGACCCGTGGTGAGCGAGCGTTCGCCATAGCCGCTGGCGAAGATGAACGGCACGCCGCGTTCGAGCAGCACCTGCGCCACCGGCTCGCTGGTGTCCTTGCCCAGGTTGATGTCCAGCATGGCGAAGGAAACCTGTCCGCCCTCGACGATCTCCAGCGCCGTCCGCACCGAGCCGGCGATGCGGCAATCGTTGAAGCCCAGCCCGCGCAGCACGTCTTCGGCCTCCATCGCGATGATCACGTTGTCCTCGACGATCAGGGCGATGCCATCCTGCAAGGCACCGGCGAGATCGGCCGCCGAGGGCACTTCGACCGGGGGCTTGGGTTCGGACGCGGTGGGCGTTTCGAAGCTGGCGATATGGTCCGCAGGCAGCAGGAACAGTGCCTTCATGCCTTCGGGCGGGTAGATCACCGAGGCCGAGCCGCCAAGTTCGTGCGGGATCGTGCGCTCGATGATGGTGGAGCCGAAGCCGCGCCGGGTGGGCGTCTTCACCGGCGGGCCGTCGGCCTCGCGCCAGTCGATCTCCAGCGAGCCGTCATCGCCGCGATCGAGCGTGATCGTCACCGTGCCGCGCGAATCCGCCAGGGCGCCGTATTTGCAGGAGTTCGTCATCAGTTCGTGGAACACCAGCGCCAGCGTGGTGAAAGCGCTGGGCGCGACGAGCGCGTCGGGGCCGTCGATCACCACGCGGTCGGCGCTGTGGCTGGCATAGGCGGCGGCCTCGGTGCGGATCAGGTCGTAAAGCGAGGAAGGCGTCCAGTCCTTCTGCGTTACCTGGTCGTGCGCGCGGGCGAGGGCATGGATGCGGCTGCCGACGATCTCGGCGAAATCGTCGATCGTGCTCGCGCTTTCCTTGCTCTGGGTGACGAGGCCCCGGATCAGGTTCAGGATATTGCGCACGCGGTGGTTCAGTTCCGCGATCAGTATGTCCTGCTGGCGGGTGGCCTGTTCGCGCTCCTCATGCGCGGCATCGGCCAGGCGCAGCACCACTTCCAGCAGGGTGACGCGCAGCGCGTCGGCGGCCAGCCGTTCCTCCTCGGTCCAGGGGCGCGAATGGCCGCGTCGCTCTTCCTTCCACAATTCGAAGCTCTTGCGCGGCGTCAGGCGGGCGCCGTTGGGGCCCAGCTCGATCGCCTTTTCCGGATTGCCCGCCCATTTGACCTCCCGCAGCTGCTCGCGCCGGAACAGCACGATGTAGTCGCGGGGGCTGCGGCTTACGGGCAGGGCGAGCAGCCCAGTCGCCCGGTCTCCCCAGGCTTGGGCGGGGGCGAATACGGCGCCGATCGCATCGGTGGACCATACCGTGCTGGCACCTGCGGTGTTGAGGAAGCGGGCCAGTTCCGAGAACTCCGCCTCGCCGGGGGTGGCTCCGTGGCTGACGAAGCGCCCGTCTACCCAGCCGATGATGCCGTCGAAGGGAATGACCCGGCGGATCGATTCGGAGAAGTCCTCGAACCCTTCCAGCATCGATCCTCCCGCCGCGACGCGCGCCATCATCTCGTCGTGAAGGCGCATGGAGGCGGAACGCTGCTCCAGAGCGAAGTCGGTTTCCTTCTGCTCCAGCAGATAGGCGAAGAACTCTCCGAACAACTCGCTGGCCGTGCGGACGGAATAGGACAGCGTCAGCGGCGCGTAATGATGGCAAGCCATCAGGCCCCAGAGCTTGCCTCGCCGCATGATCGATACCGACATTGAGGCCTTGACCCCCATGTTGCGCAAGTACTCGACGTGGATCGGGGAAACGGCGCGCAGGCCGGACATCGACAGGTCGAGCGGATCGCCGTTCGGATCGGTGGCAGGGTGGATAGCCACGGTGGGATCGTTCACGTCGCTGATGATGCGCAGCATGTTGCGGGTGTAGAGCCGCCGCGCCTGCGCCGGGATGTCCGAGGCGGGGAAGTGCAGCCCCTTGAAGCTGTCGACCATGCCGTTGAGGCTCTCGGCCACGACTTCGCCGGCGCCGTCGCCCTCGAACCGGTAGATCATCACGCGGTCGAAGCCGGTCAGCCCGCGCAAGTGGCGGGCGGCGCTGGCGCAAAGCTGCTCGATCGAGGTCGACTGGCGCAGCCGGTCGATCATCGGCCGCACGTAGCTCACGAAGTCGCGGCGGCGGCCGCCTTCGTGAGGCTCGATTTCCAGGACATAGGAACGACCGGAAATGTGGACCGCCATGTCGAACAGGCGCCCGTCGCCCAACAGGTCCACTTCGAACAGCCGCTCTACGGCACCGGCACCGCTCAGCACCTGAAGCCGCGTGCGCACGTCGTGCATGGCGTCGGGGGAAAGAAACTGCGTGGCCGGCAGGCCCACCATGTCGCGCGCCGGGGCACCGAACAGCGCCTCGCAATTCAGCGAGACATGGTTGATGATCCAGTCGCTGGAGAACGACAGCAGCCAGCCGAAGCTCTGGATCCGGCCGATGATGTGGATCGGTTCGAGATCGCAGGTGGAAAGGTCTACCTGATGCGGCGTGTCCGTCACGGGCGTTGATTTCCCGTATCGCCAGCCTGCTTGCCGGACTGCCCATCCGGCTCTTCTCCGGCGAAGGAAACCCGCAGCGCCGGGAACAGGTCGATATCGAAAGCGGTTGGATCCTTGGTCTGCATAGTCGGTAGGCCTAGAAAATAATGCGTACAAGTGCTTGGTGAACAAGGAAAATGGCACACGGCGCTGCGCACGAGCCCCCCGCTCAGGGCACAGAACACGGCCGTAGAGGAAATGTTCCTCAAGAACACTAGCAATCAGGCAGGGGCACGTCTGTTCATTTCTGTACAGAGCCGAAGGGAACCGCGAGCGGCCTTCCCGCATTGTCTGCCTTGCGGCGCGACCTGGCCGCAAAACGGCAATGGATATATCAGGGAGCCGGCTAAAATGGCGTCAATTGCAAGCCACGAGCAGAGCGATCTTCTCGGGGCGCTGCGGCCCGGCGATTTCGAGCGTCTGGCACCGCATCTTTCGGAAGTGCAGATGCGCGCCGGGGAAGTCATCTATCAACCCGGCGACAGCGTGGAATACTGCTATCTTCCGCGCGGCGCCTCGGTCTGCTCCTACTTCGTGGAACTCGACAGCGGGATTTCTGTGGAGACCATCCTGGTAGGCCGGGAAGGGGCGCTGGGAGGCGTGGTGAGCCACGGCAGCCTGCCAGCTTATGCCAAGGCCAGCGTGCTGCACGGCGGCTTGTTCTGGCGCATCCCGATCCGCCAGGTGGACGAACTGAAGGGCACTTCTCCGCCGGTCGCGGACCTCTTCACGCGCTATGCCGACTGCATGATGGCGCAAGTCTTCCAGTCCATCGCCTGCAACGCCGTGCATACGATCGAGGAGAGGGCGGCCAAGTGGCTGCTCGCCGCCGTGGACCGGATCGGGCGCAACGACGTGACGATGACGCAGGAGCAGCTTGCCTCGATGATGGGCATAGGCCGCAGCTATGCCAGCCGTGTGCTCCAGCGCTTCAAGCGTGAGGGACTGGTTCGGACCCGGCGCGGCGGCATCAGCGTGTCCGACCGCGACAGCCTGCGCGAGAAGTCCTGCTCCTGCAACGATCACGTTGCCGCCCACTTCGGCAAAGTGCTGGGCGGGGTCTATCCTAGCGATGCCTGAGCGGCTGTAATGGCCGAGTCTATGGATCGCTTGAACCGAAGTGGCGCGGTTGTCGTGAAACAGACATCGAACTGCCATCGATCTTGCGTTCAATTGCCATGAAGCGGCCCTAGCTACCCCTGTGCGATTGTCACAGGAACAGGGCACAACCATGACTGAAGGGCTTCCCGCCAACGGCTATACCGATGGCGATGTCGATACCAATCCCACTGCCGAGCGCTCGCTGGAGAGCATGGCAGCGGAACGCTATTCCCGTCGCCAGGCACTGTTCCGCGGCGCCGGCGCCACCACCATGGCCTTCATGGGCACCGGCCTGCTGGCGGCTTGCGGCGACGACGACAACGAGAACAGCGTAGCCGTGAGCGCGGGCGCCAATGCCGCCACCAGCGCCGGCCGCGTCGTCACGCTCACCGGCAGCCCTGAGAACGGCTTCGGCGGTTTCACCACCGCATGGGCCCAGACCTCGGGCACGACCGTGCAACTTACCGGAACCGGCTCCTCGGTCAGCTTCATCGCCCCGGCGGTGAGCGCGGCCAGCGATCTCGTCTTCACGTTCTCGGCCACCAGCGTGACCGGCGAAGTACGCACCGCCACCACCACGGTGCGCGTGTCGCCGGCGGTGCTCGGCTTCACCGCCGTCGCCCACAGCCTTGGCGACGTGGTCAAGGTGCCCACCGGCTACTCGGTCACCGTGATGACCCGCCTGGGCGATCCGCTGGCCACCGGCGTATCGGCCTATGCCAACGACGGTTCGGACGGCAACTTCGCCCAGCGCATCGGCGACCATGGCGACGCGCTCCAGTTCTACGGCCTCTCGGCGGCTGGCAGCCGTGACGACAACAGCTCGACGCGCGGCCTCATGGTGCAGAACCACGAGAACCTGAACGTGCAGTACCTGCACCCGAACGGCCCGACCAACGTCTCCACCGGCCCGCGTCCCGCCGCCGAAGCGCTCAAGGAGATCGAGGCGCACGGCGTTTCGGTGTCGGAATATGTCGATGCCGGCAATCGCAAGTGGTCCTACGTCGCCACCAGCGCCTTCAACCGCCGCATCACCCCGAACACGCCGATGACCTTCCACGGTCCGGCCGCCGGTTCGGCGATGCTCGCCACCGCCTATTCCACCAACGGCACCACCGGGCGCGGCACCATCAACAACTGCGCCAACGGCGTCACCCCCTGGGCCACCAACCTCACGTGCGAGGAAAACTGGGCCGGTTACTTCCGCCGCGACGCCGCCGACGATGCCAAGCGCAGCGCCCGCGAACTGACCGCGCTGTCGCGCTACGGCGTGACAAGCCGCACCGGCAACTATGCCTGGTCCTTCGCCAATTCGACCGACTCGATCTACACCAAGTGGAACGCGACGATCATCGGCGCCACCGCTGCCGAGGACTATCGCAACGAGCCGAACCAGTACGGCTGGGTGGTCGAGATCGATCCGTTCGACGCCAGGTCCACGCCGCGCAAGCGTACCGCGCTGGGCCGCTTCGGCCATGAAGGCGCCTTCGTTCGCGCCGTGAACGGGCAGAAGCTGGGCGTCTACATGGGTGACGATTCGCGCCGCGAATACCTCTACAAGTTCGTTTCCTCGGCCACTTACGCCGCTGCCGACGCGGCTTCGACCAGCCGCCTTGCCATGGGCGACAAGTACCTCGACGCCGGCACGCTCTACGTCGCCAAGTTCAATGCCGACGGTTCGGGCCAGTGGCTGCCGCTGGTGTTCGGATCGGTACCGAACCGCCCGGCGACCGGTACCACGCCGGAATACGTCTTCGCCGACCAGGCCGACATCCTCGTCAATCCGCGCCTTGCCGCCGATGCCGTGGGCGCGACGCCGATGGACCGCCCGGAATGGACCACCGGCAACCCGGTGACCGGCGAAATCTACCTCACGCTCACCAACAACAACGCCGCCGGCCGCCCGCTGACCGGCACCGATGCCGCCAACCCGCGTCACTACAACGACCCCAAGGGCGCATCGAACACGGCGCAGTACGGCAACCCGAACGGCCACATCGTCCGCCTGCGCGAGGACGGCGACAATACCGCCGCGCTCACCTTCAAGTGGGACATCTACCTGTTCGGCGCCGATGCGGCCGATGCCGGCGCCAACGTCAACCTCTCGGGCCTGACTGCCGACAACGACTTCTCCAGCCCGGACGGTGCCTTCTTCTCGCGCAGCACCAACCCGGCGGGGCAGTTCAATCCGGTGCTCTGGATCGAGACCGACGACGGCGCGCTGACCGATCGCACGAACTGCATGCTGCTGGCGGCCATCCCCGGCCGCGTGGGAGACGGCGGCGCGAAGACGATCACCAACACCGGCTCCAATGGCGCCACCGCCACCCAGGCGACGATCGTCGGCGCGGCGGCCACGGCAGCGAACCTGCGTCGCTTCCTGGTCGGCCCGGTCCAGTGCGAAATCACCGGTATCGACACGACGCCGGACGGCCGCACGCTGTTCGTCGGCATCCAGCATCCCGGCGAGGACGGCACCCCGGCGGCGCCTTCCAGCCACTGGCCCGACAGCCAGGCCGGATCGGCAGGCGCAACCGTGCGTCCGCGCTCGGCGATCGTCGCGATCACCAAGGATGACGGCGGTGTGATCGCTCTGTGAGCGATGGGGGCGGCGTTATCGCCCTGTAATCCCAAGCCGATCGGCTGAGATCACGAAGGGGAGGGGGCGCCACGGCGCCTCCTCCCTTTTTCGTCGTATCGCCCCGGCGTTGTGCAGAAAGCGTGCTGCCGCTGGAACAGCCGCGCGCTATGGCTTAATGAACAGTCCTGTTGATAATAGGAGAGGCCACGTGCAAGAAACGGGCAAGCTGCAAGCCGGTACAGGTCGGAACGACACGCTGACCGCGCGGGACATGGACGAGGAACGCCTCGCCACCTACCCCACCACCGCCTTCCTGTCGAAGGACTACCTTCAGGCCGAGAAGACGCTGCTCTGGCCGAAGATCTGGCAAATGGTCGAGCGCGAAAGCGATCTGCCCAATCCGGGCGACTGGCTGACCTACAATGTCGCGGACGAATCGATCATAGTCCTGCGCAAGGACGACGGCTCGCTGCGCGCTTTCCACAATGTCTGCCCCCATCGCGGCCGACAGCTGGTTTCGGTGCCGGACATGCTGCCCAGCAAGGTCCATTCCGTGCGCGGCAGCAATCGGCGCAATTTCATCTGCGGCTTCCACGGCTGGACCTTCGACCTCGAGGGACAGAATACCTACATCCTCGACCCGCAGGACTGGCACAACAAGCTGACCCCGGAGATGACCTGCCTGTCCGAGGTTCAGGTCGATACCTGGGGCGGGTACATCTATATCTCGATGGACCCCGATGCCGTTCCGCTGAAGGAATGGATGGGCCGCGCGGGCGAGATCCTCGATCACTTCGACCTCGCCGGAATGCATTACAAGTGGCGCCAGTGGGCGATCTACGACTGCAACTGGAAGACGGCGATCGAGGCGTTCCTGGAACCCTATCACGTCGCCGGCACGCATACCCAGCTTCTGGCCTATGGCGACTATTATGCCCTTTCGAAGCAGTACGGCCTGCACTCCGTCTCCAGCTACGACACCCGCGACAGCAAGTTCCAGATGAGCGAAAGCGCCGGCACCACCCGCGCCGGCAAGGGCGACGACGCCCGCGTCTCGACTTACGAACTCATCCGCGAAAACTACGAGACGGTGAACTACTCCGCCTCCACCGAAACGCTGGTCAACGCCGCCAGCCGCCTGGTGGACGAGCTTCCCGAAACCGCCACGCCGGGAGAGATCATCGCCCACTGGCTCAAGTCGGCCAGAGCGGACGACGCCGCGCGCGGGGTGATCTGGCCGGAAGTGCCGCCGGAGATCAAGAAGGAAGGCGGCCTCGCCTGGGGTCTGTTCCCCAACCAGAACATCCTGCACGGCGAGACTTTCGCGCTTTGCTACCGCGTGCGTCCCTATGGCGACGATCCGGACAAGTGCGTGTTCGAAAGCTATGCTCTCGAACGCTTCCCGGAAGGCGAGGAGCCCAAGACGGAATGGGTCTATGCCGATCCGATCGGCGAGAACTGGGGATCGGTGCTGGCGCAGGACTTCTCGAACATGCAGTTCGTGCAGAAAGGCATGAAGTCCAGAGGCTTCCGCGGCCCGCTGCCCAATCCGCACCAGGAGCAGAAAGTGATCAACCTCCACCGCAATTTGGCGAACTTCATGAACGGCATGGGCGCGCCGACCCTGCTGGAAGTGGATTAGGCAGAAACAACGTCGTCCCGGACTTGATCCGGGACCGCTGTCAGTTCTTTAGGCGCAACCTTTCGATGAGCCGCGGCCACGTTCGAAAGGTGGCGCGGCCTCGACAGCGGTCCCGGATCGAGTCCGGGACGACGGGTGCCGTCCACCCTTTTCAGGCGGCGCTGCGGGCGGCTGTCTTCCAGCGCGTCAGGTCCAGCCCGCAAATGGCCTCCAGCGTCTCCACGTCGCGGGCGTAGAAATCGCGCAAGTGTTCGCGCAACCCCGGCACCAAGGGCGGGTAGGCCATCTCGCGCGCGAGCAGCGAGCGGACGTTCTCGAACACCGATGTGCCGCGCAGCGGGCGCACGGTGTCCTTGAGCGGGGCCAGCGCCTTGCGCAGTGACAGGGGCAGGATGGCGGAGCGGCTGCTGTTCTCCTGCGCCCCGGCCCGTTCCGACCGGAACACCGGCGGCACGCCGATATGGCTGGACACCGCTTCGACGATTCGCTGCGGTTGAACGGTCACGTCGTCGTAGAGGTAGATGAGGATCTGCTCGCGCGGAAACAGGTCATACCAGCGCGCGAGATGGCGCGCGTAGAGCCCGTCCTGCAGAAAGCGCGGATAAGGGTTGTCGAGCGAACGCAGGTATTGCTCCGGGGCGCCCGTGATGGTGCCGCGCCGGTAGAACATCTTGTAGTCCGAATAGGCGCGGTCGATGGGATTGCGCAGCTGCAGTACCAGGCGGGCATGGGGCAGGTCGCGGGCGATCCGTTGCGCGGCCAATGGATGGGCCAGGTAGTCGGCCGATTTCTCGCCGATCGCCAAGGCATCTTTCGGGCGGTCCGCGAAGAAGTTGCGGTACCATGAGACACCGCGATCGTATCCGGCGCTGAAGTAGTGCGGTTCGGGATCGGGCATGAAGATCGCGGGATTATCCTGGAGGCGGGCCTGTATCCAGGTCGTGGCCGCCTTGACCGCGCCGATGACTAGAAAGCTGGGCTGCCAATCCTTGGGCTTCATCGCGTACCAGGCTCCCTCATCGCCGATCCGATCTCCTCGGCCATGCGCAGCATGTCGGCGGGTTCGAGTGTATGGTCGACCGGGAACATCAGCGTCCGGCGTCCCAGGTCCACGGCATTGGCCAGCAGCCCGTCGCGTCGGATCGGCAGGCCGGACAGGGCGTGCTCGCGGCTCATGTCGGGGCACGAACCGCTGCCTGCCGGCATCCCCCGCGCCACCAGCGTCGCCAGCACCGCGCGGCGGCGTTGCTCCGCCTGTTCGGCATCGCCGCTCAGCCGGATATGGAACTTGTACCAGGCATGGCCGACTTCGGCGGGCGGTTCGGGCAGAAGCAGCCCCGGCACGTTCGCAAGCGCGCCAAGCAGCGTCTCTGCATTGCGCCGGCGCGCGGCAAGCCAGCGCGGCAGCTTCGCGAGCTGGCAGCGGCCGAGCGCAGCCTGCATCTCGGTCATGCGATAGTTCGAACCAGGAGTGTCGTGGATATAGCGGAACGCGCCGGGCGTACCCGCCCCATCCGTGACCTTGGCATAGCTCTTGCCATGATCCTTGAAAGCCCATCCGCGCAGCCAGGCCTGGTGGTCCCGGAACAGCAGCAGCCCGCCTTCGCCGCCGGTGGACATGATCTTGTCGGTGCAGAACGAGAAGGACGAAGCCGCGCCGAAAGAGCCGACCTGGCGGCCGCGCCAGGTAGCGCCGTGGGCCTGCGCGCAATCCTCGATCAGATGCAGCCCGTGGTCGCCGCAGATTCGGCTTAGCGCATCTATGTCGCAAGGCCAGCCTGCCAGGTGCACGCAGATCACCGCCCGTGTCGCGGGCGTCACCAGCCGTTCCACCGAGGCGGGATCGATGTTCTGGCTCACCGGATCGATGTCGGCGAAGACCGGCAGGGCGCCGACCGCCAGCACGCAGCTGGCCGTGGCGAAGAAGCTGCGGGCCGGCACGATCACTTCGTGGCCCGGCCCGACGCCCAGCGCGCGCAAGGCCACTTCCAGCGTCAGCGTGCCGTTGGCGAGGCACATACCTTCGGGCATGCCGACGAAGCGGGCGAATTCCGCCGCGAATTCCCGGTTCTGCTCGCCATGGACAAGCGCGTTGACCTTGCCCGAGCGCAAGACATGGGCGACGGCTTTGATCTCATCCGGTTCGTGGCGCGGCCAAAGGCTGCGGACCGGGTGCGGCGGCGCGGGTTCAAGCGTTTCCGATGTCGGGGAAAAATCCTCGACCGCGGGCGGGGATGCCAGGTTCACGGACTCGTTCTCCTTCGAAAGGATGAGGGGAAGGATCGGGGCGCGATCAGGCCCCGAATCAGGCCTTCACCGGCTCGCCGGCGCCTTGCGGCCGGTTCAGGCCGGGGTTTTCGACCACCTCGAACCCGGCGCTGCCGCTGGGCACCTTCACCAGGGTGTGGGTGATCCGTCGGGCCTCGATGTGGTCGCCCAGTTCCACCGCGCGGGCCAGCCGATCGATGCTGCGCGAGATGAAGGGCAGGGGGATCGGCTTGGACTGCGCCTCGAAGATGCCCTTGATGCCCGAGGGCAGCTGCTCCTCGCAGATGTCGAACAGTTCCTCGTAGAGCTTTTCGCCGGGGCGCAGGCCCACGAATTCCACCGGCACGTCGATCTCGGGCTGGAGGCCGTAGAGCCGGATCATGCGATAGGCGAGATCGACGATGCGCACCGCCTTGCCCATGTCGAGCACGAAGATCGTGCCGCGCTGCGAGTTCTGGCTCAGCGCCGCCGAACTGCTCTGGAGGATCAGCTGCACCGCCTCGCGCACGGTCATGAAGAAACGTTCGATGTCCGGGTGGGTGACGGTCAGCGCGCGGCCTTCGCGCAGCTGGCGGTGGAACAACGGGACGATCGACCCGCTCGACCCCAGCACGTTGCCGAAGCGCACGGTCATGAAGCGCGGCGCTTCGGGATCGTCCACGCCGCACATGTCCAGCGCCTGGCTGTAGAGTTCGCCCACGCGCTTGGTGGCGCCCATCATGCCCACCGGGTTCACCGCCTTGTCGGTGGACACCTGGACCATGGCCTTTGCCGAGAACTCGCAGACCGCGTCGGCCACGATCCGCGTGCCGAGGATATTGGTGTGCACGCCGGCGCAAGGGCTGGTTTCGACGATCGGCACATGCTTGAGCGCGGCGGCGTGGTAGACGATCACCGGCCGGTGACGCTCGAACACGCGGCGCACCTCGTCGCGTTCGCGGATGTTGCAAAGCTCGGGCTGGACGTCGAGGTCGGGATACTGCTCGCGCAGCTTCATCTCGATGGCGTAGAGGTGGTATTCGCTATGCTCGACCAGCACCAGGCGGGAGGGGCGGAAGCTGGCGAGCTGCCAGCACAGTTCGCCGCCGATGGTGCCGCCGGCGCCGGTCACCAGCACGCACTTGCCGGTGATCTGGCTGGTGATCTGCTCGCCTTCGAGCGTGAATTCGTTGCGGCCGAGCAAGTCCTTCACCGACAGTTCGTCGGGTGAGGCGCCGTGGTTGCGCTGGAGGATATGGCTCCAGCCGTCGCGGATGCGCGAGAGTTCGAGGCCGAGATTGCGGGCGCGCGATGTGAGGCGCGCCATCTCGCGGTTGGACAGGTCGGTGCCGTCGTCGCAGGCGATCGCCAGCGCCGGGCGCCGGCCCTGGAGTTCCAGCGTCTCCACCGCATGGGCAAGGTCGTCGTGGCTTCCCAGCACGGGAACATTGGCGATCTGTTGCAGCGTATCGTTGGAGACGGGAAGCAGGACGCCGGTGACCGTGAAACTGGGCGAAGTTTCGCGCTTCAGCATCTCGATGATCGAAAGCGCCCAGTCCGGCGATCCGACCAGCAGCGCGCCGCGCAGGTTCTTGCCGTCCACATGGGTGGGCAGGGCCTTGGCGGGTTGGCTCAGCTTCTCGCGAAGGGCGCGGCGGGCACCCCGCACGAAGAACAGCGCGGTCATGGCGAAAAGCCACTGCGCCAGCCCGATCTCCAGCAATTGCGAGCGTTCGGCGCGCACGCCCGGCACGATCATGATCGCCCCCCAGGCAAGCGCGAAGGCGGGCAGGGTCAGCATCGCCAGCTGGATGGCATGGGCGAAGCTGAAATAGCGCCAGCTGCGGCGATAGATGCCGGCGGTGTAGAAGATGCCGATCACCACCAGAGCGAAGGACACGATCGCGCCCAGATGGCCGTCGGACTTGGGAAATCCGGTCTTGCCGATCAGTTCGAAAGCCAGCCCCAGGGTCACTGCCAGGACGAAGAAGTCGATCGTCATCAGCACCGTGTTGCGGAAGGTGCGGCGCAGGCTGAACTGCGCGGTGGAAGAACGGGAGCGGGGGCCTGCCGCCCCGAACTTGCGCACTTTGAGGAACCTGTTCGCAGCATCGACCGGTATGGCCGAGGCACTGCTTCCTGTCGCGGTATGGCTCATTGCGTCGACCTTCTCAGCTCTCGCTTTTCAGCTTCCTGGACCCAAGCATCCCAGAGTGCCGCTCCCATCGGATCCGTCGGTCGGTCCTGAGAATTCGGAGCGGCATTTTTCCAGCAATCTTTCCGGCCCATCCTCGGGTCTGTCCGTTTGGACCGTCTCGTCGGAACCCATTCACGGGGCCGGAAAAAAGCGGGCTGGCCACGTTCGGCCTCGTCCTTTCATGATCTATTGACCATTTCCGGCACACGCACTTGTGCATGAAGCCATCAACCGTAATTGCCGATACTCTTGCGAATAGGTCGCGCCTTCGACTGTCGGACATGGGGCTGATCCAAAGGGAGCGAGCCGGGCGGAGGAAACCCATCCCTTAATCGCCGCCGGGTATCTCGAAGGGCTATCAGCCGATTAGTCGCTTGCGATCGGCGGTTCGTGGGTCATCATTCAGGGCGAAACGGGATGAGGCGAACACGCGGGGGCGTGAGCCACTTGTGGGCCGCTCTTGCGGCGCCACCCCGTCCAGCCTGGGGCTCGATCACGCAATGAAGATACTTGTCCTGTCCAGCCTTGCCTATTCGCTCACCAATTTCCGGGGCGCGCTGCTTCGTGAATTGAAGGCGAACGGGCATGAAGTCGTCGCCGTGGCGCCGGATGGCAATGTCGCGGTGGAAAGGGATCTGGCCGCTTGGGGGATCGGGTTCCGGGTCGTGCCGATGGCGCGCACGGGCACGAATCCGATCAAGGACGCGGCCCTGCTCTCCGCCTACGTCAAGCTGATGATGGCCGAGAAGCCGGACCTGGTCCTGGCCTATACGCAAAAGCCGATCATCTACGGCGGGATCGCCGCGCGGCTGCTCTGCGTGCCGCGCTTCTTCGCGCTGATGTCGGGCCTCGGCTATGTCTTCAGCGAGGATAGCGGCGCGCGCAAGGGCCTGCGCTGGGCAGTGACGCGGCTCTACCGGGAAGCGGTGCGCCGGGCGCGGGGCGTCTTCGTGTTCAATGCCGACGACCGGCAGGACATGATCGACCTGGGCATCGTCACGCCGCGCCAGAACGTGATCCAGGTGCCAGGCTCGGGCATCGATCTCGAACGCTTCCGCCTCGAACCGCTGCCGCGCAACCGCCTGCGCTTCCTGCTGGTGGGCCGCCTGATGCGCGATAAGGGCATCTACGAGTTCGTCGAGGCCGCAAGGCAGCTCAAGCGCGATCACCCCGATGTGGAGTTCTGCGTGCTCGGCCACTACGAGCGCGACAATCCCACCGGGATCGACGAAGTGGAATGCACCCGGCTGGCGCGCCAGTATCCGGTGCAGTTCATTCCCGGCACCAGCGATGTGCGGCCCTATCTGGCGAGCTGCTCCGTCTTCGTGCTGCCTTCCTACTATCGCGAGGGGCTGCCGCGCACGATCCTGGAGGCGATGGCGACCGGCCGTCCGATCATCACCACCGACATGCCCGGCTGCCGCGAACCGATCATCGAGGGCGAGAACGGCTTCCTGGTGGCGCCTCGCGATGCGGGCGCGCTCAAGGCCGCGATGCAGCGGTTCATAGAGGCTCCGACGCTGGTGACCAGCATGGCTGCCCGATCGCGCGATCTGGCCGAGAAGATCTACGACGTGCGCAAGGTGAACCACCAGCTGCTGGACGAGATGGACCTCCTGCGCGAACCCTGGAACGAGCCGACCACGATCCGCTCCGAACCGGCGCCCGGCGTCGATCCCGCTCCCGCCAGCATGGGGCCGCAAGTGCAGGGCGCCACGGGCGCCTCACGGGCGGTGGCGGGCTGAGATCGGGGAGAGGGGCGATGCGTGCTGTCGTGATCGGGGCCGTGGGCAGTACCCAGGTTCTCGTCGAGGAACTGGCCGAGGCGGCCGAGTGGGATCTTACCCTGGTGGGCACGCTGCCCCCCGAATTGCACGGGCGCCATTCGGACCTCGTCGACATGGCGCCTTTCGCTGAGAGGGCCGGGGCAAGGCTGGCGCATATCGCGCGCACCAACGATGCCGAGGTGCTCGACATGGTTCGCGCCGAGCGGCCGGACTATGTCTTCGTGGTCGGCTGGTCGCAGATCGTCGGCCCGGAGTTCCTGTCGATCGCGGCGAAAGGCGCGATCGGCTACCATCCGGCGCCGCTGCCGCGCCTGCGCGGACGCGCCGCGATTCCCTGGACGATCCTGCTGGACGAGCCGATTTCGGCTTCCAGTCTGTTCTGGATCGCGGAGGGGACGGATGACGGCGACATCCTGGCACAGCACTATTTCCACCTCGCGCGGGATGAGACGGCGCAGGGGCTCTACGACAAGCACATGGACGCCTTGCGCGCGATGTTGCGCAGCGTCTTGCCCCGGCTGGCGGCCGGCGAGCAGCCACGACAGACGCAGGACGAACGCTATGCCACCTGGGCTACCAAGCGCACTCCCGCGGATGGGCTGATCGACTGGCGCGAACCCGCGCCCGCGATCGATCGTCTGGTCCGCGCGGTGGGGAGGCCCTATCCGGGGGCTTTCACGCATGTCTCCGGGCGCAAGCTGACGGTCTGGTCGACCCGGCCGGTGCACGGCGGCGAGCGGCACCATGCCATTCCCGGACAGATCATGGCCAGCCGCGACGGCGTGCTGACGGTCCAGACCGGCGAGGGACTGCTGGAACTGACCGACTGGGAACTTGCCGAAGGCAAGCCGCCGGCGCTGCATGCCGTGCTGAAAGGATAACAGTGCCACTCGATCACTACGGAACGGTTCTGGTCGTCGCGCCGCACCCCGATGACGAGATCCTCGGTTGCGGCGGCACGATGGCGCGCATGGCTGCGGCGGGGATGGACGTGCAGGTGGTGGTGGTCACCAGCGGACGGCCGCCGGCTTTCTCCGAAGAGGGGGTGGCAAGGGTCCAGGCCGAGATGCAGCGGGCGCATGCTCATATCGGGGTGAGCCAGGTGCACATGCTCGATTTTCCGGCGGCTTCGCTCGACATCGTTCCGGCCGCCGAGCTCAATGCCGAACTGGGGCGCGTGGTGCGCGCGGTACGGCCGGACACGCTCTTCGTGCCGTTCTTGGGCGACATCCACCAGGATCACCAGCTTGCCTTCCTGGCGGCCATGGTGGCTGCCCGGCCGCGCGACCGCACGGTGCCGACGCGCGTGCTCGCCTACGAGACTTTGTCCGAAACCAACTGGTACGCCGCGCCGTTGACACCGCCTTTCGTGCCCAATGTCCACATCGACATCGCCGGCACCCTGCAACGCAAGCTCGAAGCTTTCGCGATGTTCGAGAGCCAGGTCCGCGATTTTCCGGATGAGCGTTCGCTGATCACGATCGAGGCCTTGGCGCGCCTGCGAGGCTCTACGGTATTTTCGGAAGCGGCCGAAGGGTTCGTTCTCGTTCGCGCCATAGAGCGCTGACACGGGTCCGTCGCTTGGCCTTACGGCCTAAACGCTTGAAGCCCTTTCCCACGAGGAGCGGAAGGTTTCAGCCCCGATCGGGCATGGAACCAAGGCAGATGCCGATAGTGAAGTTGCGAGATAGAACTTCCATCGCGCTTTTCGCCCGTAGTACTCGAAATTCATATGTATAGATCAGGAATACTTCACCGCCGTCTTCCGGTGATGGTTGCGAGCGGTTCGCCGGGGCGTGCGAAAAGAGGCACCCATCGGGGGTGACGGACCTGCGCCCGGGTCGGAAATGATTCGTCATGTTAGCTTACAAGACAACCAAAAGTGCAAACGAGCACTCACGAATGTTGCGACGCATCACCTGGTTGGTGCAAGCGCGAAGGCAGGTGATGGCGCTCGCGACTCGGACCGCAATTTCCACTGGGTAACTGCGGAATAGCGCTGCCTATGGCTTTTTCGCAGCGATAGCGGGCGCAGCGCGAGTCGCGGGCAAGAAAAATGGCGGTTTTGCGTTGGTCGAGCAGAGCTTTGCTGCATGCGCGACGCAACGCCGACACTTCCGACCGAGAGGAGGACATTCGCCTTGCGTTAGGTTTCGTAAGCTAACGCTTTGAAAAAGGCTGAACTTATTCGATAGCTACTCCTTTTGGGGTAGCGTGTACCAGAATTATACATCTGACTCCCTGCGCGGCAGAATGAACTTTTGGCAAGAGGTGGGTATCCTGCTGATCATAGGGGGAATTCGGAGCCATCCGGAATGTAGGTGAGGGGCTCGAATAGAACATAACCACCCCCTCGACTTAAAGACGAGGATATGATCTAAGGTGTTGTACCTAAGGTGTGGGTGGAAATAGGGGGCATACAAAGGGGGGCTTGCCATTCTGGCTATCTCATCCGGCGATTGTCGATGATTTCTGATACGGGATCTATCCGATAGGATGATTCTTTGACTGTTCTTTCCTGCGCTTGGGTGTGTAAGGGAACAGTCCTAAAACAATATTATAACATGTATTGGGTCGTCCGTATTTCCGTTATTCAGGAGAGAAAGACGATGTCGACTTTTGATGAAGTATCCGTGAGCATTGTCGGTTTCAATTCCCTCGTGAGGGAAGGAATCTGCAAGATCCTCGACAAGTGCGAATTCAAGTGCACCCAGTTCTTCAAGGACTGCGATGCGGTGCTTAGCGACAGCAATATGCCGCCGGTGGGGCTGACGGTTTTCGACATGGGCACCTGTGGTGACTTGCTCGAAGCCCTTCCAGCCATGAAGGAGCGCCATCCCCAGATGCGCGCGGTACTGCTGACCGACGAATTCGAATTCGGCCAGATGGTGGAAGCGTTCCAGCTCGGCGCCCATGCCTTCCTGCTGAAGGAAATCGGTTCCGAACCGCTGATCGAGTCCCTGCGTTTGGTTAACCAGGGTGAAAAGGTATTGCCCAGCGCGCTGCTTCAGCATCTTCCGCAGAAGCAGGCCATCGCCGAAGGCAAGGCCGAAGTGCAGGTGCAGCTGAGCGAACTGCTGTCCGAACGCGAGATCGACACACTGCGCTGCCTCGTCATGGGATATCCTAACAAGGTGATCGCCTATCGCCTCGATATCAGCGAGGCGACCGTGAAGGTCCACGTCAAGGCGATCCTGCGCAAGCTGATGGTCCAGAACCGTACCCAGGCCGCGATCTGGGCGGTGAACCAGGGGCTCATCACCCATGGCGGCGATTTCCGCGAGACCGTGGACTTCGTTCCCGTCGAGGAAGTGAGCCGTGCTCCGGTAGCTCTCGCGCTGGCGCGTTGATCAGGCCCTAACGGCATCGTCAAAGGGGGTGGCCGGATATCTCCCGGTCTCCCCCTGACGCTGTCACGTTTGGCGGATCACGCAGCGAAATCCGATATGCGTGGTTGCCGTGTCGATCATCTCGGGATGGCGCGCCGCCGGGCGATAGCGCTGGCAGTAGTTCGCAGCGCAAAGGTGCGAACCGCCCTTGATCACTTTGCGGCCGATCTTCACTTGCGGCTGTGCGGGATCGAAACTGTCCCTGAGCTTCGGGCCCTTGGGATTGCTGATCGCGCAGCATGAGCCGCCCGGCTTCGTGCCCCCTTGCGGTCGGTCCGACCACCAGTCCCGCGTCCATTCCCAGGTGTTGCCGATCATGTCGTAGAGGCCGTAGCCATTGGCGGGGAAGCTGCGCACGGGAGAAGTGCGTTCCCACCCGTCCAGGCACTGGTTGGCGAACGGAAACAGGCCCTGCCAGTAATTGGCCATCATCCGGCCCTCCGGCGCGAGTTCCTCCCCCCAGGCATAGTCCGCGCCTTCGAGGCCGCCCTTGGCGGCAAATTCGAACTCGGCTTCGGTCGGCAGATCCTTGCCGGCCCATTCCGCGTAGGCTTCGGCATCTGCATAGGCCACATGGACCACGGGATGGTCCCATAAGTCGAGCGCATCGATGTCGCTGTCCGGCCCCAGCGGATGACGCCACGAGGCGCCGAATTCGAAGTTCCACCAGTTCGCCGGGTTGGACGTATCCACCGGCCTGACCGTCTTGCGGAAGACCAGCGAGCCGGCGCGCGCCATCTCCGCCGGCATTCCGGGATAGTCCTTGGGATCGGGGGCGACTTCGGCGACCGTGACATGGCCGGTCGCCTCCACGAAGCGGGCGAAATCGCGATTGGTGACGGGCGCTTCGTCGATCCAGAAGGCATCGATCGAAACCCGCCGCAACGGCGCTTCTTCGGGGTAGAAGGTTTCCGAGCCCATCGTGAAAGTGCCGCCGGGCAGGTGGATCATGCCGCGCAGGCGTTCGTCACCGGCAGTTGGGGGCAGGGTCTCGGTCATCCAAAGTCCTTTCGGTCGATCTCGGCCCTGTCTACGGCTGCATTGGCATCGCGCCAAATGCGTAATGCCAATGCAGCCGGAAGAGCCGGGAATCGCGAAAGGTCAGCCGAGTTCCT
Organism: Novosphingobium sp.; assembly: GCF_032093395.1. Taxonomy (GTDB): domain Bacteria; phylum Pseudomonadota; class Alphaproteobacteria; order Sphingomonadales; family Sphingomonadaceae; genus Novosphingobium. The sequence goes on from NZ_DAMDBA010000038.1 coordinate 34,833, forward strand.
TTTCCTTCTCGGCATAGAGACGCTCCAGTTCGGCGCGGCTCTTCTTCTCGGCGGCAGTCTTGAGCTGGCCGCAGGCCGCATCGATATCGCGCCCGCGCGGGGTGCGCACCGGGGCCGAGATGCCGCCCCTGAACACGATCTCGGAGAAGGCCTTGATCCGCTCCGGGGTCGAGCATTCGTACTGCGCGCCGGGCCAGGGGTTGAACGGGATCAGGTTCACCTTGGCGGGAAGGTCGTACTTCTTCAGCAGGCGGACCAGTTCGTGCGCGTCGGCGTCGCTGTCGTTCTTGTCCTTCAGCATCACATATTCGAACGTGATGCGGCGCGCGTTCGAGGCGCCGGGATAGTCGGCGCAGGCCTGGAGCAGGTCTTCGATGCCGTACTTCTTGTTGACCGGCACGATCTCATCGCGGACTTCCTTGGTCACCGCGTGGAGCGAGACGGCCAGGTTCACGCCGATCTCCTCGCCGCAACGGGCCATCTGCGGGATCACGCCCGAAGTCGAGAGCGTGATGCGGCGCTTCGACAAGGCAAGGCCGTCGCCGTCCATCACCAGCTTCAGCGCATCGCGCACATTGTCGAAATTGTAGAGCGGCTCGCCCATGCCCATCATCACGATATTCGTGAGCAGGCGGCCGTCCGACGAATAGCCGCCTTCATCGTCATCGCTTTCGGCGCCGTCCACCCCGTCACCGAAGGCGAAGTCCATGCGGCCCTTGGGCCATTCGCCCAGCGTGTCGCGGGCGAGCATGACCTGGCCGACGATCTCGCCCACCGTCAGGTTGCGCACCAGACGCATCGTGCCGGTGTGGCAGAAGCGGCAATTGAGCGTGCAGCCGACCTGCGAGGACACGCAGAGCGTACCGCGATCGGCGTCAGGGATGAACACCATCTCGAAGTCGTGCGCGTCCGCCGTGCGCAACAGCCACTTGCGGGTGCCGTCGCTGGAATGCTGGGCCTCGACGATTTCCGGGCGGCCGATCACGAAGCGTTCGGTGAGCCAAGGGCGCATGGTCTTGGCGATATCGGTCATCGCCTCGAACTCGGTGACGCCGCGATGGTAGAGCCAGTGGTAGACCTGCTTGGCGCGCAACTTGGCAGCCTTGGCGTCGAGCCCGGCGCTTTCGAACAGTTCCGCGATACGCTTCTTGGGCAGGCCCAGCAGGTCGATGCGGCCGTCCTCGCGAGGGGTCACGCCCTCCACCAGGCCGGGGCGGGGCACCGGCACGGGGTCGATGTGGCCGGGAATCGGCATGGGGGCGCCGGAATGGGGAGCAGCGCCGGTGGCGCCGGAAAGGGTTGAGGTCGCGTCTGTCATGATTGGCCGGTCATATAGTGCATTCGGGGCGAAAACGAAAGATGCGCGCGCAGACGAGCCCGCGCGAACGTTCGCAAAGGATACCCGGTTCCTTTCGTTCGGCGCTTGCCCAAGGCGCCCCGTCGATTGAGTGTGACCGAAAAACATCAGTCTTTTCGTTGTGTTAGGTTCAGGAAACTCCACCCGTATGACGATCATTTGACCAGTCCAGACGGGCCGGTCGCCGCCAACGGATGCCCGTCGGAAAAAACAACGAATGGAGCATCCCATGAAGAAAATTCTCGTCTGCCTCGCCCTCGGAACCGCCGCTGTCGCCGCCGCGCCCGCCATGGCGCAGGACACCGGCCCGGTTCAGCCCTTCTCGGGCTTCCATGTCGAAGCGCTCGCCGGCTACGATGTCACCAAGGCCGGCAGCAGCGTCGATGACGACGTCAATGTCGACAACGACCAGTCGATCGACGGCTTCGCTTACGGCGTCGGCGCGGGCTACGATTTCCGCTCGGGCAACTTCGTGTTCGGTCCCGAGGCCGAAGTGACCTGGTCGACCGCCAAGACCAAGTTCGACGATGGCGACTTCGAAGGCTTCGGCCTCGGCAACGTCAAGACCAACCGTGACCTCTATGTGGGTGCGCGCGTCGGTTACGTCGTGACGCCGACCACCATGGTCTACGCCAAGGGCGGCTACACCAACGCCAAGTTCGACGTGCGCAGCACCTTCGGCGATGTCGAAACCAACCGCGACATCGACGCCGACGGCTGGCGCATCGGCGCGGGCGTCGAGCAGGCGATCACCAACAACGCCTTCGTGAAGCTCGAATATCGCTATTCGAACTACGAGAAGGGCGAACTCGACTACACCGGCGACATCGCGGACGGCCAGCGCTTCGACCTCGACCTCGACCGTCACCAGGTCATGGTCGGCGCGGGCGTGCGTTTCTAAGTCGCGCGATCTTCGAAGGAGAGGGGCGGGAGCGAAAGTTCCCGCCCTTTTCTATTGCAGTCTCTGTTCTATGGTAGTCTGGCGCAGCCGATCAGCGCAGCGTCCATGGCAGAGGCGGCACCCGGCAGCGCCCAGGCATTGACGAAGCGCCTGCCCTGGCGGTCCCGCGCCGTGACGGTCATGCGGGGTGCGGATCGCATCGCCGCGACGATCGCGGCATTGTCCTTCTCGTCCCGCGCCCAGGCATCGCCTTCGCCCGCCACGAGGATGAAGCGCTGCCTGCCGATCGAGAGCGTGACTTGCGCCCCTTGCGCGATCCGGCGCGAAAGGCGGAAATGCACTTGCCCCCGCGCCCCGCGCCGGGGCCAGGATCCCACCGTCGCGAAAGGCTGATACTCGCGCGCCGCCGCATTGGGCTCGGCCATGGCGATGGCATAGCAGCGCGGGATCACCGGATCGCGAAATGCCCCCCAGGTTGCGTAGATGCCAAGACTTTCGCGAGCGAGCGCCGGGGGGCAGGTCATGGCGAGACAGGCGGCTATGCCAGCCAGATAGCGGAAGCGAAGGGGATGCATGGAGCGCGGCTCATGGCATGAATGCGGCACGCTCAAAACTCTCAATTCAACCGGGTGGCAAACGCGGAGACTCCGGCTTCGATACCGGCGCCATAGTTGCCTTCGCGAAAGCGGGGTACCATGTCACGTTCGATGATCTCTAGACTGATCTGGTCGGGGATTTGATCGGTCAGGCCGTCCCCAACGGCTATCCGCACCTTGCGCTCGTTGGGTGCCACCAGCACGATAATTCCGTCGTTCTTGCCCTTGCGGCCAATTCCCCAACGATTTCCCAACGCGGTTGCATAAGCCGAGATATCCTCGCCGCCGAGGGAGGGCGTCGTGGCGATGGCGAGTTGATGCTTGGTCCGTTTCTCCAGCCGTTCCGATGCCTCGGTCAGCCGCTTTTCGGCGTCAGGGGGGAGGATGCCAGCAGCGTCGCTTACCCTACCCTGAAACGTCAGCGGCTCCCCCGCAACTTGCTGGGTCGATTCAGGGATAGAAGGGTCGAGCGGGTCGGCGCTGCCCTTGCAGCCCGGCGCGATAAGCAGGCTGGCAAGAACCAGGGGCACGGCCCTATTGCGAAGTTTCATGGACATGCCCTGATCTTGCTTACGGTGCTGGGTACTCGATTTCCAGAACTTCCCATTCCTTCTCGCCCGAAGGCAGGCGCACCATCTTGAGGTCGCCCACCGCCGCGCCGCGCAGGGCGCGAGCGATTGGGGCGCTCCATCCGATCAAGCCCTTGGCCGCGTCCTGTTCGTCGTCGCCGACGATGGTCAGCGTCTTGTGGTTGTCGTCCTCGTCCGCAATCGTCACGGTGGCGCCGAAGAAGACCTTGCCGCGCTCGGTCTGGTCCGCTGGATTGACGACGCGCAGCGCCTTCATGCGGCGCGCCAGATAGCCGAGTTCGCGGTCGATCTCGCGCATGCGCTTGCGGCCGTAGAGGTAGTCGCCGTTTTCCGAGCGATCGCCGTTGCCCGCCGCCCAGGATACGATCTCGACGATCTCGGGCCGCTCCTTGCCGAGCAGGTGATCGTAGCGGGCGCGCAGCGCGGCCATGCCTGAGGGCGAAATCGGAGGACCGGCGGGTTTCATGGCCTGATCCATATAAAGCATTGCTCGCATGGCCAAGCCCGGCACCGCCTTCTCCACGACCTTGCGCATCCTCTATTTGTCCGACAAAAGAGCGGCTACGAATTTGGGAGCAAGGACAGACCATGGAATTTTCACGCCGCACCGCGCTTCTCGCTGCCGCTTCCGCGCCTCTCGCCGGGCTTGCAGTGAAGACCGGTGCCCAGTCGAATTCGCCTGTCGGCTCCGCTTCCGCCGCCCTCTCACCCGCGCCGGGCGCCGCTCTCGCGCCGCGTCCGCCGATGGGCTGGAACAGCTGGAACAGCTTCGCCGGGACCATCACCGAGGCGCAGGCGCTGGAAACCGCCGCAATCATGCGCGAGAAGCTGCTGCCCTTCGGTTACGACGTCTTCACCGTCGACATCCAGTGGTACGAGCCGGATGCCAAGAGCTACACCTACAACGCCAACCCGGTGCCGGCGCTGGATGCCCATGGCCGGATGATCCCCGCGCCGAACCGCTTCCCCTCGTCCAGGGGCGGAAAGGGCTTCGCGCCGCTCGCCGCCAAAGTCCACGCCATGGGCATGAAGTTCGGCATCCACGTCATGCGCGGCATCCCGCGCCACGCCGTGAAGCTCAACCTCCCGGTGCTCGGCACCAAGCTGCGCGCGCAGGACATCGCCGACACCTCCAGCGTATGCTCGTGGAACCCCGACATGTACGGCGTCGACATGAGCAAGCCCGGCGCTCAGGAATACTACGACAGCATTTTCAAGCTCTACGCCTCGTGGGGCGTCGATTTCGTCAAGATGGACGACATGAGCCGCCCCTACGACGCCCACGCGCCCGAGATCGAGGCCGCCGCCAAGGCCATCGCCCGCTGCGGCCGCCCGATGGTGCTCAGCCTCTCGCCCGGCGAAACCCCCGTGCTGCGCGGCGCCCACGTTCGCCAGCACGCGCAGATGTGGCGCATCTCCGACGACTTCTGGGACGAATGGGCGCAGCTCTACGCGCAGTTCACCCGTCTCGAAAACTGGACGCCGTTCCGCGGCCCCGGCTCCTGGCCCGACGCCGACATGCTGCCGCTCGGCCGCCTCGCCCTGGGCGATCGCGACACCCGCTTCACGCCCTACGAGCAGCGCACGCTGATGACGCTGTGGTCGATCGCCCGCTCGCCGCTGATCATGGGCGGCGACCTGCGCCACCTCGACGCGCCGACGCTGGCGCTGCTCACCAACCGCGAGGTGCTGGCGGTGAACCAGTCGAGCACCGAAAACACGCCCCTGTTCCTCGATGACGGCACCAAGGTCTGGACTGCGCGCGCCGAAGGCGGCTCGGACCGCTACGTGGCGCTGTTCAATGTGTCGGACAAAGAGCGCGACGTAAGCGTGCCGCTTTCGCTGCTCGGATTGGGAGCGAAGGCTTCGGTGCGGGACTTGTGGGAGGGCAAGGACCTGGGCGCAGTCGAAGGGCGCGTTTCGGCGCGGCTTGCTTCGCACGGGGCGGGGTTGTTCAGGGTTAAGGGGGCTTAAGAAGAGGAAGACCCGGGGGATGATCCCCCGGACCCTCGGAATGTCTGCCTTGCACCCGGCCTATCCGTCGTGCTCTCCTTGCGGCGCAGCCATTATGTCTCCCGACGCAACCGGGGGCGCGCGACGTTGTTGGTCCGCGTGACCTAGACGGTAATGGGGGTGCAGGGGGGCTATGCTCCCCTGCTTCTTCCCTTAAACCTTCACCCCGGCGTCCGCTTCCCGATCAACTGCGTCAGCGGCGTGTTCCCGCGATAGCCCGACTCCTTCGGGTACATCGACTCATAGACCACGGCGTTTTCCAGCACGCGCTGGATGTAGTTCTTGGTCTCGTAGATCGGAATCTGTTCCAGCCAGTCGATCCAGTCCACCGCGCCGGTGCGGGGATCGCCATTGGCGCGCAGCCACTTGTTCACGTTGCCCGCGCCCGCGTTGTAAGCGCCGACGGCCAGCGGCAGCGAGCCGCTGAAGTAGTCCGTCATCCGCGCGAAGTAGGCATCGCCGAGGCGGATGTTGTAGGTGGCGTCGCTGACCAGCTGATTCTGGTCGTAGGCCATGCCGAGCTTGCCGGCCTGCTCGCGCGCGGTGGCGGGCATGAGCTGCATGAGGCCGCGCGCTCCGGCGTGGCTGAGTGCGTTCTGGGCGAACTGGCTCTCCTGGCGGGTAAGGGCGTGGACCATGGCGAAGTTCGCGCCGGGCGGCATCGGGATCAGCGGATAGGCGATCTGGCCGAAGTCCTGATAGCCGTCGCCATGGGCGCTTTGGCCGAGGATGACGGCGAGGTCGCGGCGGCCGATGTCGCGGGCGAGTTCGGCGACGAGCACGTGATCGGATTCGCTCTGGGCCTGGTCCGATATCTCGCGGAAGAACTGTACGCCGGTACGCCAGTCGGCGTCGCGGGCCACGTCGCGCACGGCGGCGGTCAGCGGCTTGGCCAGGAAGGCGCTGCGCTCGGCCTGGGTCGGCACGGCGCGGGGGCGGCTGTCGAGGTCGGGCAGGGGGCGGCCCAGCCGTTCGAGGGCAAGCTGGCCGTAGAAGTAGTGCGGATAGGAGGCGGCCATCTGGAAATAGCGGTTGGCGCCTGTCGTGTCCCCGGCCTTGGCGAGCGCGCGGCCTGCCCAGTAGAAGCCTTTGGAGCGCGTGCCCGGCGTCTGCGCGGCGGCGCCGTAGCGATAGAACAGCGGCGCGGCGCGGCGGGCGTCGCCCAGCTGCCACAGCGCCTTGGTGCCGCCCAGCCAGACCAGCGAGGTATAGTCGTCGCGCAGGCGGAAGGAGAGCTGGCTGATGTCGGTGCCCGGCGCGAAGGCGTCGTCGATGCTGCCGGCGATGCGCACGGCCGAATCCGCGCCCGCGCCCTTGGCGGCGGTGAGCAGTTCGCGCACCCACTTTTCAGGCTCCGGCACCGGCGCCGTCAGGGTGGGGCGATTGGCCAGAAGGGCGATCTCGCCCGGCAGGTTGCCGCTCTTTCGGGCCTGCACGGCGCGGGCATAGATATAGCCGGCGTCGGCGTTCATCTGCGGCGTCAGCACCAGCCCCAGCGAGCCGGGGGGCGAGCCTTGCAGCATGGTGAGCCGTTCCATGAACAGGGCGCGGCGCTCGGCGGATACGAAGGAGATCTGCCGCTCGGCCTGCGACGTCTCGCTCTGCCAGAGCAGGCGATCCATGCGGGCGTCATGATCGGCGGTGGTCAGCGCGCCGCGATAGGTGGCGAGGATCAGCGCCTCGTCGTTGGGCGCCAGGGAGCCGCCGCGCCAGGCGGCGAGCGCGCGTTGCTGGGCGTCCGGGCGGCGCAAGGTAGTCAGCGCAACGGCATAGCGTCCGGCGGCCTGGTTCGACAGCGGCGGATAGCGGGTGAAGAATGCGACCAGCGAATTGGCGTCCGGCGACTGGTTGACCAGCGCCCGCTCCGCCGAGGCGCGAATCTTGTCGGCCTGGGGATAGCCGGGATAGGTCAGCAGAAACGATGAATAGCTGCCGAAGTCGAAGCCGTCGGACGCCACGAGCTGGCGCCAGCGATCGATCGACTGGTGCACGGCCATGTCGTGCGACTGCATCGCGCGGGCCTTGGCGAGATCCCATTCGCGGCCGTCCTGCGCGGCGGCGGGGCTGCCGATTGCGATACCGAACAGGGCGGTCGAAGCAAGCAAGACGAGGGGGGCGACACGCTGCATGCTGGACATTTTGGGAAAAGGCTCCTTATCAGGCGCTGAACATCGGGTCCGTCGGTTCCGATCAATGAACATCAGGTGAGGTAAAGTCCATGTTCTCGGGTTCCATTCCTGCGCTTGTTACACCGTTTCGCGACGGAGCGTTCGATGAACAGGCCTTTCGGCGACTCGTGGACTGGCAGATCGAATCGGGCTCCTCGGCGCTCGTTCCCTGCGGCACGACCGGCGAGAATTCGACGCTTTCGAACGCCGAGCACCACCGGGTCATCGAACTTTGCGTCGAGCAGGCGGCCGGACGCGTGCCGGTGATCGCCGGCTGCGGCAGCAACGATACCGTGAACGCGCTGCTGCACATGAATTTCTCCAAGAAGTGCGGTGCCTCGGCGGCGCTGCTGGTGGCACCGTACTATAACCGCCCGAGCCAGGAAGGGCTGCTCGCCCACTTCACCTATCTGGCGGAAAACAACGACCTGCCGATCGTGCTCTACAACGTGCCCGGCCGCACCGTTACCGACCTGTTGCCGGAAACCGTCTGCGAACTGGCGCGCCGCTTCCCCGATCGCTTCATCGCCATCAAGGACGCCAGCGGCGATCTCAGCCGCGTGACCGACCACCGTATGGGCATCGGTAAGCATTTCGTGCAGCTCTGCGGCGACGACGAACTGGCGCTGCCGTTCAACGCGGCGGGCGGCGTGGGCTGCATCTCGGTGACGGCGAACGTCGCGCCGAAGCTCTGTGCCGAGTTTCAGGCGGCCTGCGCGGCCAACGACCTGGAAGAAGCGCGCCGCCTCAACGACCTGCTCTATCCGCTGCACTACGCCATGTTCGAGGACAGCTCGCCGGGGCCGTGCAAGTACGCGCTGGCCCAGGTGCACGGCTGGATCGAGAACGAACTGCGCCTGCCGCTCGTCCCGTGCAGCGACAAGGCCCGCACCGCCGTGGACGAGGCGCTGGTTCATGCCGGGCTCGTCAAGGCGGCCTGAGGGGGGCTTTGACGACGGCAGCGAAGGAGAGGATAGCGTCGTCCCGGACTTGATCCGGGACCGCTGTCAGTTCTTTAGGCGCGTGCTCTCACCGTGGCGAGCAGGCGGTCGTGAGCCCCGTCGCTAGGTGGGCTGTTCACGGCCAGCGGTCCCGGATCAAGTCCGGGACGACGGGTTTTCTCCCTCTCAGACCAAAAGCATCAATCCGCCGGATTGTGCTTCTGCACGAAGCGCACGGCTTCCGAGAGCATTTTCTTGCGCGTTTCCTCGCGCGAGAGCCAGTGGTCCTCGCCGGGCAGGGTGACGAGTTCGTACGGCTTTCCCGCATCCTTCAGCGCATCGGCCATGACCAGGCTCTGCTTGTAGCCGACCACGGTATCGTCCTTGCCGTGGATCAGCATGACCGGCGCATCGGACCGCGCGGCGAAGCGGCGGGGTGAGACTTCATCGTAGAGCTTGGGGTCGCCCAGCTGTTCGCGCAGAGACTTGCTGAGCATCTTGGAATCGCCGCTCTCGCGCAAGTCGGTGGCATACATCAACTTGAGGTCGGTCACGCCTGCCACCGAAACGGCGCAGCGGTAGAGTCCCTGTTGCAGGGTTACGCCCGCGAGCGCCGCATAGCCGCCGTAACTGGCGCCGACGATGCAGGCCCGCTTGGGATCGACAAGTCCGCGCTTTGTCAGTTCGGCCAGACCGTCAGAGATGTCGGTCTGCATCTTGCGGCCCCACTGGCCGTTCCCGGCGTGGCGGAAGGCGTCGCTGCGGCCGGTCGAGCCCCGGAAGTTGGGTTGGAACACCGCATAGCCGCGCGAGGCGAAAGCCTGGGCCCACCAGTCGAACTCGGCCTTGTCATGCGCGGCCGGGCCGCCGTGCGGCAGCAGGATAACCGGCAGGTTTTTCGCCTCGCGACCGGGCGGCAGGGTGAGGACGCCGTCCATGTCGAGGCCGTCCTGCGCCTTGTAATCGACGGTGGAAATGGCGCCGACCTGTTCCGGCGCGATGGCGGGGCGCTCGTTGCCGATCGGATCGGCCCGCTTGGCGCGCACGTCCACGAGATACCAGGTGCCGCTGTCCTTGTTGCCGGTGGTGCGCACCAGCACGTTCGAGAAGTCCGGCGTCCAGTCGATCAGATGCGCTTCGCGGCCCGCGAACGCTTTGAAGATGCGGGTGATCGCGCTCTGGTAGACGGGGTTGTCCATGACCGTCTTGGGCGTTTCACCCAGGGTTCGGTAGCCGATCATGTCACCGCTGTTGCGGTCCACGAACAGACGCTCGATGCCGACTTCGTTCATGATTTCCCTGGCCTCGCCGCCCGCCAGCGGTGCCTCGTACCAGTGCGCAGCGCCGTCCTCGTCCTCGATCCCGTAGATCACGGCCGAGCCGTCCTTGGCGAACGAGACCAGGCTGACGTCGCCGGTGGGATCCACGCCGCGGGCAAGCTCGGCGCCCTTGGGAGACGTGATCTTCCAGACCCCGTTGTTTCTCGAGACGTCTAGGAAGGCCGCGACGTTGCCGGCACGGTCGATCAGCCAGTCGCGGTAGTGGTCCTCCGCCGCCGGCTGGGCCACGATGCGGGCGCGGTTGGTGGCAATGTCCACCGCGTAGAGCGTCGTGCGGCCATGGCGCCAGCGCGTGTTGAAGCCATCGACGTCAAGGGCGATGCCGCCGAAATAGCCGACCGTGCGCCCGTCGATGGTGCGGATGCCGTAGCGGCCCCGCGTCGTCTTCGCGATTCCCTTGGTCTTGCCGAACACCAGCCCCGATTCGTTGCCCGGCCGCAGCGGCAGGATGATCGTGCCGCTCATCTCGTACTTGGCGGCGGCGAAGCCGAACATCGGCACGGTGGCGCTGTTGGTCAGGAGGACGGTGTCGTTGTCCGCCCATTCGATGGAACGGACCTTGGTGTCCCCCGAAGAGCCGTTGAGCACCACTTCGCCGTTCTTGAGCACGACGACGCGCCGGGCGCCGTTGGTATGCACCACGCTGGCGATCGATGTGCCGTCCGGAGAGAGGGCGGCATCCTCCATTTGCGGCAGCTCGCCATAGGCATCGAGCGGAGGGGGCTGGATCGACGCGGGAGGCGCTGCTGCCAAGGCAATGGACGATGTGGAGCCGACAATGAGCAAGGCAGCCGGCAGGGCCGACCGAAATATGGTACGCACGTTCAATTACCCCCGTTTGTTCCGGGGTATTCAAATTGTCGGCGCCGATGGCAAGGGTCATCTTCAGCGCAGGCGCGGTTAATTTTCCTTCATCGCACGCGGGTTCTTGGAGTCCGTTTGAAAATTCGCTGAAAGCGAATTTCGCGGCACCAGCCCGCGCCCCCACCCTACCACCCGCAGGATACTACAGTTGGGTGGTAGGGTGGGGGCGCGGGCTGGTGCCGCACTGAAAATGCCCTCTCGGGCA
>NZ_DAMDBA010000039.1:0-45193 GCF_032093395.1 Novosphingobium sp.
TGGATCCAGCGCGGATCGGCATTCTGCTGGCGGCCGATATCCATGGTGAACCACACCACGTCGTCGAAACCGGGACGCTGGCGCGCTTCGCGGGCTTCCGGGCTGTTGCCGATGAGTTCCTCGGGCTGTGGCATGGCGGCGCGGTGCGCGCGGACCAGTGCGGCGGCGAGATCCTCGGCACTGACCTTGTCCAGGATTTCGCGGGCGATCTCGCGATCTTCCTCGTCGGCCTCGACCGGCGCCAGCAGCTTTTCCATCAGGCGGCCACGGTCGGCGGCGCGGATGACTTCCGGCGTCGGCGCGGCAATCCACTCGGCTTCGATGCGCGCGCCGCGCAGCATGCCTTCGACGCGGCGACGGCGCGGGAACGGTACGATGAGCACGGCAGTGCCCTTCTTGCCGGCGCGGCCGGTACGGCCCGAACGGTGCTGAAGCGTTTCCGCATCGCGGGGAATCTCGACGTGGACGACGAGCGTCAACGAAGGAAGGTCGATGCCGCGCGCTGCCACGTCGGTGGCCACGCAAACGCGGGCGCGCTTGTCGCGCAGCGCCTGCAACGCGTTGTTGCGCTCGTTCTGCGAGTGCTCGCCCGAAAGCGCCACGGCGGAGAAGCCGCGCTCCGTCAGCGTCGAATGCAGGTGCTTCACGTTGTCGCGCGTGGCGCAGAACAGGATCGCGGTTTCTGCGTCGTGCAGGCGGAGCAGGTTGACCACCGCGTTCTCGACATCCGCCGGAGCGACGGTGACCGCCTGGTAGGTGATGTCGCCGTGACCGCGGTTTTCGCTGACGGTCGAAATGCGCAGCGCATCTTTCTGATAGCGACGGGCAAGTGCTTCGATCGGGCGGGGCATGGTGGCCGAGAACAGCAGCGTGCGGCGGCTTTCCGGCATCGCATCGAGCATCTCTTCCAGGTCTTCGCGGAAGCCCATGTCAAGCATCTCGTCCGCTTCGTCGAGCACGACGACGCGCAAGGACGAGAGGTCAAGCTTGCCGCGTTCGAGATGGTCGCGAAGGCGGCCCGGCGTTCCGACCACGATCGTGGCGCCGCGTTCCAGCGCCTTGCGCTCACGCACCGGGTCCATGCCGCCGACGCAGGTGACGATGCGCGCGCCGGTCGAGGCGTAGAGCCATTCCAGTTCGCGGCTCACCTGCTGCGCCAGTTCACGGGTTGGCGCGATCGCCAGCGCCAACGGCGCCTCGGCATAGGGGATGGAGCCGTCTGCCAGAAGTTCGTCGCTCATGGCGATGCCGAAGGCGACGGTCTTGCCCGAGCCGGTCTGTGCCGACACCACCAGGTCGCGCCCACGCGCCTCGGCTTCGGCGACGGCGGCCTGCACCGGGGTCAGGTTCTCATAACCATGCGCCGTAAGCGCGTCGGCAAGAGGTTGGGGGAGCTGGGAAAAAGTCATGCGTTTCGAATCTGTCCTATGCCGCCGTCGCGGTCTGTAAGGGCGGGCCTGTGCGAAGTGTGCGACCCAACGGGCCCTGGTTGAGGCGCTCCATAGACAAAAAAGTCCGGTTTGGCGCGCACCAATTTCATAAAAGGCAACAATGGCCTTGCGCGACAGACAAATATTCGGTCGCAGACGCGCAATTCCGTCTGTTTGTCACACGATTTTCATGAGCGAAGCCCAGGCGCGCTCGTGTGGATGGCTTTGACATATCATGACGGGAATAGCGAGTCCCAAGCACCTGCTTGCCTCCATTCATGACGTGGGACCGGGATCCGAAGCGGCAGTGCTGCGATTGGCCGAACTGCTGGAACGGCGGCTTGGCGGGCCGCGCTTCGCCATGCTGGTGGTGCCCGACCATTGGGGGCGGCATCCCTTGTCGCAAGACAGGCTTTTCCAGGCACGCCTCAGAAGCTGGGCCGATTCCGGCATCGAAATGTTCGTCCACGGCTGGTTCCACAAGGACGATTCCGAGAATGGCGGCGGGCAGCACCGGGGCGCGGCACGGTTAAAGGCCCGGCACATGACCGCCGGCGAAGGAGAATTCCTCGGTCTCGACGAAGCGACCGCGCTATCCCGCATGCTGGATGGCAAGGCGCTGTTGGAAGACGTAATCGGCCGCCCCGCCGCCGGTTTCGTCGCGCCTGCCTGGCTCTATGGAGACGGGGCGCGCGCGGCCTTGCGCAAGGCCGGCTTGCCGATCGTCGAGGATCACTGGCGTGTGTGGTCGGCCAAAAGCGACGCGACTCTCGCAAAGGGACCGGTGATCACCTGGGCGAGTCGCTCCACCGCCCGTACTGCATCCTCGCTTGCTTTCGCCGCCCTCGCTCGCCGCGTCCTGCCCATGATGGAGACGGTGCGCGTCGCGGTGCATCCAGGCGATGTGACGAAAAAATCGCTCATAGCCAGCATCGATACGACTTTGAAGCGCTTCGCGGCCACCCATACTCCGTCGAAATATCAGGATTTATGCGATTCCATGGCGGAACAGTGACTCTTTTCTAGAGCTTTCGCGTCCGCTCCATGACGAGGCCCCGCAGCGTCACAGACCCGACATCTAGCCCCCATACGAGCCCTTCCCGACAACGAGATCATGTCGCGCAAGGTCATAAGAGGGGTCGTATGACGGACAAGCTCAGGATCGTGGTTCCCATCCACAGCCTCGATCCGGGTGGCGTCGAGCGCGTCGCCCTGGGCCTCGCCTCGCGCTGGGTCGATGCCGGCCACGAGGTGACGATCGTGCTCGGCCGTTCGGGCTGCAACCATCTCGCCAGCGCGCCGCCCTTGAATTACTGGCAGGTGCCATCGCGTATTCCCACGGCATCCTGGGAAACGCCGTGGATGGTCTACTGCCTCTACAGCTACCTGGTCGCACATCGCGCCGACGTAGTGTTCCTGCCCGGAAACACGTATGCCGTAGTGGGCGCGGCGATGAAGCTGCTGCTGGGCGATCATGCTCCGCCAATGGCGCTGAAAGTCAGCAACGCCCTCCACCGCCCGGACATGGCAGCGCCGGTGCGGGCGGGATATGCACTCTGGTTGCGCGCCCAGGGCCGGCTGTTCGATCGGCTGGTCGCCCTTTCCGAGCCGATGAGCCGGGAGATCCGCGACACCACGCGCATGGAGGCGTGCCGCGTCGAGGTGATCTCCAATCCGATCCTCTCGCGCGCACGGCTGCGCAAGCTGGCGAAGCACCAGCCCCGAACAGCATCGGTATGGGGGACGCGCTATCTCACGGCCGGTCGTCTCGTCCCGCAGAAGAACCATGCCCTGCTGCTGCGTGCATTCGCCCGCTCCGCCCGACCATCGGACAGCCTTACGATCGCCGGTGAAGGCCCGCAACGCGCCCCCATCGCGCGGTTGGCGAGCGAACTCGGCATATCGGATCGCGTGCGCCTGGTCGGCCATGTCGCCAGCATCGACCCCTTGATGGCCGAGGCGGACGTCTTCCTGCTGAGCTCTGACTACGAGGGCCTCCCCGGCGTCGTCGTCGAGGCGCTTGCCGCCGGCCTGCCGGTCCTCTCGACCGACTGCTGCGTGAGCATGAAATGCCTGATCGAGAATGGGCGCACCGGCCTGCTCGTACCGACGGGCGACGAACGGGCGTTCGCCGAAGGCCTGGAGCGTATTCGCGATCTTGCCGGAGACGCGCAGCGAGCCCGCGCCGTCGCGTCTCGCTACGAAGTCGAAGGCGCGGCGCACCGCTATCTGGATATGATGGCGCAACTGTACCGCGAGCGGGAAAGCCTGCGTCGCCGGCGGCTGGGCCTGAGTACATGGGCGCCCCACTCGCCCTGGCAGCGATCGCTTTGAGACATCCCCAAGCGGAGACCTTCGTGACAGAAACCGCTGCCGCCCTGGCGCCCGAAAGTCGGACGATCCAGTTGACTCCCCAGGATCGCAATCCGCGGCTGGGCCGAAATGCGCTGTTTTCGATCGCCCTCTCCCTCGCGGTGATCGCGGTCGTGTTCCACGAAATGGACGGGCTCGACATGCGGCATCTGTCCGCCATGATCCCGGCCAACCCGGCGTTCTGGGCCGTCTTCGCGGCGAGCTACCTGATCACCCCTGCCAGCGAGTGGCTGATATTCCGCCGCCTCTGGGGCATTCCCGCAGCTGGCCTGATCGCCCTGCTGCGCAAGAAGGTCTACAACGAGCTTCTCCTCGGCTATCTTGGCGAGGCCTATTTCTACACCTGGGCCCGCCGCCGCGTCTCGCTCGATGCCGCCCCCTTCGGCGCGGTGAAGGACGTGGCGATCCTTTCCGCGATGACCGGCAACGGAGTGACGATCGCCCTGCTCGCGGTCATGGTGCCTTTCGTCGGCACCGCGCGGCTCGGTCTCGGCCAGGGCGCCTTCGATACGCGTATGATCACGCTCTCGCTGGGCGTAATGGTCCTGTTGTCCGCAGTGGCCATGCTCTTTCGCCGCCGGGTCTTCACTCTGCCGCGTGCGGAGTTGTCTATGATCGCCCAGGTGCATCTCGGCCGCATCGCGCTGACCACCCTGTTCAACGCTCTGCTCTGGCATCTGGCCCTGCCCGAGGTGCAATTGTCCTTGTGGCTGTTCCTCGCGACGCTGCGCCTGCTGGTGTCGCGCCTGCCGCTGATCCCGAACAAGGACTTGCTCTTCGCCGGCGTCGCCGTGCTGGCCCTGGGCCACGAACAGGACATCGGCGCGCTGATGACGCTGATGGCCGGACTGATCCTGGCGGCGCATCTGCTGCTCGGCGGCCTGCTGGCCATCCGCGATCTCACCGTTCCGGAGCAACCGGCGTGAGCCTATCCTCGATCATCCCGTTGCTGGCGGCGACGCTGACGCCCCTCCGCATCGTCCCGAACTATCGCAACAGCCTCGGCGTGGCGCTGCGAAGGCAAGGTTCCTGACCCACATGAAGATCGTCGATGTCTGCGCTTTCTACTCGCCCCAGGGCGGCGGGGTGCGTACTTATGTGGAGCAGAAGCTACGCATCGGCCCCTTGCTTGGACACGAGATCGTCGTCCTCGCCCCCGGAGACGAGGATACCGTCATCGAGCGCGGCCCCGGCGCAAGGATCGTCACGATAAAAAGCCCGCGTTTTCCGCTGGACCGCAAGTACGGCTACTTCGCGGAAAGCCGGCAACTCCATGCGGCGCTCGATGCCGAAGCGCCGGATTTCGTGGAGGCGACCTCGCCCTGGCGCAGCGCCGGGCTGGTGGCGGACTGGGCGGGATCGGCGCCGCGCAGCCTGGTCATGCATGCCGATCCACTCTCCGCCTATGCCTACCGCTGGTTGGGCAATATCTTCTCGCGCCAGACGATCGACCGGCAATTCTCGATATTCTGGGAACACTTGCGGCGCCACAGCCGCAAGTTCGATCATGTCGTCTGCGCCAACCGCGACCTTTCTCGGCGCCTGACCGAGGGCGGCGTCTCTCATGTCGTGACGATCCCGATGGGGGTCGAGCGGGGCTGCTTCTCGCCCGGGCATCGCGATCCGGCGCTGCGGGCGCGCCTGCTGGCGGACTGCGGGTTGCCGGAAAGCGCCGCCCTGCTGCTCGGCGTCGGTCGTCTCGCGTCCGAGAAGCGCTGGCCACTGGTGATCGACGCAGTGAATCTGGCCAGTCAACAGAGCCCGATCGGGCTGGTCATGTTGGGCGAAGGACGCGAACGGCGCACGATCCTGCGCCATATCGCCGGCAATCCCCATGTCCGCCTGTTCGCGCCGGAACGCGATCGCGCCCACTTCGCCCGGATCATGGCGAGCGCCGATGCGCTGGTTCACGGCTGCGAGGCCGAGACCTTCTGCATGACTGCCGCCGAAGCGCGGGCAAGCGGCATCCCCGTCGTGGTCCCGGACGCAGGCGGCGCGGCGGACCACGCCGCCGGGGGCGCGGGAAGAACCTATGCGGCGGCCGACAGCAATGCGGCGGCCCGGGCGATACTCGACGTGGTGCGCGAGCGCCCCCGTTCACGTTCACGTTCACGTTCACGTTCACGCCCGCGCGCAACAGCCCGGACGATGGACGAGCACTTCCACGAACTCTTCGCAGCCTACGCCGCCTGCCTCGACAGGCGGCGTCAGGCGGCCTGAGTCTTACTCGGCCTTCTGCCAGCCGCCACCAAGCGCCAGGAACACCGCGATCTGATCATCCACCAGCGCGGCCTGGGCAGCCGCATGGTTCACTTGCGCGGTGGCCAGCGCGCCCTGTGCGCTCAGCAGGTTCAGGAAGTCGCTGCGTCCGAAGCGGAACAGCTTGCCCGCCTGCTGCGCCGACAGCCCGGCGCTATCGCTTGCGCTTTCGAGCGCGACCGCCCGGTCGGTATCGCGCGCATAAGTCTCCAGCGCAGTTTCGGTGCCGCGCAAGGCGTCCAGCACGGTCTGGTCGAACCGCGCGAGGTCGGCCTCCACTTGCGCGTTCGCGGCATCGATCCGTGCCCGCACGATGGGTCGGTTCGGGAACGACCAGCTCAGCAACGGTCCCAGGCTGAACCCGAAGCTATGCGTCTTGCCGAAGTTCTCCAGCTTGCCGTCGTTGATGATGCCGCCGCCGATGCTGACGGTTGGGTAGAGATCCGCCGTTGCCACGCCGATACGGGCCGTGTCGCCCGCAATCGTGCGTTCGGCCTGGCGAATATCCGGACGACGGCGGATCAACGCGGCGCCGTCCCCGATCGGCATGGGCTGCGACAGGCGCGGAAGCGTCGCGCATGTCTCGACTTCGCGTGGATACTCCGCAGGCGCCTTGCCGAGCAGGGTGGCCAGCAGATAGAGCGCGGTCTGCCGCTTGGCATGGAAAGCCGGAAGATTGGCCTTACTGCTCTCCACGGCGGTGCGCGCCCGGCTCACGTCGAAAGCCGTGCCGCGACCGCCGCGTTGCAGGCGAACCGTAGCATCGAGAGTCTGCTGTTGCAGCGTGACGACCCGCTGCACCGTCGCGATCTGGTAGTTCGCGGCGCAGACGTCGGCATAGGCCTTGGTCGTTGCCGCCGCGACGCTGATCCGCACGGCGTCGCGCGCCGCTTCCACGGCCTCACGGTCGGCCAGGCTGCTTTCGATGGCGCGCTTGATCTTGCCGTTGAGATCAAGTGGATAGGATAGCGTCAGCCCGAGATTGTACGTCAGCACACCGGGCAAGTTGGTCCCGGCGGAGGGGGTGGAATAGTCTCGTTCGAGGTTGCCCTTGGCACCGATCGTGGTGTTGAGAGCCCTTTGTCCGGTCGTCTCGCGAAGGATTGCATCGGCCTTGCGCAAGTTGGCATCGGCAGCGCGAATGTTCGCGTTCGCCGCCAGCGCCTGTTCGACCAGCCCGTCCAACTGCGGATCGTCGTAGAGCCGCCACCAACGATCCGGCAGTTCGGCCTGGGCGAACGCAGGCCCCTGCCCGGACAGGAACGCGCCGTTGGCTCCGGGGGTCGTGGCCACGGAGTGCTCCGGCGGCGCGTAGTCCGGGCCGGCCGTGGCGCAACCGGCCAACAGCGCGAGTGCAACGAGGGAAGCTCCGTGACGGATCACTGGCCAAGTCACTGGCCAAGTCACTGGGCTGCCTCCGCCGAAGCAGCCGGCTGGGGCTGCGCGCGCCGGACCTGCCTTGCACTTTTGCGCCCCGCTTCGCCCGGTTGTTCAATGGTCACGGTCGCGGTGCGGCCGGAGATCAGGCTCACGTCGTCGGGTACTTCGGTCAGGCGCACCCGCACCGGGATGCGCTGGGCGAGACGGACCCAGGTGAAGGTCGCGTCCACGCTCGGCAGGAGGTTACGCGAATCGCTCCGGGTGGTGTCGTTGATGCCTGCCGCGATGCTCTCCACCACGCCCTTGAGCGGACGGTCCTCGCCCATCAACACGACCGTGACCGGCGAGCCGACATGGATGTTGGCCAGCTTGGTCTCCTCGAAGTAGCCCTCGATACGGATGGAATCGCTGTCGATCAGGGCCATGGCCTGATTGCCCGGCGCCACGTAGTCGCCCGGATGCAGGTCGAGGTTGGTGACCGTTCCGTTGACCGATGCGTGGACGTTGGTGCGCGCAAGATCGAGCTTGGCCTTGTCCAGCGCGCTCAGCGCTTGGTCCAGCGCAGCGCGCGCGGTGGCGACGGCGGCCACGTTCTGCTCGTGGGTTTCGGTCGCCACCAGGTCTCCCAGCGCCAGGTCGCGCTTGGCCTCGCGCTGCGCCTGCCCCAGTCGCGCCTGCGCGCTGGCGACGGCGGCCTGTGCCTGCTCCACCGCCAGCGAATAGCGCGGACGGTCGATCACGAAGAGCAGGTCGCCGGCCTTGACCACCTGGTTGTCCTTCACCTCCACCGAGGTGACCAGACCGCCGATGTCCGGCGTGACGCGCACGACATCGGCGCGGACGCGGCCGTCGCGGGTCCAGGGGCTGTCCTCGTAGTGACGCCATAGCCAGATCGCGATGATGGCGGCGATGATGACCAGCACGGTGGTGGCAAGGCTGGGGGCGACGCGGGCAAGAAAGCGCTTCATTGGCGGAAACCGATCAAGGGAGAGGCCCAGACGAGAAGCCCGAGCACGAGGATGTAGAGGCAGAGGTCCACCATCGCCCGATAGGCGAAAAGGCGGTAGAAACCGATGACGTTGGCAATGCGCATCAGCACCAGGGTGATGACCGAGGCGATCACGGCCAGGACAAGCAGCGTGGGGAGGAACACCCCGTCGAAAGAGACTTCCCCCCTCATGCCGGCACCTCGATCGTCTTCGCCTGCCGGGCGGGGCTGGCGGCGGGAAAGAGGTTGCGGCGCAGGCTGACCAGCCCCAGCGCCCCCGCACGGCTGAGCTGCGGGTTTTCGTCATTCAGGACGGCGGTCATGGCAATGTCGATATCCTCAAGCAGGATGGGATCTGCGGATGCGGGCCGGTCGGGATCGAGGCTCCGGTAATACTCGCCCACTTTCTGGAGAACTTCGGTCAACGGCCCACGCCTGGAGGGCGGCATGGCAAGGCGTAGCTCGCGCAGTTCGCCGATGGCGATGCCGGTACGCAAGTCGCGAAGCGCGTCGTAGAGCGGCGCGCCGGGCGAACGGCCCGCCATGGCGAGCCGCGGCGCCAGCAACGCGATGCGGTCCAGCATGCGGTTGATCCACGCACGCACGTCGGGCGGGCTCATGAGGTTGGCGCGCTCGGCGATGTCGGCCCAGCCGGCGCGGACGGTACGGCGTATCGCGGCATGCGTTCCGGTGGAATTGAGCAGGCGGATGACGATGATCGCGAAAAGAATGCCGACAAGCTGCGCGAACGCGCCGTTCACGAAGCCGGCGAAGCCACCGATGTAGCGATCGGATACAAGCACCGGCGAGCCGAGGCCCAGCAGCATCGGCAAGGCGATTCCGCTCCAGCGCGGAGACTGCATTAGCGCGCCCAGCATGAGCAGCATCGGCGCCATGGCGGCGGCGTACTGACCGAAACCGGCGAGCCGGGGCATGAGCACGAAGCCGTAAAGCAACCCGATCAGGGTGGCGAGGAGCGTGCCTGCAAAGAAGGAGCGCAACGGTGCCAGCGGGTCGGGCGCGGCCGCGAAAAGCGCGGTGAAGACCCCCGCCAGCATGATCGCCGTCGCGCCCTCGTGCCAGCCGGACCCGATCCATAGCGCACAGCCGAGAACGATGGTGAGGAAGGCCCCGATCGCGCCCCGCGTGGCGCCGCCGACATCGACATGCAGCTCCCTGCCGCGCCGCCCCTCAACCAGCTTTGCGGCGCGCGGGCTGACGGGCTTCGTGCTGGGCGTAGCAAGCTGCTCGGCCAGTATCCGGCAATCCCGATGGGCATCCACCAGGGCGGAAAGACGCGACAGCAGACTGAGAAGGATAAGGTCGTTCCAGGAGACCTCCGGCCCGACCTGCGGCTCCAGCGCGCGGCTGCGCTCCTGCAAGGCTATGGCGGTCTCCTCGCGCTCTGCCAGCGAGAGCTTGTCCAGTCGGCTGAACCACGCGCGGGTATCCGCAAGCAGCGTCTCGACGTCCTGGGAGACGGCACCGGCGGCGTGAAGCTGTGCTATGCGGTCGGTCACCGCAGCGCCCAGCGGCATTATGAGCGAGAGCTGATCCTGCAACGCGCGCACGGTGCGGATGCGCGGTGCGATCCTGGTGCTCTCGTAAGGAAGGTGGATCGACAGCTGGTGCAATTCGGTAACGTCGAGCGCGAGACGCTGGCGTTCCTTGTCGATGGCTGGAACCGCTTCGAGCTGCAGCGAATCGCGCGACCAGCGCTCGGCATCGGCAAGGATGTTGGAGACCCGCTGCAACATGAAGGCCGACACGGACTGCGGCAGCACCAGCGCATGAACGAAGCTGCCGCAAAGAATGCCGATCGTGATCTCCTGCACGCGCAGGGCGGCTACGGTGAAGATCGTGTCGGGCACATCGACGGTGGGAAGGACGATGAGCACCGCCGTATAGCCCGCCAATACGAAGGCGTAGGAACGCGGCGTGCGATCCAGCAACGAAACGAAGACGCAAAGCGCCAGCCAGGCGCCGATGCCAAGGACCAGCAGTTCCGGCTTCTGCACGAGGTTCGGCACCAGGACGACCGCCATGGCCGCGCCGACGAGAGTGCCCACCACGCGGAACATGGCCTTGGACACGACCGTGGCCGCCAGCGGCTGAGCAACGATGTAGGACGTCAGGAAAGCCCAGTAAGGCCGCTCCAGGCCGATCGAGAGGGCGATGTAGATGGCCAGCATCGAGGCCAGATAGGCCTTCACGGAGAACAGCGCGGCGTCCAGTCCGAAACGCTTCGTCATTGCCGGGCGGCGCTTTCCGCAATGCGTGCCGCGATGCGATCGAGCACCCGCACGACAGTCTCGACATCTTCAGTGGGAATGCCATCGAGCAGGCTCGCGCGCAACTCGATCAATCGCTTGTCGATGCGCCGCGCGGCAGTGACGCCTTCTGCCGTGAGCCGCAGGTTCTTGGCCCGGCGATCACTATCGTCGGCCACGCGTTCCACAAGGCCGGCGTCTTCTAGCAGATGAAGCGTACGTACCAGCGAGGGTTCGGTGACGTTGATCGCGCGTGCAAGGTCGCCCTGCCGAACATCGTCGCCCAGCCGCAACAGGTGCACCAGCGCCCATCCCGAGGAGTTGGAAACCCCGAGCGAGGAAAGCGCCGAATCGGCCAGTTGTTGCCATGAACGCGAAACCGGCCCCAACCTTGCGGCCAGAGCCTTCTCGCTCGATTGTCGATCTTGCATGCCATGGTAATTAGCGTGCTAACTAATCCGCGCAAGATCGGCTCGCTTGGATATTATCGCATTGCCCTTGCACTTATTGCAATGTGGCACCCTGCGATACGATGGTGGCGCGACGCGATGGAGGTCGCTAAGCCCCGCGCATGTCTGTCCTTTTCCAGAGAATGCCCTTGCGCCGATCGATCCTCGCTCTCGGCCTGTCTGCCGTTGCGCTTGC
Organism: Novosphingobium sp.; assembly: GCF_032093395.1. Classification (GTDB taxonomy): domain Bacteria; phylum Pseudomonadota; class Alphaproteobacteria; order Sphingomonadales; family Sphingomonadaceae; genus Novosphingobium. The sequence continues at coordinate 11,346 of NZ_DAMDBA010000039.1, forward strand.
AGCCAGCCCGGTCCTGGCCAGGCAAACGGCCGAAACGACAGCCCCGACTAAGCCCGAGCGGGTCGAGCAGTCGGCATCCGCCCGTCACGCCATGGTCGCAGCGGCCAATCCCCTGGCGGTGAAGGCCGGTGTGGACGTGCTGAAAGCCGGAGGCTCTGCCGTGGACGCAGCCGTGGCCATCCAGGCCGTGCTGGGGCTTGTGGAGCCCCAAAGCTCCGGCATCGGCGGCGGCGCCTTCATGGTCTACTACGACGCGGCCAGTCGCAAGACGACGGCCTATGACGGTCGCGAAGTTGCGCCATCGGGCGCCACCGGAAGCCTGTTCCTGGATGACGACGGCAAACGCCTGCCTTTCGCCGAAGCCGTGCTCGGAGGTATCTCCACCGGCGTCCCCGGTGCGATTGCCATGCTGGACATGGCGCACCGCGATCACGGCAAGCTGCCCTGGGCCAGCCTGTTCGACGAGGCGCATCTGCTGGCCAGGGACGGCTTCATCGTCAGCCCGCGCCTAGCCGGCATGATCGCGAGCAAGGCACCCCAGGCCGCCGCGCCCGATGCCCGCCGCTATTTCACCAAACCCGACGGGACGCGCTACGTCGCGGGCGATCGACTGAAGAACGCGAACTATGCCCAGTCGCTGGAGCGAATTGCCCGATACGGTGCCTCGGGCCTGCTGACCGGCCCGCTCGCCCAGCAGATCGTGGACCGCGTGCACGAAGGCCCGCGCCCCAGCACCCTGACGCTGGCCGACATGGCGAACTATCGGCCGCATTCCGGCCCGGCGCTTTGCCAGCCCTACCGCATCTATCTCGTCTGCACGCCGCAGGCGCCTTCGGGCGGCCCCGGCGTACAAATCGCGCTCGGCGTGCTCGAACATACCGATATCGGCAAGCGTGATGCCTCGGACGAGAAAGCATGGTTCACTTTCGCCCAGGCCAGCCGCCTAGCTTACGCCGATCGCGACCGTTACGTGGGCGATCCCGCCTTCGTGCAAGTGCCGATCACGGGATTGCTCGATCCGGCCTACCTCAAAGGCCGGGCCGCCGAGATCGGGGAAAAGGCAGGCCCGGTAACGTTCGGAATGCCCAGCGGCGCGCCCAAAGTCGGGCCGGATGCCACGGAAGAGCCCGGCGGCACCAGTCACATCGTCATCGTCGATGCACAGGGCAATGTCGTTTCCATGACCACCACGGTCGAGAGCATCTTCGGTTCCGGCCGCATGGTGGGCGGCTTCTTCCTCAACAACCAGCTTACCGACTTCTCGTTCAGCCCCAGGGACGAGGATGGCGCAAAGGCCGCCAATGCCGTGGCCCCCGGCAAGCGTCCGCGATCGAGCATGGCCCCGGCCATCGTGCTGACGCCGCAGCGCAGCTTCGTGGCGGCTGCCGGTTCGCCTGGAGGCTCGGCCATCCAAGCGTACAACCTCAAGGTGCTGGTCGCCCTGCTCGACTGGAAGATGACGCCGCAGCAGGCCGTCTCGCTGCCCAATCTGGTCGCCAGGGGAGATAGCTACAGTGCCGACAGGTTCCCCCAGCCGATCATGGACGGGCTTGCCGCAAGGAACATGCCGCTCTCCACCGCCAGGGGCGAAGAATCCGGTCTTCAGGCGATCGTCGCCACGCCCAAGGGGTATGTCGGCGGCGCCGACCCCCGTCGCGAAGGCGTCGCGCGCGGGTTCTGAGCGCGGAAAGGCCGCTTTCTTCACGTTGAAAATCGCATAATCATCGCCTAGGGGCCGCTGCCTTCAATCCCACTGCCCTCATCAAGGGAGACGACATGGCAGGCGATCAGGACGGGCAAGACGAAGATCCCGGCATCAGGACGGCGACAGGCAGCCTTGGCCTCATGGCCGCGATCGCGCTGGTGATGGGCAACATGATCGGTTCCGGCGTGTTCCTGCTGCCGGCCAGCCTCGCGCCATTCGGCTGGAACGGGGTGATCGGCTGGGTCGCCACCATCGCCGGCGCCCTGATCCTCGCCTATGTCCTGAGTCGGCTCACGCATGAGCGGCCCGCGGACGGCGGCCCGGCCGGCTTCGTAACCGATGCCTTCGGGAGACGCGTCGGCTTCTTCATCAGCTGGATCTATCTCGTCTCGCTCTGGACATCGGTGGTCACCATCGCCGTCGCCGCCGTCAGCTACCTGTCGAGCATGGTGCCGTTCCTCGGGCGCGGCGAACATGTGCCCGCCCTCGCCGCGATCGTGCTGCTGTGGCTGATGACGCTGGTGAACTTGCGCGGCACTCGCGCCGCCGGACGGTTCCAGATCGTCACTCTGGCCCTGAAGGTCATCCCGCTGGTAGTGGTGATCGTGCTGGCTGCCTATGTCTTGTCGAGCGGGCAGGCGCAGCTTCCGACCTTCGATCCCACGCAAGTGCATACCGGTGCCGTCAACGGTGCGGCAACGATGACGCTGTGGGCCTTGCTGGGCTTCGAATCCGCCAGCGTCGCCGCAGCGAGGGTCCGCAACCCGGCCGTGAACGTTGCCCGAGCCACCCTGTGGGGCACCGCGCTCACGGGCGGGCTCTACCTTCTGGTGTGCTCCGCCATCGCCCTCCTCCTGCCGAGCGACGTGACCGCGCACTCCGCCGCGCCTTTCGCCACGTTCGTCGCCCATTTCCTGGATGGAGACGTGGCTACCCTCGTGGCCATCTTCGCGGTGATCAGCTGCATCGGCGCGCTCAACGGCTGGACCTTGCTCGAAGCCGAGATGGTGCGTGACATGGCGGCGCGACGCCTGCTGCCACACTGGTTCGCACAGACCGACGCGCGCGGGACGGCGCGGCGGGCCTTGCTGATTTCGGCCGTTGTCGCCAGCTTCTTCGCGGCGATGAACGCCAGCCGGACGATGCAGGCCCTGTTCGAATACCTGCTCCTGCTCTCCACCTCCTCCACGCTCTGGCTCTATCTTGCCTGCGCCCTGGCCGCGCTCAAGCTCGGGGTAGCGCGGGTTCCGGCAGCGATCGGCGCGGTCTATGCCGTGTGGACATTGTGGGGTGCCGGCATCGGTGCCAGCGGGATGAGCTTCGTGCTGATGGCGCTGGGCTTGCCGATCTGGCTCTGGCTAAGGCGCAACGAGATCGACTGACCACGAAAAAGGACGCCGCCCGCATGACCAAGCACTACGATGCCCTGATCGTCGGCGGCGGCCACAACGGCCTGGTCTGCGCCTTCTATCTTGCCCGCGCGGGCATGAACGTCCGCATCCTGGAACGCCGGAACGTCGTGGGCGGCGCAGCCGTCACCGAGGAGTTCCATCCCGGCTTCCGCAACTCTATCGCCAGCTATACCGTCAGCCTGCTCCAGCCCAAGGTCATCGCCGACATGCGACTGGCCGAGCATGGCTACCGCGTGATCGAGCGGCCGATCTCGAACATGCTGCCCCAGGAAGACGGCGGCTATCTCAAGCTCGGCGGCGGGCTGGAGCGCACCCAGGCCGAGTTCCGGCGCTTCTCCGCGCACGATGCCGAAGTGCTTCCGGCCTATTACGCATCCCTCGATGCGGTGGCCGATGTCCTGCGCGACCTGGCGTTGAAGCCGCCGCCCAACGCCGGCGACGGCTGGCGGGGGTTGATCGAGGCTGCCCTTCAGGGCCGCAAGCTGGCGGGCCTGTCGCTGGAGGCGCAGCGCGATGTGCTCGACCTCTTCACCAAGTCCGCCCGCGCGCTGCTGGACGGCTGGTTCGAGAGCGAGGCGGTGAAAGCCGCCTTCGGCTTCGACGCGGTCGTCGGCAACTATGCCTCTCCCGATACGCCGGGCAGCGCCTATGTGCTGCTGCACCACGTGTTCGGCGAAGTTAACGGCAAGAAGGGCGCCTGGGGTCACTCGGTAGGCGGCATGGGCAATATCACCCGCATCATGGGCGAGGTCTGCCGCAACCTCGGCGTGGAGATCAGCCTCGAAAGCCCCGTGGAGCAAGTGCTGGTCGATGGCGGCAAGGTTGCGGGCGTGCGGCTGGAAAGCGGCGAGGAGATCGCCGCCAGGCGGGTAATCGCCAATGTCGGGCCCAAGCTGCTCTACGGCAGGATGATCGCGCAGAGCGACCTCGCCCCCGATTTCCGGCGGCGCCTGAAAGGCTTCAAGACCAGCAGCGGCACTTTCCGGATGAACGTGGCGCTTTCGGAGCTACCCCGCTTCACCTGCCTTCCCGAGAGCCGTCCAGGTGAAGTGGGCGAGCACCATAAGTCCGGCATCATCGTCGCGCCGACGCTCGACTATATGGACCGCGCCTTTCTGGATGCGAAGGTCCATGGCTGGTCGAAGAAACCGATCGTCGAGATGCTTATTCCCTCGACCGTGGACGACAGCCTTGCGCCGGAAGGCGGGCATGTCGCCAGCCTGTTCTGCCAGCAGTTCGCGCCGGAACTGCCGACCAATCCGGACGGAACACCTCGCGACTGGGATATCGAGGAGGACAAGGCCGCCGATACGGTGATCGACACGGTAGAGGACTATGCTCCGGGGTTCCGCGCCTCGATCCTCGGGCGGCAGGTGCTCAGCCCGAAGGGGCTGGAGCGGAAGTTCGGGCTGGTGGATGGCGACATCATGCATGGCAATCTCACGCTCGACCAGATGTGGTCGGCGCGGCCGGTATTGGGTCATGGCGCCTATCGGGGGCCGATCGCGGGGCTCTACATGTGCGGTTCCGGAACCCATCCCGGCGACGGCGTTACCGGCGCGCCGGGTCACAATTGCGCGCATGAAGTCATTGCCGACAACAGGCGCTTCGGAAATCCTTACCGCCGCTTTATTTCATGACTTTCCTAACGGAACGCCCGCTCATCCCTTTTGCGGCTCATTCTGCCGAATAAGAACAGACCTCTTCCCATCCCGTTGGTTTGACGCAGTGGACGAGTAGCCGCTTCTTCCCGGATCGCCATCCGGCAGCAGCGGCAGTTCGACGGGTCGCCAAAAACTGGCCAAGAATTGGGATGACGGTTTGCCTGAAGCTTTCAATATCGACGCGCGGCGCCGGTCCGATGCAATCTCGGTCGCGCGCGTGATCTGTATCCTTGGCGTCGTCTACGTTCACGCCTGGACCGGGTTGACCGGATACGATCTCCAGCTTGCCCACGGCACCCCGCAGGAGAACTTGCGCTGGGTGCTGATGGACGTGTTCGGTCGCAGCGCCGTCCCCCTGCTCGGGCTGATTTCCGGCTGGCTGGTGGCCGGATCCAGCCGGACCTTCGACTGGGCCAGCCATGTAGGGCGCAAGGCCAAGACGATCCTGCTGCCGATGGTGCTGTGGAACGCCCTCGCCATCCTGCTCGTTTCCGGCGCAGCGGTCGTCACGCGGCTTGCTGCGCCGACCCCGCAGTCGCTGGACTGGATCTTCCAGGAAGTGTTCATCGCCAGCCGTAACCCGGACATCAACGTCCAGATGCCCTTCCTGCGCGACCTGTTTCTCTGCATGTTGCTGGCGCCCCTGCTGGTGCGCTGCGGCAAGCGGGCTCTGCTGGCGATAGCGTTGGTGGCGGCGGTCTGCCAGATCGCCGGTTGGGGCCCACCCATATTCATGCGCGCGTCGATCCCGCTCTTCTTCACTCTCGGCATCATCGCCCGGCGCGAGAATCTGTCGGATCGGATCGCCACCTGGCCCCTGGCCGTCGCGCTGGCGCCTTTCGCGATGCTGACCGTCGTGCAACTCTACTTCACGCTGGTGGTGGACTGGTCGCCGATCAGCCTTCCCGCCGCGACGCTAGACCTTGCCGTGCGTATCTCGGCGGCGCTGGCCTACTGGCGCATTTCCTGGGGTCTGGCCGGAACGGTCGTGCGGCGCCCGCTGCTGAAGATCGAGCCTTTTGCGTTCTTCCTGTTCTGCTCGCACCTCATCCTGATCTGGCTGGGCGGTCCGCTGCTGGGCAGGCTGTTCGGCACGCTCGGCTCGCCGCTCTATCCCGTCTACCTCGTCACCCAGCCGCTGATCGTGCTGCTGGCCGTGGTCCTGTTGGGCACCCTGCTCAGCCGCGCCGCGCCCGGTCCTGCGCGCATCCTCAGCGGCGGGCGACTTGCGGGAAGGAAACCGGCGGTCGCCTGAACCGCCGGTTTTCCGGTTAGCACCTCACTTGGCGGCCAAATCCTTGTAGAGACTGATGTAATAGGTAAGCCCCGGCCGGACGTTCAGCAGCGGCAGGCGCTCGTTGAGGCCGTGGGCGAACTCATCGGAGTCCTTCATCATCGAGGCGCTCGCGCTGTAGCTCGGCACGCCGAGCGCGCGATACCACATCGAATCCGAGGCTCCGGACGCTTGCGAGGGGATGATCGGGATCGGCCCCCAGGCGGCAGTCACCGCCTTGCGGGTTGCCGCCACGAAGTCCGGGCGCATCGGCGAGGCTGGCGACATCGTGGATGCATCGCCGGTCACGTCGGAGAACTTCGCGGCCGGCGTCTGTGCCACTTTTTCGAGTTCGGCCATGATCTCCTCGCGGGTGTGACCGGGGAAGATGCGGCAATTGATGTTGGCGGTGGCACGCTGCGGCAGGGCATTCTGGGCATGGCCGCCAGAGAGCATGGTCGGAACGCACGTCGTACCGGTACGGCCGACCATGGAGGGATTGGCCCGCAGCACCTTGAGCGCGGCCTCGTCGTTGGGATTGGCCGCAAATGCGCGCATGGCGCCGGCCAAAGTGGCATCGGGTTCCAGCTTGGCGGCCTCCACCCAGTAAGCGCGGGTGATGTCGTTCAGCTCGGGCTTGAAGTGGTAATGGCCGATCCGCTCCAATGCCTCGGAAAGTTGGACGATTGCGTTCTCGGTGCGCGGAGCGGAGCTGTGGCCGCCGGGGTTCGTCACCTCGATCCGGTAATCGACGTAGGTCTTCTCGGCGCCGCCCCAAGACCAGAACGCGGGCTTGCCGGTCTTTTCGGAAAGCGTGCCGGACGATCCATCGACATTGAGCACGAGTTCCGCGTTCTTCAGCCGCTCGGCGATCAGCTTGGAGGTCGCCATCGAGGTTTCCTCGTCGCCGGAATAGGCGATGATCAGCGACCGCTTCGGCTTGAAGCCCTGCCTGCGTAGCTCGATCATCGATTCCATCGCCAGCACCGCCTCGAACTTGGTGTCGCTGGCGCCCCGTCCGTAGAGATAGCCGTTCTCGACCACCGGCGTGAACGGATCGCGCTCCCAATCGGCGGCCTTGGCCTCGACTACGTCCATGTGCGCGGAAACGACGATCGGCTTGAGCGCGGGGTCGCTGCCCGGCCAGGTGGCGATGAGGTAGGCAGTATCCTTGTGCGAAACGATCTCGATGTCCTTGGCGTCCCAGCCATTGGCGAGCAGTTCCTTGCGGAAGAGTTCCGCAACCTGCTGCGTCTGGTTGCCTTCGCCTTCGACCGAGCGCAGCGAAATCGCCTGCTTCGAGATTTCGAGAACCTGCTTCTCAGCCTGCGGATAGGGTTTCGGTGCCGCTTGGGCCGTGGTGGACGCAGCGATGATGGCGCCGAGCGTGAAGACGGTGGATGCGATGATCCGCATGAATTTCGTGCCCCCTGAGATGCGATCCGAAGTCGTGATTGGCCGGAACCGATGGAGAATCGGTCCCGGCCCTGTTACCTTGTCGCAATCGCCAGGCTGGTGCACCTGTTTTGCGAAGATCAGAGATCGAGCGCGCCCGTCAGATCGCCCGGCGCTACACCGCCAGCCGCGATCATCGCCTCTTCGCGCATCTTGAGACCTTCCAGCTTTTCCAGGCCGAAGCGGCGGGTGAGGAAGCGGGCGATCGATCCGGTGTCGTAGATCGTGTGATCCACCGCGCCCTTCTTCGCATGGGGAGAAACGATCACGGCCGGAATGCGCGTGCCCGGCCCCCAGCGGTCACCCTTCGGCGGCGCGACGTGATCCCACCAGCCGCCGTTCTCGTCGAACGTGATGACGACCAGCATCTTCTCCCACTGCGGGCTGGCGCGCAGGCCGTCGATGACAGCGGCAATATGACGATCGCCCGCATCGATGTCCGAGTAGCCGGCGTGCATGTTGAGATTGCCCTGCGGCTTGTAATAGCTGACCGCCGGGAGCTTGCCCGCCTCGGCGTCGGCCAGAAACCTGTTGGTACGGGCGGTGCTTCCTTCCCCGCCGTCGCGCAGGAATTTCGCGCGATCGGCCGTGCCGGGGGCGAAACGGTCGTAGTAGTTGAACGGCTGGTGATGCGGCTGGAAGTTCGGGCGCGAGGGGAACGACGCGTCGTTCATCTTCCCCGCCAGCGCGGCGTTCCAGCCTCCCGCATACCAGGCCCAATCCACGCCCTTGGCCGAGAGCATGTCGCCGATGGTCCGGTGCTGCTGGGGCACCAGCGTGTGGGCGCTTTCGGCATTGGCGTAGCCCGGCTTGGTCGCATCGAGTTCGTAAGTCGGCGCATAGGGCGGCAGCATCGTGTTGACTGCCCAGAAGTCGGGTGACAGCGTGTTGGGGCCGAAAATCGCCGGCCCGTCGAGAGCGCTCGCGGGTGTCTTGGGATCGACTTTGAGCCGCGTCCCCTTCGGATCGCCCCCTTCCAGCTTTGCGATCCGCTTGGCGGCCGGGCTCTTGTCCGCGTCCGGATAGAACGGCGGCTGCGCGGCGATCAGGTATTGGTGGTTGAGGAAGGAGCCGCCGAAAGCGCCCATGAAAAAGTTGTCGCAGAGCGTGAACTCGCGGGCGATCTGCCACAGGCGAAGCTGCGCGCGCATGTCGCCGTAATGGCCCATGACCAGCGCACCACTGTCTCCCCAGGCCACGAACTGGTCGTTGGCACCGCCGTTGATCTGCATCTGGTTGTGATAGAACGCATGCACCAGATCGCGCGTGACAAGGCCATGCGGCAGCGGATCGCCCTCCGGTGTCTTGAGCGCGAACGGCGCGTTCGGCAGCGGGGCGAGATCGTCCGGGCCGATCATATACTCGGTATGCTCGACCACTTGCTTGCTGGGCACGAGTCCCTCCCAGATCTTGGGCAGGCGCTCCATGACCTTGCCGTCACGATCGCGCTGGCGGGTGCGCTCCGCCGGAACTTCGGACAGCGGCTGCTCCAGCCCCGGAAAGTCCGCAAAGAGATTGTTGAAGCTGCGGTTTTCCGCGAAGATCACCACCACCGTATCGATCGCCTCGCGCAGGCGGGCATCGCTGACGGGACCGGTGCTGCGGGTCCGCCCCTTCTTCGCCGCCGCGGCGGCTTCGCCCGGTACTCCCGCTACCGCAGCGGCCCCGAAAGCAGCGGCAAGCCCGCCCAGAAAATCACGCCGATCAGGGCGTACTCCCGAGGAATCGGCCTGAGGCTCGGGAAGATCGGAGTCGGTCATGGGATTTCCTTGGGGAGACGATTTTCCGGCTGTTTGCGATCCCTGCGACAGCACGTCAACCGTTTGTGATATTTTGTATCATCGCATCGCTCAGCGCCTCGAAAAGCGAAAGGCGACCCGGCAGAAGCCGGGCCGCCCTTTCACAGAGCTTTCACTCGCGCCGGTTCAGGCCGTGGCGAAGCGGCGCTCGTTCCACTTAACGGACAGGCCCTCGCTGGTCGTTCCAGCAGTCGTGCGCTGGGCGATCGTGCCCACGAAGTGCCACTCGCCGCGCACCTGCTCGGGCGTCATTTGCAGCGACACATAGCCGCGACGGCTGGTGTCCGCATAGGCAAGCCCCGGATTGGCGCCGCGCAGCGCCTTGGCAAGGTCGGCGGGCGGCACCGAGGGGAGGTATGCCTCATATCCCGGCGAAGTGACCGAGTGACCCGCATATTCGACGCCGGCCGCCGTGCCGTCGACGGACAGTTCGCTACCCCAGGCATTGTGGCTATCGCCTGCCAGCACCACCAGGTTGCAGTCCCCTTCGCGCGCTGCCCGCAACAGGCGTTCGCGCGCGGCGGGATAGCCGTCCCACGAATCCATGTTGAACGGCAGGCCAACCTGCGAAGCCGCGGCGATCGCCATAAGCGCCTGGCGAACCTTGGGGTCGCCGCCGCTGGGAACCAGGTCCGCCATCTGCGGCGGCGCCTTGAGCGAGCCCATCACGATCTGTTGCGCCAGGATCTGCCAGCGGGTGCCGGACTTCGCGGAATCCGCCAGTCCCTTGTAGAGCCAGTTCTCCTGCTGCGTCCCCATCAGGGTGCGGTCCGAAGACATCCATGGCCCGTCGCGGAACTGCGCGAGCGCGCGGGCGATCTCCGCCTGCCCGCCCTTTGCAGCCCCGGCCATCACCGCGCCGAAATCGAGCTGCTCCATGCGCCCGGTCACGCGCGTTTCCGGGCGGAACAGCGTGGCCAGCGAGCCGATCTGGAAGCTGTTGTAGAGCGCGTCCGAAACCGGCATCCATTCGCGATAGGCTTTCTCCGCCGCTGCCCGGCGAACCGACCATTCGCCTTCCTTTTCGGGCTGGTGGTTCTCGGCACCGCCCTTCCAGGTGTCGTTGGCGAACTCGTGATCGTCCCACTGGGCGATCATCGGGAAGCGCTGGTGGACGCGGCGCAGGTCCGGATCGAGCCGATAGCTGGCGAACCGCAGGCGATAGTCGGCCAGCGACACCGTCTCGTTCCGCGGCTCGATCGGACGGCCCGCCATCGGGTTATCGGGGTAGTGGCCGTATTCGTACTCGTAGTAATAGTCCCCGACATGGACGATCAGGTCCAGGTCGTCGCGCGCGGCGGCGTGGGCATAGGCGTTGAACCAGCCGAACGGCATGTTCGAGCAGGAGAACAGGCCGATGCCGAAGCGATCGACCTCGCCCACCGGCAGAGTACGTGTGCGGCCCACTTCGCTCTTCGTGCCGTCCGGCGCGATGAAGCGATAGTAGTACCATTTGCCGGGCGTGAGGCCGGAAACCACCAGCTTGGCGCAGCTGTCATGTGCGGGCGAGGCGATCACCTCGCCGCCTCCTGCCACCTTGCGGAAGCTCTCGTCGGCAGAGACTTCGCAGCGCAGCCTGGTGTCGCCGCTGCCGACGTAGCGGGTCCACAGCAGGACCGAATTCGCAGCCGGCTCGCCGCTCGCCACGCCATGGGTGAAGCCCCGCGCGGTAAGGATCTGGGCGACGCCCGGCGTCGAAAGGGCAGCAAGCCCGAAGGCGCCTGCCTGGAGCAGCAGGCGACGATCGAGTTGGAGTGTCATGGGTATCCCTTCAGGCCAGTCGGTCAGTAGCGTGCGGTGATCTCGATGCCGTAGGTGCGCGGCTCGGCAGGGATGAAGGTGGGATAGCCGAACGATCCGCCGGTATTGCCCGCGTCGAGCAGATACTTCTTGTCGGTAAGGTTGCGGGCATAGCCGGCGACCTGGAACTTGCCGTCCATGAGCGAGACACCGCCGCGCAGATTGACCTGAGTGACCGCGTCCTGGCTGATCGCCTCGCTGTTGGGCACTTCGAAATAGATCTTGCTGCGATAAGTCACGCTGGGCGTCAGGAACAGGCTGGTGTCCGCGTTGATCGGGGCATTGAGGTTGAAACCGGCTGCCCACTGCCACTTGGGCTGGAGGCGGAACTGGTTGCCCGCGAAGACGCCGTTGGAAGCCTTGTCGTCGATCCCGCCATCGATGTAGCCGACGTTGCCGAAGGCGCTCAGCCAGTCGGTGAAGCGGGCTTCCAGTTCCGCCTCGACGCCGAGGTTGGATGCCGAACCGGCGCTACGGGTAACGGCCCGGCCGTTCTCGATCACCGAGACCTGGAAGTTGTCGTACTTGTTATAGTAGACGCCCAGCGAGCCGGAGAACATGCCGACCGTGCCCTTGATGCCCGCCTCGTAATTCCACACCGTTTCCGAAGCGATCTCGTCCGCGTAGGCCACGGTGTTGACCGCGTTGGGGAGCTGCACGACCGGAGAACGACGGCCCTTGGAGATCGTGGCGTAGAGATTGAGGTTCGGCGTCAGGCGATAGAGCGCATTGATACGCGGCAGAACCGCCGCATAGGACCGGCGAGCGTAAAAGGTCTCCCCAGCCGTATCGGGGTAGGGCAACAGGATGGCGCCATAGATGGGGGCAACCGGCTGATTGGACGCGAAGCCCGAGCGCCGCTTTTCGATCAGCACGCGCGCGCCGGCGGTCAGGTCCAGCGCCGGAACCGGAGTCCAGGTGACGTCGCCGAACATCGACCAGGTCTGGTTGCGGCCATAGTTCTTCGTCCAGCTATTATAGGGTACCGATGTCAGCAGGCCGCCGCTGACCAGACCGGCGGTCGCTGCGGCGGGGACGCTGTTGTTCGGAGCCACGCAGCCGAGGCCGGGAATGACATTGGCATAGCATTGCAGGAAGGTGCCAAGTTCGGTCGAGAACGGCACGTACTGCGAGGAATCCTCATGGAAGTAGTTCCAGCCGAACGAGGCGCGCCACTGCGGATCGCTGTAGGTGAAGCGGCCTTCGTGGCTGGCCTGCCAACCCTTTGCATGTTCTGCGAATTCCAGGAACCAGGCGGCGGAACCGTCGGCATCGAATACTTCCAGCGCGTCGAAATTGCGATAGCCGTTGACGGTGGTGAAGTTCCAGCCGTCCGTGAAATCCCAGCTCAGCGTCAGGTTCGCATCGTAGACGTCGCGGTTCAGGCCCAGCTTGTCCGATCCGAGAAGCTGCCCGGAAAGCGGCGAGCCGCCCAGATAAGCCTTGTCATAGACGCCTTCGACGGACGTCGAACCGAGGTTCTTGGAAAGGAACGGCGTGCCCGAATTGCGCTGGCGATCGTAGGTAAAAACGAGGTCGGCCGTGAAGTACGTGGTCGGCGTGTAGCGCAGCGAGCCGCGCAGGCCCAGCTGGTCCTGCGCATAGAGGTCGTCCTGCCCCGGCGCGAGGTTCTCGATATAGCCGTCGCGCTTCTTCCACTGGCCGGCAATGCGCGCGGCGATCACGTCGTTACCGGCGTTCACGAAGCCCTCGACGCGGTAGGCATCGAGATTGCCGTAGGACGCGGTCAAGGCTGCCGATGTGCCCGGCTGGGGCTTGGCGGATACGAAGCTGATCGCACCGATCGTGGCCGCCGTGCCGAACAGGGTCGCCTGCGGGCCCTTCACCACTTCAACGCGATCGAGATCGTAGATGCCCTGATAGGCGCCGCGCGAGCGCGAGATGTCGATGCCGTTGTAATAGAGCGTAACGCGCGGCCCCTGCTGGGCCGAGCCGCTGTCCGAGGTGATGCCGCGAATGACGAAGCCGGGATTGTTGGCGCTCTGCACTTGGACGTTGAGGCCGGGAACGTAGTTCGACAGCTCGCCGATATCGGTGACGCCCAATTCGCGCATCCGCTCGCCGGTCTGCACCGAAAGCGTCATCGGCACGTCGACGGCGCGCTGCTCGATCTTCTGGGAGGTAACGATGATGGCATTGGAGTCGGTGGTTTCCGCCGTCTCCGCCTCGGCGGCGTGGGCCATCGCGGGAAACCCTGCGAGAGCGGTTCCTGCCAGAATATTTACGACGCAAGTGCCGAATTTCATTACCGTTTCCCCTACGCGAATACGCTTACGGGTCGGCGGGGTACGCCCGGCAGATGAAGGTTGGATGGCGTTCCTGTGACGGTTCTGTGCCGCTTACCTCGTCAATCGGAATGCTGCCGTGGTGCCGTAGACAAGGCAGAGCGCGCCGAGGCCTGCGAGTTGCGGCAGAACCGCGCCGAGGCTTGCTCCCATCTCGTTGAGGCGCAGAAAGGCCTGCGCACCGGAAGTCGCCGGCGAAAGATGCGCGAGGCCCGCCACCCATACCGGCATGGAAGCGAGCGGCCAGGCCGCCCCGGCAAGGAAGAACAGGATGATCGACGTGGGGATCAGCACCTGCAAGGCACGGTCGGCACTGTCGAACAGGCTCCCGAGCAGCAGCCCCAGGGCTGACACGGCGGCGGCGAACAGTGGCACTGCAAATAGCAGGGCTCCCGGATTTCCCGCTCGGGGCACGTCCTGATACCAGAATATCCAGCCGAAATAGAATGTCGCGGCCAGGCATCCGATCAGGGCAAGCGCAGACCACATGCCAAGGAACGCCGGCAGTGTCAGCGCCGCCCGCCTTTCAGCACGGCGGCTCGCGGCCAGCATTGCGGTGCCGAACAGCAGCGTCTGCTGGAGGATGATCGCGGAGACCGCCGGAAACACATAGTCGGCATAGCCTTCGCGCGTATTGAACAGAGGGCGTTCGGCCACGGCGATCGGCGCCTGCAAGTGCAATCCCTGGGCCAGCGGGCCAAGGCGCTCCACGGCAGCGGCAATGACGGCCTGTTGAACCGCACCGCCGATATCCCGCGCGCGGATGAGGTATGTGCCGTTGACCCAGATGCCGATGCCTCCGCTTCCTGCCCGGCCCGGCGCTCCCGTAAGCATGGTCCGCATGAACCCCCTTGGCAGAAGAAGGACGCCATCCGCCTTGCGATTTCTGACGAGGTTCTCGGCTTCGAGCGGAGACGCTGCTTCCGCCACGACATGTACCTCGCGCATGTCGGAGAGTTTGCGGACCAGCGCGCGTGTCAGCCCGCTGCGCTCTTCGTCCACTACCACCAGCGGAAGCGCATAGGCCGTCTGATGTGCATAAGGCGCGGGATAGTAGAAACCGTATAGCACGACCGCCAGCACGACGATCGAGGCCAGCGCGAAATTGGAGAGCACCGCGCGGAAGACCGATGCAAAACCTTGCGCGAAAGTCATACCGTCGCCTCGCGCCGATGCAGCAGAAACAGCGCCAAGCCCAGGGGAGCCACAAGGTAGAGCAGGAGCGCCGCGATCTGCGGCAAGGCCACAGCCACCGGCGCGCCGAGAAATTGGTCCATTTGCAGGCGCAGATAATGGGTGAAAGGCAGGGCCTCGCTCCAGCCGCGCGCGAAGCCCGATCCTCCCGCCAGAGGCAAAGTTCCGCCGGAGTAAGCCAGTGCCGAACCGGCGTAGAGCGCGGTTGCCGAAAAGGCGAAGCTGGGCTTGCGGACCGCGATAACCAGAAGCATCGAGATCGCGGCCGTGCCTGCGAACAGCAAGGCCTGCGCCAACACCGTCAGCAAGAGGCTGCCGTTCATCGTCCAACCGCGGATGCCCGTCAGCCAGATCAGCCAGACGAGCCCCCAGATCGAGATCGCGCCGACGTAAGGCAACATCTTCCCGGCAATCGCGGCCAGTCCGCCGCCCGTCTCGGCCTTCCACTGCCCGAGCGATCGCCCCTGCAACTCCCGCCCCATTGCCATCACCGCCACGCAGCCGATCAACAGATGCAGGACCGCCGGTTGGATCAGGGCCTGGAGATACCACTCGAAGCTCGTCTGCGGATTGAACAGAACGGTCGCCTGCACCACCGGCGGGCGGATGCGAATGGCCGGAAGCCCCCTCGCCCGCGCGGCGTCGAGCCCACGCTCCGCCAGCACGGCGACCACGGCCGAACGAATGCCGGAAGCCGCGCTGCTGCCGATCGTGAGAAAGGAGGCATTGTAGAAGATCTGGATGGCCGGCGTCGTGCTACGCACCAGACCTTCGTCGACGCCGCTCGGCACCAGCAGGATCGCCCATACCCGCCCTGCCCGCGCCAGCCGCTCCGCCTCCGCCATGTCCTGCGGCCTTGCCACGATCGATACGGCGGGACTGGCCTCCACCGCCCGCAAGATCGCGCGGCTGAGCGTGCCGTTGTCCTCGTCCACCACCGCGATCGGCAGTGCGCGGGGGACCGCCCCGATCAGCATGGCCGCAACGATCAGGATCGCGACCGCCGGGAACAGCGTCAGCATCGCCAGGTCCCAGCGACACTGCCGCAGATGGACCATCTCGCGACAGAAAGCAGCGCGGAAACCATGGCGAGGCAATGTCATCGCCCCAAGAGTCATTGCGGCCAGTCGAACAGCACGCTCATGCCCGGCCGCAACCCTTTCACCGGCTCTGCCGGATGCAGTCTGATCTCGAAGCTGCGAACATCGAACCCCGAGGACTGACGCGTCGCCCGCCAGGTCGCGAAATCGCCCTGAGGGCTGATGTAAGTGACCCGGAACCGTGCCTTTCGTCCTTCCAGCGCGGGGATGCGCCCGGTCAGTTCCGTGCCTTTCTGCAACGCGTTGAACTGATCCTCACGCAAGTTCAGCGAAACCCAGGGGTGCATGGTATCTACGATCTGGAACACCGGCACTGCCGGTCCGACGATCTCCCCCGGTTCCGCCAGCCGCCGCGTCACTTCGCCGCCGATCGGCGATACCAGCGTCTTCTCCGCGCCCAGGGCATCGGCGATGGAAACCCCCGCCCGCGCCACTTTCACTTGCGCCTGTGCCGCTGCCTTCTCCTCCGCCCGCGCCCCGGACAGGGCCTTCATATATTGGAGCCGTGCCGCTTCCGCCTGACGCGCGCTCGCCTCCCGTGCCGCGCGCGCCTCGTCGCGGCGCTGGGCGGCTATCACGCCTTCGGCATAGAGGTTGTCGGCCCGCCGCGCCGTGACCGCCGCCAAGTCAGCACCTGCCTGTGCCGCCTGCCAGATCGAGCGCAGAGACTCCACGTCTTCTTTCCGGGCGCCATTATCCGCAAGGTCGCGCATGGCCTCGGCACCCGCCAGCACCCCTTGCGCCTGCTGGCGGCCAGCATCGATTTCCGGGCTGGAGAGCACGGCCAGCACCGTACCCGCCGTCACCGTGGCGCCCTCTTCCGCAAGAAGGCGATCCACGCGCGCGAGTGCCTTGGTCGCCACGTTCACCTCGTCTGCGTCGACCATGCCCTGAAGTTGCAGAGGCGCCGGCCGCGCCGCGATCCAGAGCCCCGCGAGCAAGACCACGGCAAGCAGCGCCAACCCTGCAACAAGCAGCCGCGAGGTGCCCCTGCTCCGGCCTTCACCGGCGGCGGCATCTTCCGGTCCGGCTTGAGCGAAGCCTTCGTTCCCTTCACTCATGGTGCAGCGATCCTGTCGGCTCTCAGAAGATAATCGCGAAAGTTGTCCCCGCGGTTGCTGGCGACCAGCAAGGCCGAAAGCGCGACGACATATTCGTAAGCCGATGCGATGCGTTGAGTCTGTGCGAGCGAGAGCGCGTTGCGGGCATCGATCAACTGGCTGGCGGTGTCCTCGCCTTCGCGGAACCCGATTTCATGGACCCGCAGGTTCTCCTCGGCCGCTTTGATGTTGCTGTCGAGCAGGAGAAACGACCGGCGGGCGGTTTCCGTGAGGTTGTAGGCGCGGCTGGTTTCGATCTCGATCGTCTTGCGGGCATCGCGCGCGGCATTGTCCGCCGCGCTCTGTCTTGCGTGCGCCGCAGCGAGGGTGTCGCGCCTGTCGATGTTGGAAAGGAGCGTGAAACGAACGCCCATGCCGACGATCCAGTCCGGATCGACCGGGATCGCATCGCTCCGGTTGAAATTGTAAGACCCGAAAGCGAAAGCCTGAGGCCTCATACGCGACTTGGCCAAATCCACGCCGGAGTCCGCCAGATGACGCGCGGCCTCCGCCACTCTCATCTGCGGCTGCCCGGGTGAAGCGGCCGTGGCGAGAAAATCGTCGAGCGGTTCCAGCGGCTGTCCGTTGACGAACAGCGGCGTGGTGGGTGCCACGCCTCCGGCCGCATCGAGCAGGCGGGCGAGCGAATCGGATGCGCTGCGTTCTTCCATGGTCGCCCGCTCGACGGCACGCTGGGCAGCATCGCGCGCCACTTGCACTTCCAGCACACGCGATCGGGGAATGACGCCTTCGCGAAACAGGGCCTGGGCATTGGCGAGATGCTTGTCGAAGGCATCGCGCGTGCCGGTCGCGGATGTCAGGAGTGCCTGCGCCAGCTGCTGGCCGAAATAGCTCTGGACCAGACGCACTTGCGACAGATCCTGGGCCCCGGCCTGTTTCGCCCGCGCCAGTTCCGCGCCGGCTTCCGCGCCGCGCTGGATGGCCGGGATGGCACCTCCCGAATAGAGCGGCATCACTGCCGTGACATTGGGGCGGATCACCGTTTGCCGAGCGCGGAAATCGAGTTCGTCCGGAAGCTGCGAGAGCAGCCCCGGAAGTGCTTGGGCCACGCGGCCGCTCACCTGCTGGACGATGGCCGAGAACTCGGGGGGGAATTCTCCGGGCAGCCCCTCCAGGAACTGTCCCGCCGCATTGCTGAAGCTGTCTTTCTGTCCTGTCAGATCGACCGACAGCGATTTCTGGTAGGCGATGACCGAGACCGAACTCGACACCACCGGCCGATTAAGCGCCTTGAGCGCGTGAGCCGTGTATTCCGCCGCGCTGAGTTCATCCGCCGCCGCACCCAAAGCTGAGGAAACGCGATCGAGACGCTGACGCGCCGCTTCGAAAGACAGGGCAGCGGGCTCCGCGCTGTCCTGAACAGCGCGTCCTGAGCCAACTTGTCCGAAAGCAACCGTAGGAATTACGGTCAGCATCGCGAAGATACCGGCCCGGCCCATTACACATCGATTCCGAAAACCGTTGCCAGAAATCATGGTTCACCAGAAGTGGGACATGCGAGAGTTTGCATATTTCATCTTGAGCGGAAAGCATTTTCGCTCAGGCATGTGGTCGGCGCCGCCTCACGCCCCCATATCACGGCGCGATGTGGCATCGTGTCACGAGATAGCGGAGCAAGGCAGCTATGTATTGGCGACCAATGCGCGAGGAAGATATCGGCTCGGTGGCCGAAATGGCCGAAGCCGTACACCTCGATTATCCCGAAAATCCTGGGGTCTTCGCAGCCTGCTTCCGGCATTACCCCAAGGGTTGCCATGTACTGGAAGGCGGCGACGGGAAGATCGCCGGGTACCTGATCTCGCACCCCGGTCGGCAGGACCGACCACCCGTCATCGACGTGCCGCTGACCGGGCTTGCGGAACCCTTCGATTGCTATTTCCTGCACGACCTTGCGCTGGGCAGCGCCACACGCGGACGGGGCTTTGCAGCGGAAGCGGTGCGGATCGTGCTGGATGAGGCGAAACGGCTGGGGCTTGGCCGCGTCGTTCTGATCGCAGTGGGAGACGCTCACGAATTCTGGAGGAAACAAGGCTTTCAATCGCTGGGCGATGGGCTGCTCGATCCTGCCAAGGGCTACGGCCCCGAAGCGAGAATGCTCGTTCGAGCAGTATGAAGGCCCCTGCCGGGATCCTCCGTAGTGTCCCGCCTGACGATGGCGACGGAATAGGGCGCTCCCGATGGCGAAACCACATGTCAGTGCATCGTGACCCCATCGAATCGCACCTAATCGTCCGTATGATTCGATATACGTGAAATAACCTAGTTCACTGGACAAATTCATGGGATGAATAGTTTTTCCACGCCGCAGTACGTTTTCAGCCCGTTAACCGATTTTCATGACGTGTTCCCAAGATGGACAGTCCTATCATGGCTGTTCCATTTCGATGAAAATTCTGTAATTGCACGGTCAATCTCTCCGATATTGCTCGTTTTCGGAGGGATTATTGGTCGAAAATTCCGCTCCCTACAGGCGCGGGTCGCAAACCCAGGTTCGGGGGAAAGCCGAACTCAGGCGCGAAGCATTCCCGCCTGCCGGAGAACCGTACTGTGAACAGGGAGACGAACATGATTCAATTGATCTGCGAACTCGGTTCGAAGCTGGAAGAACTGGAAGAAATCGGCGCCCTCGTCGCAGCTGCCCACCTTCAGGCCGCCATCGACTCCTTGCGCGACGTTCGCGAACCAGACCAGAATCGATCCAAACCGGAGTAGCCTGCGCAAGACGCGTCGATCAGACTGTGGTTATCCTTAGGTCAGTTCGCGAATAATTCCACCGTTTCAGCCGATCTTGATGAAGCCGAAAGATCACTGAACGGTGGATGCGCGAACTTGGGGGTAATCGCTGCGAACAACGCGTTGTCCAAACGAATTGGATGGACGAACTTTATTCGTGGCAAGGCGCTGGTGACATGAACTTATGGAGAAGACCGATCAGTTGATGCGAAATCGCGCGAAGGCTATTCGCCTGATTGGCATCGCCAATGAACTTCTTGCCATGGCGCGCGAACTCGAAATTGGAACAAGCGCTTCCGCTGACCTTCTGGATATCGGCATTCCGATGGAAAGCCGGGAAACCCCAAAAACGGCGACAAGCCAGGACCATACCGTCTGGGTGGAACTGGCGCGCCAGACTTATGAGGACCGCCGCCGCCGCACGAAGATCTTCCAGTCGGAAGATCTTTTCGGCGAGCCCGCCTGGGACATTCTGCTGGACCTTTTCATCGCCGCCAAGGAGCGGCGCCGGGTATCCGTGACAAGCGCCTGCATCGGTTCGGCGGTTCCCTCCACCACCGCACTGCGCTGGATTACCATCCTTGAGAAAAACGGCCTGCTCGTCCGGGAGGCCGATCCTGGCGATGCCCGGCGCGTCTACGTCAAACTGAGCGCGAAAGGCTATGCCGCGATGCTCGAATACTTCGCCTCCGCATCCCGATCCGTGGTGCTGCTCGACGATCCCCGCCCCGGGATCCTGGCAGCCCGATAAGGACGCCTGAAACCGACCCGTTCCGCCCCACAGGGGGGTAATCAGGCATATCGGATGTGGTGGCGACCGGGTGGTCGGTTCTCCCTGACGGGAACCGGCCACCCGGTTTCACTTACAGGAAGACCCGACCTCCACACGGAGACCGGGTCTGCTGCTTTAAGCGAAGATTGGGCCAAGCGGGCGACGCCGCTCGGCCTTCACCATCCTTAGCGGGCCAGACGCCCGAACGCCGAAGCGCCGGCGTAACGCGCCGCCTTGCCCAGTTCTTCCTCGATGCGGATGAGCTGGTTGTACTTGGCGAGCCGGTCCGAACGCGCGAGCGAACCGGTCTTGATCTGACCGCAGTTCGTGGCGACAGCCAGGTCCGCGATCGTCGCGTCCTCGGTCTCGCCCGAACGGTGCGACATGACGGCGGTGTAGCCATTCCGCTGGGCGATCGAAACGGCCTCAAGCGTCTCGGTAAGCGTACCGATCTGGTTGACCTTCACCAGCAGCGAGTTGGCCAGGCCCTTGTCGATGCCCATCGAAAGCCGCTTGGGATTGGTGACGAACAGATCGTCGCCTACCAGCTGGACCTTGTGGCCGATCTTGTCCGTGAGCGCCTTCCAGCCCTCGAAGTCGTCTTCACCCATGCCGTCCTCGATCGAGATGATCGGATAGGCTTCGGTCAGGTCGGCAAGGTAGTCTGCGAAGGCCACCGGAGACAGGCTCAGGCCCTCGCCACTGATCTCGTACTTGCCATTCTTGAAGAATTCGGTCGAGGCGCAATCCAGCGCAAGCTGGATTTCCGAACCGGCCTTGAAGCCCGCCTTTTCGATAGAGGCCATGATGAAGTCCAGCGCGTCGCGGGTGCTGGCAAGGTTGGGCGCGAAACCGCCCTCGTCACCCACCGCGGTGGCCAGGCCCTTTTCGTGCAGGCCCTTTTTCAGGGTGTGGAAGATCTCCGCCCCCCAGCGCACGGCTTCGGCGATCGAATCGGCGCCGACCGGCATGATCATGAATTCCTGGAAATCGATCGGGTTATCGGCATGCTCGCCGCCGTTGATGATGTTCATCATCGGCACCGGCAGGACATGAGCCGAAACACCGCCGACATAGGAATAGAGCGGCAGGCCGCGCGCGTTGGCCGAAGCCTTCGCCGCCGCCAGGCTGACGCCGAGGATGGCGTTCGCGCCCAGGCGGCTCTTGTTCTCGGTGCCGTCCAGCTCGATCATGTTGAGATCGAGGTCACGCTGGTCTTCGGCGTCCATGCCTACCAATGCCTCGGCGATCTCGCCGTTGACCGCGTCCACGGCCTTCAGCACGCCCTTGCCCATATAGCGGGCCTTGTCCCCGTCTCGCAGTTCCACCGCCTCGTGCGCGCCGGTCGAGGCGCCAGAGGGAACTGCAGCGCGACCGAAGCTGCCGTCTTCAAGAAGAACATCGACTTCGACAGTAGGATTGCCGCGGCTGTCGAGAATTTCGCGGCCGTGGATATCGATAATCGCGGTCATAACGGGTTTTTCCTCCAGCAAGGCGCCCCCTGAGACGCTTGGGCGCACTCTCGACGGGCGTCTTAGCAGGGGAACTACGCCTGACAAGTTGCGTTGCCATTTCGACGACAAGTTGTGTTACGCTTGATGCATATCGCCTACCAAGCGAACGAGACGCAACGGGATGCAAGGAAGGAATTCGCAATGCCTGAGACCACCAGCACTGGAAACGGCACCGAAAACGCCAAGAGCCACTTCACCAAGGCCGTCGAGGAAGCGAAGGCCGGCGTCCACGCCATGGCCGACGGCTGCCAAGAAAAGTTGAACCAGACCAAGGGCGAATGGTCGAGCGAAGCAAAGGTGCGTTCGGAAGACGCCATGGCCAAGGCCAGCGCTTTTGCCGACGATGCCAAGGTCAAGGCAGCAGACCTTGCCAACCAGGGCAAGACGAAAGCCAGCCAGGCGATCGTCGGCATTTCGAAGCTGATCGACGACAATGCCGCCCTGATCGACGAGAAGGCCGGTGCCAAGTACGGAGACTACGCCCGTACGGCCTCGAAGTCGCTCGCGGACACCGCAACCAAGCTCGACGAGAAGTCGCTCGACGAACTCGGTGAGGAAGCCAAGGAATTCGTGCGTCGCAGCCCCGTGGCGGCGGTAGGCATGGCGGTGGCCGCAGGCTATCTCTTCGCGCGCCTGTTCAAGAGCGGCAAGTAAGCAGATCGTTCGCACGACGATGCTCGACACCCAAGCCAACCTCGCCCCTCCTACTACGGAGGGCGAGGATCTTTCCCTGATCGAGGACGTACGCCTGCTTGCGGGCGAAGCGCGTGCCTACGCCCAGGCCGAACTGGCCTATCAAAAGGCACGCGCCGCTTATGCGGGAGCCGAAACCCGGAATATCGCCATTCTGGGCGTCAGTGCGGCGGTTCTCGTTTTCTTCGCGGTCATGGCCCTGGCTTTGGGTGCGGTGATCGCCGTCGGAACCCTTATCGGTCCCTGGCTCTCGATGATCGCCGTGCCCGTTGCCATCCTTGTCGTCGCGGCGATCCTCGGGCTCTCTGCGCGGGGAAAAGTCCGACGCATGATGTCCCTGCTTCGCGAAAAGGAACCGGCCGAATGAGCGCCCTCGTTCGCCAACTGGAGGCGGACCGATCGGTCCGCAACGCCGCCAAGGCAGCCTTCGACGTGCGTTACGGCGCATTGAAAGCCGATTTCGAACTACGCGGCCTGACGGGACGTATCCTTGACGAAGCCGTCGAGGGTGCCGCAGACATGCTGGACGAGGCGGTAGCCGTGGTTGAGGAGCATCCCGTCGCGATCGGCGGAACCTTCGCTGCGCTGGTGCTTTGGTTTTTGCGTAACCCGATCCTGGCCGCCGTCGAACGCCTGTTCGGCAAGGCCGACACCTGAAGGAGACCGATGGTGAGCAAGACTGAACCGACCAACCCCAACCTGCCCGCAACGTCCTCCAGCGACAGCAATCCCGGCAAGGTCGTGGCGCTGAAGACGCCGGTGGCCGAGCAACGCCCTTCCGAGAAGGTGGTGGCGTTCGTGAAGGCGCATCCGGTGCTCGTGGTGGCAGGCGGCCTGGCGGCCGGTGTGGTGGTCAGCGCCCTGTTGCCCCGCCGCATGACTCGCGGCGTGCTCTCACGCGGGGCACATCTTGCCGAAGCAGCCGGAGCGGCAACGGCTCTGTTCGGCAAGGAGGCGGCCGAGAAGGCTCATGAGCTTGGCACCAGCGCCCGCAAGAATGCATCGAAGGTAGCCGACCGCGCCGAGAAGAGTGGCGAATTGGCTGCCGAGCGACTTGAAAAATACGGCATGGCAGCGCTGGCTGCTGCAAGTGCCCTGGGTCGTGCATCGGCGCAGCGCGCTGGTGAAGCGAGCGAGGTGGCGGCCCGTCAGGCGCGGAAAATCGGCCATTCCGCCAGCGAAACCGCCAGTTCCGGCTCTCACCGGATCGCAGAAATCTTCAGTGGGCTGACGCAGCGTCTTCCTCATTGACACGCCGTTAAGGCTAATGAGAACCGGAAGCAATTAGGGGAGCGGATCGCGCACGCGATCCGCTCTTGCCCTGTGAACGTCCTAAACGTATGGGGTCCGCATCTCTCTCCCCACTCACGAAAGCGGTCCCATGCAGAAGCTTCACCTTGTGATGGGCGGCCGGGTCAAAGATCCCCGCAGCCTCGAATTCGCCGACCTCGATGCCCTCGATCTCGTAGGCGTCTACCCGGACTATGCCTCGGCCGAAGACGCATGGCGTTCGTCCGCGCAGCGCACGGTTGACGATGCCGAAATGAAGTACGTGATCGTGCACCTGCATCGCCTGCTTCAGCCGGACCAGCCGGAAGCCTGATCGGCTTCTGCCCGAAGGCTTAGAAATGAAAAAGGCCGGCAGAAATGCCGGCCTTTTCTGTTTCATTCGAGCGAAACATCAACTCAGATGAATTCGATCTTCTGAACGAGGTAGAACTTGTCACCAGCCGGAACGGTGACTTCGATCTCTTCCTCCACCTTACGGCCGATCAGCGCCTTCCCGAGCGGCGAATTGTAGCTGATGCGGCCGATCCGGGCATCCGCTTCGTAAGGCCCGACGATCTGGTACTTCACCGGCTTCTCGTCATCGTCGAGCAGCGTAACCGTTGCACCGAAGATGATCTTGTCGCTCGAAAGCGTGGCAGGATCGACGATCTGGGCCCGCGTGATCTTGTCTTCCAGATCCGCAATCGTCGCTTCGACCTGGCCCTGACGCTCCTTGGCGGCATGATACTCGGCATTTTCCGAGAGATCGCCGTGAGCGCGCGCTTCTTCGATCGCATCGACGATCCGGGGGCGCTCTTCGCGCAGCGCCCTGATCTCTGCGGTAAGCTTCTCATACCCTTCCGCGAGCATGGGGAGCTTTTCGATACTGGCCATCAAACACTTCCTTCCTGCTGCCTCCCCGCACGCGAAACCAGTCGGAGGAGACTAGTTTCCTGTCCCGTCCCTCAGGTCATTCCCGGGGACTGGGCCGATCCGCAGCGATGTGGGGAGGCTAGATCGATCTCAACTATAATAATCCTGCAACGAACGCACTTCAAGCTGGCTCCCGCGTTGTGCAGAAATTGCTTGTGCAGCAGCGACGCTGGCGGCCGCCGTCGTGAAGTAGGGCACCTTGCCCGTAAGCGCCGAAGCACGGATCGACTGCGAGTCCTTGAGGCTCTGCCAACCTTCGGTGGTGTTGAAGATCAGCGCGATATCGCCATCGACGATCTTGTCGACGATGTGAGGGCGGCCTTCCGCCACCTTGTTCACCAGTTCGACCGGCAGCCCCGCCTCGGTCAGGTACTTGTGGGTGCCGGAAGTGGCGACGATGCGGAAACCTTCCTTCACCAGGATCTGGACCGCAGGCAGGATCACCGCCTTGTCGCTGTCCTTCACCGAAACGAACACCAGGCCGCTGTCGGGCAGGCGCATGCTGGCGCCGAGCTGGGCCTTGAGGAAGGCGCGCGGGAAGTCGGCGTCGATGCCCATGACTTCGCCGGTGGACTTCATCTCGGGGCTGAGCACCGGATCGACGCCGGGGAAGCGCGCGAAGGGGAACACCGCTTCCTTGACCGCCATGTACGGCAGGTCACGCTTGAACGGCGGGAAGTCGGCCAGCTTTTCGCCCGCCATGACGCGGCTGGCGATCTTGGCGACCGGCTGCCCCAGAGCCTTGGCAACGAAGGGCACGGTGCGCGAGGCGCGCGGGTTGACTTCGATGAGGTAGACCTCGCCATCCTTCACCGCGAACTGGATGTTCATCAGACCGCGCACGCTGAGGCCGAAGGCCAGCGCTTCCGCCTGACGTTCCATCTCGGCGATGATCTCGGCCGGCAGGCTGTAGGGCGGCAGGCTGCAAGCGCTGTCGCCCGAGTGGATGCCCGCTTCCTCGATGTGCTGCATGACGCCGGCCACGACGACCTGGTCGCCGTCGCAAAGCGCATCGACGTCGCACTCGATGGCGTCGCGCAGGTACTGGTCGATCAGCACCGGGCTGTCGCCCGAAACCTGGACGGCGGTGGTGATGTAGTCGTCGAGCTGCTGTTCGCTGTCGACGATTTCCATGGCGCGGCCGCCGAGCACGTAGCTGGGGCGCATCAGCACCGGATAGCCGATGCGATTGGCGACGTTCACCGCTTCGTCACGGCTGCGGGCAATGCCGTTGGCCGGCTGCTTGAGGCCCAGCTTGTCCACCAGGGCCGAGAAGCGCTCGCGGTCTTCGGCAAGGTCGATCGCGTCGGGCGAAGTGCCGAGGATTGGGATACCCGCGTCTTCCAGTGCCTGCGCCAGCTTGAGCGGGGTCTGCCCGCCGAACTGCACCAGCACGCCGACCAGTTCGCCGTTCTGCTGCTCAACGCGCAGGATTTCCAGCACGTCTTCCGCGGTCAGCGGCTCGAAGTAGAGGCGGTCGGAGGTGTCGTAGTCGGTCGACACGGTTTCCGGGTTGCAGTTGACCATGATCGTCTCGTAGCCGACTTCGGCAAGCGCGAAGCAGGCGTGGACGCAGCAATAGTCGAACTCGATACCCTGACCGATGCGGTTGGGACCGCCGCCGAGGATCACGATCTTCCTGCGATCGGACGGGTTCGCCTCGTTCTCCGGCTCACCGAAGATCGGCGCTTCGTAGGTCGAGTACATGTAGGGCGTGACCGCCTCGAACTCGGCCGCGCACGAATCGATGCGCTTGAATACCGGGTGGACGCCCAGCTTCTCGCGCAGCTTGCGCACTTCGTCTTCGCTGGTGGCGCCCGCCATGGCGCGCAGCGCGTCGTGCACGAGGCCCGAGCTCTTGGCCTGGGTTTCGCCCATGCCGCCGGCAACGCCGACCGAGCGCACGGCCAGCGTGGCAAGGCGCTTGTCCGAGAAGCCCATGGCCTTCACGCGGCGCAGGCCCTGCGCATCGATCGGCAGGCCGTGCTTCATGATCTTCGCTTCTTCGGCGATGATCTCTTCGATGTGGCGCAGGAACCACTTGTCGTAGTGGGCGATCGCGTGGATTTCATCGACCGAGAAGCCCTCGCGGAAGGCCTGAGCGGCGACGAGCAGACGATCCGGCGTCGCCTTGGAGAGCGCGGCAGTGATCACGTCACGCCCGGCGCCTTCCAGCTCGACCACGCGGTTGAAACCGTCGAGGCCGGTTTCCAGGCCGCGCAGGGCCTTCTGCATCGATTCCTTGATGTTGCGGCCGATCGCCATGACTTCGCCCACCGACTTCATCGCGGTGGTCAGGTCGTTCTTGGCGCCCTTGAACTTCTCGAAAGCGAAGCGCGGGATCTTGGTGACGACGTAGTCGATGGTCGGCTCGAACGCGGCGGGCGTGGCGCCGGTGATCTCGTTCATGATCTCGTCGAGCGTGAAGCCCACGGCCAGCTTCGCCGCGACGCGCGCGATCGGGAAGCCGGTGGCCTTGGAAGCCAGCGCCGACGAGCGTGAGACGCGCGGGTTCATCTCGATGACGATCAGGCGGCCGTCCTTCGGATTGACCGCGAACTGCACGTTCGAACCGCCGGTTTCGACGCCGATCTCGCGCAGCACCTCGATCGAGGCGTTGCGCATGATCTGGTATTCCTTGTCGGTCAGCGTCAGCGCCGGGGCGACGGTGATCGAGTCGCCGGTGTGGACGCCCATCGGATCGACGTTCTCGATCGAGCAGATGATGATGCAGTTGTCGTGCTTGTCGCGCACGACCTCCATCTCGTACTCCTTCCAGCCGAGCAGCGATTCCTCGATCAGCACTTCGGTGGTGGGCGAGGCATCGAGGCCCGAACGGACGATCGCTTCGAACTCGGCCTTGTTGTAGGCGATGCCGCCGCCGGTGCCGCCCATCGTGAAGCTGGGACGGATGATCGAAGGCAGGCCGGTGGTTTCCAGCACCGCAAACGCTTCGTCCAGAGTGTGGGCCACACCCGAGCGCGCCGAGTTCAGCCCGATCTTGTCCATCGCGTCGCGGAAACGCTGGCGATCCTCGGCCTTGTCGATGGCATCGGCGTCGGCACCGATCATCTGCACGCCGAACTTCTCCAGCGTACCGTCATTGAACAGCGCGAGCGCGCAGTTCAGCGCGGTCTGGCCGCCCATCGTCGGGAGCACCGCGTCCGGGCGCTCCTTCTCGATGATCTTGGCGACCACTTCCGGGGTGATCGGCTCGACATAGGTGGCGTCGGCCATGTCCGGATCGGTCATGATCGTCGCCGGGTTGGAGTTCACCAGGATGACCCGGTAGCCCTCTTCCTTGAGCGCCTTGATCGCCTGCGTCCCCGAATAGTCGAATTCGCAGGCCTGGCCGATGATGATCGGGCCGGCGCCGATGACGAGGATCGAGGAGATGTCTGTGCGCTTGGGCATGGGCTGTCCTGGGGTGTCCTGTGTGTCTTGTATGTCGGACTGGCGGCCTAGGCCACCAGTTCGCCAAACGCCTTGTCCCAGTAATCCGGGCCTTCGGCTTTGGCTTTGAGAATGATCGGGTTGCTGTCCTGCTCCTCGCGGATCACCGCGCGGTATCGGTCAGCCTGAAACTGGTGCATCGAACCGCCGTACTCGCCTTCCGTGGTCGACCAGGCGCCCGTTTCGAGCATCCGGTCGATGAAGGTCTTGCCGGCTTCCTTGGCGTGCTTGCGCACCTTGGGGCCGAACTTGCGAACGGCCACCGAGACCTTGTCCTCGAAGATGAGCTGCAATTCACCGTAAGGGTAGAAGCGCGGCGCAACCGTGAGTTCGGAAGCCTGTCCTGCAATATAGTAAGCGAGCATGTGGTCGATAAGGTCGGTCATTATAGGGCACCTTGCTTTGCACGGGTTCCCGACGCGGCGGCCGGAATTCCGATTGCATAGGCAAAGTGCGATACCGGGTCGAAATCTCGCTGGTCCACACCGGCAATGATCGCCGATGCGGGGTGCGGCATTGCCGCCCCTGCCAGAAATCGACCCGCCCGGCCCATCAGGTCAGCATCCCCACGAACTTTTCGAAGAGGTAGAAGCTGTCCTGCGGGCCGGGGCTGGCTTCGGGGTGATACTGCACGCCGAAAGCCTTCTTGCCCTTGATCGAGATGCCGCAGTTCGAACCGTCGAACAGGGAGACGTGCGTCTCCTCCACGTTCTCGGGCAGGGTCTGGTTGTCCACCGCGAAGCCGTGGTTCATCGAGGTGATCTCGACGACGGCGTCTTCCAGGCGCTTCACCGGATGGTTGGCGCCGCGATGGCCCTGATGCATCTTCGAGGTCTTGGCGCCAGCCGCAAGGCCGAGCATCTGGTGACCGAGGCAGATGCCGAAGATCGGCACGTCGCGTTC
This sequence comes from Novosphingobium sp., assembly GCF_032093395.1. Classification (GTDB taxonomy): domain Bacteria; phylum Pseudomonadota; class Alphaproteobacteria; order Sphingomonadales; family Sphingomonadaceae; genus Novosphingobium. The sequence goes on from NZ_DAMDBA010000039.1 coordinate 40,445, forward strand.
CAACAGCGAGCGGATCACGGGAACGGCATATTCGCCGGTCGCCGCCGGATCGCCCGGACCGTTCGAGAGGAACACGCCCGCCGGTTCAAGCGCGAGGATCGCTTCGAGCGAGGTTTCGGCAGGAACCACGGTAACGCGGGCACCGGCTCTCACCAGGTTGCGGAAGATGTTGTCCTTGGCGCCGTAATCGATGGCGACGACATGCGGAGGCGCTTCATTGACGCCATCGCCGAAGCCCCGGCCGAGTTCCCAGGTCGAGCCTTCCCAGCCCTCCTGGATCTCGCGGCTGACGATCTTGGCAAGGTCCATGCCTTCCAGGCCCGGCCATTCCTGTGCGCGCTGGATCAGCGCGGGAATGTCGAATTCGCCTTCCGGATTATGGGCGATCACCGCGTTGGGCGCGCCCTGAAGGCGGATACGGCGGGTAAGCGCGCGGGTATCGACTCCGGCGAGCCCGACTTTGCCCTTGGCGGCAAGCCAGTCCCCGAACTCACCGGCAGAGCGGAAGTTCGAAGGCGGAGTCACGTCCTCGCGGACGACGCAGCCGACGGCGCCATCGACCCTGGATTCGAGATCCTCGTCGTTGACACCGACATTGCCGATGTGGGGGAACGTGAAAGTGACGATCTGGCCCGCGTAGGAAGGATCGGTCATCACTTCCTGATATCCGGTCATCGCGGTGTTGAAGCAGACTTCGCCGACTGCTTCGCCGACGGCTCCAAAGCCGCGGCCCCAGACCACGTGTCCATCGCTCAGGACGAGAACGCCTGTCGCCCCTTCAGGTTTGGGCGCAAGCGTATATGCGGCGTCGGCCATGGTGGGTCGCTCCGTTTACGGCGTTTCTGACTATGTGTGCTAAGTGCTGCCCGCTAGAGAGGGTTGTGCACCGCGTCAAGGCGCGACAGGTGCAATTTGGCGCGCGGCTTGCTAGTTTTACGCCACGACACTTCCCAAAACCTATCAGAACAGCAGGAAACCAATGCTTCGTGATTCGATCAAGGCCGCCCAGATCACTGCGATGAAAGCGGGTGACAAGCCGCGCCTCGCCGCGGTTCGCCTCATCCTTGCCAAGATCAAGGACCGCGACATCGAACTGCGCACCGCCGATTCCCTGCCGGACGACGATGCCATGGTGATTGACGTTCTCCAGAAAATGGTGAAGCAGCGCCGCGAATCGATCCAGCTGTTCGAGGAAGGTGGCCGTCCCGAGAAGGCCGCCGACGAGAAGGCCGAGCTGGACGTGATCGAAACCTTCCTGCCCGCGCAGCTCTCCGAAGACGAAACCAAGGCCCTGATCGAAGCCATCAAGGCCGAAGTCGGCGCGGAAAGCATGAAGGACATGGGCAAGGTCGTCGCCGCGCTGAAGGCGCGCCACGGCACCCAGCTCGACATGGGCAAGGCTTCGGGCTGGGTGAAGGCGGCGCTGGCCTGACCTGACACGCGATCGGGCGGCAGGACCGTGCTTACCCCTCAATGGCTCGACCAGCTTCGCACGCGGATAACGCTTTCGGCGCTGATCGGTCGCTCGACCCGCCTCACCAAGGCGGGGCGCGAGTTCAAGGCCTGCTGCCCGTTTCACAACGAGAAGTCTCCCAGCTTCACCGTCAACGACGAAAAGGGCTTCTATCACTGCTTTGGCTGCGGCGCACATGGAGATGCGATCCGCTGGATGACGGACCATCAGGGCCTGTCGTTCATGGACGCGGTCAAGGAACTGGCGGCCGAGGCGGGGATGGACGTCCCTGCCCCGGATCCGCGCGCGGCCAAGGCGGCGGAGAAGCGCGATACGCTTCATGACGTGATGGCCGCCGCGCAAGGCTGGTTCGTGCAGAACCTGTCCTCGCCCGGCGGCGAATCGGCGCGCGCCTATCTGGCGACGCGCGGTTTCGACGCCCATACCCTCCAGCGCTTCGGCTTCGGCTATGCGCCGGAGGGGCGTCAGGCGATGAAGGAAGCGCTCGGCAAGTTCCCGGAGGCCATGCTCATCGAGGCGGGTCTGCGGATCGAAGTGGAGAACCGCGACCCTTACGACCGTTTTCGCGGCCGCCTCATGCTGCCGATCGAGGACGCGCGCGGACGTGTGATCGCTTTTGGCGGACGTATTCTCACCAAGGAGAAAACAGATGCACCCAAGTATCTGAATTCTCCCGATACCCCCCTCTTCGACAAGGGCCGCACTCTCTACAACCTGCACCGCGCCGCGCCCGCCGCGCGCCAGTCGGGCCGGATGGTGGTGGTCGAAGGATACATGGACGTGGTCGCCATGGCAGCGGCGGGAATCGGCGAATGCGTCGCCCCCCTCGGCACGGCGCTGACCGAGCAGCAGATCGAGATGCTCTGGCGTCACGTCGAAATGCCCATCCTGTGCTTTGACGGCGATGCCGCAGGCCAGCGCGCCGCGATGCGCGCCGTAACGCGCGCCCTGCCCCTACTCCGCCCGGCGCATTCGCTGCGAATCGTGCGACTGCCGGAAGGCCTCGACCCGGACGACCTCATCAAGCAGCGCGGCGCACGTGCCATGGAAGAGATTCTGGGCGCGGCGAAAAGCCTGATCGAGGTACTCTGGGAGGTTGAGCGCGATGCCCAGACACTGAGTACGCCGGAAGACAAGGCTGGCCTCAAGGCGCGCCTGATGGCCCATGTCGATTCGATCCAGAATTCCGATATCGCCAGCCTCTACCGCCGCGAATTGCAGGATCGCTATTCCGAGTTCGCCTTCCCGAAGCGCGAGAGCCGCTGGCAGCAAGGCGGAAGTAATGGATTTCGCCCCAACCAACCACGGGGAGGGCAACAGCGCGGGAACGGTCGCTGGCAGCCCCAGCCCGAATCTACGCCCGAATCACTGGAACGCCTGCGCCGCGCAGCAGCGGGCGGGTCACGCGATGCGCTTTCGGCGGCAGTGCTTGCCGGGCTCATTCACTGGCCTGCCCAGATCCGGCGTCATGCCGAGGCGCTTGCCCGAACGCCCGGGCTCGATCCGCGCTTCGGATTGCTGCTCGATTGCTGCCAGGGCCATGAAGCGGTTGAAACAGACCGCCTTGCCACCATATTGGTCGAGAATGGCCTGGAGATCCCCGGCACCGCAGAATACTCAGGATTGCGCTTCGGGTTCCTGAACACCGAAACAGGCGCGGACCAGGCGGGAGAGGATTTGGCCCAGGCAGTCGATCTCTTGGTGGAGCGTCCGATCCTGGATGCGGCATTGGCGCAGGCGACGGCTCGATTCGAAAGCGAGCTTTCGGAAGAGGCTTTTGCCGATCAACAGCGCCTGCTCAAGAGAAAGCTGGAATTTGATAGTCGTCTCAGGCAAATGGCGACAAGACAGGTGGCGTCTTCCTGATGGTATAATCGGGTCGAATGCACGGGGACAACGGCGAAGAATGAGCAAAAACGACAACACCGGCGGCGACAACGACGGCACCGATGCACCGCTGATCGACCTCAACGAAGGCGCCATCAAGAAGTTGATCGCTCGTGCCAAGCGCCGGGGCGTGATCACTTACGACGAGTTGAACGAAGCTCTTCCCCAAGACCAGATGTCTTCCGAACAGATCGAGGACATCATGGCCGCGATCTCGGAAATGGGTATCAACATCGTGGAAAGCGATGAAGATGCCGACGGCCAGCAGGAAGACGACGACCGCGACAACGAAGAGGTCGATTCGGACGACGTCTCCCCGCGCATGGTGGTGGACGCCAAGAAGAAGGAAACCGTCGAGCGCACCGACGACCCCGTGCGCATGTACCTGCGCGAGATGGGCGCGGTAGAACTGCTCAGCCGCGAAGGCGAGATCGCCATCGCCAAGCGGATCGAAGCCGGCCGCGACATGATGATCCTGGGTCTCTGCGAAAGCCCGATCACCTTCCACGCCATCATCCAGTGGTCCGAAGCACTCAACAACGGCGAGATGCAACTGCGCGAGATCCTCGATCTCGATGCCATGCTCTCGAAGGAGCCCGCGCCGGAAAGCCTGTCGGAGGACGGCGAGAGCGACGACGACGGCGAGATCAGCGAGAAGACCGCCGGCCCCTCGTTCAAGGATGAGGACGACACCGAGGAGGACAACTCGGAAGAAATCGACGAGGACGGCAACCCGATTCCCAAGCGCGAAGCCGAGGAAGAGGAAGAAGACAACACCCTCAGCCTCGCCCAGATGGAAGCCGCGCTCAAGCCCGAAGCGCTTGAGAAGTTCATGCTCATCACCGAGCTGTTCCAGGCCTTCGAGCGCCTTCAGTCGGAACGCCTCGACGCGCTGGCTCTGGGCATCGACTTCCCGGTCGCCAAGGAAGACCAGTACCAGCAGCTGCGCGAAGACCTGACCGCTCAGGTCGAATCGGTGAAGTTCCACGCGACGAAGATCGAGTACCTCGTCGACAACCTCTATGCCTTCAACCGTCGCCTGACGACATTGGGCGGCCAGATGCTGCGCCTTGCCGAGCGTCACAAGGTGAAGCGCGCCGACTTCCTCGAGACCTACGTAGGTCGCGAATTGGACGATACCTGGCTCACGGACATGTCCAAGAAGGACAAGAAGTGGGCGGCCTTCGCCGAGGCCGAAGCCGATCCTGTGGAGCGCATCCGTTCGGAAGTCTCGGACATCGCCGCCGCCACCGGCATGGCGCTTCCCGAGTTCCGCCGCATCGTCAACATGGTCCAGAAGGGCGAGCGCGAGGCGCGTATCGCCAAGAAGGAAATGGTCGAGGCGAACCTGCGCCTGGTGATCTCTATCGCCAAGAAGTACACGAACC
>NZ_DAMDBA010000040.1:0-8227 GCF_032093395.1 Novosphingobium sp.
AGCTGCCGCTTTCGATCCTGGGCGCCAGGGGGGCGCCATCCAGTGTGGCCTGGGTTATGTCGAGAGCGTTCCCGGTGAAAACGAGTTGGCGCACGCCGTCTTCCGTTGCTCGAAGCCGGATGACCTCGTGTCCGGCAACGCCGGCGTTCTCGATGTCGGGGGTCAGGGCCAAATCATAGCAGAGCACCTCGAAACCCTGAACGGGCGTGTGATCTGAGCCGGCAATCGCGTCGCTACCTTGAAGACTGCAGATTCCCAATAAACCACAAATGATCCAGCGCATGCCCCTGTAGATCTCCAACTGCCCAATCTCCGGATCAACCAGAGCTAACCGCACGATCCGTAGGAGCGAAGTCCGAGAAGATCGACTCGGCGCCGAGGAACTGCGGCCTGGCGCAACGGAGAGGCCGACGATGACTTGAGACGTAGCCACTTGCTGTGCGGATGTGATCTGACCGCGGGCTCGCAAGAATGGCGATGTCGGCGTCCGCTTTGGAGACCGAGAAACTGGCACAACGGAACGTCCGGACCTGGGAGAGGAAAATCGGCGGCTGAACGACCGGGAAGGGTCGAACCATTACAGGGGCGCGCTGGACGAACATCATAGTCGCCGAGCTCTGACGCTATCACCGATGACGGCGGCGCAACCGAGCCTTGAGCGCATACTTGGTGGCGCCGATGTTGAACATCCCAGCTGCGTGGGTCATCACGCTGCCGGCGCGGCGCCATTGCGGGTTTGTGACCGGAATTATTGTGTGGGGCCGGATCGGAACCGAAACTCCCCCCTAGTGACTAATGCCGGGAACTAACTTTCTCCCCCTCGGGAATATCTGCTATGCGTTCAACATGTCTCAGGATCTCTCTCCGCTGGTGTCGAAAGCGCTGGACTTCGCCTCGCACGCTCACAATAGCATTGATCACCGGCGCAAATACACAGGTGAACCGTACATCAATCACCCCATTGAGGTGATGGAGATTGTCCGAAGCGTCCCGCACACTGACGAAATGTTGGCAGCGGCGCTGCTGCACGATACGATCGAGGATACCCCGACAACCCGAGAGGATATCGCACGCGAGTTCGGGGAACCTGTCGCTGCTCTGGTGATGGAACTGACTGATCAGTGCCATGAAGGCAACCGCGCTACACGCAAAGCTGCGGAAGCTGCACGCCTCGGCACCATCTCACCCGAAGCGCAAACCGTGAAACTCGCAGATTTCATCAGCAACACGCAATCAATCGTTGTCGGAAGTCCTGGGTTCGCCAAGGTCTATCTCCGCGAAAAGCTGCAGGTCCTCACTGTAATGACCGAAGGCAATCTCAACCTGTATCGTCGGGCCATGGCACTGATCGAGGAGGCCAAGACGAGCATAGGTTTCCGTCCGTGAAGTGATCTGCTCTGCCTCCACTGCTTCGAACTACCCAATTGGGTCAGCTTCCCCGTTCTTTTTGCTGGGTACGGCCATCTCACCCATTCAAGGCTGAAGCAGCGGACATTCCGCATCAGAGGAGAGCAGATTAACGGCTGGGCGCCAAGGAAGGGTCGCCACTTTCCTCAGCCCCGAACGAGCGGAAGTGGGACAAAGCTGTCGTTTAAGATCATGCTGAGGAGCGGCAGGTTTCGGTTGAAGCGGACGTTCGCGGTTCCACAGCTATCGTCAACTGAATGAGCAGCCTTGGCCGATGAGCGACTCTCTGAGTTGGAATGGCTGCATCAGGATAGCTGCCGTGTCAACGGCGAGGGCTCCCAGCCCTTTTACAACGTAATTCGACCATTTTCCGAGGTAAGTGCGGCCGTCCACTCGAATAAAGACCTGAAAAAAGCGCCGTTCACTTTTCAGTGACAATCAACAGCCCCAGCATTACGCGGAGCATACGCTCGGGCCATCGGTGCAATTCCATTTTCTGCGGTTTCTTCTCCCCGCGACCCCATTCAAGTGAACAAGCGCTCACTTGCTACCAAGGCAAAGCAGCTTGGCGCAATCGCGGAACATGGCGCTCCCGCGCCCCTCGCCCTTCCAACATGCTCATGATTTTATCCATCATTTTGTACTTACCGCGCTCCAGTGAAAGATTCCTGTTGCAAGCCACGTGTGGTATCGATATCAGTTCGGGTATCGATACCACACGTGGTTCGAGGGAGCCGAAAAGTTCAGGATGCGCCAAAGCGTCCGAATTTCAGGAGGGGATATATGAACAACATCGTACGCTTGACGTCCGCGCTGCTCGCGAGCTGCATTGCCATGCCTGCACTTGCGCAGACCGAGTCCCGTCCGACCGAAACCGCAAGCGAAGACATCGTGGTCACGGGCATTCGCGCCAGTCTTCAAAGCGCTGTCCAGATGAAGAAGAACACGATGGAAATCGTCGATTCCATCACCGCGCAGGACATTGGCAAGCTGCCGGATCCGAACGTGGCGGAAACCCTTACGCGCGTCCCGGGCGTCCAGGCCTATCGCTTCGGCGGCGAGGCGTCGTCGCCCGTCGGCAACGGTTCGGGCCTGACTATCCGCGGCCTCACGGGCCAGACCGGATCGCGCGTTGACGGGCGCGCCTACTTCACCGCCGGCAGCCGCGAATTCAACGTCGAGGGCGCGAGCCCGGGCATGGTTGCCGGCCTCGATGTATTCAAGAACCCGTCGGCCGAGCATATCGAAGGCGCGATCGGCGGTCTGGTCAATATCCGCACGCGCAAGCCATTTGACTTCAAGGGTCTGGCGGTCTCCGCGGCTGCGGGCGGGCGCTACAACGATCTGGGCAAGAAGCTCACGCCCGAATACTTCGGGATGGTGTCGAACCGCTGGGACCTTCCGGGTGGCGGCGAGATCGGCGTTCTGCTGGCAGCGAGCTACGCCAAGAGCTTCAATCGCGGCGACAACACGCCCTCGGTCGGCGGCACCCAGTTTCGCCGGGCAATCCGCGCGGACAGCGCCGAATACTCGGCCAATGTCGGCACCGGGCTGAATCTCAATGGCGCCTATCTGGGCCGCTCGGATGTGACCTATCTGGCGGATGTCAACCCGGCCACCATCTCGGCCAGCGAGCGCCAGAACCTGCTGACGTCGGTCGGCGTGCAGAACAACATTGCCCAAGAGGACTATACCCGCACCCGCAAGGGTCTCAACGGCGCCTTGCAATGGCGCCCGGCCCCGGGACTAGAGTTCTACGTGGAGGGCAACTATAACTCGTACCTCTACCACCAGAACTATCGTTTCCTCAACGCAACCGACAGCCGGTACGCGCAGGAGCTGGCGACACAGGCGTTCACAATCGACGAGATGCTGGCCAACCGCAACGCGAACGGCGGCTCGAACGACCTGCTGTCCGGCCAGCGCATCACTGGCGGCACGTTCCTGAATTCCGGGCTTTCGACCACCGGCGGCGACGAGCATCGCCGCTACGAGACTTTCGTTATCGCGGGCGGCACGAAATGGGCCGCGACCGATCACCTCGACGTCAACTTCGACTTCTCCTACGTCAAGGCCGATCAGTCTCAGGACAATCGGTCGGTGACGCTGGCATCGGCGGCCGGATTGGCCTGGGACATCACACGCGACCTGGGCCGCCCGCAGCAAGTCTCCATCACCAGCCCAGACCTGTCCTCGGCCAGTTCATGGGTGTTCAACAACTATTCGAACGCCACCAATCAGGTCTGGCACGACGACGGCATCGCCGCCGCGCTCAACCTTGTCTACAGGTTCGACGATTCCTTCCTCAAGGACATCAAGTTCGGGGCGCGATACGCCACGCAGAAGGATCGCTACCGCAACTATTCGTTCAGCAACCGCAACCTGACCACCAACGGCCTGGCGCTGGCAGCGGACCGCTCGAACGCCATTTCAGTGGCCTCGATGGCGGATCTGGTCGAAACATCGCCGACCAACTTCATGAACGGGAAAGCGGGCTATTCCGGCGGATATCTGGTGTTCTCACCCGATGAGCTGCTGGGCGACAACGTGCGTGCGCGCTTCGCGAATGCCGGTATCCTGCCGGAAGACTCGCTGGCCGAGATCGTGCTCAACCGCCGCTACTTCAGCGAGAAGAGCTACGCCGGATACGCCGTCGCCGACTTCGGGTTCCTCGACGACCGGATCAAGGGCAATGCCGGCGTCCGCGTGGTCAAGACCGACACCTTCGTACGGGCGATGATCGATCCGCTGAATACGGGCAACATCACCGCCAGCGAAAGCACGTCCTCGTATACCCACGCCCTGCCCAGCTTGAACCTGACAGGCTACATCACGCCCGACACGCTGGTGCGCTTCGGCTATGGGAAGGGGATCACCCGTCCCGAGTTCTCGGCGCTCAATCCCTCGCTGATCATCAATACGGTCAGCGGAGTGGGCTCGGTCGGCAACCCGGACCTCAAGCCCCAGACGGCCAACAGCTTCGATCTCTCGTTCGAACACTATTTCTCGCCGGTGAACTACGTCTCCGCCGCGCTGTTCTACAAGAAGATCGACGGGTTCTTCAGCGGCGTGTCCTCGTGCCAGAGTGTGGCCGGTGCCCCGACCCCGACCACCAACACCAGCTGCTCGGGCGACCAGTACTTCATCACCCAGACCATCAATGCGGAGAAGGGAACCGCGAAGGGCATCGAGCTGGCGGGACAGACCTTCTTCGACTACGATTTCCTGCCCGAATTCGCGCATCATTTCGGCGTGCAGGGCTCGTTCACCTATGTCGAGACGAAGAACCCGCTGACGCTCAACGGCCAGCGCGTCAACACGATGCAGCCGCTGACGTCCAGGTACTCTTACTCGGTGACCGGGCTTTACGAGGACGAGACGATATCGGCACGCCTCGTCTACACCTGGCGCTCCAAGGCGATCCTGTTCGGCCTGGCGGCCAACCCGATCGACGGTCGCTACATCCGCAGCTTCGGGCTGCTCGACGCATCGATCAACTTCAACCTGGCACACAATTTCTCACTCGCGATTACCGCCTCGAACCTCACCAACCAGGCGGCTGACCGCTTCGTGGGCGAACCCGATCTCGCGACCGGGATCGAGCGCCAGCATTTCATGAACGGCCGCAACTTCGGCGCGACGCTGCGCTACAATTTCGGAAGCTGACGCTTCCGGGACGAGAGGGGACTCCTCCCAATGAAACCCTCTCAAGCCTGATGGGTCGCCGGCTCCTCCGCCGGCGACCCATTTTTCACATCAGCGCGGTCAGGATTATTGCGGTGAGGTCGAGACGCGTTCGGCGTAGGGTCCGACATCGATATCCTCGAGCGACAGGGCCCCATCCGGTCCGCCTACATCGACAAGGCTGACATCGTGCACGCTCCTGTGGGCGTCGAATCCGGCGATGACGGGGCGGTTCGCGTTCCCGCCGCGCGAGCGGACGTTATGCATCACGATGTTCTCGATCCCGCGTCCCGGAGCAAGGCTGTACTTCTGGTTAAAGACCACCCGGAAATTGAACAGCATGCCCTCCTCGATCCGGTCTATGCGGATGTCGTCGAACACCACGTTGCGGACCAGGTTGTTGTCGCCATCGGTGATCGCCAGCGCGCCCTGATAGTCGCGGTCGTCCTCGTCGTGATCGAGGATGTCGATGTTGCGGAACACCAGGTTCTCGATCGTACGCGGCTCATCCTTGCTGCCGTGAAGCCCGATGTTCACCGGATGAGCGACGTCCGCCCAGAGCGTGGAGTTCTCCACGAGATAGTTGCGCGCATCGCCATGATAGTCCCAGCGATCGGCATAGATCGCCACGGCATCGTCGGAAGTGCGCAGGAATACGCCGTCGATGTGGACATCAGAACAGGCCATCAGGTCGACGCCGTCGGTCCAGCCGCCCGCACTGAAGGTGCGCAAATTGCGAACCGTCAGACCGCGCGACTGACCGCACATCAAGGTATAGTGGCCCGGGTTGATCACGATCGGACCATCGATCTCGATGGACTGAGAACGAAGGACGGTTACCCCCTCCTTGCCGCCCTTGAGGATGCCGGGCCCGCCGATGCGCACGTCGTGCGCGTCGGCGACATCGACCTGCCCCTTGAGGATCGCGCCGCCGGCAAGACGCACGTCGGTATTAGATTCGAAGCGGAAGCTGTCCTGCCCTGGCGGCGGGACGTGGATACCGGGACCGAATGCCACAAGCGTGCGCCCTTTCGTGGGCCCGGCGGCCGGATAGATCGGATTGGCGAAGAGATGGAGGTTGTGCAGGCGATCATCGTCGAACTCGACCGACAGGTTCGCCGGGCCATCCAGCTTCAGGTATGCGATCGCGCCGACGAGCCTGGCCTCGATGCCGCGCGACGCGGGCCGCACGGCAACGTGACGAACCGCGCCGTTGTTCTTCTGGATCGCCACCTCGACCGGGCCGCTGGTCCCGAAGGTGACCATCGAGGCGGGCTGCGGCTTGTCGAGATCGACCATGACGCGGTATTCGTACAGGTCCCGCCATTCCCCTCCGGGCTGTCGTACCCGCACCGTGAACGTGTCGTCGAACGAGGTGTAGTAGTCGCTGCCCGGCGGCGGCGGGTAGACCTCGAGAACCCCGGGCGCGGCGGCCGGCGCGGCCTGTGCGGAAAGTCCAACGGCAAGCGCACCAAGCGCGACGACCGCCAGGGGCCTCACTGCCCGATCCTCCACCAGTCGTACCGGGCGTATCCGGCACTCGTCGCGACCGCGGCTGGCGTACCGAGGGCAGCTTGCGCGAAGAGACCGATCTGAGCGCCGACCCAGCGCCCCTGCCTGGCTTCGAACGTCGATCCCAGCTCTTCGTACCGCACGCCGTCGAGACTGTAGGCGAAACGTACCGCCATGCGGGTATCGCGCAGCATCGAGGGCCAGTAGGGCGCAAAGTCGGGGGGCGGCACATCCACCACGACCGGCCTGGCGCAGGCTCTGAGCCAGACACGATCCTGCTTCAGCACCGGCCCTGCCGTATCGGCGATCGGCATGCCGGGACGCTCGTCGTCCTTGCGCACTTGCACTACCCGCATGCCCTCCGGCCTATTTTCCAGGCCAATCCATGCAAAGTTGACCCCGTGCACCGCCAGCCCGGCCCGCTCGCCGATCCGCAGGGGAGCAAAGCGCATTAGCGTGCTCGCGCAGAACGCCGGTCCCGGAAGCTTCTGCGACAGCACCGCCCCGGTCTCGTACAAGTCTGCGGATCCCGTCACCGACTGGAGCTTCAGCCATCCGTCCTCGACGCTGGCCCAGTCGTCCCCCGGGTTGCTGCCGAACTGCCAGGCGAGAGAAAAGCCTTGATCGAATTCGTCATCGGCGACCGGTGCCGCGACCTGCTGTGTCGCCAGGCCGGGTTTGCGATGCACGAGGACCGGCTCGCCGCGGCCGTCGCCATCGGTGTCGGTTCCGATCACCGGCCAGCCGTCCTTCCAGCGCATCGGCTGGAGGTGGACGATCCGCCCATAGGCATCGCGATCCTGGAAATGGAGGAACCAGTCCTCGCCGCCCGGCGTGTCGACCCACGCGCCCTGGTGCGGCCCGTTGATCGCCGTGCCGCCCTGATCCATCACATTGCGCCCCTCATAGGGACCTGTGATCCTGCGACTGCGGAACACCCCCTGCCAGCCGCCCTTGACGCTGCCACTGGGCACGAACACGTAGTACCAGCCACCGCGCTTGTAGAGCTTGGGCCCTTCGGTCGTCTGCCAGGGACGCGGCCCGAGACTTGTCGCGATCTTGGGCATTTGGCCGGCGTCGATGATGATGCGTTCGGGGCCTTCGGTTCTGCTCCCGTTCGCACTCAGCCGCCTGAGTGCGATGAGATTGGCCTTGCCCGCCCTGCTCTTCGCGAAGGCGTATGCGAGCCAGGCGGTGCCGTCATCGTCCCAGAACGGCGCCGGATCGATCGCCCCAGTGGTACCGTCCACCAGTACCGGCTCGCTCCATGGTCCTTTCGGATCGACCGCCGAGACCATGAAGATGCCGCGGTCCGGGTCGGGATAGTAGATCACGAAGCGGCCATCGCGATGGCGGATCGCGGGAGCCCACACTCCTCCCCCGCGCCGGGCGGTGCGATAGTGGTCGTCAGGCGGAATACGGCCGAGGGCATGGCCGATCAACGTCCAGTTGACGAGGTCGCGCGAGTGTAGGATCGGCAGGCCCGGCACATCCGTGAACGAGGACGACACGAGATAGAAATCGTCGCCGACGCGAACGACGTCGGGGTCCGAATAGTCGCCCGCCAGCACCGGGTTGCGATAAGTGCCGTCGCCCTGATCGGCGATCCAGCGTCCCTCACCTG
>NZ_DAMDBA010000040.1:8327-42531 GCF_032093395.1 Novosphingobium sp.
CTCCGGCTCCGGCTCCGGCTCCGGCTCCGGCTCCGGCTCCGGCTCCGGCTCCGGCTCCGGCGCCTGCTCCAGCGGATGCGCCTGCGGTCATACATGCGGCAAGAGCCGCGAGCGAAAGCGAGGTCGTGCGAAGCATGGTCTTCTCCCGGGTCAGGCTGCGGCGTCCTCGGCGAGCAGGAAGGCCCCGACCAGTCCGGACGGCTCCCTGCATGCGGGCGACACGATCGCGCGCTCCATGTCCTCGTGTCTGCGCAGTGCATGGACATAGCCGCCCAGCAATTCGAGCGTACGCGCCCGGATCAGGGGCAGCAGGCGCTCCTGCTTCATAACCCCTCCGCCGAGCACGATGCGCTCCGGCCCGGTGGTCAGGAACAGCGAGGCACACAGCTGCGCGAGATAGCTCGCCTCGACATCCCAGAACGGATGGTCGTGAGGGACGTGGGACGGCGTGAGATCCCAGGCTGCGGCCACGGCGGGGCCTGCCGCAACGCCCTCGAGGCAATCCCCGTGGAAGGGGCACAGTCCGGCGAAATCGCCATGCGCCGGATGGCGCCGGACCGGGATGTGCCCGGCCTCGGGATGACCGATGCCATGGACGGTACGGCCGGCGCTCACGAGACCGACCCCGATCCCGGTGCCGACCGTGACATAGGCAAGATCCCGCAGGCCCCCGCCGATCGCCGCGATCTCCGCTAGGGCGGCGGCGTTGACATCGGTATCGAGCCCGATCGGCACGTCAAGGAAACCCCGCGCGCGCGCTATCATGTCGGTGCCCTCCCAGCCCGGCTTGGGCGTCGCCAGGATGCGCCCGTACTGCGGCCGGGCCGGGTCGACGCCGACGGGCCCGAAGCTGGCGATACCCAGCCCCGCCAAGGGGCCAAGGTCCGCCGCCGAGCGGAAGAATGCCTCCACGTCCGCGAAGGTGGCATCGGGATCGCGCGTAGGGATGCTGACGGTGCGCAGCGAGCCGCCACCCGAACTGCCCACCGCGCAGACGAACTTGGTGCCCCCCGCTTCGATCGCGCCGAAGATGGTCATGCGATTTTCCTTTCGCAAAATGTCTGGATGGCTGCAGGCGCAGCCGGTTCAGTCGATCGGTGCGCCGGTCGAGGCGCGTTCGACCAGTGTCAGCATCTCGCGCACATGCTTCACTTCCGGGCGTGCGCCGGTGCGCGCCTCGCGCACCTGGTCGCTCAGCAGCGCGACAGCGCGCGACGCCATGTCCGAGATCGGCTGGCGTATGGTGGTGAGTTCGGGCCAGATGGTGGCGGCGATCTGCGCGTCATCGAAGCCGGCGATGCTGAGGTCGCCCGGAATCCGCAGACCCAGGCCATGGGCGACCGCGGTGACGGCCGCCGCCATGTCGTCGTTGCTGGCGAAGATCGCGGTCGGTCGGTTGGCCTGATCGAGCAGCTTGTGCGCGGCATCCAGCCCCGAGCGGTAGCTGAACAGCCCCGGCGCGATCCATTCGTCGCGGATCGTCAGCGATGCGCCTGCCATGGCCGCGCGGTAGCCCTGCTCGCGGCGCTGGGACGGCGAATGCGCCGGATCGCCCTGGATGAAGCCGATCGCGCGGTGCCCCTTGCCGATGAGGTAGCGCGTCATGTCGAAGGCCCCCTTGTAGTCGTCGACGATGATGGCCGAGATGCCTTCGCGGGGTATGGCCGTCGCGAAAGCGAGCGGGATCACGTCCGCGCTGCCCGCGAGATCGAGGAGCGCCTGCGAATCGCACAGCGGCGGCGGCAAGATGACCCCGCCGATGCGCGCCTCGACAAGACGATGGAGGCTGGCGATGGCTTCCGCCTCGTTCGCGCCCGGCTCGATGAGGAACTGGCAGCCGCTCTCCCCGCTCTGGCGAAACGCGCCCATGAGGAAGGTGCCCAGGTTAGACGAGGAGGGATTGGAATAGATCGCCCCCACCCGCACCGCGCTCGAGAAGCTGCGGGCGTTGAGATTGGGCGAATACTCAAGTTCGGCGATCGCGGCATTCACCCGCTCGCGCATCGCCTCGCTGACATGCCGCTTGCCAGTCATCACCCGCGACACGGTCATCGACGACACGCCCGCATGGCGCGCCACATCATGGATCGTCACGACAGGGCGATGCGCACTCTTCGCGCCGCTATCCTTGCGCTTCGACTCATTTGCCATCAAATTGCCTCTCCAGGGCCTTCACGGCCGGTGAGCACCCGATACGGTGCCGCGCTTCCCTTTCTGATATCGATAACCACTCTTGGCCATGTGTCAAGTTAGGGCCTTGCCAAACGGGAAACGCGGCTGCATAAGTGATATCGATAACAGAATACGGCGCATTCGCGGGATCGAAGCAGCCGCCACGCAGCGAACGAGGATGCCGTGCTTGCCAATCGACAAAGAAACTATGCGGTTCTGAGCGCCTTCCTGTTCGCGTTCTTCTTCGCGCAGGCCATGGCGATGTCGCTGCTCTCGATCTGGCTGACCCGCTCACTGCACTTGAACGGGGCCCAGGCCGGGACGGTCTTCGCGGTCAATTCGATCGGGGCGATGCTGGCCCAGCCGGCCTACGGCTTCCTGTCCGATCGCATGGGCTTTCGCAAAGTGGTGCCGGTCATGATCGCCTCGCTGGTGATCCTCGCCGGGCCGTTCTTCCTGTATGTCTATGCGCCGCTGCTGCGATGGAGCCTGCCGCTCGGCGCGGCCGCGGGCGGGATCTATCTCGGCTTCACCTTCATGGCCGGCAGCTATGCCCTCGAGAGCTACGTCGACCGTGTTGGACGGCGCTACGGTTTCGAATACAGCCGCACCCGGCTGTGGGGCTCGATCGGCTTCGCGACGGCGGCCGCCTTTTCCGGCCGTCTCTACAACCTCGATCCGGCGATCAACTTCTTCCTTGCCAGCCTCGCCGGCCTGGCGCTGATCCCGCTGATCCGCCTTGCCCGGATCGAACCGGACAAGGAGGCGCAACAGGCCGCCGACCAGCTGAAGCTGCGCGACACGCTCGCCCTGTTCGGCCAAACCCGCTTCTGGCGGTTCATGATCCTGATCCTCGGCGTCACCAACCTCTATCTCGTCTACGACCAGCAGTTTCCGTTCTACTTCTCCTCGCTCTTCCCGACGCCTGAGGAAGGCAACGCGATGTTCGGCTACCTCAACGCAGCGCAGATCTTCGTCGAGGCGGGAGGAATGTTCGTGGCTCCGCTCATCGTGCGCCGGATCGGCGCCACCCGCGGACTTCTGCTGGCGGCGATGATCATGATCATTCGCATCGCCGGATCGGGCTTCGCGATCGGTCCGGTCACGATCTCGATGTGCAAAATGGCGCATGCCGTGGAACTGCCGATCCTGGCCGTCTCGATCTTCCGCTACATCGCCTATCACTTCGAAGCCCGGTTCTCGTCGACGGTCTACATGGTCGGCGTCAGCTTCGGCCATTCGCTTGGCCTCGCCATCCTCTCGCCGCTTGCGGGCATCGGATATGACCTGTTCGGCTTCCAGCACACCTATTTCCTGATCGCGGGCTTCGCGCTCTTCTTCTGGATCTGGTCCGCGATGTCCCTCCTGCCGACCCCGCCCGAATACATGCCTGTGCCCCGCAAGGCCGGACAGGCGCCCGACACCGCCGCGATCGCCTCCGCACCGGACGTTCGCCGCTACGAGGATGCTCTTTGATGAGTGAAATTACCTTCGAGGTCCTGCCTCACCGCGCGCTCGAACGCCCGCGCCCGGACCTGATCGACGCGTGGATCACCGCAGCACTGGCCCGTGTCGATCGCATGCTGCCGCAGTTCGACACCCATTTTCCCGCGCCCTCTAGCGAAAGCAGCATCTACGGCCCCATCGACAACGTCGAGTGGACCAACGGCTTTTGGACCGGGATGCTGTGGATCTCGTGGGAATTCACAGGCGCTGACAAGTACCGCAAGATTGCGGTGCAGAACCTCGCCTCGTTCGCCAACCGGATCGACAAGCGCATCAACGTCGATCATCACGACCTCGGTTTCCTGTACACCCTGTCCTCCTGCGCCGGTCATCGCCTGACGGGCGATCCCAACGCGAGGGATGCCGGCGTTGCCGCGGCGGTACAGCTGCTGGCGCGCTTCGACCCGGTGGCGAAGGTCATCCAGGCATGGGGCGACATGGACGTGCCCGCCGAACGCGGCCGCATGATCATCGACTGCAACCTCAACGTGCCGCTGCTCTACTGGGCGACCCGCGAGACCGGCGATCCTCGCTTCGCGGCCGCGGCCGACCAGCATCTCGAACAGGCCGCTCGCCTGCTGGTCCGTCCCGATGCCTCGACTTTCCATACCTACTACGTAGACACCGTCACCGGCGAACCGCGCCACGGCAGCACGCACCAGGGCTACTCCGACGACAGCAGCTGGGCGCGCGGACAGGCCTGGGGCATCTATGGCTTCGCTCTCGCCTGGCGGCATACCGGCAAGCAGCATTACCTTGACCTCGCCTCTCGGCTGGCGAACCATTTCCTCAACCGTCTTCCCGAGGATGGCATCTGCTGCTGGGACCTGATCTTCACCCAGAACGAGGGCGTCGACCGGGACAGCTCGGCAGCCGCCATCGCCGCCTGCGGCCTTCTCGAGCTCGCACAGGCACTACCGCTTTCCGACGCCCTTCGCGAGACCTACGAGGCCTGGGCCGTCGCGATCGTAAAAACGCTTTCGGAAGACTATCTCGCTCCTGTCGAGGGCTCTAACGCGCTGCTGCTGCACGGCGTCTATCATATGCCCAACAAGGCTGGCGTCGATGAAGCCTGCATCTGGGGTGATTACTTCTATCTCGAGGCCCTGATGCGCCTAAACCGCCCTTGGTCACCGTACTGGGCGTGACGCATGGCTTGGCGTAACCGCGAGATCAGACGCTACCGCAAGTCGCCGCCTTGCCGGTTGCGAAGGCGATCGACATCAGCCCGCTGG
This sequence comes from Novosphingobium sp., assembly GCF_032093395.1. Classification (GTDB taxonomy): domain Bacteria; phylum Pseudomonadota; class Alphaproteobacteria; order Sphingomonadales; family Sphingomonadaceae; genus Novosphingobium. The sequence continues at coordinate 13,241 of NZ_DAMDBA010000040.1, forward strand.
GTCGCATGCCTCGCAGTGTTTGCCCTGGCGGGCTGCGCGGAGGCTGCCGATACCACGCGCGAACCCGACAACGGGCGGCTCACCGTCCTGGCGGACATCGGCGACGGGCCGAGCGATTCAGAGTCGCTGACTCCGTCCCATCGGGTCATGATCAATCCGGCGAGAGCTGTAGAAGGTAGTAGTCAATGACCGTCCATCGCCTCACTGCACGCAGTGTTTCGAAGCCCTGGGGGATCACCGATGTCCCGTCCGCTTTTCAGTCCATAGCCGGAGACCGGGCCGGCGAGGTCTGGTTCACCCATGCCCCGATGCATGCCTCGACGCTGCTCGTGAAGTATCTGTTCACGAGCGAGAAGCTGTCGGTCCAGGTGCACCCGAACGATGCCGATGCCCGGGCCGTGGGCCTGCCGCGCGGAAAGTCGGAGTGCTGGTATGTCGTCGAAGCGGAGGCGGATGCGCGACTGGGCATCGGCCTGCTCGCTTCCATGGATACCGCTAAAGTGAGGTCTGCGGCCCTCGACGGATCGCTGCAGGATCTGCTGGACTGGAGGCCGGTCAGCGCCGGCAGCTTCTTCTACATTCCGGCCGGCACGATCCATGCCGTCGGAGCTGGCCTGCAGATCGTTGAGATCCAGCAGAGCGCCGACGTCACCTATCGCCTCTACGACTACGGCCGCCCCCGCGAACTCCATCTCGAACGCGGCCTCGCCATTGCGCAGTTGGGTCCCTACCGGATGCCCCACCGGATGGTGTCCGCACTCGCGCACGAATGCTTGGTCCAGCCAAGCGACGCACCTTTCAGCGTGGACAGTATTGTCGGAGCGAATGGCGATACGTTCACCCTCGCCGACGACGTCTCCTGGTTCGTGCCGCTCACAGGCCAAGGCCTCATCGACGGACATCCTTGGACCGCCGGGGAGTGCTGGGTTTCCGATGGCCCCTGCGACATCGCCGCCGGGGGGCCAATGCATGCGCTTGTCGCCCGCGTGTCGTCGTAGGGGCTAGGCTAGACCCCGAAATCGAACAGCATCAGACAAACCGATACCCCAAGGAGGGAAACCAGTGTTCTGCAAGACCTACCACGCCACCCATCCCGACATGATGGAGTGCGTCTCCAACGAGGAACTACGCGATCGCTACCTCGTCGGCGGCATGTTCGAGGACGGTAAGGTCAACCTCAACTACTCGCACAACGAACGCTTCGTGATCGGCGGCGCGGTGCCTTCGCAAGGCCCGCTCAAGCTGCCCGCGCAGACGGTTCCCAAGAGCGCGGAAGGCAAGCCCTTCCTCGAACGCCGCGAAGCCGGCATCACCAATATCGGCGGTCCGGGCGCGATCACGGTCGACGGCCAGCGCTTCGAGGTGGGCAACAAGGAATGCCTCTACGTGCCGATGGGCTCGGACGAGGTGATCTTCGAAGGTGAGGGCGCGCGCTTCTACATCGCCTCGGTTCCCGCCCACAAGGCGCTGCCGATCAAGCACATCACGCTCGACCAGGCGAACCCGCTGGCCCGCGGCGACCTCGCCAATTCGAACCAGCGCACGATCTACCAGCTGGTGATCCCCGGCGTCTGCGAGAGCGCGCAGCTGCTGCTCGGCCTCACCGTGCTGGAAGAAGGCTCGGTGTGGAACACCATGCCGCCGCACCTCCACGACCGCCGCAGCGAGATCTACCTCTACTTCGACCTGCCCGAAGAGAACGACCGCATCTTCCACTACATGGGCGAGCCCGACCAGATGCGCCACATCGTGATCGCCAACGAAGAGGCCGTGATCAGCCCGCCGTGGTCGATCCACATGGGTTCGGGCACCAAGAAGTACGCGTTCATCTGGGCCATGGGCGGGGAAAACCTCGACTACACCGATATGAACGTGCTGGATATCTGCCAGCTCCAGTAAGCCGTCGCTTACCCCCTACGCTCGTCATTGCGATGAGCGCAGCGACGAAGCAATCCATCGAGCCAGCGTCGCAACCGCCCTGGGTTGCGTCGCTGCGCTCGCAATGACGAGAGAGGGTATCATGGCCATTTCCTTCGACCTGACGGGCAAGACCGCGCTCGTCACCGGCGCCAACACCGGCATCGGTCAGGCCATCGCCGTCGTGCTGGCCGAGGCAGGCGCCGATGTCGCCGTCGCGGGCCGCTCGGAGCCGACCGAGACGCTGGCGCTGATCGCCGCGACGGGCCGCAAGGCGGTCAACATCAAGGCCGACCTGTCGAGCATCGAGCCGGTCGGCCGCGTCATCGACGAAGCGGTGGCGGGTCTCGGCAAGGTGGACATCCTTGTCAACAACGCGGGCATCATCCGCCGCGACGACCTGCTGCAGTTCTCCGAGGAGGACTGGGACGCGGTGATCGACACCAACCTCAAGACCCTGTTCTTCCTCAGCCAGGCGGCCGCGAAGGGCATGACCGAACGCGGTGCGGGCAAGATCGTCAACATCGCCTCGCTGCTGACCTTCCAGGGCGGCATCCGCGTGCCCAGCTATGCGGCGGCGAAGTCGGGCGTATCCGGCGTGACCAAGGCGATGGCCAATGAGCTTGCGCCCAAGGGTGTGCAGGTCAACGCGATCGCGCCGGGGTACATCACCACCAACAACACCGCCGCGCTTTCCGCGGACGAGACGCGCAACCGCCAGATCCTCGAGCGCATCCCGACCGGCCGCTGGGGCCGTCCCGAGGACATTGCGGGCGCCGCCGTGTTCCTCGCCTCCCAGGCGTCCGACTATGTGACCGGGCAGGTTCTGGCCGTCGATGGCGGCTGGCTGGCGCGCTGATGACCGATAGCGCTTCCGGCCACGTCGTCACTTTCGGCGAAGTGCTGCTGCGCTTCGCCACCCCGGGTGCTCGGCTGACGGCGCAGTGCGATGGACATGGTCGTCGGCGGCGCGGAGGCCAATGTCGCGGCGGGGCTCGCTTCGCTGGGCCATGACGTGAAGATGCTGACGCGTCTGCCGTCCAGTCCACTGGGTGACAAGGCGCGCGCGGCCCTGAATGCCGCCGGGATCGATACCGCCCATGTGGGCCGCGACACCGGCCGCATGGGCCTCTATTTCCTCGAGAGCGGGGCGGGTCTTCGGCCCTCGTCGCTCACCTACGATCGCGCGGGCTCCGTGTTCGCGGCTTCCAGAGCGGACCAGTTCGACTTCGCCTCCGCGCTCGAGGGCGCCCGACTGCTCCACCTGTCGGGCATCACGCCGGCGCTCGGCCCCGGAGGCGTCGCGCTTGCCCAAGCCGCCGTCGTCGCGGCCAACAGCGCCGGCGTGCCCGTCTGTTTCGATGGCAATTATCGCGCACTGCTGTGGGACGCATGGGACAGCGATCCGCACAGCGTGCTGATCGACCTGATGCAGTCGGCGACGGTCATGATTGGCAACCACCGGGATATCTCGCTGCTACTGGGCAAGGCGTTCTCCGGCGACGGCTCCGACCGGCGGCGCGAGGCCGCGCTGGCCGCCTTCGAGGCTTTCCCGAAGCTGCAACTGATCCCCTCGACCGCGGGGCATGTGGTCAATTCCGGCCATCACCGTATCGCCGCGCGCCTCGATGCGCGGGACGCGGCGCACCAGACCAGCGAGGTGGACGTCACCGGCATCGTCGACCGTATCGGCACCGGCGACGCCTTTGCGGCGGGCGTGCTGCACAAGTGGCTGCAGGGCGCGGATCTCGTCGCCACCGCGCAGGCAGGACTCGCCTATACCGTGCCCAAGCATACCGTGCCGGGCGACATGTGCCTCGTCTGGCCGGGTGAGCTTGAGGCGTTCTCGGCCAGCGGAGGCGACGTCAGGCGGTAACGCAGCGCCGCGATCCCGCCCCCACCTCAAAATCTATGGAAGATCATTTCGTGATATCGATATCCTCTTGCGCCGCCGGACTGATATCGATATCAGATTCGCAACAACCAGACGCCCTCGGGAGAGCGCACATGAATCGCAACGTCTCGCTCCGCTGCCGCGGACGTGTATCCACGACCGCCAGGCTGGCTTCACTGCTTCTGGCCTCATGCTTGGCATTTCCGGCTTTTGCCCAAGACGACGCACCTGCGCCGCCAGCTCCACAGGATGCCTCGGCCAACGAAATCATCGTCACGGGAGTGCTCGCCCGCACGGCCAAGCGCGACGCTGCCGTCGCCATCTCGACCATCGATTCAGATACGGTGCAGCGCTCGGCCCCGGTCAGCGCGGCCGACCTTCTGAAGAACGTGCCGGGTGTCTATGTGAACTCTTCGATCGGCGAGGCGCGCAACATCGTCTATGCGCGCGGCCTGTCGGTCGGAACGCAGTCCGCGACATCGGGCTACTACTTCGTTGCATTGCTCGACGATGGCCTGCCGGTGATCGGCATCCAGGGCAGCGGCTTCCAGCCCGACAGTTTCTATCGTCAGGACCTGACGCTGAAGCGCGTCGAAGCGCTGCGCGGCGGCAGCGCGACCGTTACGGGGCCCAACGCACCCGGCGGTCTGTTCAACTACATCTCCAAGAACGCCCTCACCGATCACGACGGCGGCGTGGCTTCGGTTCGCCTCGGTCTCGAAGGCAAAAGCCAGCCCTATCAGCGTGCGGACGCCTACTACGGCACCGAATTCGGCGAAAGCGGCGTCTACGGGTCGATAGGCGGGTTCTATCGCCGTTCGTTCGGCGCACGGCCGACGGCCTATCCATTCAACCGGGGTGGGCAGATCAAGGCATCGCTGGGCTGGAACTACGGCTCCGGCTCGCTGGTCCTCTACGGGAAGTATCTCGACGATCACAACGGATCCTACGATTCCGAGCGCATCCCCTCGATCGGCTTCGACGATCCGCAGATCGCGCCCGGGCTGTCGCGCTACGACAACTACACGCTGGGCCGCAGATCGGCCTTCACCATTCCCGGATCAGGCGTCGTGGACAGCCAGCGTTTCGATCCGGACAATCTCGATCACACCGTCGCGCGGACCGTGGGCCTCAAGTGGGAGCACGATGCCGACGACACGCTCCAGATCAGCAATCACTTCCGGTTCAACGACAATCGCCTGAAGCTCAACCAGAACGGCGTCGGCACCTACGGGCTGGACAACCAGAACCTGTGGAACAATCTGGGCTTCAGCGCCGCAGGGCTCAACCGCCTTCCCGGAACGATCACGGTAACCGGCAGCAACGGCCAGTTGCTTGCCCGCGTGGCCAGCGCCGCGAGCGGCTACACGGTGCTGACCAACAACCTGCCCAACCAGCAGGTTCTGGCCAACGGCGTCATTTCGGGGATCGGCACCTCGACCGATTTCGACGAGCAGTCGTTCATCGACCAGTTGACGATTTCCAAGCGGATCGGCCGTCTGACCGTGACCGCCGGTGGCTATCTCTCGCGTTCGAAGTTCGTGCGCGAACTGCTGCCGCCCGGCGCCTACATCGCCCCGATCGAATCCGACATGGAGGCAGCCCAGGTCACATTCACCGACGCCGCGACCGGCAATGTCTATCAGATGACCAATCCCGCCGGGTTCGGTTCGATCGGTACCGCGCCGGTACGCAACACCGTGAAGAACCGCTCGACCTCGCTGTTCGGCGGCCTCAACTGGAAGGCGACCGACCAGATTACGCTCGATGCCGGCATCCGCTACGAGCGCTTCGGCTACAAGGGCACGAACCTGCTCGCCTCGGCGAACCCGCAGGCCCGCGATCGCACCTACGGCGGCGTCGATGGCGACCCGCTGACGATCTACGATAATCTCGTGGGCGTGCTGAACCGCGAAGTGCCTTTCGACAAGAAGCTGAGCTTCGTGAACTACACGGCGGCCGCGAACTATCGCTTCTCGGATCGGTTTTCTGCCTACGTCCGCTACGCGCGCGGCAAGAAGAACGGCGATGGCCTCTGGGGCGGATACGACACGGTGTTCAAGGCGCAGAACCAACCGATCACGCCGCCGCTGATCACCCAGTACGAAGCAGGGTTCAGCTTTGTGAGTCCGAGGGTGCGCCTGACACTGACACCGTTCCTCACCCTGCTCGACAAGGTCAACGTCGTCGGCCAGGGCACGGACCTCGACGGCACGACCTACGTCACCACGCCCGCCTTCAACAAGACGCGGGTATACGGGGTCGAGATCGAGGGCGATATCCGGGTGACGCAGCAGTTGCGCCTGACGGCCGCCGTGACGCTCCAGAAGGGCAAGGCGCTCGAATGGTATAACTGGAACATGGGGCAGACGGGCCGGGCAGACGACCAACTGGAAGCCTATCCCGACAGCAAGCTTGAGAACCTTGCAAAGGTGCAGGGCCGCATCGGCCTGGAGTATGCGACCGGCCCATTCACGGCGCTCGTCAACTTCACCTATCTGGGTTCACGCCCGTCCAGCTTCACCGGTCTGACGACGTTCCCCACGCAGACCCAGACCGATCTCTCGCTGTCCTACGATGTGACGGCCGACTTCCGTCTCGGCTTCAACGTCAACAACGTGTTCAACGACATCGGCATCTTCTCGATCCAGAATCCGAACCTGCCGGTCTCGGGACTGTCGCAGGCCCAGATCATCAGCATGTACCCCAATGCGACCACTGGTATCCTTACCACCCAGCCGCGCTCGTTCTTCCTGACCGGGACAGCAAATTTCTGATGTTATCGTCCCGCTCAGGAGCCACTTCGATGCGCAACACCAAGATCATCCGTGGAGCCGGCATCGGCATTGCCGCTATCGCCCTCTCCTGCATGGCGGCACCAGCCGTCTTCGCCGCACAGGACATCCTGCAGGTCTATCCCGTGCCGAAGGGACTGTTCTATGCCGCGCATAACGACGACTTCACCGTCCGCGTGCGCAAACCGGGCGGACCATGGCAGGATCTCTACGAGTACCGCGTGCAGGTCGACACGGACACGAGGCAGAATGCCTCCATCGTGTATTTCGATTTCCAGGGCACCGTAGAAATCGAAGTGCTCAAGAACAACGGCCGCTTCGGCACGGTCACCGTTGCACCACTGTCGAGCGCAGCGAAGCCGGAACGCGACGGAAGCATCGTGCACATGACGCTGACCCATCCGGAGAGCTTCTCGCTCCAATTCGATGACGACCGGCTCCATAATCTGCACATCCTGGCCGGGGCCGTGCCCGCAGCCGCGCCAACCGGGCCGAACGTGCGCGTTTTCGAGCCCGGGCTCCACGTCCCGCCTGAGGGCAGCGACGTGTTTCCGGTCAAGTCCGGCGAGCGCATCTATCTTGCAGGGGGGGCGGTCCTGAAGGGCGCCTTCGCGCTGGAGGGGGTCAAGGATGTCAGCATATCGGGACGCGGGATGCTCTGGGATCCCGGCCGCGGGATCGACGTCGAGAAAGCGCAGAACGTCGCGATCTCCGACCTCATTCTCATCAACAGCGACCGCAAGGACGCCGCGCGGGTCATCAACGTCCGCAACTCCAGCAATGTCACGCTGCGCAATGTCACAGGCTTCACCTCGGGCAAGTGGTCGGACGGGATCAACATCTCCACCTCGCAACATGTCTCGGTCGATGGCGGCTATCTGCGCGTGTCCGATGACGCTGTGGTGGTCTACGCCGTCGCCGATTGTCCGCTGTGCCGCCAGCGGGCGGCGCAGACGGGCATTCCCGACATCGACCCGCCAGGGGACACCTTCGACATCTCGGTTCGCAACCTGCGCATCTGGAACGACGTCGCGCACGCGCTCTACATCGGGCATTTCGGCGACAATGCCGACCCGCGCACGATCTACGACGTGACCTTCGACAACATCGACATCGCCAATCTCGACGAGGACGATCCCGACTGGGAAGGTGCGATCGCGGCCTATTCGGGCGACAGCACGCTGATCCGCAACATTACCTTCAGCAACATCCGTGTCGACAGGATCGAGGAAGGCAAGCTGATCAATATCGTCGCCGGCAACAACGCCCGCTACAACAAGGCGCCGGGACGCGGGATCGACGGAGTGACCATCCGCAACGTCACGTTCACCGGCGAGGGCATGCCGAGCCAGTCGATCATATCGGGCCTGTCGACCAAGACTGCCGTCCGCAACCTTATGATCGAGAACCTCAGCATCGCCGGCCAACGCATCGACACCCCGCAAGCCGCGGATATTATGGTCGGCAAGCACGTCGATAACTTGCGCATCCGCTGATTCCAGCACGCCCGCCGGGAGAGAGAACAAGCATGAAGACCAATCGCCGCACCGTCCTGGCAAGCCTTGGCGCTGCTGCTACAGGCATGGCCGCAACCATCAATATAGCCAACGCCAACGCTCCGGCAGCGGGTCAGGGCCTGACCGTCTCATCGCCCGATGGACGCACCACGCTCGAACTGCTCGTTCCCGCATCGCGCGGCGAGCACCCGCGCTGGGCCGCCCGGCATGGCGATGCCGTCATGCTGGAACCATCACGGTTGGCACTCGTGCTTGACGATGGCAAACGCCTCGGACCGGATGCGAAATTCCTTGGCTCGGAGATTACCGCCATCGATGGCACCTGGCAGCCGCCGTATGGGATCGCCGCGCGCTATGACGGCAGGGCTAGCCAGCTGGAAGCCCGCTTCGAGGACCGCCGGACACGCATCCGCTTCGCAATCCGCCTGCTCGCGCACAACGACGGGATCGCCTGCCGCTTCGTCCTGATCTCCGCGCCAAAGAAATCCATAACGCTGGGCGGCGAGCAGATCGAATTCCGCCTGCCAACCGGAACCCGTGTCTGGACCAGCCGCGACGAAGGCGAATACGCTGTGTCCTCGCCAGGCCGCATAGCGCCTGTGCCCCATCCCGAATTGACCGCCAGCACCGACAAGGGCGCGCTGGCCGACACGCCGGCACTGGCCCAGACACCAGCAGGCCTTGCCATGCTGCTGTGCGAATCCGACCGGCTGCACTACCCGCGCATGATGTTCGCTCCGGGTCAGGACGAGCAGACCATGGTCAGCCGTCTGATGCACTTCCCGGGCCGCGCCACCGGCTATTCGGGCCCCGGCGACACCCATGCCGCACCCGTGTTCGCCGTCGAAGCGCCTTTCACGACGCCCTGGCGCGTCATCATGGTCGGCGAACGTCCCGCCGCACTGATCGACAAGGCCGGGCTAGTCCCCACCCTTGCCACGCCGGACAGGCTGGACTCCGACGACTGGATCCGCCCGGGCCGCGCGTTCCGGGTCCGCAAGCCCTATTCGAACGCAGGCGCCATGGAAGGCATTGCCTTCGCTCACGAACGCAAGCTCGACTACATCGAGTTCGACGCGCACTGGTATGGCGACGGCACCGACCCCAGCGATGCGACCAGACCCATCGACGGCTTAGACATCGAGGGCATCGTTGCCGCCGCGCGCGCAAAGGGGATTGGCACCATCGTCTACGTCGACCGCCTGCCCGCGATGCGCCAGCTCGATGCCATCGTTGCCACCTACAGAAAGTGGGGCATTGCCGGGATCAAGTTCGGCTTCATCTGGGAAGGACGTCAAGAGGATGTGGACTGGATCTACAACCTCGTGAAGACCTGCGGCGACAATCACCTCCTGGTGAACCTGCACGACAATCTGCGTCCCGCCGGGCTGGAGCGCACCTTGCCGAACTACGTCGCACTCGAAGGGGTACGCGGGAACGAACAGTTCCCCACCGCAAGGCACAACGTCACCCTGCCCTTCACCCGCGCGCTGTCGGGTCCGATCGACTATACGATCTGCTACGACCATTACATGAACAACACCACCAATGCGCACCAGCTGGCGATGGCGGCCGTCTACTACAACCCCCTCACGTTCCTCTACTGGTACGATACTGCTGCCAAGTACCGGACCGGAAGTTGGCCCGCGTTGCAATGGTTCGACGAATGTCCCACGACCTGGGACGAAACCCGCGCGATTGGCGGCGAGCCCGGCGAATATGTGGCGGTCGCGCGGCGAAGCGGCAATCGTTGGTTCCTGGGCGCGATGACGAACGAGGAGGCCCGCACGATCCAGATCCCGCTCGCCTTCCTGGGCGAAGGCAAATGGCAGGCGATGGTCTTTGCGGACGGTTCCCGAGCGCCGGAGCCCCGACGGACCAAGGTGGACATCGCCCGGCGCGAGGTGGATGCCGCTGCCATTCTGACCGTCGCGATGCAGCCGAGCGGCGGCCAGGCGATCCTCTTCGAGCGCGTGACGTGATCATGGGCCTGACAATGAACCACACAGCAAATTGTCCAAGCGTTACCGGCCTGGACGGGGAATGGATGAGATGATGCGAAGCGCCTTGGCCGCCGCGGCCGTGATGCTGGCAACCGCGCCCGCGATGGCACACGGCCAGGAGCACGAACAGACCGGAGCATCGCCCGCCACCCTCGCGTTCAACCCCGCCAACATCGCGCGGGTGAAGCAACTCGTCGCCAGCGACCCCGAAGCGCGCGCCCGCTGGAATGCCCTGCGTAAGACGGCGGACAAGGCGCTGACTTCGCCGCCGCGCGGTGACCGCGAGATCGACAGTGCTTTGGAAGCGCTAGGGCTCGCATTCCGCGTCACAGGACAGGCGAAGTACGCGCAAGAAGCCAAGGCCCTCCTGCTGCAGCGCGCGGCCAGAAAAGACTGGCTGACCGACGCCCCCCTCGCGCGCCGAGATCCGCCCTGGAAATCCGATCTCGGAATGGGATATGCGGCCGCCAGCACCGGCATTGCCTATGATGCCGTGCGCGACACGCTGTCGCAGGCCGATCGCCAGACCCTCGTCCAGGGCCTCATCCGAGGCGCCATCCTACCGATCATGGACGACTGGATCGATGGCGCAAAGCGCATCCATGCGCTCGATACGATGGGGCATAACTGGTGGGCGCATATCGTCTTCGGCGCCGGGGTAGCGGCGCTTGCCGTGCGCGAGGACGATCCGCGTGGGCTCGAATGGGCTCGCCGCATCGACGAGGCGAGTGTGGAATGGTTCGAGTTCCCGGGCACCCGCATCGGCACCAAGCCTCCCACCTTCGGCCGTGACGGGGCCTACTCCGAGACTGTCTCTTATGCCGAGCTAGCATTGCACAGCCTCATGCTTTTCCGCCGCTCATGGACCGAGGCGATGGGCACAGCCCCCTCCCCCATCAGGGGTCTCGACAAGATCGCAGGATATTTTCTCGCCACCAGCTATCCTCGCAGCGAGGGGTGGGTGTCGCTCAACTTCGGTGACAGCCGCCCGCCAAGTTGCGGTTGCCACACCTTGGCCGACCTCTGGGCGCTCGGCGACCACAATCCCGAGTACCTGAAGTACATCGCCGGCTTCTCCGGCGTGCCAGCGAAAGATGCATGGAAGGACGCCACCAACCTTCCCTATTTCCCTGATGCCTCGGCACGCGCTTCAGCGTCGTCGTCCATCGCCACCTCGCGCAATTACATATCGCGCGACCAGGGCCTGCTGACCATGCGCAGCGACTGGTCCCCCGACGCCACGCTTCTCGGGGTAAAATCCGGCTTCACCTGGAACCACAACCATGCCGATGCCGGCAGCTTCATCCTCTACCACAAGGGACGCACGCTGATCGCGGATTCCGGCCATTCGAGCTACTCGACGCCGGAATACGACGGCTACTACCGGCAAAGCGAAGCCCACAACGTAGTAACCATCGACGGGCACGCGGAGCCTGCCAGTGACCTGTACGACGGTTCGGCTTCGATGGGCACGATCGACCACCTGCTCGATACGCCCAACATCCGCTACGCTTGGGTGGATGCCACCGGTCCGACGAGCCGATTTTTCCAGCGCAACTACCGCAACATCGTGTGGGTGGGAGACACGATCCTTCTCATCGACGACTTGCGCAGCCGCGATCCCGGCCAGTTCGAATGGCTGCTGCATCATGGCGGTACGGCGACGCGCAAAGGCAGGACAATCGAAATTCGCGACGGGGGCGCCGGTGTCGACGTCACGCCGCTGTTCCCGGCGGCTCTGCCGGACGGCGGCCTGCCGACCGACTATCCTTATGCGCTGCGTCTGGTCAACCATGAGGGCCTCGCCGACGAGGACCCGAAAATGAAGCAGGCCTACCTCGGCTTCCAGCCGGTCGGGAAGAGCGATCGCGAGAAGTTCCTGGTTGCCCTGCAACCGCGCATCAACGGCAAGTCTGCGTCACAGATCGAACGCCTTGAAAGCACCGACTGGATCGGCGTGCGCGTCACCGGCACCGATCGCGTCACCGAGGTCTACTTCAACCTTCAGGCGGACGGACGGCTTCGCCATCGCAATGCCAATACCACGATGGCCGGGTTCAACACCGACGCCTACATCCTGGCTGTCAGCCACCCCGTGCGCCGCGACGGAAACACGGACCCCGACGAGGTCTCGATTGTGGATGCAAGCTATGTCCGCCGCCCAGGCGTGGTCCTGGTCGACTCGCTCGCGAAGGTCACTGCACATTTCGCGATCGGAACCAGCACACAGGTTCAGTTCAGCGGTGCCCACGGAAATGTGCGCATCGCCTGCTCCGCGCCCGTGCAAGTGGTAGGCACAGAGGGGGCGGTCGGCTGCTCCAACGGGCAGGCCGTATTGCCCAGAACAAAATGACTACCCCCACCCGAGCAACACTTGCCAATGAGGAACGACAATGAGCAAGGCGACGTGGAACAAGCTGCAGGTTCGCAACAAGCCCACACTGAACCAGCTTTTCGTCGCCAACACCGATCGTCTCGACACCTTTGCTACGCGCTTCTATCTGAGTGCGAAAGAAGGCTCTGCTGGCATCCTGTTCGACTGTTCGAATATCCGTCAGTTTTGCTGATTCAACTGCGCTGGGTTGTCGAGTAAGCGAATGTCGGCTCTTGTCTAAATGCCGAGTTGGAAAGCAGAGGCGGACGCGGCAGCATCATCCCAACCAAGGTCATAAGCGGACTGAGCGCTCATAGGCTCGCCATTTGTCCCACTTGAGCGGCTTGGAAGGGCGCGCTGCCGCTTGGCACCTCAACGATGCGGGATTGGCTGGTTCCGGCAGAAGCAGCCATTACCGCCCGTGGTTCGGAACGGCGTGAGTTGGTCGGCTGCCGACTTCGCACGACCGTCAGCTATCCCCGCGACCCGGCTCCGATCCGGACATTCGCCTAACGGCCAAAAAACGTCGTTCGAATATTCATTAGCCACAAAAGATTCCGCAGCATTACCGGCGCCGATCAGCAGCAGCGACGTCAGGGCGAGTCTGCATCCAAAGCCCAGCTTGAAGGTCAAGATCAGGGAACCTCAGCCAACGCCACTGTCAGATCAACACCCAATCGATCGCAAGCCAATGCCTGAACCTCGCCATGCAGCGTCTCTACCCGCGCCGCAATCCAGGCCAACTCATGTTCAGCTATCCGGTATTTCCGATCGTATCGCGACTTCACGTAGGAGTCGTGCAGTCGCTTGAAGCAGCGTAGCTCTGACTTCGTCTCCCCAGGCTGTTGATTGCCACTGAGATGTGACCCGGGGTTTCCATTGAGAGGGACCCAGTTCGCGGCGCAGCGCTTCGGAGAAGCCGGCTATACGTGCCTTCATGCCCGCATAGACGGTCGATCCCGGGCTGAAGACGTGCGCAGACATCGAACCGATCAGGACGATGTCCCCCTTATCAGCTAGGATTTCCTGGGCGGCGTGCGCACTCATGAGGTAGGCGGTGAAGTCAACCGCGATTGCATAACGGACCTCCTCGGCCGTCATCTTCGACAGCGAGCGAGCAGGCACTGCTGCATTTACGACCACGATACCGGTGAGCCCAGTTTTGCTTTGGCAGCCTGAAAAAAGGCCAAGCTCGGCCGGCTCGGCCAAGTCAACGTTGATACTATCGCCCTGCCCCACGTCCCGGATGCGGTTGAGAGCGTCGCCGAGATGTTCGGGAGTTCGCCCGCAAATGAGCACCTCAGCCGACTTGCTGGCTAGCAGGAACCGCGATCGCACGACCTATCCCTGTCGTTCCACCGGTAATTATGGCCTTGCGCCCCGCCAAACTCCGATGTTCCCTGTGCGCGTCGGAAACATTGCTCATGTGCTTTCCTTATCGTCATGCCAGGTGATGATCAGGCGCCCGTTGGCGGGCACGTCGAAAACGACACGGTCGTCACCGTGGGTATGGCCCCGCAAAACGTCCCCGCCGGCAGTGGCGACCTTGATCGTGGGAAGTGTGCGACGTTTCTCGCGCACGAAATTTAACGCCGCGACGCACGTTTCGCCGCCATCGAGTACGATACTCAGCGATCGGTCGCCGATGCGCTCCTTGCCGCGGATAAAGTGATCGCAGAATAGCTTGAACGGAGCATCCTTGATCGTGTGGAAGCTCCGCGTTGCGAAGACGAGCGCAGCGCCGGCGCCGTAGATTTCCTGACCGACTTGCCCCGGGGACTGACCGTCGGGATAGAGATCCTCAAGCGGGAACGAGAGCTTGCGATCGATGTGGCCGTTTCGATTTTTCGTCGCGAGGATTTCCGCGGGCAAGGCGTCAGGGTAATAGTACCATGCCCGGTCGAGCGCATACTTGCAGTACTCGGCGACCAACATGCGCACGGCAGGATCGAGCCCTGGACCGCTGTCGTCGAGATAGTGCTCGAAAGCTGTGAACGCGTCGAAACACTCGTAGATCGCCATGTAAGGCGCGTCCTGAAGGCAGGTCACGCCAAGGAAGTTTTTGTAATGGACCGCATGCTCCAATTCGCTCTCCCATATCTCGCAGTTGTGGAAGAAGCTTGCGAGATAGACGTAGCTCTGCTCGGCATAGATGACATCGTTGGTGATGCGGTAAAGCCGCATGCAGGCTGCAGCGCCCCAGGCGGTCAGGTTTGCCTGATAGTTGAGGTTGAAACGTATTCCCATGGCGGCGTTTAGCGCTGCTTTGGCTTCATCGAGGAACCGGGGATCAGCGGTCAAGTCGTGCGCCTGAACCATGACATAAGCGTAGAGCCCACCGACATCGGTCTGACCACGATCGTCATTCGCAGTGGCTGTGATGACTGTGAAGTCAGTGACTTTGTACTGAATCGGCCACTTGTAGTCGAAATGACGTGCTGCCTCGATACTGAAGTCGATGCACTGCAGGAATAGCGTTTCGGAGGGTTTGTCCCCGGCGAGGGCCATTCGGGCGAGGTTGAGCATCGGGTGATAGAGATACCAGCTATCAACGGCGTCCGCGTCCTTCTCGTCGCCGACATTGGGAAGATAGCGTCGCAGCGCCTTGAGCTCGGGGTCGTAAAACCGCTTCAAACCCGCGCGAAGCTCCGCTTCGAGCGGGTGGGGCTCACCTCGCCAGCACCCCCAGTCGAATACCGCTGCCAGCACGGACATCTGCACCATCGAGTCTGGATATTCGCTGGCGGTGTAAGGGTGAACGTAGCGGTGGCCGTAGTGCTCGATCGTGGCTTCGGGAGCCTGGTCCAGATCGATCAGCGTCCGCTCGGCTCGGTCCACCCAGTCCCGATATTCGGTATGAGGCAAAACGATCTGCTTGTAGGCCTCTCCTAGCATTTGAAGGAATTGCCGGGCAGACTCGCGCTCGTGCGGCGGGGAGTGATGGCGGAATACGAGGATCGCATCCGAGAGAGTCACTTCGACGCCTACATCCAAGGGCTTGGACGGTGGCGTTCCCGATTGCGTAGGCGACGGCGGTAGATAGCCAAGCTCGGGCCAACGCCCGCCCACTGCGCCATCGGGACTGGTGGCGGTGGCAGTGTAGTAGCCGTTCATCGCCGTGAGGTTCTGAAAGTACAGGACGTTGCCGAAGGCCGGGTTCGTAATTTGGAAATAGAGCACGCCGCTATTCAATCCACGCTGCGCCGCCTCGACATGTCCTTCGGCCCCCAAGGGATCATCCTCCGCGTCCAAAGGATAGAGATCACGCGGCAGGAACGGCACCAGCATCGGAATGGCAGGCGTAAGTGTGGTCGTTATCCTAACGTGCTCGAGCGCATCTCCCCCTGTGTCCAGCTTGACGGCGTGATGGCCCAGGGCACTGTCGATCGATATCTCCATCGCTTCAGCAGATGGGGTTTTCTTCATGCTGCATTCGAATGGGACTGGGAGGAACGCGGCACGGCACGCTATACCGCCGGACCCCGGGCGCCGGATCAATATCCAAAGGGAATCGCTCGACGACTGGAGTTCCACTTTCAGATCGCCAACTTCGCAACCACCCAGTTTTTTTCCGTGACCAGATATCAGCAGCTCTTTCAAGCCAATGACATAAGGGCTCGCAGGACAAAGCGCATTTACGCCGTTCGGACTGGGGCTAACGTCGGTTTGACGGGTGGTGGTCATCGCAGCACCATTGAACGCGGCGTGCTTCCGGTGAGGTTGGACATGCTAGCCTCCTTTCGATGACACCAAGCAAATGCTGAAGATGAGCTAACGACCAGGTTTCCGATGCGTTCCTCGGTCGCGGACTGACACCTACACATCGCCGCTTTGCCGAGATTCCTTCGGGACGACTGCCCACTCTTGTCATCCCATAGTGGTATCGAGAAACATCATGGCGGCCAGTCCGATCATCAGACCAGTCGTCGCCCTTCCTCCGCATACAATTCGAGCGTGCGTTTGGGGGATGATCTCGCTCGCGACGATGTAGATCATTGCGCCTGCGGCGAACCCAAGCCCCCAAGGCAGCAACGACTGTGCAATCGTGACGAGCGCAACGCCGAACAGCCCACCAATCGGTTCGACGAGAGCTGAACCGAGCGCTGCGAGGACAGAGGCACGGGGGGAATAGCCGACGCTCGCTACGGCACCTGCCACCGCGAGCCCTTCTGGGATGTTCTGGACGCCTATTCCGAGCGCAGTGGTCAAGCCGGCACCGACGTCACCTCCGGCAAAGCTGACTCCTACCGCCATGCCCTCCGGAAAATTGTGCAGAGTTATAGCCGCGACGAAGAGCAGAACGCGTGCCGATCTCGCATCGGCCCCTTTTATCGTGACGAACTTGGTTCCGAGCCATGGCACGATGCGGTTAAGCTGCGTCTGCGTGGCTGCACCCAGCAAAACCGCAACGGCAACAATCGCGGAAGCCACAACTCTTCCAGCGCCGAGATCCTGGGCTTGGGCAATCCCAGGTATGATGAGGGAAAAAAAAGAAGCCGCCAACATCACGCCGGCAGCCAAGCCAAGCAGCAAATTTTGCTGCTCTGCCGTCGGACGTCCCATCTTGAGTATCGGCAGAGCACCCAGCACCGTGGCCAAGCCTGCGACGAGGCTTGCCATAAAGCCGGTTATAACAATCGACGAGGACCAAATCACGAGGTGGGTAGCTCCTGTATGCATCACACGACCGTGGGCGTATCACGCTAATCACTGTGATACGCCCATCGTCCCGCAGGATAGGGCCTGCCAGCGATCCTGCGCTTTACTTCGGCGCGTTTGCTTCTGCGATTGCAGGCGCTTCGTGAATGTCGTCTGCGCCGCCCATATCCTCGTCAGTCGTACGACCCGCGCCCGGACCGGCACCGAGGTCAACGCCCGTAACCGGGTTGCAGGTAGGATCCGACGTTGTCCGGGCGGCCAGCTTGGCCAGCTTAGCCTCGTCTCCTAAGCTCAGCACAACTCTGGCCGTGCCATCGCCTCCATCAATCGGCATGGTGAGCGAGAGATCGTCGATCCGGTCCCACTGCTCGCCTACGTTCCAAGGCCCATTTGCATCACCTTCGCCTTGCGAAGTATTGACGTAGATATTGGCGAACTTAGAAATGCCGGGGAGCTTACCCGATGGGAAATTGTCCTCAATGGCGTAGAGGGCCTTCTCGAACGACTTCTGGTGGGCGATTTCTCGGGTCATCAAGAAGCCAAGCGCCTCTTTGATACCCGGATCGTCAGTGACGTTGATCAGTCGTTCGTAAACAATCTTCGCCCGGCTTTCGGCGGCGATGTTCGAACGCAGGTCAGCTGTGGGCTCGGAGCGGCTATCGACATAAGCTGCGGTCCACGGGACGCCAGCAGAATCGATCAATGCGGGCCCGCCTCCGAAAAGGAGCGCTTCTTTGGCGCTGACGCCGCTTGCGCCGATGGAACGATAAAGCTCGGCTTCTTCCATCGCCCCTTCGGCCAACTGCGCCTTTACGCCCTTATTAAGCATCGCGATGATCGAACCGATGACCTCAAGATGGCTCAGCTCTTCCGTCGCAATATCGAGCAGCAGGTCCTTGCGGCCGGCATCATCTTCGCCAAGGCCCTGCGTGAAGTACCGCATGGCTGCCGCAAGTTCGCCATCCGCACCCCCAAATTGCTCGAGCATCATCGTCGCGAGCCGGGGATTGGGTTCTGATACGCGCACCGTATATTGGAGACGCTTGTTATGCATGAACATATGAATATCTCGATCTAGTGATTTCCTATGTATTAAGGTTCGCGGACCAGATCTCGGTCCCATCTAATCCGAGGGTTCAACATGATTTATGTTAGTGACAAAATTGTCTGGTATTTAAAAATCAAGTATATCGTTAAATTTATGTCCCGCAAAAGCTTGTAGGAGGCAGAAAATCCTTTCCATATTAACACAGATTAGTTCTATTTCGATCTATGGTCACAGCCTTAATCGTATCAATGTGACGCCAGATCGGCAAAACCTCCTTCCGCGATCCTTATGCTGTCGGTGATGTGAAGGCCCCAATCAAAAATTATGTGATGACCGAAGCGGGCGCAATGAAACTGGCGGTGAATGACGGCGAAGCGCAACGCACCATGGCCAAACAAATTCTGCCGGGCTTCATGATCTGCTAGGGAAAACCTCTCGCCACGGAGCGTTCGTGAAACGAATGAAACGCAAGATTTTCAATTGAGGTGACACGAGGTCAATCCGCCGCGTGAACTGCGACCGCGCCGTATTAAGTGCACGGGAGCTGAAGCCGAGTTGGGGGGAGCCAGTTTCGTGGCGAGACAACTCGAGGCAGAGTAGCTTACCCGAGCGAACAGGTAACCACGCCTCCCGGCGTATTCGCCACGTCCGTACTCCAACGCCCATACTTATACTCAGGCGGCATCAGACCGTGTGATTGACTATCTTTGCTCAACGCATTGTGAGAGCTCCGCCGGAGCAGCCCGTTGCGCGCGGTAGCGCGCAACGGGCTGCTCCGGGCTGGCTTGGCATCACGGCGATCTTGGGATGGCGCCGGACGATGCCTGGGACAATGCCGCGCTCAGGCGCCCCTGGCGCGCTGGTCCTCGGGATAGTCTTCCGGAGTGACGGTACTTTCCGACGGCCGGTCTTCCAGTTTCTGAGGCTTCTGGCCGCTTTCGTTCTGCTTGTGCGGATCGAACGAGTCAGGCCGCGCGTCTCCCAAGGGACCGCGAGGGGTTTCCGGATCGTTTTTGGACATAGCTGCTTCCTTCAGTCTAAAGGATTCTGCTGCGGCCGATGCGCACTTTCCGCCCAAATAACGACCCCGGATGGCAGGCGCGTTCTCGGAAGAAAATAGCCGGGTTGGTTTCGCTAGGGTCGTCAGGAAGTGACTGTGGGTCCCATGGTCTCGAGTTTTGCGATATGCTGCTTGACGATCGGCACCGCCTTGCTTGCCGCTGCCTTCAGCGGCCCCTTGTCACCGTTCGCGGCGTAAGTCTGGTGGAGGTTCAAGGCCATGGCGTGCGCGGTCTTCTGCTGCGTCACATAGGCAGTATCGAACGCCGCGCCGGTGAGCGGTTGAAGCTGCGCGATCATCTTGGCCTGCATGGGCTCGAGCATCGATGGCAGCGGCTTAAGACCCGAGGCCCTTGCTGCCGCAGTGACCTGCTTGGTGGTCATCGTATGATGCAACACCATCATCTTCGCGAACGCCTTCACCTTGGGGTCGGCCGCCTGCTTCGCGGCGAGTTGCGAAGACTGGATTTCGTAGAGATCGCTCGCCCCTGCTTTGGCCACATAAGGCGCAGCCATCACCGGCGCCGGCTCAGTCATACGCGTGCCTATCGCCGGTGAGGACATGGGAGCCGCTATCTGGGCGATTGCGCCGGTGCTGACGAGCAGGGTCGCGGCGGAACTGAGAATGAACGTTTTCATGATTGGTTTTCCTGTTGATGAAGCGGGTTCATGCAGCAATGTTGGCGGAAGGCATGGCCGAACGGACCAGCGCGGGTGTTACGACAGAGGCAAAGACCCGGCGATAAGTTGCCAGTGCCTGCCCCACGACCTGATCCATATTGTAGTACCGGTAGGTCGCGAGGCGGCCGACGAAGGTCACGTTACGCTCCGTCTTGGCCAGCGCCTCGTAGCGCTTGAACAACGCCTGGTTCTCGGGCCGCGGAATCGGGTAGTACGGATCACCCTCGGCGCTGGGAAATTCGTAAGTGATGCTGGAGCGTGAGGCGTTTTGCCCGGTCAAGTGCTTGTATTCGGTCACCCGCGTGTAAGGGACGTCTTCGGACGGATAGTTGATGACCGCAACTGGCTGTACTTGTGGCACATCGCGCGTTTCGTGCACGAATTGCAGTGAACGATACGGCAGTTTCCCGTATCGGTGTCCAAAGTACTCGTCGATCGGGCCCGTGAAAACCAAGTGATCGTGCCGATAGGCTTTTTCGGCATCCGCGAAATCGACGCCAAGCAGAAGGTCGATGTTTGGATGATCGAGCATTTTCTCAAACATCGCTGTGTATCCGGCCGCCGGCATCGCCTGGAAGGTATCGGTGAAATAGCGGTCGTCAGTGTTGGTGCGGGTAGGAATCCGCGCCGTGACGGACTTGTCCAGCTCGGACGGATCCATTCCCCACTGCTTGCGGGTATAGCCCTGGAAAAACGTCGCGTAGAGTTCGGGGCCAACCGCCGAGATCACGACATCGGCCGAAGTGCGTACGATGGCGACGGGCTCGGCACGCGCAGCAAGGAAAGCCGCAGCTTCGGCGTCGTTGGTCAGGTTGCAACCATAGAGCGCGTTCAACGTGGTACGATTGATCGGCATAGGCACGAGCATTCCGTCAACATCGGCCAGAACGCGATGCTCATAAGGGTGCCACTGCGTAAAGCGTGAAAGGTACGCGACGATATCGTCCGAATTTGTGTGGAAGATATGCGGACCGTATTTGTGGATCAGGATGCCCGCCGCATCGTAGCAGTCAAAGGCATTGCCACCGATGTGAGGGCGGCGATCTACCACAAGCACGCGTTTTCCCGCGTCCGCGGCAAGCCGCTCGGCCATGACGGCGCCGGCAAACCCCGCGCCTACGATCATCACGTCGTAAGCCTTGTCGCCGCTTTCGCGCATCGTCGTCGGCGACACGATCGCCTGCATAGCGCCGGCATCGGCCATGATCTGGTCGATCAGGGCGGCCATCTGCTGCTGGGTCTTGTCCCACGACGTGCCGTCCAGCAAGTCGGCGACCTCGGCATCGCGTGCGCCATTTTCAGAAGGCCGGGCCAGTATCTCATCGCACGCGGCGATGAACGCGCCGGCATCCTGCGCAATCTTGACTGCCGAGAGCGCGCCATAATGGCGCACCACGTCGACGATTGGGGTGGATACCACGCACCTTCCGGCTGCCAGATATTCGGGCGTCTTGGTCGGGCTGATGAACCGGGTTGCCTCGTTGATGGCAAACGGCATCAACGCGACGTCCCACCCAGAAAGGTACGCAGGCAGCTCGGCATAGGCCTTCGGCCCTAGATAATAGATGTTCGGCTTGCGCGGTAGGTCGAACTCGCTGATCTTCACGACAGGACCGATCATGATGATCGAGCAATCGGGTCGGGCATCGGCCAGGGCTTCGACCAGTTCCAGATCCATCCGTTCGTCAATGACGCCGAAGAACCCCAGCCGCTTGCCAGGCAGGGCGGCCTGATCTGCTGGCTCGGCAATTTCCGCCTGCAGAGCCTGGCCGAAGTGCGCTGTATCTACGGCCGAGGGGAACGCGTGCGTCGCCGGATGGCGATCCCGCTTGGCGGCGTAGAGACTGTATCCTCCCGTGAAGACGAGATCGGCAAACGCGATCAGGCGATCTTCGAGCGGGAGGAGTTCGAGTGGTGCGCCTTTGAAATTCGCCAGTTCATCCATGCAATCGTACACGACGCAATCCGCGACGAGGTGCTGCGAGAACGGCAGCATCATCGGCGTGTAGTACCAGAGGCAGCAAGGCGCGGGGTAATTGGCAAGCAAACCGTCGAGAAGCAGACGGAGCGCGTCGGCCTGTTCGCGTGGCGATAGTCCGCCCGGGATCATGGGGGTAACGACAAGCACGTTAGAGTCCGCGGCTTTGCGCGCATCCAGCTGGGCCGCCTGTTCCTGGCCGCACGGCAGCGGTTCTTCCCAATAGATCAAAGGGTGATCCGAGGCGAAACGGCTCATCAGATGCTGCGGCCGTTGATACACGAAGTCCCACCGCAAATGACTGAAGCAGACAAATGGAGCTGCAGTCTGCACGCGAATTTCTTCGAGCCTGGTAGCGGTTCCGCTCCGACGCATCCGTCTTTCCTTATCGTTGATCAAGTATGGAACGATACCGAAGAGATATTCGTTCCATCGGAGAAAATACTTCTGCATTAACTCACATCAATTTTACAACCCATCTTGGTAGTATAAGGTGCCGAAACACGACCATAAATCGGCACTAAAAATAATCATGAGCAAAGCTACTTTGCGATGGGCGGATCACGTTCCGCCCGTAGAGCTTTGGGCTGGACCCGAGTGCACGCTAAATCGCGTACATTCGCGTTTCCGCGACCAGTTCGAAGAGACTGGTCATACGCGCAGAACCGAAGATCTCGATTTGCTCTCGCAACTCGGGTGTACCAAGGCACGCTACCCTATCTCATGGGAAAGAACCGCTCCTCATGACCCGTCGCAACGCGATTGGAGCTGGACCGACGATCGCCTGGCGCGCCTGCGGCAACTCGACATCGGGGTTATCGCCGGTCTCGTTCACCATGGGAGCGGGCCCGCATACACGAACCTGCTCGACCCCGGATTTGCTACCGCCCTTGCCATGCACGCTGGCGCTGCCGCGCAACGGTATCCTTGGATCGGCGATTGGACGCCCGTCAACGAGCCGCTCACTACCGCCCGTTTCTCCACCCTGTACGGCCACTGGTATCCACACAGTCGAGACGAGTCGGCATTCTGGCTGGCGCTGTTGAACCAGATCGACGCCACGCGCCTGGCCATGCGTGCGATCCGCATCCACATACCGGGTGCGCGCCTCATCCAGACTGAAGATCTCGGCCGCACATACGCCACGGCTGGGCTTTGCGATCAGGCCGCGTTCGACAACTCGCGGCGCTGGATGAGCTTCGACCTGCTCTGCGGGATGGTGGTCTCCGGCCATGACTTATGGCGGCGCCTCAGCCGCATGGGGTTTGGCGACCGGCTGCGGGCAATTGCCGACGATCCTTGCCCTCCCGACATCATCGGCATCAATCACTACCTTACTAGCGATCGCTTCCTCGACCACAGGATAAGGCGATATCCGCGGCTCGCAGCGGGCGGAAACGATCAACGCCCTTTCGTGGACACCGAGGCGATCCGCGCGCTGACCCCGCCTCCGCAGGGCCTGACTGGCATCTTGCGCGAGGCATGGGAGCGCTATGCACGACCTCTGGCCGTGACCGAGATCCACAATGGGTGCACGCGCGAGGAACAGATGCGCTGGGTGGCTGCCGCCTGGGACGATGTCACACGTGCACGTGACACGGGCATCGACGTACGCGCAGTCACCAGCTGGGCGCTTTTCGGTAGTTCCGGATGGGACACGCTGTTGACCGGTGTGGGCCGCTATGAAGCTGGGACTTTCGATGTGAGCGGTGGCACGGCCCGTCCAACGGCAATGGTGGCGTTGCTGCGCTCGCTAGCCACGGGACACAGGCTGCGCCACCCTGTGCTAGGGGGCTCTGGCTGGTGGCAACGTGAGATACGGCTGCACCATCCAGAAGTGGTCCGTGCGGCGCCTTTGATTGAGCAGCAGCGCGCGGTGATCCAGCCCCCGCCGCCGACGCGACCACTCTTGATCACAGGCGGTTCGGGCACGCTGGGGCGCGCTCTGGCAGCTGCATGCCGACACCGGAACATCGATCATGTGCTCACACAAAGGCACGAACTGGACCTCGCCGACGCATCCAGCATCGCCGGAGCGCTTGACCGGCATTACCCTTGGGCCGTCATCAACGCAGCCGGTTGGGTAAGGGTCGACGAGGCCGAACTCCAGCAGGCCGCATGCTTCGAAGCAAACGCCGCTGGTGCCGAGCGCCTAGCAGCTGCATGCACTCGGCGCGGGATCGCGACCGCGAGCTTTTCCAGCGACTTAGTGTTCGACGGCTTGTGCGACCGACCCTATGATGAAGGCCGAGCGCCTTCGCCAATCAACGTCTACGGGCGTAGTAAAGCAGAGGCTGAGCGGGCCGTTGGGTGCCTTCCCGGCCGACATCTGGTCGTTCGCACCGCCGCATTCTTCTCGCCGTTCGACAAGCACAACTTCGCGGTTCAGGCCTGCAACACCCTGGCGCGGGGGGTCCCTTTCATCGCCGCCGACGACGAGACGATCACGCCGACTTACGTGCCGGACTTGTGCAACGCGGTGCTAGACCTCGTCATCGATGGGGAAACGGGACTGTGGCACCTCACCAATGAAGATGCTTGCACATGGGCAAGTTTTGCCATGCGTTTGGCTAAGGCATCCGGGCTGGACGAAAGCCTCGTCGATCACCAGGCAGGCGCGACATTGGGCTTATTGGCAACTCGCCCGGCGTATGTTCCGCTGATCAGTCGTCGCGGAAAATTGCTACCGCCACTCGATCACGCGATCCGACGCTTTGCCGAGGAATTCACGGGGCAAGATGCCCAAATTGGTCCTGCCATGCAGCGATTTTGATGCTACCTGAAAGTTTCGTGACATTAATTCAGCGGCTCCCGGTCGCATCGTCAAAATGCATCAATAGCGATCAACTTACGGGATCATTCTTCGTTTCGGACCACAACATCGAGATCGTTGTAGTTTCCTAGCCTCCGTCGTCGATTTTCAAAGGCCTGCGCCTTGGTGTCACGGGCGGCGCGGCTAGCCGGCCCTATTGGCATCTATCGATCCGCCTGAGCTGCTCTTGAAAACTTCCAACCGGCATCGGGTGCATTAATCTGGCACCCGCGACAGGGGCGACTGGCCTATCGTGCTCATTGCCTACCTCAAGATAGCTGCAGTTGAATTGACCGACCGCCTCAAGGCGGGTCCGTTCGGAAATCTCGACCAAGAACGACCGAAACGTGCAAAGACCCATTTCCCGCAGTCTTCGCATGACCCGGTTAACGTGCACCGGGGTCAGGCCGCAAATCTCCGCAAGATCGGCTTGCGTAAGCGCCAACTGAAATTTGCGCCCATCACTGCGTCCGCTTGCGGCGAGGCGGTAGTTCATTTCGCTGAGAAAATGGGCAATCCGGGCGACGGCGTCGAGCCTGCCCAACCTGAATAACCATGCCCGACAAACGGCAGCGTCTGCCGCAGCCAACGTCCAAAGGTCGCGAAGCCTATCGGGTTGCTGTCTGGTGATATGGTCGAGGCGGCAGTTCGGTATGAGAGCAACCCGGCAGCGAGTGATTGCGACGGTCTCCTGATGGCGGGCCGGCCCGGCGTAAAAGTGAATGAAATCGCCAGGCACATGGACGCTCACGACCTGACGTTTGCCGTCGCGATAATTCAGTGCGCGCGATAGCATCCCTTCCTGCAGAATTACACTGTATTGCGTACTACACTCCCGCTGATCAACCGACCGCCGGCCCTCAATGACTCTGTGCCCGGCCACCAATTCTTCCAGCCAGCGCCCTGCGCGGCGCGTCGGAGTTTGCGGGCCAAATCGTTGCGCCGGTGTCATTTCATACGCCTTCAGCACCGGCGATCCTCCAAGACGAACGCTATCTCAGGCATTGGTCCGACCATAGTTTGGTCGCCGAGACATTCGCGTTCTAGGGCAGCCAGAGCGGCACTGGACAAAGCAGGCTTGGGAACCACGGCGTGACGCGCAAAAAGTGCATTCAGCGCATCTGACAAGGTGCCGCCCGAATGCACAACAAACGGAACTGCGCGCTCGATAAGAGCAACGGCAAGCGGCGTCACTTCGCCGTCCGGGAACTGCGCGTCCAGAATGGCTGCGGAAACAGTTGCGGTTGCAACAACACGCAGGCCTTCTGAAACGGTAGCGACGACGATCGGAAACCTATGGAGGTCTTCGACAGCCGCAGCGAGGTCGTGACCAATCAGGCCGCCATCTTCCACGATCAGAACAGTTAAACCGGTGAGCATACGCTTCTCCCGTTGGGCAGGAGCACGACAACTCTCAGGCGCCCCAGGCCAAAACACGGGAAAGCGCTGGAGATGCTATACGCCGTCTCTGCCTGACTTACCAGCAACTCCCAACGACTGGGCTCGCCGAAGGCTCGGCCCAACCATTATTTGCCTCAAGTATAGGGTCGGAGCGCGCTGCGCAGCGCCACCGCGATAGGTCGCTTCCGGCCACAACTATGTGCAGTGGCTTTATCGGGTTCACAGCGACCGTAGCGCCGCGGGACTGCCCGCGCGTGCTTCCGAATCAATAAGGTGGGAACCAGACCTTGCTGATGAACCTTTGACGAGGGGGTTAGGTCGCCCCTCGCAATGGACGGGGACAGCGGATGGTTTCAATGTCGGATATTCCCAACGCGCCGGCCACGCCATTGCGGCGGCCGCTGCCCGTTCGCGAAGGTGTCAAGATCGCCTTGGTCCTAGGTGGCGGCAATGCTTTAGGAGCGTATCACGCAGGCTTGTACCAGGCATTACATGAAGCAGGAATTGAGCCCGACTGGGTTCTTGGGACATCCATCGGCGCTGTCGTGGGCGCTGTCATTGCTGGTAACTCGCCTGGAGAACGGCTCGAGAAACTGAGGGACTTGTGGCGGCCCGAGGATGAGCGGCCTGCCCCCCTGCCCTGGGATTTCCTACCCGACACGTGGCGCCGTTCGGCTGCTGCAGTAGGGACGTTGTTGACGGGTCGCCGGGGCATGTTCGGTCCCTTCGGCTCCTCCGCTGCTTGGTGGCGTCACGATCCGGCTGCAGGCTCCCACGCAATCTACGATACCCATGTCCTCACGCAGACGCTTGGCGAGCTCGTGAACTTCGAACTGCTGAATGAAGGCAAGGTCCGCTACACGGCGGCTGCAGTGTATGCGCAGACGGGCGAGGAAGTCTGGATCGATACGGCAACCCAGCGCGTGCTTCCCGACCATGTGAGAGCGAGCGCTTCGCTGCTATCGGCATTCCCGGGAATCGAAGTTGACGGGCGCCTGTTGGTTGACGGTGGTTTGTCGGTTAATGTTCCCCTGGATCCAGTCCTGAGCTCGCCCGGCGCCTCTCCGGTTCTCTGCATTGCGGCTGATCTGCTCCCTCTTTCGTCGGGTCGGCCAAAGACGCTGGGTGAAGTCGTCGGCCGAACCCAGGACCTCATATTCGCCGCGCAGACGCGGCGGACGATAGCCGGATGGAAACGATCGTTCGACGCGGCCGGTGACGCCGCGTCTTCGGTCACGCTCGTGAACCTGGCATATTCGGACCAAAACCGGGAAATCGCCGGTAAAGCGATGGATTTTTCGCCTCGGTCGGCAGGAGAGCGATGGCAGTCAGGTCATCGCGACGGGGCACTTTTGATCCGGCGTCTGGCGAACGGCGATATTGAGGTTGGGAAGCCAGGCTTGAGGATCGATTCCCAGGAAAGCAGTTCGTTCATTGGATGAGCTGCATGCCTGTGCTCCGCGGCGATTGTGCTCGCGGGAACCATGGCGGACCTACGGGGGCTGGCCGTGGTCGAGATGGCGCCGCAGATAGCGGCCTCGATCACTGCAGTGGCGCCGCCTTACGTTGGAAAATCATGACTGCCCCAGATCGCAATTGACTGACCCTGTCCCAGTTCTGCCACCGGAGACTTCCTCCAAATGCTTCAGGCAGCAAATGGCGGCACGCTCGAGGACGCGCGGCAGTCCGTACTCGACGCCCTGGGTGGGATTCCGATCGGCCGAGGAGCGCAGCCCGATGAGGTGGCCGACCTCATCGTCTACCTTGCCGCCGATCGTGCTGCCGCGATCCATGGCGCAGAGTTCGTCATCGACGGTGGGACCATCCGGAACGTCTGAGGGCGCCGATCGGCGCTCGTCCGCAAGGAAACCGCTCGATAAACCCTGACCGGCACTTTCTGACAGGAGCTGCCGGTCAGCCTGTCTCACGGGAACAGCAGCTTTCACCCAGAGCACGAACCCGCTCCGCGGGAGAGTCGCTTGGGGTGACGTAGCGTAGTATTGTTCAGGCTTTGCGGGCGGCGATGTCGCCTTGCGACCGTGGAGTTCCTTCAACGGAGAGGAACTTACCATGAATACTATCACGACCGCTGCCCCGACCCATTCGTTGCGTGAGCGGATGCTGCAGGACATGACGATGCGTGGCTTCGGGGCGCACACGCAGAATGACTATATCCGACATGTCCGGAACTTCGCCGCGTTTCTCGGCCGCCCCCCGGACACGGCTACGGTGGAAGACCTCCGGCGTTATCAGGTCGACCAGCACGAGCGCGCCGAGGGGCCGGCCACGATCAATGGGGCCGTGTCGCACTGCGGTTCCTCTTCGGGATAACCCTCAGGCGGCCGGAGATGGCGCTAGGGCTGGTCGTCGTTCGCTTCACACCCAAGCTGCGGGTGGTTTTGAGCGTCGAGGAGACAGCGCGGCTGCTCGAGGCGGCGCCAGGCATAAAGTACAAGGCAGCCCTCAGCGTTGCCTATGGCGCGGGCCTGCGGGTCTCAGAGGTCGCTCACCTCAAGATCGATGACATCGACAGCACCCGGATGTTGATCCGCGTCGAGCAGGGCAAGGGACGCAAGGATCGTAACGCCATGCTCTCAACGCACCTGCTGGACTTGCTTCGACAGTGGTGGCGCGAAGGCAAGCGGCGCGGGGTGATGTTGCCGCATGGTTGGCTA
Source organism: Novosphingobium sp. (assembly GCF_032093395.1). Classification (GTDB taxonomy): domain Bacteria; phylum Pseudomonadota; class Alphaproteobacteria; order Sphingomonadales; family Sphingomonadaceae; genus Novosphingobium. The sequence continues at coordinate 42,054 of NZ_DAMDBA010000040.1, forward strand.
TTCCCTGGCCGTAGCGGCACGGATCCAGTCTCGGCTCGCCAGTTGCACCGGGTCGTGCAGGAATCGGCCGAGCGCGCAGAGATCCACAAGCGGGTAAGCCCGCACACATTGCGCCACTCGTTCGCTACTCACCTGCTCGAGCAGGGTGTCGATATCCGCGTAATCCAGGTCTTGCTCGGACACGTGAACATCAACACGACTGGGATCTATACCCGGGTCTCCAGCAAGACCATGCGGGCGGTGGCCAGCCCGCTCGACCAGATCGTTGCCGTGATGGAAGGCAGGGCACCACCCGGTTGAACCGTGCGCACCTCGCTCGAGGTCGCCGATATCTTCCGCAGCGCCGGGCCCGCCTATCGTGCCGCCCATGCCGGGCATCTCAGCCTTGGCCAGCTCAAGGTCATGACGGCGATCGAGAACTGCCGCACCGCCGCGCTGGGCGGTCACATCGAGGCCTGCGACGACTGCGGGCACTGGC
>NZ_DAMDBA010000041.1:0-42395 GCF_032093395.1 Novosphingobium sp.
TCTTGGCGACCACTGCAAGAGCGTCTGCTCCGCTGCGGTGAGAGGCCCTCTAAGTCCCACCCACGATTCGGTCAACACGCTAATTTCAAAAAATCTTCATAATCGACCAAACCGACCGATTTCCGCCGCCGTCTCCGCCAGTTCGGCTGAAACCGGGATGTTCACTCTGTAGCGAAACCTGTAAAAGCCGCAGCAGGAGGTGCGGCTGTTGGACATCGAAGCGGAGGACATCAGTGGCGACGACATATTGCCACTGCTTCACAAGCCCGGCGCGGAAATGCTGGCCGAAAGCCTGATCGGTGCCGACTTCTATATCGACGACCCCGAGGATGTGGCGACCATCGTCAGGCTGGATCTTCATAGCCGCGCGGTTCACTTGCGGACGATAGACGGCCTGCCACGGAAATGCCCCCTCACCTCGGGATACGTGCTTCTGACACCCGTTCTAATGTCCGCGATATCCTCGCTCCGCTCGCCCGCAGACGTCGAGCATGACAAGATGCGGCAGAAAGCCGCGGCATTCGGGTTTCACGCCCGTATCGAGCAGGACGATCTCCCCGGCCTGGTTGCGGCCATCGAAGCGGCTCAGGCCTATCGCCTGCCCTGGCGCGAGGACCGGTTCGAGGGGCTTCGTCTCGCACGCAAGTATGGCTCTGCGCGCGAGGAGGCCAGATTAGCCGCGGCATGGCTGGAGGGTGCCCAGGATCCACCTCCCGGAGATCTGGTCATCGCCCTGGTATCGAGCATGCGGGATTCGGGTAAGATAATGGAAGCCCTGAGCCATACCGATCTGGTCGCCCGCAGGGCCAATGGTCTGGACGGCGAGGAGACACGCATTCTGCTAATCCAGCGCGGATCGCTATGGCTGGATCGCTACGAATTGGCTCACGATCCGGAATATCTCGACCGAGCGCGACAGTGCGCGAAGCGAAGCTGGGCCATCGCGCCAAGCGACGCGTGCAGTGACCTCTACAATCGACTGCGCAAGCTGGAAAACTGAAACGGGAATCGCCGACAGCCCCGACATCCGCATTCAGATCGGCAATTCCGTGGTCGCCTTGATTTCGGACAATGCCACGATCGAGTTCAATTCCTGCACACCGGGAAGCTGTGAAAGCTTTTCGAAGAAGAACTTTTCGTAAGCCTCGATATCGGCGGCTACCACGCGGATCAGGAAGTCTACCGAGCCCATCAGCACGTAGCAGTCCAGCACCTCCGGGAACTCGCGGATCTTGGCGGAGAACTCATCGAGATTGGCGCGGCCATGGGCGTTCAGTTTCACTTGCGCGAAAACGTGCGCGTCCAGCCCCACTTTCTTGCGATCCACCAGCGCCACCCGGCGCTTGATGAAGCCTTCCCGCTCCAGCCGGTCGATACGCCGCCAGCAGGGCGAGGACGACAGGCCAACCCGCTCTGCGATCTGCGCCGTCGTCTGACTCGCGTCTCGCTGGAGTTCTCGGAGAATCTTTCGCTCGTATGGGTCAAGGTCGGACATAATTTTCTCATATCATGCCTTTTCGGGTACGTCTTGCCGATATTGGGGGCTTTCAACCCTGAAAGAGGAGAGAATGCCCTCGGCGGACCTGCAATAAGGGTGTCGGCACTTACGCCAGCCTGGAGTTTTGAAATGGTCGCCCGCGCCAGCCGCATGACGCCGCCGATGGAATATGTCCGTCTCTATGACGAAGCAGCCGGCCTGGACGGAGTGATCGCCATTCACTCCACCGCGCGCGGTCCGGCCGCCGGTGGTTGCCGGTTCTGGACTTACGCCGACGAGAGCAGCGCCATGGCCGATGCCGTGCGCCTTGCCGAGGGCATGAGCTACAAGAACGCCATGGCCGAACTGCCGTTCGGCGGTGGCAAGGCCGTGCTGCGACGCCCGGCAGGCGCGTTCGATCGGGTCGCCCTGTTCGAAGCCTTCGGCCAGGCGGTCGAGCGGCTCGACGGGCGCTACGTCACCGCCGAAGACGTCGGCACGACCGTTTCCGACATGGAAGCGATCGCGCGTCACACCAGCCATGTCGCCGGGCGCACCGCCCTGCCCGGTCGCGCTGGCGGCGATCCCTCGCCCTGGACCGCGCTGGGCGTGTTCGAGGCCATGCGCGCCGCCGTGGCATTCCAGTCCGGCAGCGCGCTTTCGAGCATGACCGTGGCCGTGCTGGGCGTCGGCAATGTCGGCGGCCACTTGTGCGACATGCTGGCGGAGGCCGGTGCGGAACTCGTCGTGGCCGACATCGATCCGGCGCGCTGCGCCCGCGTGGCGGAAGCCCATGGCGCACGCGTCGTGCCGGTTCATGAGATTGCCGGGGTTGCCGCCGACATTTTCGCACCCTGCGCCCTGGGCGGCGTGCTCGATGCAGCCACGATCGCCACGCTGGAAGCGCGCCTCGTTTGCGGCGCGGCCAACAACCAGCTCGCGAGCGAGGACATGGCCGCGCTGCTGCTCGAACGCGGCGTGACCTATGTGCCCGATTACGTCGCCAATGCTGGCGGGATCATCAACGTGGCGGCGGAATACCTGAAGGAGAGCGCCGACGAAGTTCGCCAGCGCGTCGTCCGCATCGGCCCGCGCGTCGCCGCCGTGCTGGACGAAGCCGCACGGGACGGTCTTGCGCCGTCCATCGTGGCGGACCGCACTGCCGAGCGCCTGATGCAGCAGCAGGTTCACGAACCGGCCTGACGCCCCGCGCGAGGATCGGGGGAGTCCGGAGCGATCCGGACTCCCTGACGCCAGCCCTTTACCCCAGGCCCTTACTCAGATCCCTTACCCCAGACAGGGCACCTCGAACTCGGTTGCGACCGTGCGGTCGCGACCCGCGACTTTGCTCAGGTAGAGCTGCTTGTCCGCTTCGGCGATCCACCGTTCCGGCGTCGTTTCGCCGGAGCAACGAGCCGAGGCGACCCCCACACTGACGGTGACGCAGGGGCTGACATTCGATGTTTCGTGCGGAATTTGCAGCGCGTTCACCTGCCGCCTGATCTCCTCCGCCACCTGAAGGGCCGTCGCCGGATCGGCCCCGGGCAGGATGCAGACGAATTCCTCGCCGCCGTAACGCGCCGTCACCGCCGTCATCCGCCGCAGCGCGCGGTTGAGCGAGGCGGCGATCATGACGATGCAGCGGTCGCCCGCGACATGGCCGTAAGTATCGTTGAACTGCTTGAAGAAATCGATGTCGAGCATGATCACCGACAGCCAGTCTCCGGTGCGGCAGAGGCGCACCCATTCGCCTTCCAGCGTGCGCTCAAGCTGGCGGCGATTGCTCAACCCGGTCAGCGCATCGGTTACCGCGAGTTCCGCCAGCTTGTCGCGCAGCCGCTTGAGCTCCACGTGATTGCTCACCCGCGCGCGCAGGATTGCGGGCTGGATCGGCTTGGCCACATAGTCGATCGCACCGAGGGAAAGCCCGCGCATCTCGTCTTCCGTGTCGCCCAGCCCGGTCATGAAGATAATCGGCACGTCCGCCAGAACGGGATCGACCTTGAGCTGACGGCAGACTTCGAAACCATCCATGCCGGGCAGTACGATATCGAGCAGGATCAGGTCCGGATCCACGGATCGCGCCGTATCGATCGCCTCTTCGCCGGACGTGGCGAAGCAGACGTCATAGTCGTCCTCCAGCACGGCGTTCATGATCTCGATATTGGCCACATCGTCATCGACGACGAGAATGGTCGCTTTGTTCACGAGGGGATTCCTTGGGAGAAGGCGGCTTGGGGGGCAGTGCTTTCTGTGATCGGCAGGCGCTCCGCTCCACCTGCCAAGCCTTCCAGCAGCGCGAGAGCGGCGACATAGTCCAGCCGCTGCAAGGCGTGGTGCAGCGGATGCGCGGCGCGTTCGACATCGTCCAGGCCCATGTCTTGGGCCAGCCGTTCGAACGCGCTTCTGGCGCCCAGGCTTCGCCGGCGTAGCAGCGCGCGAAGTTCGTCGTAGGCGGCCGAAAGGTCCCGTCCATCGTCGGACGGTGCAGGTCGAGCATGAGCAGCGACCGCTTCCCCCTTGGGCAGTGCCGCTTCCGCAAGCTTCCCGGCCGCCGCGACAGCGCGGTCCAGTTCCGGTTCGAGCGCCTGGATCGCGGCGAGCGCCGGAATCAGATCCTCGTGCGCCAGCCGCTGCTCCACGTCCGAAGCGCAAGCTTGCAGCTCGCGCAGTTCCAGCGACCCCGCTACGCCTTTCAGGCTGTGGGCCAGGCGCCGTGCATCCGCAATCTGCCCTGCCGCGATCCGATCGCGGATGTCCTGCCCGGCATGGCCGTACGTCGCCGCGAAACTGACGATCAGCTTGCGGAGCAGGCCCGCCTTGCCGTTGACGCGCTTCAAAGCCTCGGCAATGTCGAATGGGCCCAGGCGATCGGGAAGCTCCGCCACCGTAGCGACCTGTGTTGAAGTCGAAGGTGCGCCGGATCGCGTGACGACACTTCCTTCGCGCGCCGGCTTCAACCAGCGGTCCAGCGTCACGATGAGCTGACGGGGATCGACGGGCTTGGCCACATGATCGTTCATGCCTGCGTCCAGGCAGCGCTGCCGTTCCGCCTCGAAGGCGTGGGCGGTGATGGCGATGATCGGCAATTCCGCCATCGGCCAAGTGCGGCGGATGATCGTCGTCGCCTCGATGCCGTCCATTTCGGGCATCTGCACGTCCATCAACACGCCCGCATAGGCTCGGCCGTTCTGCGCCACCTTGTCGCAGGCTACACGCCCATTTTCCGCGCAATCCACCACCAGGCCCGCATGGGTTAGCAGTTCGGTGGCGATCTCGCGGTTGATCTCGTTGTCCTCCACCAGCAACACCCGCAGGCCGCGCAACGGCCCCGCGACCTGCCCATCCGCAACCGGCCCATCCGCAACCGGAGCCCTTGCCTCCCGCGTGGGCGCTGAACTCGCCACCGTCACTTGCGGCGAACCCTCTGCGAACAGCGAGGAGATCGTCTCCAGCAGGGCGTGGGAATCGATCGGCTTGGTAAGAAAGGCCGAGACGCCTGCTTCCCCCGCTTCGGCCGCCATCTCGTCCACCGAATAGGCGGTGACGATGAGCGTGACCGGCGAGGGCGCCCCGTGCTGCATGCGGCGAAGCTCTCGCACCGCTTCCATGCCGTCCATGCCCGGCATCTTCCAGTCCAGCAGGACGAGGTCGTAAGGCTTCTGGTCCACCGCGGCACTGCCGAAGGCTGCCACGGCTTCGTCACCGGAGGCCACGAGATCCACGCCCATGTCCCAGCCTTCGAAGATTTCCTCCACGAGCTGGCGGGCGGCCGCATTGTCGTCCGCCGCAAGCACGCGCAGGGCGCGGATATGCGCCGCCGGCTTCTCGGATCCGGCCGCCCGACCCGCGGCGAAGCGCATGCGGCAGGTGAAAGTGCTGCCCTGGCCCTGCGCACTTTCCACGCCGATGTCTCCGCCCATCTGCTCGACGATCTGACGGCAGATGGCCAGTCCAAGCCCGGTGCCCCCGAAACGACGGGTGGTGGAGCTGTCGCCCTGGGAGAAGGACCGGAACAGGCTGGCCTGCTGCTCCCCATCCATGCCGATGCCATGATCGCGCACGACCAGCGCGACTTCGAGGCCGTCCGCTTGCGATGAAAGCAGATCGACGGCGACCGTCACTTCTCCGCGATCGGAGAATTTCACCGCGTTGCTCAGGAGGTTGAGGACCACCTGCGAGAACCGCAGTTCGTCTCCCACCACGCTTACCGGCAGGCGGTGGTCGGTCCGCGCGACGATCCGCACGCCTTTGGCCGCCGCTTCCACCGTGAGAAGCTGGATCTGTCCGGCAACGGCAGCACGAAGGTCGAACGGTCGCGCTTCGAGCGTCAGCTTGCCCGCTTCGTTCTTGGAATAGTCGAGAATATCGTTGATCAGGCGCAGCAGGGAGGCCCCCGCGCCGCTGATCCGCTCGACATAGCCGCGCTGCCGCTTGTCCAGGTCCGTGCGCGATACCAGGTGGCAGAAGCCGAGGATCGCGTTCATCGGCGTGCGGATCTCATGGCTCATGTTGGCCAGGAACATGCTCTTGGCACGGGTGGCTTCCTCAGCTTCGCGCGTACGCTCTTCCAGCGCGATGTTCTTGGCCCCGATCTCCTCGCTCATCCGGGCGCTCTGCGCGAAGCTGGCGAGCAGCATGTTGTTCAGCCAGATCAGCACGCCGGTCTGAAACGCGACGATGGCGGCGTGGAGCAGGACGCGCTCGAAATTTCCCGCCTCCGGAAACACCGCATAGGGCAGGAGGTACAGCAGCAGGGCGTGATGCGCGGCGATGGCGATGGCGGCGACCAGTATCGCCCGTCGATCCAGCCAGGCGATCGTCAGTGCCAGCATCGCGAAGAAGTACATGTGCATGTCCATCTGCCAGGGATGCCCCCGCAGGAGGAACAGCAGCATGGCCGGCTCCGCCATCAGCGCCACTACCGAGAGATAGCGGGTGGCGGGCGCAGTGCCGTAGCGGCGCCAAGTGACATGATAGGCAGCCGCGACCAGCGCCGCCGCCAGCCCCGCTCGTAACGCCAGTCCATTTCCAACTTGCCCGCCCGACACCGTCATCGCCTGGGCCACGGCGGCCTGGAGCAGCACATGTCCCCATAGCAACGGCACCAGGAAAAGGCCGAAGCGGGTTCGCAGCCTGTCGAGCGCGTCGTTCAAGGGCTTGTCCTTTCGGGAGTGACGCAACCCGGTGCCAGCGGCGCGGGCTCGACCAGCCAGGCCCCGGCTGCACGCAGACGCGCAGCAAAGCTTGAATCGGAGGACGCCGCGAAGACCACGTTCGCGAAGTTGCCGGTGCCCAGAAGACGTCCGTCTCCGGCCCGGACGAGCGCGACCGTGCGGCCCAGCGACCAGCCGGGCGGCGCCACCACCACGAACTTGCCGGGCGCGGCATCGCTCCGGATCGAGGCGATCAGCAGCGCGATCAGCCCCACGGCAAGCAGGCAAGCGGCGGGCACCAGATCGCGGACGCGAAACGACGAGCCCGAAGGGCCGGACGGCCGCGCCGTATCCTCAAGATCCTGATCAAACACGTCTTTACAGCTCGATCGCAAGTTTGTCCCCCCCGGGTCAAAGCGATAGCGTTATGCTCTTCAGGTATTGTTTTAGTAAAGGTTTCTCAAGTGAACTCTGCGTATTCGCGATCAATCGATTGTTGCATTCGATTGTACGTGAAAATTAAACGATTTTATCAACGAGCCGAGAGGGCTTCGGGGGAATTGACCCTGTCCGGCGGGGTGATTGCGACGGCGGCCGGGTGCGACACGGATTCGGCGACGAGACGACTCTTCGCCAAGGGTTCGCCCGCAACTTCGCGATGGCTGGCCCGATTCCGGCCTTGCCGCTTGGCGTCGTAAAGCGCGCGGTCCGCCACGGCGGATAGCGCCTCAAGGTCGATCGCGCCTTCCGCATAAGTGGCGCAGCCGATGCTCAGCGTACCGCCCTGCCCGCGGCCACCGCCGACCCGCGCGAAGCCCTGGCACAGCGCCTTGGCCAGGGTAAGCGCCGCAAAAACGTCGGCCCGCGGCAGGAGCACGGCGAATTCGTCGCCCCCCAACCGTCCCCAGATGGCGCGATGCGGCAAAGTCGAATTCAGGAAAACTCCCAGGGCCACCAGCAGGCGGTCGCCTTCCGGATGGCCGTAGCCGTCGTTGATCGATTTGAAATGATCGATGTCCAGCAGCAACAGCGCCACCGGCCCGTCCTCCTGCGCCAGTACGGTGCGGGCGCGAGCTTCGAAGCCTCGGCGATTCAACAGCCCGGTCAGCGGATCGTGCTCCGCCAGACGCACGATGCTGCGCTCGCGGCGGCGCCGCAAAGCGCCGACGATCGACAACGCCAGCGCCACTTCCATCATGATCCCCTCGAACAGCGAGATCGAGATCATCAGGCCGGTGTAATGGGACAGGTCGATGAAGGCCCCCGGAACGAAGGCCATCAGCGTCTTTAGCAGATAGAACCCGCCATGGCCGAGGAATGCGAAAGCGAGCAGCGTCGTGTCCGGATCTCGGCGGCCGCGCAGTCCGCCGAGCATCTGGGCGGACCGCAGCGAGAGCACGGCGACCAACAGCGCGTTCACCAGCGACAGGATCTGCGTGCGCACGCCATCGTCGGGAACAGCCAGCATCAAGGCCCAGGCCGGAAGCACGAGGCACCATGCCGGCGAGATCCGACGACCGAGGAAACTGGCGGTGCCGTAAAGGAACGCCACGTGTGCCAGAACCAGCATGCCGTTCGCCAGCCACACTCCCGCGATGAAGAAGCCCGCCTCTCGCAATGGCGTGATCGCACAGCCCACCACGATCGCGGCGAAGCCCGCACTCCAGTAGGCGAGCGACCGCTCGCGCAGCAGGTGCCATTCGAAAAGCAGGAACGCCGAAGCCACGAACGCGACGGCATTCGTCATGAACAGCATTGTGCGGGGATCTATGGTCATAGGGCAGTCGCGCTGGAAAGGATCGCCGCGTGGTTAACGATTGTTTGTAAACAAAGCGTTCAACCGGCGCGACGAAGCGCAAACTGCGCGACTGCGCGCCCCTGCGCTATTTGGCGGAAGATTTCGCGCGCTGGCGCATCTGCTCGGTGAGATATTCGAGCAATGGCCCCTCGAACTTGGGATTGATCACCAGGAAGTGTCGGCGCCGGTCGTGCTCGTCGGGCAGACGGCACAGCACGTTCTCTCCCACCAGGCGGCGTACCAGCCGCAGGGCCGTGCTCATCGGCGCGCCGGAGGCGATGCAGGCGCTCGAAACCGAAACCCGGCGGTTCTCGATCCGCGCGAGCAGCAGATCGAGCAGCATCTCCCATGCCGGATCGCCGAACAGTTCGCCGCCGCCGATCTCGCGCCGCTTCATCTCCTTGCGCAGGAGTTCGCGGATGAAGTCCGTCAACTGCCCGGTTTCTGGGCTTGCGCGCATGTCCGCAGGCGGCGCCGACAGGGCAGGTTCGGACTCGCCGATCAGGTCGCTCGCCCGCCGGAAGTCGCCTTCTTGAAAGTCTCCGGCCCGGAATTTCGGCTGCGCCGCGGGATCGTCCATCAGCATCGCCAGGCGCTGCAATTCGGTGCTGAGACTGGAAATCTTGCCCAGCAGCGATTCCCGCGCATCCGGCGTCGGGCGCAGGCCCTTGATGCGCTGGAGCGCCTGCCGCAAGTCGGACTGGTCTATCGGCTTTTCCAGGAAATCCACGGCAGAGGCCCGCATGGCGTCGATGGCGACATCCTTGCTGGCATAGCCGGTGGCCATGATGAACTGGAGCCGCAGGCCCCGCGCCTCGGCATTGCGGCCAAGGGCGTGGATGAGGGCGATGCCGTCCTGCCCCGGCATATTGTAGTCGACGATGGCGATCGATATCTCGTTGGCATCGAACAAGGCCATGGCCTCTTCCGCGCTGGTGGCGACAATCGGATCGTAGCCCATCAGGCGCAGGCTGAAGGCGCACTCGCTGCCGAAATCCTCGTCATCGTCGACGATGAGCACCGGCTCGGGCGAAAGCGAGCCGTCGGCGCCTGACTCGGTCCCCTGCTCGGCTTCCGCATCGGCATCCGATCGCGGCGCATTGAGCATGGCTCCGAGGCGTGAGCGCCAGCTTGGATTCATTACGTTCATCGGCACCTCAAACCTCGCCAAGGCGAAGTTTCCCTTTTCAGATTGACGGCAGAACCTGCTGAAGGCCCACGCAGAAGATGGCGACGGCGACGATCGCCCCCGAATCGGGGCGCCGCGCAACCGTGCGGAACTGCTGCGCCGTTGCCACGATCAGCAGGGTCATCGCCGTGATCGCGATCATGGTCGCCGCGCCGAGCAGCCCCAGCCAGGTGGCGCCGGCGGCCAGCAGCTTGATCTGGCTGCCGGTCAGTAGGCAAAACCCCGTGGTGGAGCGCAGGATGGCAAGGCCGCCCGCCACCAGCACCAGGCAGGATGCGCCCGCCAGCACCGACAAGCTGAACGCGGGGACGCCGCCTTTCAGCGCGGCGAAGCTGAGGCCGCCGATGGCGATCACCAGATAAAGAAGATTGGGTGGCCTGCGCCCCTCCCACGGCAAGATCACCGCCGGCAGAAGCAATACAATCAGCAAGGCAAGATTGAAGTAACTCAGACCAGCCATTCAGTATCCCCCATTGGTCACGACGACGCTTGCTTCGACGATCGAGGACGGCATGGGAACGATTTTCCCATATTTCATTATTGGACTGCCGACCATGTCATAGCTGACTTTGACTTTGAACACACCCGCCCCATCGGACGAAGCGGTTATTACTGGCGCTGTATTGCCGCCGAGGATGCGGCCGTAGCCTTCTACGACCTGTCTGGCGCGGGTTTGCGCCAGTTCCACCCGCTCGCTGGTGGAAAGCCCGGCGACGGCAGCCCGCGCGCCTTCGGCCGCCGCCTGCCGCACCCCGATCAAGGCACTGAAGTAGATCGAGTAGATGATGACCCCGAAGACCAGGGCCAGCAGCACCGGAGCGAGGAAAACAAACTCCAGCGCCGCCATTCCGCGTTCGCATTTCAGCAGTTTTTGAGCTGATTTGCGCATAAACTGACCTTACGAGAAGTTACCAATCATTGTTTCAAAAGCCCCGGTGAGACCGTCTTCGAACTGCGTAGCAATGCCGCCAATTGCGCCCACAACAATCGCTCCCAGAACTGCATATTCTACGGCCGTAAGACCACGTTCGTCAGTCATCAGACGCGCGAAAAGCTTACGAATGGTATTCATGACTCATTACTCCCCATTTCCTCCGATTAAATTTCCGTAACCGGTTGGAGGACTCCGGTGCCGGTGTTCACGAAAACTAAATCAAAACAGGCACTCCGCACCGCGCGCCCGTAGTGGCTACGGTGGCGCTGCCGACCTGGACGCCCAGCGCCGCCAGCACGTTGTTCAGCAAGGGATCGACCACGGTCGCGAGCAGGTTCGTCACCGGCCCCACCACTCTGGGCAGCACTTTGGTGGTCACGTCGTTCAGCCCGGTGGCCTGAAGAATATTGCAGGCAATCACGCAGTCGCTGCCGAGAAGGCCGATCTGAATGTCCAACCCATCCGAGCCGAGCAGGCTCGTGGTGAGATTGCTCAGCGTCTGGCCGATCTGCACCGAACTGCCGATAGTGCGCGGGATCGTCGGCATTGCCGGGCTGCCGGCTCCCGGACCGAACTTCACCGTTATGTCGTCAGGCCCCGTCCCCGTCACCGGCTGCACGACCGCCCTGCCCTTCACGTCCGCCGTCAGGACAGAGCCCAAGAGCTTGATGCCCACTAGGCTCGTCTGGCGGATGTCGCTTGCGCCGATGATCGGGAGCGACTTCGCCATGGGATCGAACGCGGCGTCCCCAATATAGGCATTGACCGTGCCCGACCTGACGTGGACATCGACGGTGGTGTCGCGCGCCTGCTCGGCCGAGCCGGCGCAGAAAATCTCGCGCACTTCGGCCTGCGCCGCTCCGACATCCACGATGATGGGCAGGTGGACATTGACGGAGGCGAGCCCTACCAGATTGACCGGCAGATCGATCATCACCCCGATCCGCAGCGCCGAACTGCCGGCCCGCGCCTCGCCCGCAGGCCCGAATGCGAAGCGGGGACGGTCGCCCGCGCCGCTCGACACCAGGCCGATCTTCACGGTGTTCACCGGCACCAGCAAGCCCACCGCCTTGGAGAGATCGATGGCGGTCGGCCCCGACTGGACGGCATAAGTGATGAGCGAATAGGCGTTCATGCCCGCCCGCAGCGCCGGTTTGTGGTCGGCCTCTCCCACCGGCATGTTCTTCCACACGCCCAGGCCGAACAGTCCTTCGAAGGGCACCGCGTAGCCATTGCCCACCTGCCGCGCGAAGACCCGCAGCGCGGCGGCGGCTTCCGGCGTAGCGGCTGCCTCTGCGGCGGCTTCCGCGACGTTCTTCAACCCGTGGGAGCGGCGCACCAGCTCTCCATAAGTGCCGGTGAAGCCCTCCTTCTCGGCCAGCGCGTCGAAGAACAGGCCCGCATCGACATTGCCCTGCATCAGCCCGCGAACGTCCGTCCGGCCCAGCGATATCGGAATGCCGAGCAACCCGCCCAACAGGCCGTTCACCACATCGACCAGCGGTTGCGTCACCGGATCGAGCAGCGGCGAGACGACCTTGGTCAGGACATCGGACGTTACGCTGACGCCCGCTTCGTCGATCCGGGCGGCGGAAGCCGTGGCGGAAAGGTCGGGGATGGGGCTGGCGTCGCCCAGTACCCCGGTGAGGAAACGGCGGCTTTCATGGCTGGAAACCAGCCGCACCGCATTGGCGCGGCCATTGCCGGGGCACCGCGCCATCGTGGGATCGAAGCGTTGGCCGGCGGCCTGGCCGATGTCCGCGCAATAGCGGCCGATCTCCACGGACTTGAGAACCGAAGCGTCGTAACCGTTGCGCACCAGATAGTCTTCGGCGCGGGCTTTCGCGTCGTAGGGGTTCATCGCCGCCGCCAGCGCGGCGGCCTCGGTAGCGGCGCGCAAGTCGCGGTTGCCCTGGTAATAGAGTCCGACGTCGAGCGCGAGCCCCGCCGCGCCCAGCAGCGAGACGCCCAGCACTGCCACCATCGGCCCGATCACGCCGCTTTCGTCTTCCGCCAGTGCCTTGGGCAGCGTCCGCAAGGACCGCAATTTCAAACGGTTGCGGAGACGCGCCACGGTCAGTTCTCCCGTGCAGCGGTCGCGGGCGGAGCGAGCAGGAACGCGGCCTGCTCGGCGATCTGCGCGCGCAAGGCGGCCTTGGCGGAAGGGTTGCGCACCGTCGCCAGCAGCGCATCGACCTCTCCCCGCCGCCCGGCGACCGTTAGCGCCAGCGCGAGGTTGTTGCGCACCACGTCGTTGCCGGGCGCAAGGTCGCGCGCGGCCTTGAGCGCCTCCACCGCCTGCGTCGCATCCCCCCCGCGCAGCAGGGCATAGCCGAGAGCGTTGCCTATCAGCGGATCGGCGGGGCTGGCGCGCAGGGCGGCGCGGTACTGCTCGGCCGCGGCCGGCCACTGCCCTTGCGCAGCGAGCACATGGCCGCGCACCGCCTGCGCTTCGGCGCTGCGGTCGGCGGTGGGGATCTGCGCCAGGGCAGCGGCAGCGCCTTCGGTCTGCCCCAGGTCGAGCAGGCAATTGATGCGCAGGATGCGCGATTCCCGGTCGCCGGGATATTGCCGGTCGAAATCGTCGAGGAAGGCCAGCGCGGCCCGCTGGCGGCCATCCTTGCGGGCCTGCTGGATCAGCACGAGATAGAGCTGCCGGGTGGAGCCCGATGCCTCCGTGCCAAGGGCTTCGGCAGCCCATGCGCGGTTCGTCGGCGGAACCGAGGCGGCTGTGCCGACGCCCAGCGCGAGCACGGCCAGAAACAGGCGACCAGTCATCCCTTGACGCTCCCCAAAGTGTCGAGAATGGCGGCGACCGGCGGTCCCGCGAGCACGATGAACAGCGCCGGCATGAAGAATACGAGCATCAGGATGACCATGCGCACGGTGATCGTGCCGATCGCCTCGCGCGCGCGGGCGACGCGGCGCTGGGAGAACTCGCTCACGAATTCGCGCAGGGCCGGGACCAGTTCCATGCCGTGAAACAGCGACTGGCGGAACACCGTCGCCAGTTCGCGGGCGCCGGTGACGGCCACGCGCGCGGCCCAGCGGTCGAAGGCGAGCTGATAGTCCTGCCCCCGGTCGAGATCCTCCACCAGCATCGCCACGAGGCGGGCGTGGTTGGGTACGGCGGCGCGCTCCTCGCGGGCGATGCCGCGAAAGCACTGGTCCAGCGAGACGCCGCTTTCCAGCATCATCAGCATGAGATCGAGCAGGAAGGGGAACTCGGCGGTCAGGATTCGCTCGCGCGAGGCGGCCCGCATCCGCAGCGCATACTTGGCGCCGATGTAGGTGAGGCCGGACAAGGCCAGCGTCGGGAACAGCGGGCTGAACGGGTTGCCGCCGCGCACGAGGCAGGCCAGCATCGAGGCCAGCGCCACCCCGGCGGTGGCCGCGAGACGCAGCCAGGCGAAAGCTTCCAGCGCGCCGGGTTCGAAGTAACCGGCCTTGCGCAGCTTCTGCTCGATCTCCTCGCGATCGCGGCCACGCACCACGAACAGGCGCGGTAGCCGGAAGCGCAGGGCGGCGGAGGCGGCCCCCGCGCGTCCGGGCTGGCCTTCGATCCGCTGCCGCAACCGGGCATCGGCATCGAGCATCCGCACGCCGTGGACGGCAAGCACCAGGCTGCCCGCCGCCAGCGCGAACAGCAGGAGGGCGGCGAGCGGCGGCATCAGAACTCCAGCCTCAGCATGCGGCGGATGATCAGGATGCCCGCGCCTTCCAGTCCCACGGCCAGAAGCGAGAGCTTCTGTCCGCGCGGATCCGCGATGAAGAAGTCGAGATAGGCCGGGTTCATCATGACCAGGCCGACCATCGCCAGCAGCGGCATGGCGATCAGCACGCGGGAGCTGACTTTCGCCTCGGAGGTAGCGGCCACGAGGTCGCGGCGGATGCGCAGGCGCTCGCGCAGGATATGGGCGAGATTGGTGAAGACCGCCCCGATCGAGCCGCCATAGCGCAAGTTGGTGCGGATGGCAGCGGCGATCATCGACACTTCGGGAACCTGGAGCCGGTCCGCCAGCTGCTGCATCGTCTCGGCCACGGGCGCGCCCATTTCCAGGCGCCGCGCGGCGGTGTCGAAGAACGAGCGCACCACCGGCGAGGCATCGGCGAGCGCGCGGGAGAGCGCCTGCGAGAGCGAATTGCCCACGGCCTGCAACTGGCGTACGCCGTCGAGATAGAGCGGCAGCGCTTCGGTAAGGGCATCCACCCGCTTGCGGGCGCGCCCGCGCAGCCAGGAAAGCGCCGCCATCGGCAGGCCCAGCAGCACCGCCAGCGCGAATGCCGGTCCGGCCAGGAGAAGCACCGTCACCACCAGTCCCAGCCCCGCCACGGCCAGAATGCGCACGGCCCGCATCGTCACTTCCAGCTGGGCCTGCGCCAGCAGCGGCGCGATGCGTTCAGGCACGGAGATCGCCGCCGAAACCCGCGCCGGCGCGGCGCCGGGCAGGGTCAGACCGGCCAGCCGCCGGTCGATCGCCGCCAGGCTGCGCGCCCGCTCGCTGACGAGGGCGAAGAGGACCGCGCCCAGGATCAGCAGGGCCAGGATCAGATAGGCGGCGCCCTTCACCATCCGGCCGCGACTCCCCGGTTACTAGCCATGTTATTGGCCAGATTGTCGATCCGGCCCCCGGCAAGACCCGAAACGGAGCCCCCCGGCATCGGATAGTCCTTCAGCCGCGCCGCATGATACGGGCGAGGCGAAAGCGTCTGGAACGTGCCCTCGCCCGACATCGGCGGCTGCTCGTCGAAGCGGAACAGTTCGTTCAGGGTGAAGGCATCGCCCTCCGTGCCGGTGACTTCGCTGATCGTGGTGACGCGGCGCACGCCGCTGGCAAGGCGCTGGATGTTCACGATCACGTGGATGCTGTTCGCCACGAAGCGCCGCACCGCGCGCACGTCGTTCTGCTGCCCCGCGAAGCCGAGCAGCATTTCGAGGCGGGACAGCGCATCACGGGGCGAATTGCCGTGGAGCGTCGCCATCGAACCGTCGTGGCCGGTGGACATGGCCTGGAGCATCTCCACCGCCTCCACCCCGCGCACTTCGCCCAGAATAATACGGTCGGGCCGCATGCGCAGGGCATTGCGCACGAGATCGCGCGCGCTCACCTCCCGGCTGCCGTCCACGCTGGGCGGGCGGGTTTCCAGCCGCACCACATGGTCCTGGCAGAGTTGCAGCTCCGCCGCGTCCTCGATGGTGACGAGGCGTTCCCGGTTGCTGATGCAGGCGGAGAGCACGTTGAGAAGGGTGGACTTGCCCGCGCCGGTGCCCCCGCAGATCAGGACATTGAGGCGCGAGCGCACGGCGGCGGCAAGATAAGTGGCCATCGGCCCGCTCATCACCCCGCCGGCCACGCAATCGTCCAGCGTCAAGGCCTGAAGGCGGAACTTGCGGATCGAGACCAGCGGGCCGTCGAGCGCGATCGGCGGGATGACGATGTTCACGCGCGATCCGTCCGCCAGGCGGGCGTCGCAGAACGGCGTCGCCTCGTCCACGCGGCGGCCGATCGGGCCGACGATGCGCTGGATGATGTTCATCAGGTGCGCGTCGTCGCGGAACCGCGTCTCTACGCGCTCCAGCAGCCCCCCGCGCTCGGCGTAGATCGTGTGGGCGCCGTTGACGATGATGTCGTCGATGGATCCGTCGCGCAGCAGCGGCGCGAGCGGGCCGAGGCCGACCACTTCGTCTTCCACGTCCTCGATCAGCAGTAGCCGCTCGGCGCTGTTGAGCGCCAGCTGGCCCCGGCGGCTGCGGCTGTTGATGACCTGCTCGATCTCGTGCCGCAAAGTGCGCTGGTCCAGCGCTTCCGCCGTCACGCCCTGCGCTTCGAGCTGCTCGATGACCTGCTGGCAGGTGATCGCCTTGACCGCCTGATAGCTGTCGCTCATGCGCTGGGCCGAAGGCTGAGCCACGGCCGGTTTGCGACCGGCCGCGGCGAAGCCTTCCTGTCGTTCCTCGGCGGTCAGGAGGCTCATGCGCTGCGCTCCACGGAACGCAGGATGGCGCGGCGCATGCGATCGAGGCTGCTGCCCGACCTGACAGGCGCGGCGATGTTGCAGGCCCGGCGAACGGCCAGGAGATAGGGTGCGCTGTCCCGGTCGAACGTCAGCGGGCGCCCGGCATTGAGCGCATTGGCCGCCCTCACCCGGTCGGTCGGCACGCCCATCACCGCGTCCACGCCCAGCACGTCCGCCATGCGGCGACCATCCAGCAGCACGCGCGGCTCGTAGTCCCAGACCAGCAGGCGCATCCGATTGGCGCTGGCGGTATCGAGCGCGATTTTGTCGAGCAGGCGGCGGCAGGCCTCCAGTTCGCGGATCGACTGGCTGCACACGATCTCGATCGCCTGCGCCTGGGAGGCCAGCTCGCGCAGCAGTCCACCGTGTCGCAAGCTGCCCGCCGAAACCACCACTTGCGCGAAATTGGCTCGCAGCAGCTGGATCAGGCCGACCACGTCGCTGGGCCCGACCCCGGCCGGTTCGGTGCCGGTGCCGCCGTCGAACGTCAGCAGCGAAAGCCCGCTGGCCTCGTGCCGCGCCAAAGCGTCCGAGAGCAAGCTGGTGTCCATGCGATCGAGGTCGGCGACGGCCGAGGCGATGCCGTAGTCCACCTTGAGGTCGAGGTAGGCCTCGGCCGTGCTGGTAGGCAGGGTGAAGTCCACCAGCAAGGTGGGCGTCTGGTCGAGGCTGTAGGCCAGCGCCATGTCGGTGGCGAGCATCGGCAGTGCCTCGCGGTCGTTGCCGAGGACGATGGTGAGGCGGCCCAGTCGGCCTTGCGTGGCAAGCGTGCTGTTCATGACCCGCGTCAGGATCTCGGACACTTCCGCGCCGCCGGCCCCGCGCGGCAGCACATCGGCGGCACCGGCACGGATCGCCTGGAGCACTTGCCCGGCATACATGTCCTCGGTGGCGACGACGACCGCGCGGCCCGGCGCCATTTGCGCCACTTCGCCTATCGCGGAAGACAGCGAGCGATCTGCCGGAACGGAGGCATGGTCGATCACCACGATGCCCGGCCCGTCGAGATCGCTGTGCTCCAACGACTGAACCATCTCGACCGAGACGTGCTCGCCCATGGCATCGGACAGGCGCTGGGCCAGGGTGCGGTCTACCGAAAGGAGGTGGATTTTGGGCATGTCAGGGCCTCACGACGCCGAAGGTTTTGACGGACTGCTCGACGCCGTCGTTGCCGACGATCATCTGGCCCACGCTGGGATCGGGATCGCCGGGCGCGCTGGGCAGCGCGATCGGCGCGGTACCGGGCTCGACCAGCCGCGGCGTCGCCACGATGATGAGTTCCTGCCGCTCCTTCTGGTTCTGCTGGCGCTTGAAGAAGGCGCCGAGCACCGGCAGGTCGCCGAGGAACGGCACTTTCTCCTTGGTGATCGCGCTATTGGTATAGTTGAGCCCGGCGATCACGAAGCTCTGCCCGCTGCCGAGTTCCACCGTCGTTTCCGCCGAACGGCGGCGAATGCCGGGCACCGTGTAGCCCTGAAGCTGGACGCCGTTGTTGTAGTCCAGTTCGCTGACTTCGGGTGCAAGCTTCAGCACGATGTGATCGGAAGACAGGACATAGGGCGTCACCGAAAGGCGCACGCCGAACTCCTTGTATTCGATCGAGAGCGTATTGCCGTTGCCGCTGTTCTGCGGGACCGGCACGGGAAACTCGCCGCCTGCCAGGAAGCTGGCCTGCTCGCCGGAGCGCACCAGCAGGGTCGGCTGTGCCAGCAACTGCGACAGGCCATTGGACGAGAGCGCGCTCAGCACCGCGCCGATGCCATGGCTGCGCGAGGAGAGAAACAAGTTGAAGGCGCTTTGGAGCGGCACGGCCGCGTCCACGGTCAGTCCGCCACGGCCCATGCTGTAGCTGTTGACGCCGCTCGGCGCGATCACGGCGCCTTGCAGGTCGCCGGCCAGCTTGGAAAAGCTGAACCCCAGCGCCTTGAGCGTCGAACTGGACACCGCCGCGAACTGCACGTCCACCGCCACCACTTTCTCTCCGGGGCGGTAGGTGGCCGCCTGCCCGGTGAAGCCCGCGCCGCCCACGCGCACCATGCGCTCGGCCAGGACGGTGCCGTCCTTGGCGAACACGGTGAGGACGGCATCGCCCACCGCCAGGGCCTTGACCCGGATCGACTGCGCGGTGGGCGCGGTGATGCCGATCACGTTTTCGCGGCTCACTTCCACCCGGCCGACGGAATGGGGGAAGGACAGAGTGCGCTGGTCGTCCACCTGGAGCAGTTCCTGCTGCTGGTCGCCCTGGAGCTGGGGCCGGACCTGAGCCTGCGCCGGGGCGGCGATGAGCGGGGAACCGGCCAATAACAGAGAGGCGATCAGGGCTTTCACTGCGATGCACTCCCGGAATAGATGACCTGCCGGTTGCCGCCGACGACGAGTTCGATGGCCTGCGATCCGCCGGACGCGCTCTTCTCGGCAGGCGGTGGGCCCGACGCGGCGCGCGCGGGGGCCGGGCGCGGTGTAAACTGGACCGGGGCGGTAAACGCGGGAGCAGCGAAGGCCGAGGCGGGGCGCGGCTGCGGGCTGGACGCCACTTGCGCCACCGCCACTTCCGCGCGATCGCCGGGATTGCGCAGCGAGAGCGTCAGCGCCCCGGTGCTCTTGGCGAGAGCCAGCTGCGAGACCTGCTCCGGCGCCAGCGCGAGCGTGACCGTGCGGGCCGGCGGCGGTTCGGCCGCCACGGCGCCTTCCACGCCGCTGGCAGGCTGCGTGCCGACCACGGCCTCGCCTACGGCCAGCACCGGAACCATTTGCAACAAAGTGCGGGCGCGACTGGCGCCGCTGGTGCGGGCGCCGCTGAGAGCATCCTCGCCGGGATAGACCACTTGCACGTCCACCCGGTCCCCCGGCCGCACCAGTCCGGCGACGGCAATCTCGGAGGTCGTGTCGATACTGATCGCGCGCATGCCCATGGGCACCCGGATCGCCAGCTTGGTTTCCTGCCCCAGCGCCATGCGCGGGATCAGGGAGTTGGCGCGAATGTCTTGCGTGGCCACTTTGCCGACGATCTCGGCCGGGGTGACCGCCGTGGGGTATCGCGCCGGATCGGACTTTGAATTGCGGATCATGTCCGCGGTGATGGTTTCGCCTACCTTGATATCACGGGTGGTGGCGGCAAGGACGACGAACGAAGGCTCCGGCTGACCGATCGGCATGCGGGCCGCGGCATCCGCCACCGGCCCGGCGGCGCGACCCAGTTCGCGCATGCCCAGGAAAGCGAAGCCGCAAGCCGCTACCAGCCCGATACCAATCGTCAGCTTCGCTTTAGAACCGAGCCTCATGCCCATTCCCCCCTGGCTCCTTGCGTTTACGCAAACCGGATCGCCTGCCCCGAAGACCCGGATTGGATTTTTTCATCGAAGACGACCGGAAATGCCGTCTTGCGTATTGATGATAGCTGTTCTCGAATATGATCCGAGACGGAGAAATAGCCGAAGCGACCGCAATCAGCGGGAGTGTTTCACAAGCGTTAAAGCGCCGGAAAGTATACCTTTGCTCATTTCATCCAAATCGGGCGCCAATCCTCAACTTGACGGCAACGACACCCGCCGAACAGAAGCCGGGAACATGTCCGGATCGGTTCTTTCAAGATCTTCCGGTGAAACATAGATCATGTTCAAGGAGGCATCTTTGATCTTAACAGGACATTCTGAAAGGCAGTTTGCGCATTATTGGCCTGCGCTGCTCTTGCACATAGTCCGATTTTGGCCCGCTATGTCGACGGATTAACAATTTGAAACCGGCTTGTTGATGCGGGACAATCCGGCTTTGTTAGTATATTTACTTACGACCTAACAAAACCTTCTATCAGGTTTAATTCGCTGTTGCGAAAGCTTCGCGGCTTCGCGATCATCGCCCCGTCCGGAATCGAAGATGCACGGCATCCGAACCGGTCTCGGGGGCTGACTGAAATGATTGTGCCAAACACCAACGTCGTGGATTTTCCTCCGCCCGACCCTTCCGGCAAGGCAGTCGCGAATGACGACGCTTTGGAAGGCACGCGCCCGGTCGGCGCGGGGTTCGCTCCGCAACTGGCGATGCGCCTGCGGGCCTGGGAGGACGGCACGCGTTTCTACCCCGGCGCCCTGGCCGCCTGCGCCTTGTGCCTTGGCCTGGTATCCAGCCAGGCGCCCGCCGCGGGCGTGATCGGCGCGGGCGCCGCCGGCGCGCTGTTCGTATTGCACAAGACCCTCAAGGCCGCTCTGGTGGCTGCGGTGCTCAGCGCCGGCTTCTACATCATCCCCGAAGCTCGTTTCTCCGCCGCCTACTGGACCGTGCTGGCCATGGTCTGCGCTGCCGGGTTCTTTCCCCGCAGCCTGGTCCTGGTGCTGCTGCGGGCCCCGCGCTGGACCTGGCTGGTGGCGCTGCTCGTGTCGATGGCCAGCTTCTGCTGCGTGCTGCTGCTCAAAGGCCCGCTCGCCACGGCCGCCGTCTTCTCCGGCTCGCTCAGCGCGGCCTTCCTGGGCGCCGGGCTTGCCCGCCATCTCGCCATGGTGGATGCGCGCCTGCTGGCCTGGGGAGAAGACGGCCTGGTCCCCGTCACCCGCGACCTGCTGCTGGGCCGGGTCACCGCCGGCATGCTGCACGATCTGGCCCAGCCGCTGAACGTGATCTCCATGGCCAACGGCAACATGCGCTACATCGTCGAACAGCTCGACATCAGCGATGAAAGCCGCAAGCAACTGCTGGACCGTGTCGCGCGCATCTCCTCCCATACCGAGGCGGCGGCCTTCATCCTCAGCCTGTTCCGCTGGTTCGGCCGTGACGGAGACAAGGAACGCTCGACGCTCAACGTGCGCAGCGCGCTGGACTGCGCCGTGGCCGCCACCAAGTCCAACGTGCGCCATCACGGCGTCGTCGTGGAACTGGAAGGCAACGCCCTGGAGCATGTCCTCCCCGAACATCACGGCGCGCTGGAGATGATGGCGGTGGCGGCGCTGCTCAGCGCGTTCGGCAGCTTCATCGGCCCGAACAACGAGAAGCGGCGCGGCAAGATTCTGCTAAAGGCAGCGATGTCTCCGGCGCACGTGGTGGTGACGGTGCAATGCATCGAAGAGGACGGCGCGCCCGCGCCCGCCCGCAAGCTCGATCACGCCACGCTGTGGCTGGTGGAGCAAGTGGCGATCGAGGCGGGTGGGGATTTCCGTTCGATGCTGCGATCGAGCCAGCCGACGCGGTTCGTCATCCGCCTAGGCCGCGACGACATCTGAAGCGGCATGCCCGCCGGGAGCCGGTGAAAGACTGATCTCCACGCGCGCGCCATGGCCCGGATTGGCGATCAGCCGGATGGAGCCACGCGCCTTTTCCACGATCTGGCGGCAGATATGCAGACCAAGGCCGGTGCCGTCCTGCGCCTTGGTGGTGAAGAACGGTTCGAAGGCCAGCCGCTCCAGATCGGCGGAAAGCCCCGCGCCATTGTCGGTGACGACGCAGCGGATCTGGCCCGGCTTGCCCTCCAGCGTGATCGCTATCCGCCCTTCCCCGTCCCAGCCCGCCGCGCGGCGGGACTGGATGCTGTCGGCCGCATTGCGCAGCAGGTTGACGAAGACCTGCTCCAGTTCCACCCGGCCCAGCGCCACGCAGGCGGAAAGGCCGGCGGCATCGCGCTCCACGACGATATCGGCCCGTTCGAACAGCGCTTCCAGGAATTCGACGGCGCTGGCCGCAGCTTCCATGACGTCGGTGTGGCGCGCCACGATCTTCTCGTCCGCCGCCTGTCCCAAGGTGCGCTTGATGATCGCCTGGGCACGCAGCACTTGCTCGGCGATGCGCGACGCGCTGGTCTGGAGGCGCGAGCGCGTGGTGTCCGGCCGGTCGAGCATGAGGCGCAGGCTCTCGTTCGCCATCGAGATCGTGAACAGCGGCTGGCGCAGTTCATGCGCCAGGGTAAGGGCCCGTTCGCCCAGATCCGCCATGCGCGCACGCTCGGCCAGGGCCTGGTGCTCATGACGCGGCGTCGGCGCATCGATCAGGACCGCGCTGCCCCAATGCGTCCCGCCGCGATTGTCACGCAGGATCAGCGTCAGCGTGCCCATGCCGCTTTCTTGCGTACGCAGATCGGTCACGACTTCGGACCGGCCCGCCAGCGCGGCCAGACGCAGGATATCCTCGGAGTGGATGCGCACGGCCTGCGGTTGTTCGTCGGCTGCGGCATGCTCGCTGCGGAACAGTATCCGCGTCGCCGCCGCATCGAGCCGAACGTCGCTGACGACTTTCAGCCCGACATGGCGACGCAGCGCTTCCAGAAGACCGCGGTTCGCGGTCGCTTCATCCGAAGGTGCCGTCACGCACCGACACCGTTGACCAGCATCCGGCGGATCGTGCCGATCAGCGCCTGGGGCTGCACCGGCTTGGTGAGGAAGGCGTAGCGCGAGATGCCTTCCACAAGGTCTTCGCGCATCTGGTCGCCGGTGATGAAGACATATTCGAAGGGGCGGGCCGCCAGCCGGGGATGCGCGCGAACCCGCGAAACGATGTCGAGCCCGGATTCGCGATCGAGCCGCAAATCACAGGCGACCACGCTCACGGCAGGATGCCGCTCCAGCATGTCAACGGCTTCGGTAAGATTGGAAGCGCCGATCCCGGCAATGCCGTGGAGCGACATCAAGGTCAGCAACTCTTCGACGATGGCCGAAAAATCATCGAGAACAAGTACCCTGGCCTGATCGTCACTCATCCGATCCCGTTCCTCCGTGCGACGCACCGGCGTTCCCGAAGGGTGCTGCCGCCACTGATGTTTCGTACTCCTATATGGCCGCGACATTATCAATAAATGAATGCTGGATGCACGCTGTTTCGACCCAAGCCGCTCCAAGTTCTGAAAAAACTGATATCAATCGTTATCAGAACTCGATCACGATTTTCACTTTCGCCGGCGCGACATTGAAATGGGCGGCGATCTGATCGCGATATTCCGCCATCAGAAATGCCAGATTATCGGTGCGGGGCAAGCCGTCCAGATCGTCGATCGTCGTGCCCAGAGCGTCGGCGATGCCCTTGAGGCGGGCTTCCTGCGGGCGGGCGCGGCCATGCTCCCAGGCCCATACCGTGGGTTTGCTCACGCCGATCCGCTCGGCCAGTTCGCCCTGGCTGAAGCCGTTTTGCTTGCGTAGACGACGCAGACGGCGGGCCAGCGACTCCTGGGCTTCACCATCGAGACTGGCCCCCTCGGTATCGCCCCCCTCGGCATCAGGCGCGTCGAGATCGTCTTGGTCCTCCCGCAAGCGCGGCGCCGAACGCAGGCGGGCGGCGCCCAGCACGGCGGCGGAGATCGGGCTATCGAAACGACAGCCGTAGAAATTCTCGTTGTGCCACATGACGCTGGCCTGCGCGCGATGATCGGCAGCAAGATCGATCTCGATCGGATCGCCGATATCCAGGTCGGCATCGCATTCCACCAGCATGCCGCCCTGCGACAGGTTGTGCACCACGACGTCCACCGCATCGCCATCCGCCGTGACCTGCGCGTCCAGCAGCAGGCTGAAACGCGGCAGTCCCGAACGCCCGTCCCGCTGGAAACGGGCCGGCAGGCTCTGGTTGCCCCAGTTCAGCGGGGCGCCTTCTTTCGTCAGCATCGCCCGCTCACGCGCAGCTATGGAGGCCGGCGGGCATGGAGCGGCCACGCTCGACCGCCAGAGCCATGATCCCGACAGGCGGCGCGGATAGGCGCGCGTCGTGCTCGGGCACGCCTTCCAGCGCATCTAGCGCGCCTGCCACAAGCGCCCCGCTGACCAGAGCATCGCATTCGTCGAGCATGTCCAGGGCGATCCGCAGGAGTTCGCGTGCGTTCTGCACCTTGTCATTCGTCATGGCGGCTTCCTTTCCTTTGTATTCGGTTCCGGTCATCGGCCGGAATCCGGAACGGGACTGACTGTCACGATAGGCTGTCAAAACACGGGGCTCCGCACGGCGCGAAGGCCCTCCGCCAGAGCCGGCGACGGCTCCGCCCGCGAGGCGAACGACGTGCCGGGATGGTGCGCCGGGCTGCGGTGGCGAGCACTCCAGGTGCGGCGCGTGCAGACGCGGCCGAGCCGCTCCCCGGCCACCCATTGCGCGCCCTCCTCCACCGCCAGCCGGATCTGCGCGGGCGTATCGGCGCCGACGAACACCACGCTATCGCACAAACCACGCGCCTGCGCGGCGAGTTGGCCGACGCGGGCGCGATTGCGCTCGGACAGAAAGGCAGTGCGCAGGAAGGCGCTGTCGAGCTTGATCTGGCTGGGCCGCAGGACGGCAAGCTGGCGAACCGAGGCATGGCCAGAGCCGAACCCGACCAGCCCGATACCGATTCCCAGCGCGCGCAGCGTGTTGAGGAACGTCAGCGTGCCCGGCCAGAACCGGGAGGCCGCCGATTCGTGAAATTCGATCACCAGCCTTTCGGCCAGCTCGGGGTGGCGCTCGATCCGCGCCAGAAAGTCGGTCCAGGCGGCATCCTGGCCGCCGAGGTCGAAGGAAAGGCTTTGCGGCGAGATCGCGATCGACAGGTGCGCGCGCGGGTCCGCCTCCAGCTCGTCCAGCACCCGCAGCACCAGGGCACGGTCCAGCAGATGGGCCAGCCCCACCCGCTCCAGCGCCTGATAGGCGGCCGTGCAGTCGAACTGCTCGCCCTGCGCATCGGCATAGCGAAGCAGGGCCTCGTGCTGGAGCAGGCGATCGGGACGGCGCGGATCGTGGATCGGACGCCACGCGAAGAACATCTCGCCCCGTGCGACCTGATGCACCAGCCACGCCGCCCGGGCCATGTCCGCCCGATAGCGGGCCTCTTCCGGCGCGGACCCGGTATCCAGCGAGAGAGCAGGCGCGGCCACGCGTTGCAACCGTGACCTTGCTTCGTCCAGAGCCTCGCCCGTGTCGCTCTCCAGCCCGCCGGGTGCGGGGTCGCTATGGCCGATCGAGATCGACAGCAGGATGCGGGATCCTTCGTGTTCCACCGGCGTGCCGCATAGCCGCGCGCAGAGCACCTCTATCTGGGTGCGGACGAAGTCGGCTTCGAGCATGGCCGCATGGGCCAGCACGATGATCTCATCCGCCGCCTCCCGGCAAATCACCGGATCGAGATGGCTGGCGATGGCGCCGCGCACATGCGCCGTGGCCGTGATCAGCGCCGCCGTGCCAAAGGCCGAAGCGATCTGCCGCGCATTGTCGAGGCGGACGACCAGTAGATAATTGCTGCGGCGGTTCGGCGGGCTGATCCTGGCAAGGTCGATCATCGAAAGATGTCCGCAAGAGATGGAAACGGGGGTCGGTGCGGGCCGGGGGAGCCCGCACCGAGGGGACGAAAGGATCAGCTTCCGGCGCCGCCCAGCAGGCCGCTCAGCAGATTGCCGCCCGTGGCAGCGCCTCCGGCGCCACCCGTCGAAAGGCCACCGGCCAATCCCCCCGTAAGCCCGCCAACCAGCGAGGACACCGCGCCCGTCACCGGCGCCAGTACGCCGCCCGCACCGCCCGCCGGTGCTCCGCCCAGGCCACCCGTCACCGCATCCACGAGGCCGGTGACCGGCGCCAGCACCGCGCCGGTACCGCCTCCGGCCGAGCCGCCACCCGCACCCAGGCCGCCCGTGACTTGACTCAGCGTGCTGCCCAAAGCGCCGTTCACGGTATCGAGGATAGGCGCAGCCACCGTTTCCACCGTGGCCGTAACCGGTGCGACCACCGGTGCGAGTCCGCCCGTCACCTGGTCCACCAGTCCGCCGACCTGCGGGCCAAGCACGGCGCCGGCGAGATTGCCGACCGGCGCCAGCCCCGCCGTGACGGCATCCGCGGTGGTCGGCAGCGCCACGTCCACCACCTTGCCGTCCGACAGCACGGTGGCGGTGGCGAGTTGCCCCGTCGCCAGTCCGGGATTTTCGGACAGGACATTGAGGCCTATCAGCGTGTCGGCACTGCTGGGACCGGTTAGGGCATTGTTGCCCAGGTCCACCCCCAGCAGCGGTCCCTCGTAGGTCCGCGCCGGTTCCGATCCAGTGCTGCCGCCGGTCAGTCCACCGGCCAGTCCGCCTGTAAGACCGTCCACCAGGCCGCCAAGCTGCCCGGTAACGGGTGCAAGCACGCCGGTCTCGCCCACGACCGGCGCGAGCACGCCGTTGACCGTATCGAGCAGCGGCGAAGTTACCCCATCGACCGTGGAAGTGACCGCCGCGAGCGTCGGGGAAAGGCCATCGGTCACCTGGGTGACGGTGCCGCCCACCTGCTCGCCCAGCAGCGCGCCGGTCAGCGCGCCGACCGGGGCGAGTGCCTGCTTCGTCTCTTCGGCCGTGGTCGGCAGAGTGACTTGCACGACCTTGCCGTCGCCCGTCAGGACATCCACCGTCACGCCGGTGCCATCGGTGGTCGCCGTATCGGGCGTCACGTTCACATCGATCAGCGTGCCGGAGCCGCTCGGGCCAAGCAGGTCGGTGCCGCCGACGGAGATGCCCGCAGCCGGGCCGGTGAAGCCGGTGGTGGTGCCGCCCGGGTCGGTTGGCCCGCTCGGGCCGCTGGGGCTAGGGCCGCTCGGCCCGCTCGGATCTGTCGGGCCACTCGGGCCGCTAGGACTGGGTCCACTGGGAGTCGGGCCACTGGGAGTCGGGCCACTGGGAGTCGGACCACTGGGGCTGGGACCGCTCGGGCTGGGGCTAGACGGCCCCGAAGGATTGCCCGCCTGAAAATCCATGCCACTGGTGCAGGCCGCTACCAGCAGCAAAGGAGCCGTGGCCGTGCCCAGAAGGGCGAGCCGCTTGATCTTCGGGTAACGACGGATCGGCATGGGATCTTCTCCAACGTGGTATCGGCCGCTGCGGCCTGTTGGAGAAATGATAGGTCGATCGGAACGCTTGGCCTCGTCGAGAAGCAGCCGCCCCGGCCCTGATACGGATGAGAGACGACGCCAGGGCGGGCGGTGCATTTGCAATTGTCCGGAACAAGCCCGGATCGGCCGGCGGAGAATACGCAAACCCTGTCGAAACGCCGAAAATCCAGCCGATATCCGCCTTCCCGCGCGGATCGTGGACGAAATCATCAGCGTAAGACGCGCCAATGGTTAAATACTCACTCCGGCTCAATTTCGTTGCGTTCCGGTAGCTGCCGCAAGGCGCACGGCGCCGGAATCGAAGAGGCAGCCCCGTCTCCGGGACTGCCTCTTCTCCCCTCCCCTGCGTTCAGCGGGTGGGGGTCGTTCGCGTGCCCGGCCATGGGGTTGTGGGGCGCCGGGCACGCATGACGATCAGTTCGTCCTTGCGCCAAGACCGCTGAGCAGTGAGCCGACAAGGCCGGTCACCGGCGCAAGCGCCGATCCCGCCCCGGCGGCCGCTCCCGATCCGTTACCCGGAGCCACGCCGCCGGTGAGGCCGCCCACCACGCCGCCGACAAGGCCATTTACGGCATCGGTGACCGGCGCCAGTACCGAGCCGGCACCGCCCGTGCCGCCAGGGACAGCGCCACCGGTCAGGCCCCCGACCACGCCGTTTACCACGCCCGTGACTGCGCCCGTGACTGGCGCGAGCGCGCCGCCCTGGTTGGGCGCGCTCAGCAGCGTATCGACGGCGCCCGTCACAGGGGCAAGCACGCCTCCCGCAGCCGCACCACCGCCCAGTCCGCCGCCCAGTCCACCGACCAGCGATTCGACGACGCCGGTCACGGGCGCCAGCACACCGCCATCGCCCGAACCCGGACTACCGGTAAGGCCCCCGGTCAGGCCGCCAACCACGCCGCCCAGCGATCCGTTGACGGTATCGAGCAGCGGCGCCGTCACGCTGTCCACTACCGCCGTCACCGGTGCCACCACCGGCGCAAGACCGCTGGTCAGCTGGTCGACGACGCCCCCGGCCTGCTCGCCCAGCAAGGCTCCGGCCAGGTTGCCTACCGGCGCCAATCCGGCCGCAACCGCTTCGGTCGTGGTCGGCAGGGCGAGGTCCACGATGGCGCCGTTCGACAGGACGCCGACCGTCGCGAGCTGACCGGCAACTTGTCCGGTACCTTCGGACAGGACGTTCAGACCGACGACGGTGTCGCCCGTGCTTGGGCCGGTCAGCGGGTTGTTGCCCAGATCGAGCCCAAGCAGCGGCCCGTCGAATGTCCGCGCGGGATCGCCGCTACCGTTGCCGATAGTGCCCCCAAGATTGGCGGTCAGCCCGTCGATGAGGCCGCCGAGCTGGCCGGTGACCGGTGCGAGCAGGCCCGATTCGCCCACCACGGGAGCCAGCACGCCGTTCACCGTATCGAGCAGCGGCGTTGTCAGACCATCCACCGTTGAGGTGAGCGTCGCCACGGTGGGAGCCAGCCCGTCGGTCAGCTGCGTCACCGTGCTTCCAACCTGATCGCCGAGCAGCGCCCCGGTAAGCGAGCCGACCGGCGCCAGGGCCTGCTGCGTCTGTTCGGCCGTGGTCGGCAGAGTGACCTGCACAGCCTTTCCGTCACCCGTGAGCAGGTCCACGGCGATGCCGCTACCACTCGCCGAAGCCGCGTCCGGCGCAACATTGACGTCGATCAGTGTGCCGGACCCGCTCGGCCCAAGCACTCCGCCACCACCGACGTTCACCCCGGCGATGGGACCGGTGAAGCCGGGAGTACCGGTAGGGTCGGTTGGGCCTGTTGGGCTGGTTGGGCCTGTAGGGCTGGTGGGGCCGGTCGGGCCGGTCGGGCCGGTGGGACCGCTCGGGCCTGTCGGACCGGTGGGACCGGTGGGACCGGTTGGGCCGCTCGGGCCTGCCGGGCCGGTGGGACCGCCCGGACCATTCGGACCAGTAGGACCGGTGGGGCCGGCAGGACCGCTTGGGCTCGTCGGACCGGTGGGACCCGTGGGGCCACTCGGGCCGGTTGGGCCGCTGGGCCCGGTGGGACCGCTCGGACCGTTGGGATCGGTAGGCCCCGTGGGCCCGCTGGGATCGGAAGGGCCGCTCGGGCCGCTTGGGCCACTCGGGCCGCTTGGACCGCTGGGACCGCTTGGACTTGTCGGACCGGTGGCGCCGCTGGGGCCGGACGGTGAACCGCCGCCTCCGGCGCCTACCCTGAATCCGACGCCATCGGCGCAGGCACTCAACAGAAGAAGCGGAATGGCCGTCGCGCAAAGCAGCAGGTGCCTGGCGGTTGGGTGCGATTGGTGACGCGGCATCGTGTTGACCTCCATGAAAATGCCCACTGCATGGAAGCTAGACACGGTCCGAAACCGCTTCTCGGCGAGAAGGAACCGTCGCGAAGGTGCCGCTTGGCGCGATCGGTATGTCCCGCAAGGGGAATGCGAAAACCAGCGCCGGGAGCTGGAAAAAGTGCTGCGTTCAGGAGTGAGATCACGCAAGACGGCGTATCGGGCAGCACGACATGCAGCCTTTCCCGCTCAGGACGCGCAACCACACCCTGCCGACGAATGCGGAAATTCAAACCGAAAGGGCTGTTGTTGAAAGTCCTTCGGCGGAGAAACCGCCGAGTGCCGCGCCGAAGGCGTCTTCACATGGAGCGAAGACGCCCTATTCCTTCATTGCCGGGTTTTCAGGCGACTCGATCGGCTTCAGCGTCGCTGACCGCTTGACGGCGACTGTCGAGAAGTGCCGTTCGCAAAGTCTCCAGCAAAGCGTCGATGTCAGCATCCCGCGTGACGAGGAGATCGATGGCCAGACCTTCTCGTCCCGACCGAATCCGTCCCACGCGGCTGTCCCCAAGAACCAGCGGCTGCTCGTTGCCGGGGCGGGCCAGCCCTTCCCGCGTCGCTTCCTTGAGCCGGGCGAGCACGGTGGCGGCCGGAATCATGCGCTCTCCAGACGCCGCTAGCCTCTGCTGCTCCTCACCGATCTGCCGGGCAGAAAACATCACCCGCTCCCGCTGTTCCGCTCGTCGCAACAAAGGCGTCAAGACTTCGGAATGGCGCACGCGCAGTTCATCCCGCGTCGCGAAAGCGTTAACCACCTCATCGGGCATCTGCGCCAGGGCAAGTAGGCGGCTCAGCTGGCTGTTGGACAAATTCAGCGCTTCGGCCATGCGCGACTGCACGCCGCCATAGAACCGGTCCACCGCGTTCTGATAACTGCGCGCGCGATCGAGTTCGGTGATATCCTCCCGTTCTCGATTTTCGATATCGGCAAGGCGGAACGCCTCTTCATCGGTCAGGTCCACCACGAGCGCGGTCAGCCGGATTTCGGGACGACCGTTGTGGTTCAGCCAATCGACCGAAAATCGCCGACGGCTCCCCACCAGCAA
The DNA here is from genome assembly GCF_032093395.1 of Novosphingobium sp. Taxonomy (GTDB): domain Bacteria; phylum Pseudomonadota; class Alphaproteobacteria; order Sphingomonadales; family Sphingomonadaceae; genus Novosphingobium. The sequence continues at coordinate 30,739 of NZ_DAMDBA010000041.1, forward strand.
CTGATAGGGATGATCCGACCCCGGCGGATTGTGGCGAACGAGCACGGGAATCCGATTGCCGTCCTCCTGCGCGATCGATTCGATGAGCGACCGGCAGCTTTCCGCCGAAAGCCCCGGAACGTCGCGCGGGTTGCCGTCCCACACGCTACAGTCGGATGGGCGAATGGAAATAGCGGTGCGGGCGCGCCCGCTTCCTTGCGTGAAACCGGCAAGCCGCTGATCGAGACGCGACAGCGCTTCGCCATCCACCCCGAAAGCCTCGGCCGGGCTAGGTTCATAGGACAAGGTTGCCAAGATGTCCCTTACAAACCCGACCATAACATCCTCCTCGATCTTCTACCTTGCCCTTTCATATCGCGGATCACGCAAGATCGAGGTTAAACAATGTTCGTTCTGGCGGGGTATTGGGGCCGTTTCGGTGCGGACGGCGCGTAAAGTTCAGCGCCAGTTTGGTCCTTCAACCCAGGTAACGAGGCTGCGGCGGGTGCCTTCAACCACAGGAAGCACCCGGTGCTGAAGGAAGGACGGAAAGACGAGCAGGCTTCCACGCGGCAGGAATTTCTCGGCGGGGTTGGTTATGCCGAAGAACTCGAACGCACCGCCTTGGTAGTCTCCGTCATTGGAGAGCTGGACCACAACGGAAAGCTTGCGCGCATAAGGACGCGGCGATTCCAGCCAGACGTCCTGGTGCCAGTCGTAATGCCCCTTATTCGTCGCGCGATATTCGGTGAATTGAAGCTCGTAAGGCGCGTCGATTTCCACGCCGAAGTTGTTACGGTTGGAAGGGCGGACGAAATCCATGATGCGCGAGACGATGTCCTTCTCCCGGCTCGCATCGAGCCAGCGCACAGTCGATGTGCGATACCCCAGATCGCTGCGCAGGTTGCCGGAGAACCCGATCGTCGCATCCTGCTCCGCATAACCTTCGGCGCGTTTTACGATGGCATCGCACTCCGCGTCGGTCAGCGCACTGGTCCAGACTTCCCAAACATTCTTCATCGCCTACCCCCTTTCCTTCGCCGCACGTCCATGACGGCGGCGGTACCGAGGGAGGGCCGCTGCCGTTTTTGCGTACACGCAAAAGCGCAATCAAATGGTCCTGTTCACGCTGAAGAAGAACCTTGCCTTTTTACTGTAAAAATCGGATGGAGACTTGACAGGAACTGCCACTTGTGCAGTTGCAGTCCATCCTTTTATCGGCGTGATCCGGGCGCCCACACCTGCCGTCGCCAGCGAAAAGTCTTGCGCGGCCAATCGATATGCGGGTCGTTCGTAGCTACGGGCCAGCGCACCGTCCGTATAGGCGAACACCGTCAGACCGCGCGATGCGGTGGGCTTCCCGACTACCCGCCATGACAGTTCCAGACTGCCCGCCACCGCCTTGTCCCCGGTGATGATGCCGGCGCGATAGGCCAGCCCGGCACCTTCGCCGCCAAGCGGAAAGCGTTCCGTAGTGGGCAGCCGATCCTTGGTAAATTGCCCGCGCAGGGTTGCCTTGACGGAGATCGCCTTGGTCACTTCCTTGATCGCGGTAAGTTGAAGGTTGGCCTTGCGGAACGAGGCTTCCGAATAGCCCTCGATCGGTCGGGCACCGAGGGCGTCGAGCCCCTGGCTCAGGCTGGTGGAGATGGCATAACCACCGGTCTTGTCCACCGAAGACCACACCGTGCCGAGCCGTAGAGCCCGCGTCTTGAAACCACCGAATGCAGTATCGAGAAAGTAATTCTCGCTATTGGTCCCGTCCAGAGAAAGGCTAAGCGAAAGATTGCGGCGGTAAGAGCGAATCAAGGGGTGCGAGATGGCAATGCCTGCCTGTTTCGCTTCGCCCACGATGTTCAGATCCCTGGTCTTCGTGCGCACATAGGCGCCGCTCATGCCCAGTGTCGTGCCGTTCGAGCCGATCGGCGTGGCATGGCTGAGAGAATAGAACTGATAGCGGTCCGGATTGAACGGCACATTGCCCGAGAAACGCGTGGTGTCGCCTTCGCGCAGCACGCCGTTCACCGCGACCGAGAGCTGGGTCTGCACACCCGTGGTGACGTTGACGATACCGTTGTTGTTGACGTTCATCGTAATGTCGATCTGCTTGCGGTCCACTTTGAGATCGAGCAGGAGTTCTCCCGGCGTTGCAGTCTGCTTGAGGCTGGCCTGCACGGTCTGTCCCGGAATGTCGCGGAGCAGCGAAATGGTGCGCTCGATCGTCGATTTGCGGGTCGGGGTCTCCTTCATCAAGCGCTTCACTTGCGCGTCGATCAGGCGCTTGGGGGTGCTGCGGGTGCTGCCGTCGAGCGTGTAGCGAGCGATCCGCCCTTCGAGCACGCGCAGCGTGAGGACGCCGCCCGTGGGAACCTGCTGCGGGATCGAAACGGCGAAGAAGGCAATATCGCTCTGCGCATAGGTGGCGCTCACTGCATTCGCGATTTTCTGCAGATTATCGCGATTGAGCGGCGCTCCGATGAAGGCTGCCACGGACTTGTCCAGTACGTCCTTGGGCAATGTCGAACCCTGATAACGCAGCGCGGTCAGCGCCACGCCGGGTCCGCCAGATGGCGCTGCGGGCGCGGCCACGACCGGTGCTTGCGATTGCGGCACGCGGGCAGGAGTTTGAGCACGCGGAAGGCTTGGATCCTGCTGATCGATGCGCTCTCGTCCCAGGATCGGCGATTGAGGCGAAGGCGCAGCAACCTGGGCTTTCGCCGAAAGCGCGAACGTCAGCGCAAGCAAGAGCGCCGCCAGCAGCAGGATCGCTCGGTGCGAAAGGCTCCTGAGCGAAGCGCGCGAGCCAAGTGAAAGATATGCCGAAGCCGTCATGGATCGGGGATCGCCTGTTGGGTTGGATGGGTGTTCGAATGCGTTCATCCGCACGATGAACAACATGGAGTCCGGCGGCACCTCGAACTGGAGCCGGAGCGGCGGCTTCGCCGGAAAAGCAACCGGCAGATGATGTCGGCACCGGGCCAAGCGCCGCCGAAGAACACGCAAAAGGCATTCTGGTAGGGGAAAATAGAGTGCCGGGACCGGAATTCGTTCACCTCAGGGACGGGCATGCGGAGCGAAAGCCTGGCGACATGCCGATCCGGGAAAGAGCTATATCATACTGATTTTATGCGCTTTATTCTGCGGGCGTCGCGGAGACTCACAAGGGATCGGCTCTGGCCAAGGCACGCAAAGCCCAGCCAACCCACGCAAACCGGGGTCATCCCACCGGCAAAAGCGAGGAAACGGGATATAGGCCGGTTCGGCTATAAATTAGCCCTGAAACGCATTCCGATAGACAGACGAAAAAGGGTTCGTATCGACGCGAGCCCGCTTGGTGCTGGACACATTATATAAATGGGTCTTGGGCCGGTGAGATCGTCGTTGAAGCGCTGACGACGTTCGCCGCGGATCATCCTGGTCTGGTTACACTTCGCTTCCCGCAAGATGCCCCCCTTTGGCGGCAAATCGAATCATGAATCTATGGGTTGAAGCAATCTGCGCCTCGATCCGGTCGCCGAGGCCCAATTTGATGCTCAGTGCATCATAGTCGCCATGTTCGGTCGAACTTCAGCCAAGACATCTCTTGATTGATATTTGGGCTCGACTGAACATCCGTTCGCGCATATACCTGCAAAATCGTTCAAAATATAACCGCAGGCCAGACATGCATTCACAAGTCGACCGTATCTCGGAAATGGCCCAGGCGGGCGAGAAAATGATCGAGCGGTTGCGGCGCAAAGCCTTCCTGCCCGAGACCCGGAAGGGACTCAATGTCCGTTTCGGAATCGCCGAGGCAGCGACCCTGCTCGGCTGTTCCACGAATCGCATCCGCATGGCCGAGGATGACGGGCGCCTTCCGCCGCCACCTGCCGCCGGCAACGGCCGCCGTCTGGGCTACACGGTGGAAGAAATGCTGCACATGCGGGAAGTTCTGGGCGCCTCCCCTGCCCGCGCACCGTTGGACGTTCCTGCCATGATCGCCGTGCAGAATTTCAAGGGCGGCGTTGGCAAGTCTACCGTTACCACCCATCTTGCCCACTATTTCGCGGTGCAGGGCTATCGCGTGCTGGTGGTCGATTGCGACAGCCAGGCCACCACGACGACGCTGTTCGGCTTCAACCCGCACTTCAACATCACGCGCGAAGAGACGCTCTACCCGTACCTCTCCATTGACCCGACGCAGGCCGATCTGCTCTACGCCGTCAAGCGCACGCCTTGGCCGAACGTCGACCTGATCCCTTCGAACCTGGAACTTTTCGACGTCGAATACGAATTGGCGGCCGCCGGGGCGGATGGCCAGTCGGTACTCGCGGCGCGTTTCCGCAAGCTCAAGCAGGGTCTGATGGATCTGGCGCGCGATTATGACGTCGTCATTCTCGATCCGCCTCCGGCGCTCGGCACGATCAGCCTTGCAGTCATGCAGGCGGCCAACGCCCTGCTCGTTCCGCTGGCAGCGACCACGCCGGACTTCTGCTCGACCGTCCAGTTCCTTTCGATGATGGACCAGGTGCTGGAGCAGCTCGTCGGTGCCGGTATCTCGGTGGACTACTCGTTCGTTCGCCTGATCTGCTCGAAGTTCGACGGCAACGACCCCAGCCACGAAATGGTCCGCACCATCATGGAGCAGACCTTCGGGCCCGCCCTCTTGCCCGTGCCCATCCTGGAGAGCGCCGAGATCAGCCATGCCGCCTTGCGCATGATGACGGTCTACGAACTTGAAAAGCCGATCGGCACCCCGCGCACGCACAAGCGCTGCAAGGCCAACCTGGACGAGGCCATGGGCCAGATCGAACAGCTGGTGCGCACCGGATGGGGCCGTTCGCAGCGCGTGGACGAGGATTTGCTGGTCAATGGCTAACCTGCTCTCGCACCGCGATAAAGCATTTTCCTACAGGGCTTTTGTTCGTCATATGTTCCCGTCCGATTCTCGCTATCCATCTTCGAGGTAAGCCATGGCCCGCAAGCAATCAGACTATCTCGCCGCCCTGCTCTCGGACGACGACTTCCGGTTGGAAGACGACGTCTCGCCACAGGCCGACAACGCTTCCGAAGCAGCCGCCGAACCGGCGAGCCTGCCGCCCATCGAGCCACGCCCGCGTGCCGAGCGTTCGCGCGGCACCACCCTGCTAGGACGCGAGAGCGCCCTCGCCCGCGTCGCCACCGGCGAAGTACGCCAGGTCACGCAGCTCCTTCTCGATCCCGCGCGTGTGCGTATCTGGCCGGGCAATGCCCGATCCTATGCGCATCTGTCGGAAGAGTCCTGCCGCGAACTTATCGACTCGATCATCGCCGAGGGCGGGCAGAAAGTCCCAGCGGTGGTGCGCCGCGTGGAAGGCGATGCCGATCACGACTATGAAGTCATTGCCGGTACCCGCCGCCATTGGTCCATCTCCTGGCTGCGCGGTCATTCCTACCCGGACATGCAGTTCGTGGCCCAAGTCGCCCAGTTGGACGACGAAGCCGCCTTCCGCCTTGCCGACCTGGAGAACCGGGCCCGCAAGGACGTTTCGGATCTTGAGCGCGCCCGCAACTATGCCCACGCGTTGCGGGACCATTACGGCAACCACATGACCCGGATGGCCGAGCGCCTGAAGCTCTCCAAGGGCTGGCTGTCGAAGATGCTCAAGGTGGCCGCCATTCCCGATGCCGTATTGTCGGCCTTCGCATCTCCGGCCGACGTGCAGTTGAAGCCGGCCTACCCGCTGGCGCAACTGCTCGACGACCGCGACAAGGCCGTCGCCATCCGCAAGGAAGCCTCCCGCCTCGCCCGCGAGCAGGCCAATCGCCGCGCCGACGGTCGCCCCGCGATCGTGGCGGCGGACGTTCTCAAGGCCCTGCTCGCAGCACCCGACGCGGAGCGCGCCAAGCCGGAACCCATGTCGATCGTGTCTCGTCACGGCCGCGCCATGGCTTCGGTTCAATCGAGCAACCGCCAGGGCGTTACGCTGCGCCTTCATGCGGGTTCCGGCGCCAATCGCGAGGAAGTGCTGAACGCCGTGCGCAATCTGCTGATCCAGCTCGACGGCGAAGGCCGTGGCTTGCAGACTTGATCGGCGGCGGAGGTGAAACGCGACCAGGAATGGCCGTCGTCACCTTCGCCACTCGTTACGGTTGCCTTGAAGGACGCAAGTCCATTCACGAAAATGCAGGGGCACTCCCCTGCATTTTTTGTATCCGCAGAGGTTCGTCCTCCATGCCCGGTACCGATCCCGGCAGTTGTTTCCCCGGGGAAACACCTTCTGCGTCCGCGATGGTCGAACGGAAGCCGTCAAAGCCTGCGAAATCCACGCACAAGTTCTGCACAAGCAAGGTTCTACGCCATTTGCGCGGTTCCTGGCGGGCCGCCATTATGCCGAGAATCACCCGAACCCGTCGATTCTCGTTTCCCCGGGGAAACAGCGAAGCGCCGTGTCCGGCAAAGCCCTGTCCACCGTTCTGAACGCGGAATGAGAAAATGAGTCGCCCGAAAAGAGAGACGGCCTCGGAGCAGTTCGACCTGTTCCTTCCGTATATCGCGGACCTGCCGATGCGCGACCAGCGCGAAATGATGGAGCGGCCCTTCTTCAGCCTGGCGAAGTCGAAGCGCGCCAAGCCGATCGACTACACCAGTCCCGACGGCAAGCTGTGGGTGCACGTTTCGGCCAACCCCGACTATGGCATGGCGACGATATGGGATGCCGACATCCTGATCTACTGCGCCAGCATGCTTGCCGACATGGCACGGCGCGGCGTCAACGATGTGCCGCGCAAGCTGCATCTCATGCCCTACGATCTGCTACGGGCGATCGGCCGCCCAACCACCGGGCGCGCCTATGAACTGCTTGCGCAGGCCCTGGACCGCCTGGTCGCCACGACGATCAAAACCAATATCCGTGCCGAAAACCGCCGCGAGGCCACGTTTTCCTGGCTCGATGGCTGGAACCAGCTGGTCGATGAGCGCACCGAACGATCGCGCGGCATGACCATCGAACTTTCCAACTGGTTCTGGGAAGGCGTGATGATGAAAGGCGGCGTGCTTTCGATCGACCGCGCCTATTTCGACATCACCGGTGGCCGCGAACGCTGGCTCTACAAGGTCGCGCGCAAGCACGCCGGCGGTGCGGGGGAGGGCGGTTTCGCGATCTCGATGCCCGTTCTCTTCGAAAAGTCCGGGGCCGAAGGCCAGTATCGCCGGTTCAAGTTCGAAATGCTCAAGCTGGTCGAGAAGGACGATCTGCCGGGCTACACGCTCTCGCTCGAAACCGCGCGCGATGGCGAGCCGATGATCCGCATGCGCCGGGTCGACGGCAAGGGCGGAGCAGAGAGGGGCCTGCCAGCCTCCCTGGCCGCGAATGAGGACGGAATGGAACAGGCCGTCGAACAGGCGTTCTCTTCACCCCGTGCCGTGCTGCCCGAGAGCGGAACCAAGGCATCCGCCCCGCGCAAGCGGAAGCCGTCATCCCGCACTGCCGCCGCCTCTGCGCAAGTCGAAGGCACCCCGGAGACGCCTTCGCGACAAGCCGTTTCCCTGGGGAAACCTGCCGCCGCCAGAGACGCCGAAACCGCTGGGGTGGTCGATGCCAGCCAGCTCATCCGGCGAACCGTGATCGGCCTGTCCGAAGCGGCGACCCGCGGTTTCATGACCGACGAGACCATCGACTTCCTGCGCCGGACCTGCCCGGGCTGGGATCTTCACGCCCTTCACGCCGACTTCGAACGGTGGGTCGCCGTCTCGCCCGAACGTACTCCGGCCGACTGGCAGCGGGCCTTCATCGGTTGGGTGAAGCGCCATCACGAAAAGCACGGCCGTAATCTGCGCGGCTGATCTCGCCCTGTCCGAACAGGCTATGAAGGCCCCGAAGCGGTAATCGCTTCGGGGCCTTTTCTTTGCCCGAACGGCCCGGCGGGCTGGCAATGAAACTTTCGGGGGCAGCGGGTGATGTCCGCCGGCATGATTGCCAGAACCGATGCAAGCTTGGTAGCCATGTCGCCGAACTCGCTGATCCGGCTATGCCCAACCGCAATCCGCGCAGTGACCGACCTGCGATCGCCAAGCAGGGGCGCCAGGCAGGGTCTCCCGACAGGCACTCCTGCCAGAACGAACGCGCGGCAAGGAGCCACGCGAAATCGCCGTGATCGACTCGTACCGGCACAGCGCATACCTGGACGATAGAAATCCGCTCGCATGCATGGCGGGCGTTCGCGAAAGTTCGATAGTGAGGGTGCCCTCATCATCCACGTCGATGCAGGCGTTCCCGAAGTGTCGCGTCCGACGGCGAGACGATCGCGCAGAACGACAGTCTTTGTAAGAGCGGGCGGATGATTGAACCTTTCCGCAGCACCCCTCGAAAAAAGTGATTCAAATATTCGACGCAAATCCGGGGCTTCGACACACCAGGAACGCCCTGATCGCATGCTTCGACCCTTCAGGAACAGCTGATCGACATTTCAGGAACAGGCTTTCGATCCTTCGGGAACACCTTCCACGACACATCGGGAACGAAGCGACGACACTTCGGGAATGCCGTGAAATTGCGAATCGCGGAATCTTGAAGCCTGCGGCCGGATTTCCGCGCGCCTAACTTTTCTAACAGAATCCCTCTAAAGAGATTTCTAACCGCTTCGCCCGAAGTTTGAGTTCCGGATTGACGGGGGAGAGGCGTCGCGCAGCACACGCCCGGACTGCCTTGCACGGATGCCAGCGGCTCTGGACGGCCTGTCGCGCCCGACCGGTTCCGTCCGCCCAATTTGAATCATTTTCAGCACCCTTGAGGCAGTTTTCGTGCAAGTGCAGCCACGGCCGCCTCGCTCTGCCGGGATGGTGCCGCGAAATTTGCCCTGAGAAGCCCGTAGAGCGCGTTGAGGAGGGCTCCGGGCCTGCACCCTATCGAACGTCGGTTTCGGCGCTCCACGAGGCTCGGTCTTGCGACGTTTCAAAACCGCTGTTTTCCAGGAACTTGAACTTCAAACGGCCCGAAATCGCTCGAAAAGGTGCTATCCGAAGGTTCGATCGGCCCGCATGGCATTGCCCGGGCCGATTTCACAGCGAGCCGTAACGAGGCTATCGCCATCCGGGTCGATGGACGCCCGCTAGTTTTGTCCGGCCCCGAACGTCGATCGGCTCAGCAGTTCATCGAGCGCGCGCATCGATTCCTCGTAATCGGCAATTGCATCGGAGGATGGATGCACCTCCCGCCGATCGAGCGGGGAGGGGAGGGCATCGTCGAAGCCGGGCGCGAAGAGGTACAGCCTGGTGGCATTGCGCGTGGTCTGGCTATGAACGAGGCCGCTGGCCTCCAGCGTGGAGGTCACCACCCGCACCCCGGGACGGGACACGCCGATCACCCGCTCTATCTGGGTGCCTCGCAACGGGCCGAACCCGGCGAGGTATTCGGCCAGCCTCTGGGCGCGGCCGCTGCTGCGGCGGTTTTCCAGACGCGACCGCATCGTCGCGACATCGGCCTTGGCATCGCCCAGCCAACGATCCAGTCGGGCCAGGGTGTCATGAAGGCTGACGACGGCGTGGTCCGCCAGATTGTCTTCGTCGGCCTCGAACCCGGCCAGCGGCGATGTGACCAGCGGCAATGCGACCAGGCCGGGCAAAGGCAAAGCGATCGGCAGGCCGTGGCGAGGTGAAAGATAGCCGCCCGCCAGCAGATCCAGCGCCCATCGGGAATTTCCGGAGCCACGCCGTTCGATCGCCACGCCCTTGTCGCGATCGATACCTCGGGCCAGTTCGATGGCGTTGTCCTCCCGCGCGAAATGCAGGGATTGTGTCGCCGCAGAGAAAAGCCTTTCTACCGGCACGAAAGGTAGCCCGTTTCCACCGGCCTTCAGAGCTTCGACGACCTGGCGGGCCGCCGCGATCGTTGCATGGGCATCTTCATGATCGGCACCGCCATTGAAGTCTTCAGGCGCCATGAAAGCCTGCTGGAGTGTTGCGGCGGCGGTTGCCAGCGAGGTCCAGGAATTATGGCGCAACTCGGTCAAGATGGCTTGGCATAGTGCTTTGGGGGATAGTGCCTTGGGCCGTACCGCTTCGGCAGGGGGGAGATAAGCTGCCGAATGGTCCGACAGCGTGTCCAGGCCTGCGTACCAGGCGAAAAAGCGGTCCTCGGTGAATTCATGCCCTTCCTGCCGCAGGGCTGCGATCAGGCTTTCGCGGACCGATCGCGCGGCCAAAACCTGCAGCACTTCCGTGCCCGCTCCCGCAATGCCGGCCTGAAAGCGGCCAAGAAGCAGCGCGGCCAGCGTTTCCGGCTTGGAATAGGGTTCCGGGGCCACCAAAATTCCTCACCAAATCAAAGGGATTTTGCAGAAGTAAACCTAACTAAGATTAGGTATACACCCTCTTGTGTCAAAATTTCATGCACTATCGATAACGATGGAATCGAGCTATGGAGGTGCTCGGGGCAAGGCAGGTTGCGTGCACAGGCCGCAGCACGACGAACAGCGAGGAAGGATACCATGACCTCGACACCTTCTTCAACGGTGGAGAACGGGGAGGCGCGGATCGTCATCGTCCATCGTCCGGGAGAGCAGGTGTTGCCCAAACGCGGATCCGGCCATGGGGTGGACAGGGGCGCGCGGATTCTGGCTGCGATCGAAGGGTTGCTGCCGCCGGATCGCGCGATCGAGGCAGCGGTCTTGCACGCCGCGATGGCGAGGCACACCCCCGCAAGCGTGAAGGCGATGGCGAACGATCTCGACGATTATGCCCGCTATTGCCGGGAGCGCCGCCTGATCGGCCTCCCTGCAAACAAGGCTGGCCTGCTGCCATATCTGGCGGATGGCGAGGCGAGGGGATTGAAGCCGGCCACGCTTGCACGGCGCCTGGCCACCTTGAGAGCCTTTCATGCCCTGTTCGGTTGGGAGGGAATCCACAACGAGATGATCGGGGAGAGGAACATCCTGCGTGATTTCCTGCGCGAGGCCCGTGCGCGCGAGGCGGCGCGAAAGGCCGCGACTGGCCCGGTTGCAGCGATCCCGCTGGAAGCCTTGCTGGACGCTTGCGACGACGATCCGCCGGGCCTCCGCGATGCGGCTCTGCTGTCGCTTGCCTCCGAAACCGGCCATCGCCTGGCCCGCCTCGCGGCCGTGACATGCGCGGATCTGGGCGTGCTGCCGGACGGTTCGGCTGCCATTGCGCTATCTTCTGCAACCCTGCGGCGCATCGAGGACTGGATCGCCGTGTCGGGCATCGAGGACGGCGCGCTGTTCCGCCGGGTCGCGGTCCGCCGGGTCAAGGCGCGCGCAGGGGCCGAGCCGTCGCTTCGCAAGCTGGCATGGAACCACAGGCGCGGCGAGGGACGCCTTGGCGCAAGGGCGGCACGATCCGCGCGCGTCGACTATGCGATCGGTGAAGCCGCACTGACGGCGGCGGCGGTTCGGCTGATCCTTGAGCGCAGAGCGCGGCGCGCGGCGGAACTGGGCCTGATCGCGCTGCAAGGCCCGGCGCTGGAAGCGGCGATCGCCGCCCTGGATATCCGTTCGCTGCGGTGAGGTGCCGGGAGGTCGTCAAGGCGGCGTGGGCAAATTCGACCTCTGCTGAATGGCAGGAATGGATGGGTAGCTGTCATGGCGGTAATCGGGAGCGAAGGTCTGCAATCCGAGATTTTCGATTCCAAAGCTGCCGTTCCGGACACGCCGACAAAGCGGACCTAATGGTAGCTCGATAAGTCGGCAAAATCCGGGATTGT
>NZ_DAMDBA010000042.1:0-42167 GCF_032093395.1 Novosphingobium sp.
CGCGGGCTTCGGCGGCGCTGCGGAACTGCTCGACCGCTTCCGCGATCTCGCCGATCTCGTCACCGCGCTCGCGGAACGGAACCTCGACCTTGCCGCCTTCGGCCAGTGTGGTGGTGACTTGCGTGATCCGGCCCATCGGCGCCGCCACGGTGCGGTTCAACACCCGCCAGATGATCACGATGCCCACGATTCCAAGTGCGGCAAGTCCACCGGAAAGCCAGATCGCGAAGTTGGCGGTTTCGGCGCCATCGGCTGCCTTTTGCCTGGAGCGCTCCCGCGATTCATCGAGCAGCTTTTCGGTCTGGTCGATGATGTCGTGGGAAGCGGTGCGAGCCTCGCCCTTCAGCACGGCCATGGCGCCTGGCAGATCGCCGGCAGTGCGCGCCGCGAACATGTGGTCGTTGGCCTGGTTGAGCGCATCGACCTTGGCCGCCAGCGCCGTGCCCTCCGCCGCGAAGCTCTCGTCCGCGACTTGTCGGTATTCCTCGACTGCTGCCGCCAGCGAGGCCTTGGTCTTCTCCAACCGCTGCCGCACGTCCGCCTCTTCCGCCGGCGTGTTCACCGCGGCGTAGTAGGTATAGACGATGATCCGCATCTCCTTGACGCTGCCGATCACGTCCGCCAGCGCGGACATGCTGGCGATGCCATGTTCCACATGGTTCTGGGCGATCGCATCCAGCTTGCGGCTCGAAATCAGGCCGTTGAGGCCCACGATCGCGAACAACATCGAAAGAATGCCGAAGGCGGCGAGGAGCTTCCGGGGAAGCTTCCAGTCGTTGAGAAATTCCAGCATGCAAAAATCCATATCAAGGCGGGTGGGCCACTTCAGCGCGAGCAGGGGGGGATGGGGCTCGCCTCTGTATCTTTATAGACCGATGGCGCCCAAGACGGTCCCGTGACGATTGCCCCTTCCCACCAGCCATACGAACGCCTAGAGGCCGCTGATCCCCGGGGGGCCGCTCATGCGCGGCTGAGAGGTGGTCAGCAGACCACGACCCGCTGAACCTGATCCGGTTGACACCGGCGTAGGGAGGGCTGGCGGCAGATCCGTTGTCCCTCCGAGTGGAGTGGACGCGTGACTGTGACTATCGATTTCCGTTATTCCTGCGGCGCCGTGCTGGCGATTCCGGCCCTGTTCTTCGCGCCGCTCGCCATGGCCGCCACCGAGGAGGAAGCCGCACCCGACAGCATCGAGGTGATCGGCCATCCCGATCCCGAGGGTCTGCTGCCGGACCAGACGGCGCCCAAAGCGATAAGCGCGATCTCCGCCGATTTCATCGTCAAGCAGGCGCCGACCCTCAACGCCTTCCAGCTGGTCAACCTTCTGCCGGGCGCGAACGTCTCGACGAGCGATCCCTTCGGTCTTTCCACCAGTTCCAGCCTGACCTTGCGGGGGCTGGGGCAGGACCAGATCGGGGTGGTCATGGAAGGCGCGCCGCAGAACGACATCGGCTACTTCGTCGCCTATCCCTCGCAGTTCGCCGATGCCGAGAACGTGCGCCAGATCGCCCTGGCGCAAGGCTCGGCCAGTATCGATGCGCCGGTCGTGGCGGCGGCGGGGGGGCTGCTCTCGCTCACGCTGGACGACCCGAAGAGCGACATGGGCGGGCTGGTCAACCTTTCGGTCGGCTCCTTCGACGAACGCCGTGCCTTCCTGCGCTTCGACACCGGAACCATCGGCGCGAGCGGGCTCAAGGCTTTCGTGTCCTATTCGAACAACCGGGCGGACAACTGGCGCGGTCCAGGATTCGACAAGCGCCAGCACGTGGACGCCAAGATCCTGCGCGAATGGGGAGACGGCAATCGCGCCAGCATCGCCTTCTCCTACAACGATGCCAATACATCGAGCTATCCCAGCCCCACTCTGGCCGACTGGAAGGCACTGGGGCGCGGCTTCAACCGCGACAGCCGCTACACTGCGGGCAATACGAACTACTGGCGGCTCTACCGCGGCCCGTTCCGCAACTTCTACGTGGCCGCGCCTATCCATTTGAAGCTGAACGACCGGCTGACCTTCGACAGCTCTGCCTATCTCCAGCTCGGCCACGGCAACGCGCCTTACGGCACGCAGCTAAGCGAAACCGGCAACTATCTGGGCACCGAGGAACTGGCCGAGCCGATCGCGCTGCCCGGCGCGGTGGACGGCGTGGCGACCGTCATGGGCAACTGGACCGGCAAGCAGTTCCGCATCGGCGATGTCAGCAAGCTCACGTTTGAGGCCGGTGCGCACACGATCACGGCCGGGCTCTGGTTCGATTACGGCACCGATCGCGTCACCCAATCCTACACCTCGATCGATGACCAGGGGCGGCCGTTCGACCAGTGGGGCTACCAGGACAAGGCCATCCGCACGGCAGACGGCCGGCTGCTCGCCTATGAGAACGCGCGCACCGAGACGGTGACCAAGGGCTTCTTCCTGGCCGACAGCATAGCGGTGACCCCGCGCCTGACTCTCGACGTCGGCTTCAAGGGGGTGAACGTGCTGCGCAACGGCCGCGACTATCTGCCCGGCCCGCCGTCGGACCTCAGGTCCAGCAGCTTCGCCGCCTTGCCCCGCGCGGCGGTGCACTACAAGCTCGACGATCGCCAGCAGCTCTTCGCCAATGTGACCACCAACTTCCGCACGCCGAACGAGTTCGCGCTCTACAACCGCTACTACGGCGGGCAGATCATCACTGCCGGCAGCGCCGATCTCAAGAACGAATATTCGGTCTCCGAGGAACTGGGTTACCGCTACATAGGCCCCAGCCTCTCGTTCTCGCTGACCGCGTTCCATTACCATTTCCGCAACCGGCAAGTGGCGACGGTGGTGAACAGCGGCGGTGCGCTGGTCAACTCGACGATCAATGGCGGCAGCCAGACCTCGTACGGGTTGGACGGCGAGATCGACTATCGCCCGGCCAAGGGCATGAGCGTCTATCTTTCCGGCGAATACCTGCATACCCGGCTGGACGACGACCTGCCGGTAGGCGGCGATTTCCTGCCCACGAAAGGCAAGCGCGCGGTATCCAGCCCCCGCTTCCAGTTCGCCATGGGCACGACTTACGATGACGGTCGCCTGTTCGGCAGCACCGCGCTGAAATACGTGGGCCGCCAGTATGCAACTTTCATGAACGATGAAAGCATCAAGGGCTATGCCACGCTGGACCTGTCGGTGGGCGTGCATCTTGCCGGGCTGATCGATGCCCAGCGCATGGATTTGCGGCTCAACGCCATCAACGTGACCAATCCGCATGTGCTGTCGGGCGTCTATTCCATCAGCAGCAATGCGCAGGACACGCTCGGACGAAACGGCAGGTTGATCGCCGGTTCGGCGCCAAGCTACTACGTGGGCAGCGGTCGCGCCTTCGTGGTGACATTGAGCCGCGCCTTCTGATCGTGAGCGGCCGGAGCGGAACAGCGGGGGCATCCCACCCAGTGCACGACCATCTGGTGCATGGCATGGGCACCGAGCTGGAAGCGCCCGCCTGGCCGGCGATCACTCTCGCGGAAGCGGAAGCGATCCTTGCCCGCTTTCCGCAGGCCGGGCAGGCGCTCGACCTGCAATGGCATTCGCCGCGGCCGTTTTCGGCGGCGGCGCTGCTTCGCACGGAGCACGGCACGTTCTTTCTCAAGCGGCACCACCGCTCGCTCCGAAGCCCCGCCGCGCTGGCGGAAGAGCATCGCTTCATGGCGCATTTGCGCGCGAAAGGCCTGTCGGTTCCCGAGGTTCTGGCCACGGACGGCAGGGGAGCGGTGGCGCAGGGGCAATGGACCTACGAACTTCTGCGCAAGGCGCCGGGGCGTGATCTCTATCGGGACCGTCAATCCTGGACCCCTTTCATCGAGCAGGGCCATGCCTTCGCGGCGGGAGCGGCGCTGGCGCGCCTGCATCAGGCCGCCCGCGATTTTGCGGAAGGGCCGCGCGCGAACCATCCGCTGGTCGCCAGCTTCACCATCCTGCCAGCGCGCGATCCGCTGGCAGCCGCCGAGGGCTATATCGCGGCACGCCCCGCCCTTGCAGGCTATCTGGCGGACCAGCCGTGGCGGCAGCAATTGGACCGGCTCCTGACGGCGCTGGGTGGAGCGGACCTCTCGGCAGCACTGGCAGGCCAACCGGGCATGTGGACCCACAACGACTGGCATCCTTCCAACCTGCTCTGGTCCGATGACGGCACGGTCGACAGCGTGATCGACTTTGGGCTGGCGACCAGAACCTGTGCGCTTCACGATCTGGCTACGGCGATCGAGCGCAGCGCCATCCCGTGGCTGGATGTGCTGGACCGGACCGGAGACGCCGATGCCGCCTGCGCCATCCTTGCGGGCTACCGATCGGTCTTGCCGATTTCCGCGGCCGAGGTGGAAACGGTCCTCGCGCTCCTGCCGCTGGTGCATATTGAATTTGCGCTGTCCGAAGTCGATTATTTCGTCGGCGTTCTGGACGATCGCGACCAGGCGAAGCTTGCCTGGCAGGACTATCTCATCGACCATGCAGACTGGTTTCTTTCCCGCCCCGGACGAGATTTCCTCGGCGCCCTGAAATCGGGAGCGCGTGGGGCGCGGGCGGACCATGGTAGAGCCGACGATGCCGGAGTCTCGGCCTGATGTCCTTGCTGGAAATCGTCGCCGTGGCTGTCAGTTTTCTCGGTATCTGGCTGACCGCAGGGCGTCGCCTGCTGTGCTGGCCGGTCAACCTCCTGGCGTGCGGGCTCTACTTCAAGCTGTTCCTGGAAGTCCGGCTCTACTCCGACATGGTCTTGCAGGCGCTGTTCGGGCTGGCGATCCTTTATGGCTGGATATCGTGGATCAGGGGAAGGGAAGAGGCGGGAGATGTCATCGTCAGCCCGCTGCCCGCGAAACGGGCGGTTGTGGGCCTGACGATCGGCGCCATGGGCGGGCTTGCGATCGGCTGGATCACCAGCCGCTATACGGACGCGGCACTGCCGTGGATGGATGCGGGGTTGAGCAGCTTCAGCCTCGTCGCCCAATACTGGACGGCGCGGCGCCATGCGGCAAGCTGGCTGCTGTGGATCGTGGTGGACGTGATCTACGTCGGCATGTTCGTGTTCAAGGAACTCTGGCTCACGGCAGGCCTCTATGCCGCGATGATCGGGCTGGCCGTGCTCGGCTATCGGCGCTGGCGGCAAGCGCGCGATAGGCGCTGATGGCGGGCGACGGCCTAGGGGGTGGTGCAGCGCATGCGACGGGCCACGAACCACGCCATCGACGTTTGAGGCAAAATGGCTCAGCGCGGTTCTGACCGCGGCGCTGGGCTGCTTGGAGGCCGCTTGAAAGCTTGCCGGCCCACATCTGAGATGCGCTTGCGGGTATTTTTCAAGTGGGCTCTCAGGCCAAGCGCAGTTTAAATGAGCGACGCCGCATATCCTCCATCTCGCAGCAAATTGCCTGGTTACGCAACCGGCGGCCCAGACGGTGACTAGGCTTAAGTTGTTCGCCATTCAGGCGCCTGGATGGCGCGGTTTGAGCTTCCCCGCTGAACGCTATGCCAGTGTACCTTTGCGCTGCCATGATCCGACAAGCGTTAATCCCGCTCTCTTGGCACCCCGGCTGATTGGCGATGACCCATGGCCGGGAACGTAGACGAAACCGGATCGGCATCCCTCCGATCGCCGGAAGAACCCAGGACTTCCCGATAATGCTCGATGATCCGGGTGATCCAATCCTCCGGCGTGTTGCAGAGTTCCAGATAATGGCCGTGCCCCGCATGGGACATTGCGGATACATGCTCGTCGTCGGCATGAATGTTTCGCAGCGCGCGCGCGAACTCGTCTAAGTTTCCGGTGTCGAGAGAAAGGCCGATCCCGCGGCTGTGCACTTCGTTTGCGATAAGGGCGCGATGGTTGATGATGGCGGGCACGCCGGAGCCGATGGCTTCCAGCGCGACCAGGCCGAACGGTTCCGACCAGCGACTTGGCATGACCGCCACCCGTGCCTTCGATATCGCCTGTGCCATGCCCTGACGGTCCTGCCGACCCAGCAGAACGGCCGCGGGGTTGATCTGGCGGACCACATCCATCTCGCTCCCATCCCCTACGAAGGTGATCGGAACCTGGGCTTTAGCTGCCGCCGCTGCCGCCAGATCCGCTCCCTTCTCCCGCGATATCCTGCCGATAAAGATGACGCCGCGATGAGCTTCGGCAGGAACCCGTTCTCGGGTCAGTGGCGTCACGGGATTGCGAACCGCTGCAAGTTTGTGCCCGGGCCAGCCCGCGAGCAGGAATTGCTGCGTCTGGCCGGGGTGGATCAGCAGCATGCGGTTGACGTTCGTGCCGCCGGACAGGGCACCACGTCGCGCAATTTCGCGGCTTGTCCGCCACAGCTTCTGCGCGCGTGACGCCTTGTCGCATTGGCGCTGAAGGCAGGCGCGCGAAAGCGGTTGCAAAGTGCAATCTTCTCCACGCGCATAATCGAAAAAGGCACCGTTGGGGCAACCGTTGAAGTAATCGTGCCCATGCAGGATCACGCGATGCGCTACCTTGCGAAGCGCGCCGAATATGGCCGGTGTCAGAATCTTTGACCAGCCATGGAGATGATAGACCGTGCCGGGCGTGTCATGCCGCTGAATCCATGCATTCAACCGCAAGAGCGCTGCCGGGTTGAAAAAACCTGTCGTGAAGGCGCCAATTCGTGACCGTTCCAGAAGCGGCTTGCCGCACAAAGCAACAAGATCGACGTCATCACGGCGGAAGTTCCGGCCCGCATCCCCGGTCAGGAACGTGACGGGAATGTCGCGTTCGCGAAGACCGTTCAGCAGAACCTGAACAAGGTGAGATGCACCGCCCAACGGCTCGCTGAAGTCATGCAGCAGCACGACGCGATCTATGCCGTTTGCCATGATGCGCGGTGGCTCCATCAAAAGAAACGCGGCCCGATGCGCACGGTGTCGCCCGGCTGAATGGCCGCGCCGCTGGTCAGCCGATAGGCACGTTCTGCGGCCTCGTTGGCATGACGGACATGGGCGACGTTCTGGTTGGCCCGGTATGTGAAGCCACCGGCCTTGGCGACGAGAGCATGGACGGACATTCCCTCTGAAAAGGTATATTCGCCCGGTTTCTGTACTTCACCCAGAATATAGATGGGCCGGAAACCGACCACGTCCAGCGTTATCCTTGCGTCGCGCACGTAGCCTTCGCGCAGGAGGTCGGTAAGTTCCCTTCGCAAGTCCGGAAGCGTCTTGCCGGCCGCCTTTACCGTGCCGACAAGTGGAAGGCCAAGGTTGCCCTCGTCATTGATGACATATTCGCCTGACATATCCTTTTCGCGAAAGACGTCCAGCTTAAGCCTGTCACCGGGCGCCAGCGTTTGCTGGACGAGATCGATGCGCGGCAGTTCCCCGGTTGGTGACGCGGCGCAGCCAGCCATGAACAAGCTCAAGAAGAGCACAAGGAAAGGCTTCACCATCAAGACTCCTGAAGAAGGGTCGGCGCAATTCTGGCGCCATGAGCGAGCGAGGGACGCAGTGCTTCGAGCGCAGCGAGAATGCCGCGATCGAACACTTCGGGGGCGAACCGGCGAGCATTTTCCATCGCGACCTGCGGTTTGAAGGATGGAAGCCAGGCTTCGAGCCTGAGGATGGCGTCACACAGTGAATCGACGGTCTGTTCGCGAAAGAACAGGCCGGTCTCACCATCGACGATTGAATCGGTGACGCCGCCGCGCCCGAATGCGATGACGGGGCGGCCGGATGCATTGGCTTCCACGGGAACGATCCCGAAGTCTTCTTCGGGCGTGAATACCAGCGCCTTGGCTGTGGCATAGGCCCGCTTCAGTTCTTCGAATGAGAGGTGCTTGCGGACCTCCACGTTAGGGCCGGCGCGCGCAGCGATGGTCTTGAACATTTCGCCGTCGCCAACCATCAGCGCCGGCACGCCCAACCGGTTGAATGCCTCAAGGGCGATATCGGCCCGCTTGTAGGGGGTCATCTGGCTGATCCAGAGATAACGATCGGTGACGTCCGATGCCTGTTGGAAAGCGTCTATCGCGACGGGCGGATGCACCACCGTAGCTGTCCGGCCCCAGGCCTTGCGAATACGGCGGGCTACGAAGGAACTGTTCGCCACGATGCCGTCCACGCGATTGGCGGAACTTACGTCCCACTGGCGAAGCCGGTGGAAGGCGGAAGGCATTATCGCTCTGTTCAGGATATTGGCGGAAGATTTGTAGTCGTGGTAGTGATCCCACAAGTACCGCATCGGAGAATGGCAGTAACACAAGTGCAGGGCATCGGGGCTGGTGATGACGCCCTTTGCAGGCCCTGACTCGCTGCTGATAACGAGATCGTATCCACGAAGATCCAGTTCTTCCAGTGCCATGGGCATGAACGGAAGGTATTTCTGATAGTGCCGGCGTGCACCGGGAAGCGCACCAATGAAAGTCTGGCGCACGTTCGCGGCTCGGATCTTCTGTGAGACACGATCTGGTGCATAGACGTGCGTGAAAATGTCGGCATGCGGGAAAAGATCGAGCAGCCGCTCCAGAACACGCTCTCCGCCCCGCATAGATACGAGCCAATAGTGGATCAGCGCAACGCGACCGAAGCTTCCAAAGACGTGGCTCATGAATAATACCCACGATAGCTTTTGTAGAAGCTGGAGATATCGCTGCCTCCGAAGCGAGCCTGCTTTTCCATGTCCACTTTGTTCAAGACCACACCCAGCCCCTTCAGGGCGCGAGCGGGTAATTGGCGGATGGCGGCCTTGACCACTTTGTCCATCGTTTTCCGCCAATGCACCACAAGAACGACGCTATCGGTGCGGGACACGATCTCGCGCGATTCCGCGATGGGCAGGATGGGCGGGCAATCCAGAACAACCACGTCGAACTCTTCACGCAACCGGGCGATCACGCGATGAAGGCGCCCCTGTTCGGTCAGGCGTTCTCCCTTTGGGAACGGGCGGGTGATCGGAATGATGCGCAAGGGTGAGTCAGGATCGGGGTAATGGGCGATGTCCCTGCTTTCGGAATGCAGCGCCTCATAAAGCCCCGGCTCCCCCTGCACGAGGTCGAACTGTTTGCTCAGGTGCGCGCGTACGACATCGCAATCCACGACGACGACCCGCTCGTTCGCCATGGCCAGCGAACGGGCCATGCAGGCCGCGATCGTTGACTTCCCTTCTCCAGGAAGCGCCGAGGTGATCGCGATGACCTTGCCCGATCGAGGACTGGACTGACGCACCGAGACGATGACGTTGCGAAACGCTTCGGCAAATGCGCCATTCGGATGGTCCCTCATGGAATCGAGCGGCGTGTTCACGTGCGGTTCCACGGAGCGCTGCAACGGTATGAAGCCCAGCGCATGAAATCCCAGACGATTCTCGATATCGTCAAGCGTCGTGAAGCCGCGGTAGGACAGTTCCGAAAGGACCGCCAGCATGGCCCCCAGAAGCACGCCGACGACCAGCCCAAGCGCCAGGTTGATGGGGAGATTGGGCGAAATCGGCAAGAGAGGTTTGTTCGCCTCGGAAATCAAACGCGCCGTTGGCTGCTCCGATCCCGCTCCCGCTACAACGGCGTTGTAGCGTTCGAGGTAGGATTGATACAGCGCCTGGGTGGCCTCCGCCCGCTTTTCGAGATCGGCAAGCGAAACCAGTGCGGTATTGTCCGTGCTGAGTTGCGATCGTGTGCCGCTTCGGCTCGCAAGGAGTGAGGAGAGACGCTGCGTGGAAGTATCGGCCGTGCTTTCCAACGCCTTGATCGAGCGCGTTACTTCCGCGGCAATCTGTCGGTCAATGTCGACAATCTGCTGCCGCACGGTGACAAGATCAGGGTTGTTGTCGAAATAGCGTTGCGAAAGATCTCTCTCCTTGATGACCAGCAGCGCGCGCTCGCTGCGCAGCGATGTCACGACGGAAGAGTTTACGCCTTGGCCGACGCCATTTGCCCCGCCGGCGTGCAACTGTCGCCGGGCGCTGGACAGGGCGGCGGAGTCTCGTGCAGCTTCGGCGCGTGCTTGCGCGATCTGCTGATTGTAAGTCGAGATTTCCTGTTCTGTCAGGCTGGTAGCAGCGGAACTGAGCAGGCCGGTGCTGATGCGATAGCTTTGCACCGCTGCAAAAGCACTGTTGGCTGCCTTGCGAAGCTCATCGACCCGGCCCTTGAGGACTTGCGCGGCAGTGGCATTGGTGCGCGCAAGTTCGCGAGCGTCGTCAGTCGTATAGAGGCGCGCAAAAGCGTTTGCTACAGTTGCGGTGCGCTGCGCGTCTGAATCTGTAAAGGAGATGCGCAAGTTGAAGGAGTCGCCGATGCGTGCGACGCTGAGCCTCTTGAGCAAGTATGTGATCGATTTTTCCCGCAAGGCAGCAGCGCCGATCTTTGGGCCTCCGGTGGCCGGGGCGGGATCGATACCCATCGATGCAAGAAGGTTGCCGATCGACGAGCGCGGCGTCGCAACGTCCGAAACGAATTGGGGATCTTCGGTCAAACCCGTGGCGTCGAGCGCCTGAGCGGCCATCTGTCGCGAGGCGATCAACTGAATCTGCGTCTCGACATCTTCGGACCGTATCGGGATCGGAGCGCCGCCGTCCTGCTCTTGCGGCACGACCTGGGTGGGCGTCGTGATCATCACCACGTCCGCCGTAGACGAATAAATGCGTGGCAGTGCCGTGGTCCATAGAAGGGCAACCAGCACGCATATGGCAACGGTGAGGAAGAATGCTTCCCGTCGGCGTCGCATCATGGCGAAGAGATAACGCACGGTTATCTGATCTTCGGAATAACGCACGGAACCGGCATTCTCTGCCAGAACCTGCGGAACCGTGCCTGACGGCTCATAAATCGCGGGAAGGTTCAAGAGCTTGGCTCCTTATTGCAAAGATCGGTCATGGCGTAATGGAAATGCCGAGGCCGCCAGAGGCGGAGGTGAAAGCACCGGCGAGCGGTGTTCCCTGGACATTCTGATCGACGATGGAGACGTATCCGCCGATGGAAAGAAGCGGGCTCAATCGATACTCAGCGTTGAGGCGAATCGATTGCCGGCTGGTCCTTGTGTCCACTTCGCGATAGCGCCCTCTTTCATAGCTTACGGAAAGGCTTACGCGCAGATTGCGAAGTGGATCATAGTAGCTGGTGAGAGCGATGGTATCGGTCAGAATGCCGGCGACTTCGCGGTAGCCGCTGTTTTGAAACGCGCGGCCGGCCCGGAGGTGCAGCGTCGCCAAAGGCGTTACATACCACTGCAAGTCAGCTGCGAAAGTTACGCCGGAGAAATCGCGATAGATCGGAAGTTCATATTCTCGTGATTGGTAGCCCAGGCTTACTTCGCCAGAAAGCAGGGGCGTGAGTTCGCCTTTCATACCGATCGCGGCGGTAATGCTCCGAGCATCCCGCCGAATATCCCGAGCTGCCGAGGTGGATCGAATGTCCGAAAGCGAGCCCGACGCGAAACCGGAGATCATTCCTGAAAAGTCGTAGCTTATCCGGAGGTCTCCGCGGATCGTTTGTGTGTCACGGAAGGATACATCGATGTTCTGGCCGTTCTCCAAAGAGAGGCGATTGTAATCCAGCTGCTGGTAACTCATCGACGGGGCCAGACGGAAACTGCCCAATTCCAGGTCGAGGCCGAGATTGCCTCCCCACTGTTGGTAACTGATCGGCTCGGCTGCTTCGAGCACGGTGCCGAAGCTGCTGCGGGCTTCGATGAGATGCGCAAAGTCTGCGGATGCAGTCAATTGCCCATTGTTCGACAACTTCATGATGCCATTTCCGATAATATCGAATTCTTCGCTGTTCTCGGAAGTGAACTTCCCAAAACGGCGGATCGTGCCTCTGGCACCCAGATCCAACCGATGGGGCGCAAGGTCGGTGCTCACACGAAAAGCGGGCATGAGATGGAGCATGGCGTCGGATCGACTGTCAGGACGATTGAACACGTTGCTTGTGTATCCGCTGACAACGGACATTGCAGGTTGGATGCCGAGCGGACCGATAGGAAGCGGCGTCGAATGGAACTCCGGTTCGATACGCGACCCTGCGACGTCGATCCGGTCGAGCTGCGGCGAGATGATTATCGAGGTGCCCGACCCGACCGCCTGGCCCATAGCGATGCCCGGCCCCACCGCTAAGCTGCATGTCACCAAGCCTCCGATCATATAGCGCATCAAAGGGGTCTCGTTTTCGGGCAGCCGCGTCCAGGCGAGAACAGTCTCTCGCTCTGGAGGTATTGCGTTGCAGTGGTTGTGTTTGGTTGTGATTGCGCAAGGGGTCTACGAAGAGACTATCCGCAACTCGCAATCGACCTTTTCAGAAATTCGCGTTTTGAAATTTGTCCTAGGGAACCTGTCTAAGACCTATTACCCAATTATTCACGAAGAGCGCGCTTCAATTGATCCGAAAGGGGGCGGATTATGTATTGAAGGATGGTGCCTTGTTCCGTTTGAATGAAGGTTTCTACAGGCATGCCAACGGAAATTCGAGCTTTGTCCAGCTTCAGGAGTTCTTCATCCGAAATGGCGATAGTCACCGGATAGAACGCGTTGTTCGTTACCGTATCGACAGTGCGATCGGCTGCGACCTGAACAACGGTCCCTTCCAGCTCCGGCGTTGTACGGGCGTTAAGCGCCGTAAACCGAAGCCTTGCCGATTGCCCTTGGGAAACCTTGTCGATGTCGGTCAATTTCACATGGGCACGCACTACCAGTCGATCGCGTAACGGTACGATCTCCATCAGTGTCTCGCCTGCGCGAACCACGCTGCCAAGAGTTCGGGTTTGAAGCTTGTCGACGATCCCTTCCTGCGGCGCGCGGATCACCGTTCGGTCGTTTTGATCGACGGCTGCCACGCTTTCCTTGCGCAATTCCGAAATGGTCGCCTGGACCTGTGCGAGTTCGAGAGCGGCAGCACTTCTGGCACTGCTTTCCACTGAGACGATCTGCGATCTCAATTCGGCGATTCTGGCCCATGCTTCGGCTACTCCCGAACGGGCGGTGAAGCGCTGCGCCTCCATGCCGACGGCAGAACGTTCCAGAGCGTTAAGCCGGTCCAGTGTGGTCAGCCTGCTCTCGTAGAGCTGGCGCGTCTGTTGGAGTTCCTGTCGGACCAGGCCCGACTGCCGTCGATAGGCGTCGGCCTGACTGTTGAAGGACGCGATCTCTGCTTCGGCCTGGCCGATGCGGGCGTGTAACTGGCGAACCTGATCCACTCGGGCATCGTTAGCCAATCTAAAGCTGCGGCGTTCGTCCTCCAGAGCCGTCCGCACGTCCGGATCGTTCAGGCTGGCGTTTTCGAGCTCTTTCGGAAAATCGACCCGCGTGGCGCCAGCCTGGACCGCCCGTAGGCGTGCAGCTTTTGCGAGAAGTTGGTTAAGGCTTAGCCCGGTATACTGGGCGACTGCACCGGAGACCTGGCTATCGAGGCGGATCAGCGGCTGTCCCTTGCGCACCCGGTCGCCATCGCTGACCAGAATTTCAGCAGCGACGCCGCCGAAGGGATGCGATATTTCCTTCACATGGGTTTCAACCGTTACTTCGCCAGGCGAAATCACGGCGCCGGCCATGGGCAGGATGCCGATCAGGGCGCCGGCCCCTAGAACGAGGACGGCCACGGAGATTAAGCCGAACCTGACAAGTCTGGACAAACCGACGTCGCGATCGTCTCGCGCGGTAATTGCCGGCGCGGGCGGTCTTTCCGCCGGTATTGGAACAGGTATCGCCTGCATCATCCCTTGGCCTCCAGTGCAGGCTCGATGTCTTGTGTTTTTGCGTCGCTTCGGTCGGACATGCCTTGTGATGGGCGAACGCGTCTCTCGAACTCGGCGCGCGTTTCCAGCCGTTCGACCCGTCCTCCGTTCATCACCATGATATGGCTGACGTTGGCGACGATGCCGGGCCGATGTGCGACGACGACCACGATCCCGCCTCGCTCGCGAACACCTGTTATCGCCACTGCCAGCGCGGCTTCGCCTTCGTAGTCGAGATTGCTGTTCGGTTCGTCGAGAACGACAAGGAACGGCTGGCCGTAGAGCGCCCTCGCCAAAGCAATGCGTTGCTGCTGCCCTGCCGATAAGCCACTGCCTTGGGGGCCGATCAGGTAGTCGTAACCCTCCTCGAGCCTTACGATCAGATCGTGGCAATCGGCGGCCTGGGCGGCCTGGATAATGGCATCACGGTCCGGGGAATCGCGAAATCGCGAGATGTTCTGCGCGATGGTGCCTTCGAAAAGTTCGATGGTCTGCGGCACATATCCGACGATATCGGCGATCTGATCTGAGGGCCATTGATCAAGCGTGGCTCCATCCAGGCGCACCGATCCGCGCAGGCTGGGCCAAACGCCGCAGAGTACGCGCGCAAGCGAAGTTTTCCCCGAACCGCTGCGACCCACCACCGCGAGGGCATCCCCTGCCGAGAGCTTGAAAGTCACATCCGCGATAGTGATCTTCTGCCGGCCGGGAGGAGCGGCCGTAATGCCCCGGACCTCAAGATCGCGATGGGGCTGCTCCAGCCCCATCGGGTCTATCCGGTTGGGAACAGCTTCCAACAGCTCTCGCATCCGAGCGATAGCGAGGCGGGCCGCGACCATGCCTTTCCAGTTGGAGATAACTTGCTCCACCGGCGCCAGGGCCCGCGCGGAGAGGATCGATCCGGCAATGATGACGCCGCCCGAGGCGCTTCCCTCGATCACCAGGAAGGCGCCTAGCGCGAGGGTGGCGGATTGCAGAAACATCCGGAACGATTTCGTGACGCCGCTGAGAGTACTGGAGATGTAGGAGAAGCGGTCGTTGGCCTGGAGATACTCCGCATCGAGCGCTGCCCATTGGCGCCTGCGCGCATTCGCCATTCCCAAGGCTTTCAGCGTTTCCGCGTTACGACGCGTTGTTTCGGCCAGGGCAAATCGGCTGGCGGAAGTGCGCATGGTGGCTTGTGCGAGCGGCGCGGTGATGCGGTTGTTGACGAGCATCAGCACCACCAGAACGGCCACGCCGACCAGCGAGAGAAGGCCTATGCTCCAGTGAAATACGCTGAGGACCAGAAGATAGACCAGAATCCACGGCAGATCGAGGATTGCCAGCGGCCCCGGGCCGGACAGATAGGCACGCACCGTTTCGGCATCGCGCACGATCTGGGTGCCTTGGGGCATTTGTCCACGCGAGAGTTCGTAGCGAGAAATCACGTCGAGCACGCGCCCGCTGATCGATCTCATGAAAAAAGATCCAAGATGGACCATGATGCGACCCCGCGTCACGTCAAGGAGGGCCTGGAAACCATAAGCGACAATCACGAGCATGAGCAGGCTGACAAGCGAAGGCACGCTTCGGCTGGGCAGCACGTCGTCATAGACCAACAGCATGAAGAATGAGCCGGACAGCAGCAGCACGTTGTAGATACTGCTGATGATCAGGACGGGCACCAGAGCCCGCTTTAACGGCGAAATCGCGGTCTTCAGTTCGGCGGTAAGGCGTATGGCGAACATGGTCATGGCTTCCGGACAGCGCCGCGGGAACGTTGTGTTTTCAGATCAACATGCATCTGCGGCCCTGACCTTCCATTTCGTTAGGGTCTTGCCCAGTTGCGCGGCAATTGCGTCCTGTCTGGAACAATCTCTCGCTGCATTAAAACAGGAGAGGCGATAGACCTCTAGCGGGAATTGATCAGTTTCGGCGCGTTCGATCGTCGAAAGAGCGGGGCTTAACGTCGGTTCTAGGGGGTAATACTTGGTAGGATGGCGAAGTTGCTGGGTAGCGCCGTTTGTCTGTCTCGTTGTGATCCCGGCTGGACGTGCCGAGACGCTCGCGGACGCGATCGGGAATGCCTATCGGAATAACCCTGCCTTGGCCGGTGCACGAGAGATAAGCCGTGCCGCGGATGAAGGGGTAGTGCAGGCTCAAGGCGCCTATGGGCCTAGCCTTACGCTTTCGGCTCAGCATGAATACAGGGATGCGCGCATAAGAGGAGGGATTCTGCCTGCGCGCGACGATGGCTTTGGCACGACGGCTGAACTGACTCTTTCGCAGCCGCTGTTCACCTCCGGAAGACTTTCCTCCGGTGTCGATGCGGCAAGAGCCAACGCGCTGGCCGTGCAGGCGCGACTGGAGGAAAGCAGTCAACTGACCATTTCCGATGTCGTGACCGCCTATGTATTCCTGAAGCGCGATATCGAGATATACGGCGTCGCCATCGAGATTTACGATCTTTTGCTCAAGCAGCGGGATCAAACCATCTCGCGCTATAGATTGCAGGACTCGACGGCTCCCGACGTGGACCAGACCCTAAACCGCCTGGAACTCGCGGCGGGGCGTGTCATTTCGTCCCGCGCCAATGTGGAAACGAGTGCCGCGCGTTATCGCAATCTTGTCGGGCATTATCCTGCTGAACTCGCTCCTCTACCCATCTTGCCCGATCTGCCGGCGTTGGAAGTGCTCTATCAGCAGGCCGAGACCCGCAACCCCTCCTTGGCGGCTTTCAGGTTTGCAGAGGCAGGATCTCGTGCCGCGGTTGCGTCGGCCCGGGCGGAGATGATGCCGCAGATCGGCGCCTATGCATCCGCGCTGCGCACGCCGGTTACGCCCTACCAGAACAGCTATCGGCAGGAATCTGTGACGGCCGGTGTGAGAATGACGATGCCGCTTTATTCGGGCGGGCAAATGTCCGCGAACCTCCGCGCTGCGAAGAATCGCAATCTCGCCGATCAGCAGTTCGTCGAGCAGGCCAGGCGAGATATGCGGGAGCGGTTGGCTTCGGATTGGTCGCAGTTGGATGCGGCTCAAGCTTCGTTGCCTCGTTTCACGGCCGCGGTGGAAGCCGCCGAGCGAGCGGTAGACGGCGTCAAGCGCCAGGAAACGGCGGGGATACGCACCTTGCGCGATGTTCTGGATGTGACGAACGATCTGCTTTCCGCGCGGACGGCGGCGGTTCAGGCGCGTGCGGACGCATATGTTCTTCACGTCAACGTCCTGCGAGACGCGGGCATCTTGCGGGTCGAGATGTTCTCACGTGACTCCGCTACCTTTGCGAATAGCCCTACGCATCCGCTTGGCGAATTGGCGGGCATGCCTTTGAGGCCATTGCTGGACGCGCTGGATCGCGCAGCGAAAAACGATACCGTGTCGAGGGCTCAGGTTCAACTGGAATACTCTTTCAATTTCGACGCGATGAAGCAGGATACGTCGCCCCTCCAGCCGGTATCCCAACCAGTGCAATAATTGGTTTGAAGCAAAATGGCTCGGCCCAAGTCTTTGAGCCGTTTTGGATTGGTCCTTTGGCAGACGATACGGTTTCGGATCGAAACGAGTCTTGCCGTTACAGGGCGCGAAGGACAGGCTTTCCCAGCCGCAAGGTTGGACAAGGGCGATTTGCAGGAGTGCACTGGATGTTGAGAGAGGCGCTTTTCCTGTGGCTCGCAAACCATTTGCCGAAAGGCCGGATCGGTACGCGAGCTCGTCACGAGGCGCTGCGCTGTGCAGGCCTCAAGCTGTCGTCCAAAGTGATCGTCATGGGGCCGGTCACGATCACGCCGCCCGGCACCGGAGGAAGGATCACTATCGGTTCGCGCTCTTTTCTCAATTCGAACATCCGCTTCGGAGGAAAAGGCGGCATCACGATCGGGCGCTTTGCGCAGATTGCGCCAAACGTCTCTTTCGAGACGAGCTCGCACGAACTGGCCTTCGAGGAAGGCCGCAGCCGGGGCCCGATCACGGCCCCCGTGGTGGTGCATGATCACGTCTGGATCGGCACCGGCGCGATCATCCTGCCCGGCGTGACGATCGGGAGAGGAGCCGTGGTGGCAGCGGGTGCCGTAGTCACACGAAACGTCCCGCCGAAGACGCTGGTGGGCGGCGTCCCGGCACGGGTGCTACGCGAAGTTCACGAGCTGCCATTATGAAACATGCGAGATCTGGCAACGACGAAGCGGGCGCGGGGCCGGATGCCGGCACATGCAGGAGCCACTTGGCCAGGATGCCGGGAGGGTGCGGATATGGTCACCGTCCGTACCCGGCAAGTGGCGGAAGTTCGATCTCTGCAAACTGCCCCTCAGCGGCCGTTCTTTCGATTTCGGGGATAGGTTTATGAGTGCGGACGGCTATGGAACGCATCTCAGCATTGCCGTTGTGGTGGCCACTCTTGGCAGGCCGCAACTGGTCGAACAGATGCATCGACTTATGTCGGAGCAAACATGTCCGCCTGATCTGCTGGTATTTTCAGTCGTCAGCGACGCCGATTTGCCGTCCGGTTATGCAGACCGGTCGGATGTGCGGGTTCTTCGCGGGACGAAGGGCCTGTGTGCCCAGCGTAACCGTGCCCTGGACTCGGTTGGCGGTGCTTATGACCTTGTCGTATTCTACGATGACGATTTCGTTCCTTCACCCGACAGCATAGTTCGCATCAAAGAATTTTTCGGCTCTCATCCGGACGTGGTGGGGGCTACCGGGAATGTCATTCGGGACGGCATCAACGGTCCGGGGCTGTCGTTCGACCAGGCCAAGGATCTGATCGCGGGGCACGAACTCAGGAGGTTCAGTCCGAACTGCATCGTTACCAGTCTTCAGGGGCTCTACGGCTGCAACATGGTCTATCGGGCTTCCGCTATCGGTATGTCGCGGTTTGACGAGCGCCTTCGACTTTACGGATGGCAGGAAGACGTGGATTTTGCGTCGTCGCTCTCTTCGCGGGGACGCATCGTGAAGACCTTCGCTTTTTCCGGAGTCCATCAGGGCGTAAAGTATGGACGTACCTCCGGAGTAAGACTGGGCTATTCGCAGGTGATCAACCCGATCTACCTCGTGCGTAAGGGCACGATGTCTTTCGGATTTGCAGCGCGGCTGATCGTCCGTAATGTTGTTGCCAATCATGTGCGGACCCTCAAGCCTGAACCGTGGATCGATCGGGCCGGGCGATTAAGAGGAAATTGGTTGGCCGCCCGCGATCTCCTGCTTGGGCGGCTTGCACCCGAGAGGATTGAAACGCTCTAGGGGCGCGTAACTATCTGTGATTCATGCCACTTTCGTCTCGGCGAGAATCAACGCCTGCGGAATGTGGATCGTAAAGCAGGCGCCGCGGGGTTCTTCGTTGGTGGCGGCTTGCACGGAAAGGCCCATGGCCTGCGCGAAGCCCTTGACGATCGCGAGGCCCAATCCGGTACCGTGGCGAACGCGATCCGAGCCTTCGAGGCGCGTGAAGGTTTCGAAGATGCGATCTTCCTGTCCGGCCGGAATGCCTGGGCCGTGATCCATCACCGACAATGCCAGGGATTGCGCCTCGCGCTGGCAGCGGATCACGATGGGCGAACCGGGATCCGCATAGCGGCCGGCATTTTCGAGCAGGTTGATCAGGCAATGGTGGAGCAGGACCGGGTCCACCCGCACCAGTGGAACGTCAGCCGGGATGTCGAGCTGGACTTCGTGGCCGTGGAGCGCGGTGCGGGTATCGTGTGCGGCGCCCGCAACGGCATCGAACAGGTCTGTGGGCTCCACCTTCATCGGCAGAGCGCCGGCTTCCACGCGCGCCATGTCGAGGAGGTTGGCGACGAACCGGTTGAGGCGCTGCGCCTCGGCCTCCACCGTCTCGGCCAGCTCCGGTGCGATGGTGGCGGAAGGATCGTTCCGCAACTGTTGTGCGGCCGAGATGATGGTGGTGAGCGGCGTTCGCAGGTCGTGGCTGACCGAGGAAAGCAGCGCCGCGCGCAGGCGATCGCGTTCGGCTATCTGGCGGGAGGCGATGTTTTCCTCTTCCAGCGCCATGCGGTCGAAGGCGATCGAGGCCTGATCCAGCAGGCTCATCAGCAACGGCGTCTGGTCCGATCGCAGCGGATCTCGGGCGTCCATGCGCGCGAGGCCGAGTACGCCGAGCACGCCGCGCGTGGTGCGCAGCGGGTGGAACAGCCAGTCCGATGCGGTCAGCGTTGTCGATCCCCGCCCGGCCGGCTGGGCATTCTCCATGGCCCACTGCGCGGCGGCGCGCTCGATCTGCTCCAGCCGGTCCTCGGGCGGCACCGCGGCGGCCAGCGTCGGACCGTCGGTCGAGGGCAGGAGAAGCACCGTCCTGACATCGAGCAGGCGGCCGATTTCCGCACAGATCGCGGGCATCAGCTCTTCGCGCGTGGCGGCAAGCGTCAACTGTCGGGAAAAGCCGGCGAGGGCGGCATTCTGGCGCGCGCTGGAGGATGCGATGTCGGCCTGGGCCCGCACTCGGGCGGCGAATTGACTGGTGACCACCGCCACGCCGAGCAGCACGAGGATGCTGACTACGTTCTCCGGATTGCTCACGGTCAGACTGCCGGTGGGTGGCAGAAATACGTAGTTGTAGGCCAGACTGGCGGATATACCGGCGAAGAGCCCGGCGCGCAGGCTGAAGGTGGCGGCGGCGAACATTACCGGCACCAGGAAGAGCAGGGCAATGTTGCCGAGATCGATCGCCTCCAGCAGCAGGCGGCCGATCGCCGTCATGGCCAGTACTGCACCGAGCGACCAGAGATAGTCGGAAAGCTTCCCCCATCGGCTGGGGCCCGCCGCGAGCTGGGCGGATGGCCTCGCTTGATCGGCGTGCTTCGATCCGGTGTCGTTTGTGCGCGCGTCGCCGGGCAGCACATGAACCGCCACATCGCCGATCGTGCGGACCAGACGATCGACTACCGATCCGTGACGCATCTCGAACCACCAGGAACGGGTCGACTTGCCGATCACGATCTGGGTCGCGCGCGCTTCCAGCGCAAAATCGCTGAGGCCTTCTACCACGCCGGCGGCGGGGATACTCGCGGTCGATGCGCCAAGGCGGGAAGCGAGCGCCAGGGTGTCTGCGAGGCGCTGCCGCTCGGTGTCGGAAAATGCCGCATCGCGTCGGGTTTCGACGTGGACGGCGGTCCATGGTGCTTTCAAGGCATCCGCAAGTCGCTTGCCCGCACGCACCAGCCCCGCGGCGTGAGGCAGTTCGTTGACGGCGACGACGATGCGTTCCCCTACCGCGAAGTTGCCTGCCAGGGCCTGGGCGCCGAGGTGTTCCAGCATCTGCGCATCGACGGCCTGGGCAGCGCGGCGCAGCGCCAGTTCGCGCAGGGCGGTGAGGTTGGATTTCGAGAAGAAATGGGCGAGGGCGCGCGTCGCCTCGTGCGGGATGTAGACCTTGCCGTCCCTGAGGCGCTCGATCAGTTCGTCGGGTGGGATGTCCACCACTTCGATCTCGGCCTGTTCGAGGATGCTGTCGGGAACCGTTTCCCGCACCCGGACCCGTGTGAACGAAGCGACGACGTCATTCAGGCTTTCCACGTGCTGGATGTTGAGCGTGGAGTAGACATCGATGCCGGCATCGAGCAGCTCCTCCACGTCCTGATAGCGCTTGGGGTGCCGATTGCCGCTTTCGCCCTCTTGACCGGCATTGGTATGCGCCAGTTCGTCCACCAGCACGAGCTGCGGACGGCGGGCAAGAATGGCGT
Organism: Novosphingobium sp.; assembly: GCF_032093395.1. GTDB lineage: Bacteria > Pseudomonadota > Alphaproteobacteria > Sphingomonadales > Sphingomonadaceae > Novosphingobium. The sequence continues at coordinate 21,355 of NZ_DAMDBA010000042.1, forward strand.
CCACATCCATCTCGCTCAAGCTGTGGCCCTGATGGTGGATTTGACGGCGTGGAACGATCTCGTGCCCATCGACCAGTGCTTCCGTTTCGCGCCGGCCATGCGTTTCGACCACGCCTACCACGACATCCACCCCCGCTTCACGGCGCTGGCGCCCCTCGGTGAGCATTTCCCAGGTCTTTCCGACGCCCGGAGCAGCCCCCAGGAAGACTTTCAGGCGGCCACGACCTTCCTGTGCGGCGGCGCGCAGAAAGGCTTCGGGAGAGGGTTTGTCGGTTCTGCTCACGCGCGGTTTGTCTTTCGAAACTTCGGCGGCGGCATTCTAGGCCGTGAACTCATAAATGGCATCATTCGAATGGCTTCGTGGCAAGGTATAGATGGGCTCTGCCGGTGTTGGCGTACTGCGCCGGAAATTCGGGGTGGCCTTTCGGGCGTGCATTTGCTTCTAGGCCGGATGTCGATCCGCCCCGGGGGCTGGTGAGGAAGGAATGCGAATGATCAGGTACCGGCGGCGTCTTGGTTCCGCCAGCTTCGTGGCGGCCCTGGCTTTGGCCCTGGGGATGGGCGCAATGGCCTCTCCCGCCCTGGCCGCCGCCGGCGGTGCGCCCGAGGGCCCCGGCATGCTCAAGGCCCTGCAGAACGATGCCGTCCTGCCGAGCGTGACCCCGCCGGACTACGATGTGACCGTGGTCGTCTTCTCCGATTATCAGTGCCCCTATTGTCGCAAGCTTCATGGCGCCCTGAAGGAAGTCCTGCGTCAGGATCGGAAAGTTCGCGTGGTCTACCGCGATTGGCCGATCTTCGGCGCGGCTTCGGTGGAGGCGGCGCGCTCCGCGATGGCGGCACGCTATCAGGGAAAGCATGCCGCATTCAACGATGCGCTGATGGCGACGAGCGGGCGGCTCGATTCACCGGCGATTCAGTCTGCGGCGCAACGGGCCGGTCTCGACATGCGGCGCCTGAAATCCGACCTCGCGACGCACAAGGCCGAGATCGACGGAGCTTTGGCGAGGACGGCCCACTATGCCGAAGCCCTGGGCATAGCGGGCACGCCGGCCATGGTCGTCGGCTCCTATCTGCTTCCCGGCGCGGCGACGGCCGAAATGCTGGGCAAGGCTATCGCCATCGCGCGCAAGCCAGCCTGATCAACCGCGCGATGAGCCGGGCCGGGTGATTTGCCTGGCCCATTCCGCCACGCCTAGCCTCCCCGGCACGCCGTCGAGCAGGCTATCCAGGGCTTGGCCCGGCCCGCCGGAGCAACCGCGCCGGTGCTGGGCGATCGTTTTGACGCCACGCGGGTCGGTCCAGGTGATGGTGTAGGTGGCGGTATCGCTGATGGCCGACTGGCAATCGATGGTGGCCGTGCTACCGGTTTCCGGGCGATAGGGTGCGAGATCGGCGGCCAGGGACTTGTAGCTTTCCGGGCCCGCCGCGCGGCGGCGCTCGCCGAGTACGGTGGTGTGCCGCTGTCCTTCGAAAGTTACCGACCCGTCCGGGTCGATGCGCAAGTCGTAGACCGGACAGAACCCGAAGCAGGGGCCGACCGCGATCGCGATGGTCTCGGCGGGCAGGGCGGTGGGCTGATCGGCAGGGTATTGGGTGGTATGGGGCGGAACGGCTGCGCAGGATGCGAGCAGAAGGCCCGCGACCATTGCAGATCCATGCCGTGTGCCGAATTTCGTCATCTGGTGTGATCTCCTTGAGCGGCATCCAGGGCAATGAAGCGGGTGCCTTAGCGATGACGGAGCAGTTTGATTTTCGCCTTGAGCATTTTCTAATCAGGCGGAAGCATCGAGCCTGCGAGGGATCGCGATCACGAACCGGAGCTTTTCGCGGCTTTGGCACCAAAGGCGCTTGTGAAGCGTTTTGTTCATATAGAGTCCATCCGCAGAGTTTCATACCCAGCCTAACAGCGGCGCGATGAAACGTGATCTGCGGGAGGAATAGCCGGACGAGGACCGAGCGCATCTGCGCCACGGCATGTAGGCATGCGCATGAACAAATCCATGCACTAAAAGTATTTATTCTTCCAACGGAACAATTTGGCTGGAAACGTTCTTGGCCTTGAAGTATCCTCTCGCGTCAACTCGACTGACAGGATGCACAGTCGGACAGAATCGCATTGTCGAAATCGCGATAGTGAGCTTGGGAAAATCCACTGATACTAACCAACTGGAGGAAATCCATGTCGCCGTCTATGACGAAACTTGCCCCCGCGGTCGTAATGCTGGTAGGCGCTCTGGGTCTGGGTGGCTGTGCCACCAAGGGTTTCGTGCGCGAGCAGGTCGCGGTTGTTAACCAACGGGTCGATGGGCTCGAAACGAAGCTTCAGGCCACCGACACCACGGCGCAGCAGGCCCTTTCCGAAGCGCAGGCCGCTTCCGGTCAGGCTCAGCAGAACGGCCAGCGCCTTGATCAGCTGAACGCCCGCGTCGATGGCGTGGAGCAGCAGTTGCAGCAGGCCCAGCGTAAGCGCGCCCGCAACTGAGCTGTTTGGCCGGGTCGCTTGTCGGCCCGGCTGGATATGAAATACCGTGTCCCGGCGTCGGTTGTTTTCCGGCGCCGGTCGCTGCCGTGAGTGCATTCAGATCATGACCAACCTCCGTCCGGCGATGGCCGGCCTCGGCGTTTTATGCGGAGCTAGCCTCGCGCTGCTTCTTTCCGTGCCTGCCGTTGCAGTGGAAAGGGCTGCCGCATCGGCGTCCTCGGCCCTGCTTGAGACTGGGCCTGAGGCTGGGCTCAAGACTGGACCCGAGGAAGGAGCCTCCGAAGAGAAGCAGTTCGAAGGGTCGGAGGAAGCAAGGCGGGTCATCGACTGGATCGCTTCTTCGGGGGACAATCGGTCGCTTCCTTACGTGGTGATCGACAAGAAAGCCGCGCGGGCCTATCTGTTCAGTGCCAAGGGGAAGGCCCTGAGCGATGCACCGGTGCTGATCGGGATTGCCCCCGGTGACGAGGCCACGCCCGGCATCGGTTCCAAGTCTCTTTCCGAGATCGGTCCGGCGGAGCGCACCACGCCTGCCGGTCGGTTCCTGGCAAAGTTCGGGGTGGCTGCCGGGAACCACAAGGTTCTCTGGGTAGACTACGCGACTTCGGTTGCGCTCCATACGATTCCTACGGGAAACCCTAAGGAGAAGCGGCGCGAAAGGATGCTGTCGAAGACCATCGAGGATAACCGGATCACGTTCGGCTGCATCAACGTACCCAAGGTGTTCTACAACAAGGGCGTGTCGCCGCTGTTTCAGAAGAAGGGCGGCTACGTTTACGTGATGCCCGATATCAAACCGCTCGAAGAGGTTTTTCCGCGCCTGCGGGTGCAGCCTTTCCTGGATGCGGCGGTGGCGGGAAGCTGAAACATTCCGAAAAACGCGTAAAAGCAAAAAAGCCGCTTCGCTGAAACGAAGCGGCTTTTTTGTGTGCCGATCGGGCTTTGCCGGAACTGGGGTGAGGGATGACCCAGCCTCCGGTCGGATCGATCACTCGCTTTCGGCTGCCTCTGCCACTTTCTTGCGGCTTGCCCTTTTCGGCTTTGCGGGAGCCTGCTCCTTCGCCGGTTCCGGGGCGGCGGCTTTGGGCTTGCGGCCAAGGCCGATCTTGTGGGCCAGTTCCTTGCGGCGCTGGGCATATTCCGGAGCGACCAGCGGATAGTCCGCCGGCAGGTTCCAGCGGGCGCGATAGTCCTCGGGCGTGAGGCCGTGATCGGTGGTGAGGTGGCGCTTGAGCATCTTCAGCTTTTCGCCGCATTCCAGGCAAGTCACGGTATCCGGCTTGACCGACGAGCGCACCGAAACTGCGGGCTTGCGCTGTTCTTCCACCGGCTCGGGCGTGTGCCCCAACTTCGCGAGCGAGCCGTAGACGGACTGGATCAGGGCCGGAAGGCGATCCGCCTCGACCGTGTTGTTGCTGACATGCGCCGTGATGATATCAGCGGCGAGTTCGAGAAGAGCTTCATTGACCATAGTATCGTGCATACCCGTTTTGCATTGTCGCTTCCCCCGTGCTGTTCTTGAGCACTGCAAAAGCGATAGTGCAAGTGTTTCGGTAATTATCATCGAGATATTATCGACAGCTGAAACATTTTGGGACGCCTGACGATTTAGTTTTTTTGTCACAAAACGCGAGTTGTCACGGCATAAATCCAAATCGTTTTGACCCAAATCGGTTTTGACATCCTGACCGGAGCGCGGCACCTTGGCGGCGCGACTGCAACCTTGCGAGAAACCGATATGCGACGTTTCCTTGGACTTTCCGCCGCGATGGCCGTCACTCTGGCCGCGGGAGTGGTCGCAACCAGTCCGATCTGGGCTCAGGGCCAGCCTGCCGCGCCTTTCGGCAAGCCCGATGTCAGTCTTGTGACGGGCGCTACCTATGAAGCGGATCCGCATCATACGCTTGTCGAATGGCAGGTGGACCACCTTGGCTTCTCGCCCTATTTCGGCCTTTTCGGCGACATCACCGGAACGCTGCGCCTCGATCCCAAGGCACTCGAAAAGGCGCAGGTCTCCGTGACAATACCGGTGGCCAAGATTACTACCGCCAGCCCCGGCCTTACCGAACATCTTCTGCGCGGGCCGAAAGAGGCGGGCGGAAAGGCGGATTTCTTCGGCGCAGCCCCTGCGGCGGCGACTTTCGTCTCCACGTCCATCACCCGCAAAGGCGATCATGAGGCGGATGTCACCGGCAACTTCACGCTCAACGGGGTGACGAAGCCGGTCACCTTGTCGGCGCGTTTCTACGGCGCGGGCACGGCGCCTGCCCAGATGGGCGGAGGGGAGAACATCGGCTTCGAGGCGACGGCCAAGATCAAGCGCAGCGATTTCGGCCTGGGCTTCGGAGTGCCGATGGTCTCCGACGAAGTTCGCCTGAAGATCGCCGCCGCCTTCGCCAGGAAATAGAATCGGTTTCCGAGGTCAATTGCAGTTTATTGCAGTATGATGACTGTGTTCTAAGTTAAATATTTGAATGGATTAGAAATTGTTAGGCATTGGGGGCTAGCCGCACCTACCGGGTGTTTCGCGATTCAAGAACGTCGCGGGCAAGGTGCGGGTGCAAGATGTCCAATACGAAATCGGGATTGACGCGTTTCTTCGGATCGCTGGAGACAAGGCTGGTCGGGGCATTGTGCCTGATCGCGGCGCTTAGCGTTCTTCTGCAAGTGGTCACGCAGCGAGAGGCGTTCGCCCTGCGCAAGGAGAGCGAAGCGCTGATCAAGATGTCGGCGGTGGCGGAAAACGCCGATCAGTTCGCCGAGGCAGTCGGCAAGCTGCGCATGGCGACCAATCGCGGACTGGTGGCCAGCAGCACCAGCGGCACCAGCGACGAGCTTACCGATTCCGCGATCGCCATAGGCGATCGGCTTGCCAAGCTTCGCAGCAGCGGCACTGCGCTTTACGACCTTCCCGAAGCGGAAAATCCTTTTGCTGCCCTCGACCGACATGTCGCCGCTATCCTCGAAGTCCAGACGGGCGGTGAAGTGGGCAAGCGGCTCATTGCGCGCATAGAACGGCGGAACAACGCCATGGGTCGGCTGGCCGACGACCTCGTCGCGCGCGCCCGTGCGAACCGGGAGGCGGCGCAGAAGCGCCTGATCGCCTCGATCGAGCGCTGGCAACTGCTGGTGTTCGGCACGGGGCTGGTGACGATTCTGGTCGTATTGCTGGTGCTGTTCGACATCCTGCGCAACATCCTACCCGCCATCCGCCGGATGCACGGCTACCTTCAGGGTCTTGCAGAGGGCGATCTCGATTTGGAGATCGGCACTTTCCGGCTGAAGGAACTGAAGGCGCTTTCCGGGCCGCTCGAGACTTTCCGGAAAAATGCCAAGGCGGTGAAGAATCTGGCCTTCAGCGATGCCGCCACCGGCCTGCCCAACCGCCGCGCCTTCCAGGAAGACGTGGCCAAGCTGCTGGCGACCGAAGGCGCGCGGACGTTTGCCTGCATGCTGATCGACATCGATCGCTTCAAGCATGTCAACGACGACTATGGCCACGCTGCCGGAGACGATCTGGTTCGGCTGATCGGTGAGCGAATGAAGACGTTCCTTGGTGAAGAGGGGATCATTGCGCGTGTCGGCGGTGACGAATTCGCGTTGTGCATGCCGCTTGCGCCGGGGATATCGGGCCTTGATGTGGCCGGCGGCCTCGTTGACGTGGCGCGCCAGCCGTTCAGTCTGGGCGAGTATTCGGTGGTCATCACGGTATCGCTGGGGATCGTCGAGATTGCCGGTTCCGTCTCGGTCGACATCGACGAGACGCTGCGCAATGCAGACATGGCGCTTTATGCCTCCAAGAAAAACGGGCGCAATTGCGCCACGGCCTTCTCGCCGCTGATGGCAGAGGAGCGTGCGATCGACCGCGCGCTGGAAAAGGATCTGGAGCAGGCATTCGAGAAGAGCCAGTTGCGCATGGTCTACCAGCCGATCCACGCGGTGGACGAAGGCACGCGCGAAGTGGAAGCGCTGGTGCGCTGGAGACATCCGGAACTGGGCGACGTGCCGCCCTCGACCTTTATTCCCGCCGCCGAGCGCAGCGGCTTGATGGTGCGGCTGGGTGAATGGATCATCCAACGGGCGCTGCGCGACTTCTCAAGCTGGCCGGGCATGGACATGAGCATCAACCTGTCCCCCCTGCAATTGCAGCACGACGGCTTCAGCGCGTTCCTGCTCGACTGCTGCAAGCAGTACGACATCGAACCCCGGCGGCTGTATCTGGAAGTGACGGAGTCGCTGTCCATCGAGCGCAACACGCGGGCGCTGTTGACGCTCAACCTGTTGCGAAACCTGGGCTTTCGCATAGCGCTGGACGACTTCGGGACGGGCTATTCGTCGCTCTCGATGGTCAAGAGCTTCAAGTTCGACCGCATGAAGCTGGACCGCAGCCTGGTCATGGACCTGGGGCAGGATCCCGCGTCCGTGGCCGTTCTGGAAGCGGCAGTGACGATGGCGCGCCATGTCGGGGCGGAAGTGGTGGCCGAGGGCATAAGCGAGGCGCATCTGATCGGCGCCACCAAGAGCGCCGGCTGCACCCATCTCCAGGGTTATTTCTACAGCCGACCGATCGAAGCCGATGCCGTCACCGGCTATTTCGAAGATAGCCGGAAACAGGCTGTAATAGCTTGATTCAGTTTAATAATTTCAATCCGGCTTTTATAGTGGCAGCGGGCCGAACAAACGTCCGAGGCGGCGGAGCCGAGAATCTCGGCGCTGCGCCATTTACGAGCTAATACGTAAACATACAAATGTGGTTGTTATTTTGCGTACGCAAAAGCCGGCGCTTATGCGCACATGTGCACCCAGAAATTATTAATCAGTCTATGAGAGCATTTCTATGGGTGGACGTGCTATATAGTCGATGGTGAAAATCCTAAAGAGCCTTCGGGAGCCGGAAGGGCAGTCAGAAGCCCTGATAAGAGAGCAATACCTGAGCCTGCGACAGCAGATCCCGCTCATGTATTTGCTCATGACGATCAACGCCGCCTTTCTGGCGGCCGTTGCCAGCCGTGAAGTCGCCCCGCTTCTGAGCATGGGCGTGCCTGCCGCGCTGATCCTCGTGACATCGGTGCGCGCGGTAGTCTGGCTGGCCCGGCGCCGCCGCGAACCGTCGATGGAAACGATCCGTCGCCAGTTGCGCGGAACCAAGGCGGCGGCGGTGGTTCTCAGCCTTCTGTTCGGCGCCTGGGGGCTCGTGCTCTTCGCGCAGGCCGATCCGCTGCGGGGAAGCGCCATCGCGCTCTATGTCTTCGTGGGTGCGATCGGCTGCTGCTACTGCCTGCAGGCGCTTCCCTCGGCAGCGCGGCTCGTCATGCTGTTCGGTGCGGCGCCGGTGACGCTGCAATTGCTGCTGTCCGGCGACTGGTACCTGGTGGGCACCGGCCTGACCTTTCTCCTGGCCGCCGCCGTGATCCTGCGCACGCTGGCCACCAACCGCTCGGCCTTCTCCGAGGTGCTGCGTTCGCGTTCGGAGATGAGCGTGCTGCTCCGCGCGCTGGAGCAGAGCCAGGAACATTATCGTTATTCGGTGGACCTCAATCCTCAGATCCCCTGGATCAGCGATCCGGACGGCTCGATCTGCGAGATCAGCCCGCGCTGGACGGTGCTGACTGGCATGTCGGTGGAGGAGGGGCTCGGCTCCGGCTGGACCCGCGTGGTGCATCCGGACGACCTGCCTCATGTGCTGGAGCAGTGGACGGCGGCGCTCACCTCGGTGGACAATCCGGTGGCGGACGTGCGCTATCGGATCATGCGCGCCGACGGACGCTACTGCTGGGTGCGGGCGCGTTCCTATCCGCGGCTGGATGCCGATGGGCGGATCGTCAAATGGTATGGCAACCTGGAGGACATCGACGACCAGGTGGCCGCGGAAGCCGCGCTGCGGGACAGCGAGGAACGATACCGGCTGGCCTCGCGGGCCACCAACGACCTGATCTGGGACTGGTCCCATGTCACCAACCGCATCGATTGGGCCGACAGCACGGACAGCATCTACGGTCATGCCGAAGCGGCGCAAGGCATCCCCATCCAGTGGTGGCGGGCGCATATCCATCCGGATGACGTGCCCAGCATCGATGCGGCATGGGTGCGGATCCGCGACGGCAAATGCGATAGCTGGAGCCACGAATTCCGCTTCCGGTCGGGCGACGGTTCCTATGTGCAGCTTCTCTCGCGCGGCTACGTGCTGCGGGATGAGCACGGTAATGCGCGCCGTTCCATCGGGGCCCTGCAGGACGTAACCCAGGCCCGCCGCGCCGAGGCAGAGCTTCGCCGCGCCGCCTACCACGATGCCCTGACCGACCTGCCGAACCGTGCGCATTTCGCCGTGCGGCTGGAAAGGGCGCTGGCGCAGGCGCGCCTGGACGGATCGCGGGTCGGCGTGGTGGTCTTCGATGTCGACAACTTCAAGTCGATCAACGACAGTCTGGGCCACGGCGCGGGCGACGCGGTGCTGCGGGCCGTGGCGGATCGGCTTTCGACGGGGCTTTCCGAAGGCGCTTTCGCGGCGCGGCTGGGCGGAGACGAATTCGCCATCATCCTGCCGAATCTGGACGAGGGCGCCTCCACTCTGATCAAGCGCATCCTCGAAGCGGCCGCGCGTCCGATGACCATCGACGAGAGCGTGGTGGAAGTGGGCGTCAGCGCGGGCGCGGCGGTCTGGCCTGCCGATGGCGAGACGGCCGAGGCGATCCTCAAGAGTGCGGACCTGGCGCTTTACACGGCCAAGGCCCGCAGTGCCGGAAATGTCGAAAGCTTCCATCCGGAGCTTCGCGACGCGGTGGAATCGCGCAACTCCATGCTGCGCGATGCCCGCGATGCGCTGGGCGAAGAACGGATATTCCCGTTCTATCAGCCGAAGATCTCGCTTGCCTCCGGCGAGATCGTCGGGTTCGAGGCTCTCCTGCGCTGGCAGCACCGCGAACGCGGTCTACAACCGCCGGGCACCATTCTCGCCGCTTTCGAGGACAGCGCCCTGTCCACCCAGCTTACCGACCGCATGCTGGAGCGCGTGCTGCGGGACATGGCGGAATGGCAGGAGCGGGGCTACCAGACCGGGCGCATCGCCATCAACGGTTCGCCTGTCGATTTCCGGCGCGACGACTTCGCAGAGCGCATCCTTTCCCGGCTCCATGCTCTGGGCCTGCCGGGCTGGTTGCTGGAACTGGAAGTGACCGAGAGCGTCTTCCTGGGCCGCGATTCCGATACCGTGGAGCGAGCGCTGCGCACTCTGGCAAAGGAAGGCGTGACGATCGCGCTGGACGATTTCGGTACCGGCTACGCCTCGCTCACCCATCTCCAGCAATTCCCGGTGGACGTGCTGAAGATCGATCGTTCCTTCGTCTCGCGCCTGGACAGCACGAACAGCGCGGACTTCGCGATCGTCCACGGGGTGATCGACATTGCCCAGCGGATGGATATCCAGACCGTGGCCGAAGGCGTGGAGAACGAGGCGCAGCTGGAGCGCCTCTGCGAGCTGGGCTGCGATATCGCGCAGGGTTTCCTGTTCGGCGGGGCATTGGGGGCCAGCCGCATCGGCGCCTTCGTGCAGGGCTGGCCACAGGCGCGGAAAGCCTATTGCTGGCCGGTGGACCCTGACTTTTCGCGCTCTTCCCAATTGCGATGACAGCCTGCCCGACCGGCCTGCGACGGCTCGGCGCGTTGTGATCACATGTCGTCGTAATGCGGGATTGTGCAGATTTGCCCACTTCGTTTAGGGGCGCGCTGCGGCTCGATTGCGCTTGTCGCGCAGCGTGCCGCCCTCGAGGAAAGGACCGTCACAGCCCCCCTGGGCGGTCCTTTTTTCGACTCTGATGAACACTTGCGCAATGCGCCCGCGTCTCAGCCGATGCCCTTCATGCCGATGGTCCCGACGATACGCCCTAGTTCCCCGGCAACCGTTTCCGTCAATGTCCGATGGCTGGAACCGCGTCCGACTGACGACGGCGCAGCTCGAACGGGAGGTGGAAGTGACAGGCGAAGCCGCCCGCCGCTTCCGACCCCTCGTCGCCGTCCGGCCAGAGATGGGCGCAGAGCATCTCCATGGCCTTCTCGCTCATTTCCTTGATCGGCTGGCGGATGGTCGTCAGGCGCGGCCAGATCGCGTCGGCCAGCGGCGTATCGTCGAAGCCGCAGATCGAAAGCTCGCCCGGCACGCTGATCTTCTGCTGGTGCGCGATGGTGACGGCGGCAGCGGCCATGTCGTCGTTGCAGGCGAAGATCGCGGTGGGCCGCTCCGTTTGCGCCAGCAGCTTTTCCGCCGCGATCAGGCCCGACCGATAGGAGAAATCTCCGGCGACGATCAACTCCTCGTCCACGGCGATGCCGTTATCCCGCAGGGCATCGATATAGCCGTGGCGGCGGCGCGTGCTGCTGCGGTGGCGGCTGGTGCCTTCGATCAGCGCAATGCGGCGATGGCCCAGCTCGATGAGGTGATGCGTCATCTCATAGGCGGCTCCCCTGTCGTCGGTGGAGACCGATGCGATGTTCGAGGTTTCCTGATCCGGTGCCACCGCGACGATGGCGATGCCGGCGCCCGCCAGACCGGCGAGAAGTTCCGGCCGGTCGCAGAGCGGCGGGGGCAGAATGACCCCGGCGACATGAGCCTCGACGATCTGCGCAACCAGTTCTTCCGTGGAAGCGCGATCGGGGCACTGTTCCACGGTCAGGTGGATGTTTCGGGCCGGCGCTTCGTTGAGGGCGCCGAGCAGGAGTTCTCCGAGATAGGCGGACGTCGTGGCGCCGCCGTGAAGCAGCGCGATGCGCCGCACCGACCGGCCCGCCAGCATCCGTGCCGAAGTGTTGGGAACATAGCCCAGTTCCGCAACGGCCCGCGCGACAGCCTCGCGCGTTTCCGCGCTGACCCGTGGCTTGCCGTTCAACGCGCGCGAGGCGGTCATCGCCGAAACGCCTGCGCGGACGGCGACATCGTGGAGTGTGGGCGGCTTGGGCCTGCTGGCGTCGTTTCTGGACATCTCAATATGCCTTTAGCGCAAGTGTCCGGCAGGTAAACGATTTAGGGTGGCCTACGACGAAAGACGCATGTCGCCGGCTCCGCATCGGCGGCTGAAACTCCGTTCAGCGTACCTCAAGTCCGAGCTGGGACAGCAATTCCGCCGCCTGCAGGCGAGAGATCACGGCGCCGCGAAAGAGGCGCGCGTCTCGCAGTTCGATCCCGCCTAGGTCGGCGCCGCGCAAGTCCGCCTGTTCGAACCGGCACCCTTCGAGACTGGCGTTGCGCAAGGAGCAGTCCTCGAACACGGCAGCGCGGAAGTCGCACTTGCGCAAATCCGCATCCGACAGGTCGATCCGCCGCAGCCGCGCCTTGCGGAACGACAGGCCGGGCAGGCGCGCGAAGGAGAGCAGCACTTCCACGAATGTCGCGCCCAGCAGGCCAGCGTCGGTAAGGTCCGCGCCGGTAAGCTTGGTGCTTTCCAGCCGCGTCGAGGTGAGGCGGGCGCGGCGGAACAGGGCATTGCTGAAATCGCATCCGCTCACGGTCGCGTCGGCGAAGTCGGCCTGGACGAAAGAGGCTTCCGCGCCTCGGCAACGCAGGAAGCGCGTTCGCGAAAGATCGGCGCCATCGAACCGCGCCTGCCGCATCGAGCATTGGTCGAAAGTGGTGCCGGTCAGGTCCAGCCCGGAGAAGTCGCCGCCGTCGAGGGTGCAGCCGGTGAGCGTCCGGGGGCCGTCACCACCGCGCCCCTCGGCAACGGATTCCAGCAAGGTTTCGCGCGTGACGGTGGCCTGATCCATGGCCGCCTTATGACGCTGCCTTCAAGTTTGGCAAGCGATGGCCCGGGATGGCAGACGTTCAAACTCCGCCTTTTCAACGGGAGGCGCGCTGGCTGCGTTCCCGTTCCAGCGCGCGGTGATGGTGCCGCACCTTGAGCATGTCATGCCGGGTCACGATGCCGACGACCTTGCGGCTCTCGGCATCGACGATCGGCACCCGCCCCGATCCGGATTCGACCATGAGGTCGGCGATCCGGGCAAGCGGATCGGCCGGGGTGCCGCTCGGCTGGGACGCGTCGGAAAGGGCCTCCGCCAGGGAGGCGGCGGAGGGCGCGCCTTCAAGCCGCCAGCGCAGGATGTCCGATCGGGAGAGCAGGCCGGTAAGGCGCCCCTCGCCATCGACCACCGGATAACTGCGATGCCGCGCCGTATCGTCGAAGAACGCGAGCGCCTGGGCGACGGTCAAGGTTTCGGCAAGCGTTTCGGGGGCGCGGGTCATGACTTGTTCGGCCTGGAGGAAGTCCAGCGGATCGACGGTGTATTCCTGAAGCACATGACGGCCCCGCCGGGCGATCTTCTCCGTCAGGATGGAGCGACGCATGACCAGCACGCTCACCGCGTAAGCGCCTGCCGAGGCGGCCAGCGTGAGCGGCAGCATGGCGAAGTCTCCGGTCAGTTCGACGGCGAAGAGGGCTGCGGTGAGCGGCGCGCGCATCGCACCGCTGAGTATCCCGGCCATCCCCGCGAGCGCCCAGAGCGCGCTGCCGCCAGGGAGAAACTGCCCTACCAGAAAGCCCATGGCGCCGCCGAGCAGCAGCAGCGGCGCCAGCACGCCTCCCGAAGTGCCGGAACCGAGCGCGACCAGCCAGACGGTGGCTTTGACCAGCAGCAGCGCCAGCGCCACGCGGATCGCCAGCGATCCGTCGAGCAGCCCGCGAATGCTCTCGTACCCCGCGCCCAGGACATGGGCGTCCATCAATCCCCCAAGCCCGACCACGAGCCCGCCCAGGGCAGGCCACCACATCCAGTGCAGCGGCAGGCGGCCGAACAGGTCCTCGATCCGGTAGAGCAGCGAGGAAAGCAGCGCGGCCTGTGCTCCTGCCAGAGCGCCCATGGCCAACGCGATGCCGAGCTGGACGGCGCCGGGGGCGATGGCATGGTGAACCGGAAACAGCGGGCCGGCGTCGATGAGCAGGGGGCGCCACAGCGAAGAGACCAGCACCGCCACCACCACCGGTACGAAGCTGCGCGGCTTCCACTCGAACAGCAGGACTTCGATAGCCAGCAGGATCGCGGCCATGGGCGTGCCGAAGATGGCGGTCATGCCCGCCGCCGCTCCCGCCACCAGCAGGGTCTTGCGCTCGGCGGCGCTCAGGTGGAACGATTGGGCGAAGAGCGAGCCGATCGCCCCGCCGGTCATGATGATCGGGCCTTCCGCGCCGAAAGGGCCGCCGCTGCCGATCGAGATCGCGGACGACAGCGGCTTGAGCAGCGCGACCTTCAGCGAAAGGCGGCTTTCCCCGAACAGGATCGCCTCGATGGCTTCGGGGATGCCGTGGCCGCGGATCTTGTCGGATCCGAACCGCGCCATCAGGCCCACGATTAGGCTGCCGATCACCGGGATAGCTACGAGCCAGATGCCTAGCGCATTGTCGGTGATGACGGCAGGATCGAAGGACAGGCGACCGAACCAGAACAGGTTGGTCGCCAAAGCGATCGACTTGAGCAGAACCCACGCCCCCAAGGCGCCGCCGCTACCCACGACGAAAGCCGCCGCCGCAAGCAGGAGCATACGGCGATCCGCGCTGTGATCGGCAAGGGGACGATGGGGCGTCTGGAGAATCGAGGGCATGGCGCGGGCATATATATCGTGATACGATATATATCAAGATTGACAGCGACACCCCTCTGCGCGGACTGGAGCGATGCCCCAACACGCGACGATTACCGACGCCGACTATGCGGCGCTTGCGGACTTCCGCTTTTCGCTGCGGCAGTTTCAGGCCTTCAGCGAAAGCCGCGCCGCCGAATGTGGGCTGACGCCACAGCAGCACCAGGCACTTCTGGTGATTCGTGCCGCAGCACCCGGACTGGCAAGCATCGGCCATGTCGCGGAGCGCCTGATCCTGAAGCCGCACAGCGCAACGGGCCTGATCGATCGTCTGGTCGCGCTCGATCTGGTCGAGCGGCGGCCTTCATCCAGCGACAAGCGTCAGGCGCTGCTGGCGCTGACCGATCTCGCCCACGCCAAGCTGGACAGATTGAGCGCGACCCATAAGGAGGAAATCCGCCGCCTGCGGCCCATGCTCAATGAACTTCTGGATAAGCTGGACGGTTGAAACGTCCGTACTCGTTGCCACGGCCTATAACGCCCTTTCAGCAGCTTCCCAATCGGCAGGGATGGGTAGGTCGTGTCTCCCCGTCCAGTTCCACGGCTTCGCGCAGAACCGTCAGGCGATCGCCATCGTCGCGCATCTCGTAGAGCTTGCCGCGCGCGTTTCGGAACGGGCGGTGGACGACCATCATCAGCCGACCGTCGAAGGCGTGGAACAGCATGCCATGGCCGCTGTCGCGTTCGACCAGCGTTCCCAACTGTTCCCAGGGCCCTTCGACACGGTCGGACCGGGACCGGGCCAGTCCTTCGAGATAGCCGCCCCTGCCATAGCTGGACCATAGCATGAGCAGCCGCCCCGTCCGCGTGCGGTAGAATTGTGGGCCGTCTGTGACGAAGACGGTATCGCCCTCGGGCTGCTTCTGGCCCTCGACCCACGGAGCCTCGCTGGCATGGAACAGCGTGCGCGCAGGACCGGCGGCGGATAAATCATCGGTGAGCGGCATGGCTTCCATCGTGCCGTCGGTGGTTTGCAGCCACTCGTGGGCATAGACCAGCCAAGGCCGTCCCTCCGGATCGACGTGCAGAGTTCCGTCCAGCGTCATGGCAGAGGCCGGTGCGATGGGCTCGCCTTCGTTCAGCAGCCGGTAGGGGCCTTCAGGCCGCTCTGCCACGGCCAGGACGGTTCCCCGGCGATAGGTAGGACGTGGCCCAGCGATCGTTGCGCTTCCGGGCAGAGGGCGCGATTCATTGTGAACCGTGGTGAAAAGATACCAGCGATCCTTCCAGCGATGCACTTCCGGGGCCCAGGCGCCCGCTTCCGCCCAAATTCCATCGGGCAGCGAGAACACCGTGCGCGGCCTCGTCCAGTTCTTCAGGTCGGAACTGGTGTAGACCATGGTTCCGGGGCGGCGGCTGCCGGTCATGGCGGCATCGTTGCTGGTGAAGAGATAGTACGTCTGCGTTGCGGGATCGGCGACGATGAACGGATCGTGCAAGGGCATCTCGGGCAGGCGCAATGGCGCATCGGCGGGCTGGTCGGTCGGTTCGATCGCGGGTGGGGCTGGCGGCGGGCCCGCCGCGATGAGCGAGGCGGACGCGACGGCCAGCATCATGGCCAGGCCGGTCCGCATCGGCCGGATGAGATAAGGGCGCAACGGATAAGGCAAACCGGCTGGTTCCTTTCGTGGTTGGTCGGCTGCAATCGATCGAGTTGAATAGGGTAATACGAGTGCACAATAAGTGAAACGCTATTCCGATAAGTGGGATGTGTTCGGCGCGTAAAGGAACTTTGCGGGATCGCACATGCAACGGTCATGCGTGTGTCATCGTCGCGCGATAGGCGCTCGCGCGTGTATCCTGGCATTTCATCGCGCGCGCGGCGCAGGTCCGGCAACCTCGGGTTTGCCGGGCTCGCCGTGTTCTCGCTGCCGGTGCTGTTGTTCCAGGCAGTGGAACTGGCCTGGCGCGCCTATTTGCCTGCCTTTCTCGCCCAAAGCGTCGGCTTGACCCTCGCGCTGGTGGGATCGCTGATGCTGGGCGTTCGCGTGCTCGACGCGGTGGCGGATGTCGTGCTCGGCTGGGTGAGCGACAATATGCGCACGCGTTTCGGACGACGTGCGCCATGGATGCTGGCCGGCGCGGTTCTGGTGCCGATCGGTGCGCTGCTGCTGTTCCTGGCGCCACCCGGGGCGGGGATCCTGCGCGTGGTCGGAGCAAGCCTGGTGCTCCACATGGGCTATTCGCTCATCGTCACGCCGCACGGAGGGTGGGGTCTGGAGCTTTCGGACGATGAGCGGGAGCGGACCCGCATCATGGGCGCAAAAGTCTGGTTCGGCGTGTTCGGCTCGATCGGGATGCTTGCCATGATCGGCCTGCTGGAACGCCGCTTCGGGTTCGACATAAGCGCACTCGCCACGACTTTCGGCTGGACCATCGCGATCTTCGCGCCGATCACGGTCCTGGCAGTGCTTCTATCGTTCCGGGAGCCGAGACTGCCCGCCCGGTCGCCGAGGTCCGCGCGCCCCGCGCTGGCGATCCTGATCGCCGCCATGGTCCGCGACCCGGCCATGCGGAAGATCCTGGCGCTCTATCTGCTGTGCGGCATGGCGGACGCGTCGACAGCCAGCACCTTTCTCTTTCTTGCCGAACCGGTGCTGGGCCTCAAGGGGCAGGGCGCGACGTTCATGCTGATTCAGCCGGTCATGGCGCTGTTTGCCGTGCCCCTCTGGGCCGCCGTTGCCGACCGCGTCGGACGAAAGCGCGTGCTGGCGATCGGGTTCGGCTGGCAGGCGCTGACGATGCCGATCGTCCTCTGGGTCCCGAGCGGAAACGCGACCCTCTTCGGCCTGTTCCTCATGCTTCGCGGCGTTACCTGCGGAATCGACTACATGCTGTTGCGCGCCATGGTGGCCGACGTGGCCGAAAGGAACGGCTGTGAAAACGGGGCTGCGCGCATGTCCGCAAGCTACTATGCCTTGTCCAGCGTGACCCTGAAGCTGGCCATGGGGCTTGGTGCCGGACTGGGACTGTGGCTGATCGGTGCTTCCGGTTTTCAGGCAGGGGCGCCATCGACTTCGGCCGCCGGTCTCGCCATTCGCCTGGCCTATGCCATGCCCTCGGTCCTGGCAGGGCTGGCCGGCCTGGCCTTGCTGAAGGAGCGGCGGATTCGCGCAAGCGCCCCGACCGGCGCCGGAAATCCCGCGCTCACCTGACACCAGCCGGTTGGATTCTGTTCACGCCGCCAAGGCGGAAACATCTCTATCGGCGCAATAATCCCGAGCCCTCGCAACAGTGGCAGGGCGCGGGTCATCACGATTCGTTGAGCGAAAAGCCTGATCGGCGGAGGTTGATCTGCGGCGTTTTGGTCCGTTCCGGAATGGAAACATCTGTTCGCGGCGCGCCGCCGAACGTATCGCGAACCGGTTGAAGTCCCGATCGCAATCAACGCCTTATCGCAATCAACACCTTATGATCTTCATTCACGAATCTCCAGAGCGGCCCAGCGCTTCGCTGCGCCGTTTGCCGAATAGCCGTGTTTCCAGTTTCCCGGGGCAGTTTCCAAGTCGGAAGACCGAATTCCAGACGTGACGTGAAGCGCTCCGAGAAAGGTTGCCATTCATATCGTTGGGAGACGTCTGATGGACAAGCGTGTCGAAATCACCAACCGTGCGACCAAGGCAGTGAAGACCGCCGTGGCCGGCGATGGCACCACGCTGGTTCCCGTGGAGCCAGGTTCGCAGGTGCAGGTGGGGGCGGTACCGTCTTCCGTCTCGGCAATGGTGCGGGAAGGCGACGATCTGGTCATTCGTTTCGCGGACGGCTCGGCCATTCGACTCCAGGACTATTTCGCTTGCCCGGTGGGCGATCCGGACCAGTTGGTCCTTTCCGATCCTGAAAGTGCCGCCCAGTGGCTGGTGAACCTGGGCGAGGGCGCCTGCTTCGCGGCGGGCGACACGTCCGTCGAGTCGCTGACCTATCAGGTTGCGCCCGTGGCCGGGGGAAGCACGGCCGCAGCAGGTGGGGGCGGCGTTCAGGGGCTTAGCAATGCCGCGCTGATCGGGCTCGGTGCGCTCGCGGCCGGTGGCGCCGTCGCGGCGATATCGAGCGGGCGCCATCATGGCGGCAACCCCAAGCCTCCCGCCGACACCACGTCGCCCGCCGCGCCTACCGTCACCCCCAGCAACGGCAGGACGCTGGCAGGCACCGCAGAACCGGGATCGTCCGTCCGGATCGACATCAATGGCGACGGCACGGTGGACGCCACCGTCACCGCAGGCACCGACGGCAAGTGGACCTATACGCCCCCCGCTGCTCTCGCCAATGGGGTTGCGGTCAGCGTGACGGCCGTGGATGCCGCAGGCAACGCTTCGCCTGCGACGCGGATCGTGGTGGACGCGGCGCCTCCGGCAAGGCCGTCCATCGATCCTGGCGACGGAACCGTGCTCACCGGCACGGCGGAAGCCGGTGCCGTCATTTCGATCGATCTCAATGGCGACGGCAAGGCCGAGGCGACCGTTACGGCGGATGCGCAAGGCCGTTGGCGCTATACGCCGACATCGCCGCTGGCGGACGGCACCACGGTCACCGTTACGGCAACGGATGCAGTCGGTAACGTCAGCGCGCCGGCATCGCTGACGATCGACCTCACGGCGCCTGCGATACCGGTGATAGGTGGGCTGGAGGACGACGCCGGAGTGATCCTGGGCGCCGTCGCAAACGGCGGCGTGACCGACGATCGCCAGCCCAGGATTCAGGGCACCGCCGAGGCCGGTGCCGTAATCGCCGTTTACGACGACGGCATCCTGATCGGCACCGTGACGGCCGACGCTGCCGGGGCCTGGAGCTTCACGCCGCCCGCGCCGCTCTCGGAAGGCAATCACGCGCTGACGGTCACGGCCACCGATGCCGCCGGAAATGCCAGCGGTTCCTCGACTGCGTTCGCCTTTACCGTCGATTCCACCGCGCCGGTCACGCCGCAGACTAATCCGACCGACGGCGTCACCCTCTCCGGTACGGCCGAGCCGGGCTCCACGGTGGAACTCGATATAGATGGTGACGGCGAGGCCGACCTTGCCACGAAAGCCGATGCCCAGGGCGGCTGGACCGTCACATTGGCGGAGCCGCTCGCCGACGGCACGGTCGTGGGCGTCGTCGCCAGGGACGTCGCGGGCAACGCCTCGCCGGCGGCGGCCGTAACCGTGGACGTCAGCATCGACACCACCCCCCCCGGCGTACCGGCCGGGATCACGGCTTTCGACGATGCTGGCGCGATCCAGGGCAGCCTCGGCACTGGCGGCGTCACCGACGATGCCACGCCTCTCATCTCCGGATCGGGCGCTGAACCGGGGGCGACGATAACCGTCTACGACAATGGCGAGCCCATCGGTTCCGCCAGCGTGGGCCTCGGCGGAGACTGGACCTTCACGCCGCCAACCGCGCTGGCGGAAGGGGCCCATAGCCTGACATTCACGGCCACCGATGCCGATGGCAACGAGAGTGCGCCGTCGCAGCCCTTTCTGTTCACGGTCGATACCATTCCTCCGGCAACGCCCACCATCGCCCAGAGCACGGGTGCCGGGCTGGGCGGCACGGCCGAGCCGGGCGCCGAACTGGCCATCGACCTGGATAACGACGGCACGGTGGATGCCGTCGTCCAGGCCGATGCAGACGGCAACTGGAGTTATGTCCCGGGCAGCCTGATTCCGGATGGAACCATCGTCAGCGTGACGGCGATCGACGCGGCGGGCAATCGCTCGCCCGTCGCAACTCTGGTGATCGATGCGCAAGCACCGCTTGCGCCCATCATCGATGCCGCGATCGACGATCTTGCAGGCTCTACCGGATTCGTCGCCAGCGGCGGGACGAGCAACGATCCCACGCTCGTCCTGACGGGAACGGCGCCCGCCGATTCCACCGTTACCATCCGCGATGGCGCCCTCGTGCTGGGCACTGCCCTTGCCGACAGCTCGGGCAACTGGAGCTTCGCCACGCCCACTCTGGCCGAAGGCAGCCATCTGTTTTCAGTCACTTCGCTCGACCCTGCGGGGCAGGCCGGCGGCCCGTCGTCCGGCTATGCCGTGACTCTGGATCTCACGCCGCCCTCTGCACCGACGCTGAACCCGACGGATGGGGTTACCGTTTCAGGCCTCGCCGAAGCGGGTGCGGAAATTGCGGTCGATACGAATGGCGATGGCACCCCCGACGCCACCACCACCGCCGCTTTCGACGGACGCTGGAGCGTGACGTTCACACCGGGCCTTGCCAACGGAACGCTGGTCAGCGTGGTCGCTCGCGACACGGCGGGCAATTCCTCCGGCCCGGCCACGGGAACGGTGGACAGTGCCATCGACAGCACTCCGCCGCCCATTCCGCAGATAGGATCGCTCACCGACGATCGCGGCGCAGGGCAGGGGACGCTGTCCAGCGGAGACAGCAGCGACGATACGACACCACTCTTGGCAGGCAGCGCCGAGGCTGGCGCAATCGTTTCGATCTACGACAATGGCGTCCTGATCGGCTCCACGGTGGCGGATGGCACGGGCGCGTGGAGCTTTGCGCCGGTCCTTTCGGAAGGCGTCCACAACCTTGCCGCCACGGCCACGGATGGCCTGGGCAACGAAAGCATGCCCTCGTCTCCATTCACCGTTACCATCGACACTACCCCCCCTGCCGCGCCGGATATCGAAGCGTCCAACGGCGCACTTCTCCGCGGTACTGCTGAGGCGGGGGCCACCGTCGCCCTCGATCTGGACGACAACGGCA
>NZ_DAMDBA010000043.1:0-41253 GCF_032093395.1 Novosphingobium sp.
ACGATGTCCTGCGGGCCGTTGAGCGCGGCGCAGGCCGCCGCCTGGATCGGCGTGAAGGCGCCATAGTCGAGATAGGACTTCACGCGCTTCAGCGCCGCGATCAGCTTGGGATTGCCCACCGCGAAGCCGACGCGCCAGCCCGCCATCGAATATGTCTTCGACATCGACGTGAATTCCACCGCCACGTCCTTGGCGCCCGGCACTTCCAGGATCGAGCGCGTGGGGTTGCCGTCGTAATAGAGCTCGGAATAGGCGAGGTCCGACAGGATCCAGACCTTGTTCTCCTTCGCCCACGCCACGAGGCGCTCGTAGAAGGCCAGGTCCACCGTTTCGGCCGTGGGGTTGGAGGGGTAATTCACGATCAGGATCGACGGGCGCGGCACGGTGAAGGCCATCGCGCGGTCCAGCGATTCCCAATAGCGTTCGTCGGGCGTGGTCGGCACCGAGCGGATCGTCGCACCGGCGATGATGAAGCCGAAGGTGTGGATCGGGTAGCTGGGGTTGGGCGCCAGCACCACGTCGCCGGGCGCGGTGATCGCGGTGGCGAGGCTGCCGAGGCCTTCCTTGGAACCCATCGTCATCACCACTTCGGTCTCGGGGTCGAGATCGACGTTGAAGCGGCGGCCGTAGTAGTTGGCCTGCGCCTTGCGGATGCCGGGAATGCCGCTCGAGGCCGAATAGCCGTGGGCGTCTTCCTTGCGCGCCACTTCGCACAGTTTGTCGATCACGTGCTCCGGCGGCGGCAGGTCCGGGTTGCCCATGCCGAGGTCGATGATGTCCCTGCCCGCCTGGCGTGCCGCATGACGCATCGCGTTGACTTCGGCGATAACGTAGGGCGGCAGGCGCTTGATGCGGTAGAACTCGTCTTCCATGACCTCTGAGAATCCATAAAACACACGGCGAAAGTGCCGCGCGGGTTCCTGTAGGGTATTAACGGCCCAGCGCAAATGGCCGATGCGCAATTGTTGCAGGCGCCTCGGCGTGAAATGCGCAACTTTTGTCCGGTTGGCCTGAGGGCTGGCAATCGATAGGAACAGCAGGCTAGGAATGGACCGGGAGATTCGTCCGGGTCGCCCCACTCGCACCGGAGTTGCACCGCTTATGGCGACCGATGCCACCGAACTGTTCACGAAGATGTTCCGCAATCAGGACGGCAGGTCCGTGGGCGAGGCCTTCGGTCAGATGGCCGGACTTTTCGGCCAGTTCGTTCCCGCCGAAGGGGCGCAGCAGGCCGATAGCACGGTGCAATGGGCGCAAGTCGCCAGCCGGATGCACACGATCTGGACCGACTATCAGGTCGAGCAGCTCAGCAAGGCCAAGGACAGCCCGCCCCACTACGCCGATCCGGTCAAGTGGATCGCCACGGCCGAAAGCGTCGTGCGGCAATTGCCGCTGGCCAGCCCGGAAGTGCAGCAGCGGTTGTGGAACGGTGTCTCCGCATTGATCAATGCCGTGTTGGGCCAATACGGTCTGGGAGCCAATGCCGTCGCCGAGCGGGAAGCAGAGCCCGAACTGCCGCTGCGCGATCGTCGCTTCGCGGATCCGGAATGGCGCCGCCAACCGTTCTTCGCGGTGCTGCACCAGGTCTACCTCCTGCTCTCGGCCGAGATTCTGGGCCTGGCGGAAGCGGCCGAAGGCCTGGAGCCGGCCCGCAAGGCGCAGCTCCTGTTCGCCACGCGCGCGATGGTAGACGCCCTGAGCCCGGCGAACTTCCCGCTGACCAACCCGGTCGCGCTGGAAGCGGCCAACCGCACCCGTGGCGAAAGCCTGGTGCGGGGGTTCGAGAACCTGCTCGACGATCTGCGCAAGGGTCAGCTGACCCACACCCGCCCCGGCGCCTTCGTGCTGGGCGAGAACATCGCGGTCACGCCCGGCAAGGTGGTGTTCGAAACCCCGCTCTATCAGCTCATTCAATATACGCCGACCACCGACAAGGTGCTGAAAACCCCGCTGCTGATCTTCCCGCCGTGGATCAACCGCTTCTACATTCTCGACCTCAACGCCAAGAAAAGCTTCGTGCGCTGGGCCGTGGAGCAGGGGGTTACGGTGTTCATGGTCTCGTGGAAGTCCGCCGACGCCACGATGGCCGATCTCGCCTGGGACGATTATATCGGCGCGCAGATCGAGGCGATCGACGTGGTGCGCGACAGGCTGGACGTGCCCTCGGTCCACACCATCGGCTATTGTGTCGCGGGAACGACCCTGGCGGCGACGCTGGCCGTGCTGGCGCGCAAGGGCGAAGCCGACAAGGCGGCAAGCGCCACCTTCTTCACCGCGCAAGTGGACTTCGAGGAAGCGGGCGACCTGAAGCACTTCGTCGACGATGCGCAGATCGAGACGCTCGGCAAGCTCTCACCCGAGGGTTATCTCGACGGGCGCTATCTGGCGGCCACCTTCAACGTCCTGCGCGGCAACGACCTGATCTGGAACTACGTGGAGAAGAATTATCTCAAGGGGGAGGATTATCCCGCCTTCGACCTGCTCCACTGGAACGGTGACGTCACCAACCTCCCGGCCCGTTGGCACCGCGCCTATCTGCGCGACCTCTACCGCGACAACCGTCTGGTCGTGGCCGATTCCATGCAGGCCTGCGGCGTACCCATCGACCTTCATCGCATCACGACGCCGGCCTATATCCAGGCCGGCCGAGAGGACCACATCGCCCCGCCGGAAAGCGTCTGGAAGCTGACGCACTACCTGGCCGGGCCGTGGACTTTCCTGCTTGCGGGCTCGGGGCACATTGCCGGCGTGGTCAATCCGCCCAGCTCCAACAAGTACCAGTACTGGATCAACGACTCGCAGGCGGACAGCCTTCCGGAGTTCGTCGCGGGCGCACGCGAGCATCCGGGCAGCTGGTGGCCGCATTGGGCCCAGTGGCTTCGCGGTCTGGACAATGCGGAAGTTGCCGCGCGCGGCAAGCGGCGTCCGGGCGGGCGCGGCGACAAGGCGATCGAGGATGCGCCCGGCCGCTATGTGGCGATGCGATAGCAGAGCGCGCGACTCGGCCCGGATAGACCGCGCCGCGCTTGCGGCGGACGGAAAGAAAGACGTCCGCGAAATTACGTCCGTTTTGGCGGCATCTGCGGCTGCATTCCCGGCACCGCAGCATTCGGTTCGACGATGCGTAGCGATGGGGGCGTCGTCGAACAAATTCGCGCGACCCCTTATTTACCCGTATTTCCCGGAACTTCCGCAAGCGCTAAGACGTTGCCTGAAAGGCCTCGCCGTAACTCGAGAGTACCCGATCAACCTGCCTGCAAGCCTTGGGGTGCGGGATTTCTCCCGCGTGTTAGGTTATGTTGCAGTGCAGCATAAGTTGATTGACTTCGCCATTGCACAGCCGTATTGTGCGTCGCAGCAAAGACTTTTTCGAATCGCACTCGGGAGAGGTTGGTCTGAACGCGGATGATGGTCCGCTTGCCCACCTGCCAGCTTGCGATCCGCCCAAGACCAGATTGCACGTAGAAAAGCAGGAAGTGTCAAATGGCCGGTCAGGAAGAGACGAAAGACGACGCGCTGGCTGCAAAGGCTTATGAAGCCGCAGCGGCGAAGACCCCGGTTGCTCCGATCAAGAGTAGTGCGGATCAGGGCGTTCCAGGCAAGCCGGAAGGCACGGATTCGGCTATCGTAAAGCCGGACGCTGCCAAGTCGGAAGCCGCCAAGTCGGTTAAGCCAATCGAAGCGACGCCCGTCGCTCCGAAGCCGGCGGTTTCGAAGATCTCTGAATCCAAGCCGGCGAAGACGCTTCCCGGCCTTCCACAGCCGATAGCCTCGGCGGCGAAGGTTCCGGAAAAGGCTGTGAAGGCGAAAGTCGCCAAGCCGTCGCCCGCGCCGAAGGTTTCGAAGCCGGCGCCTGTTTCAAAAGCGCCCGTCGCGCCTACACCCAAGGTGTCGGCACCCGTGGCGCCTACGAAGGCAGCCGCCAAGAAGGTTCCGGTTCAACCGGTCAAGGCTCCGGTCGCTGCGGCTCAGCCCGCAGTGTCGAAGTCGATCAGCGATGTAGCCAAGGCCGCTTCCGCAGCCGCGGCGCCGTCGCTGTCTGAGAGCAAGGCGGCAGAGACCGCCGAATCCAAGACGAATATGTTTGCAGGATTGTTTACACCCTTCATCCTCGAGGAAAAAACGATGGACATTAGCGCTAACTTCGCCGGTTTCCAGGACACCGTGACCGAAGCTCAGGCCAAGGCCAAGGCCGCTTTCGAGAAGAGCTCGGTTGCGTTCGGCGAAGCCGGCGATTTCGCCAAGGGCAACGTCGAAGCCGTTCTCGAATCGAGCAAGATCTTCGCCGAGGGCCTCCAGGGCTTCGGTTCGGAGCTGGTGGCTGAAAGCCGCTCGGCTTTCGAAACCTTCACCGGCGACATCAAGGAACTCGCTGCCGCCAAGTCGCCCACCGACTTCTTCAAGCTCCAGGGCGACATCCTGCGCAAGAACTTCGACAGCGCCGTGGCTTACGGTTCGAAGAACAGCGAAGCCGCTCTCAAGCTGTTCAGCGACACGATCGCGCCGATCTCCGGCCGCGTCAGCGTTGCCGTCGAGAAGGCCCGCCAGGTCGCAGCCTAAGCCGCGCCGGGCGAACTTACGCCTCTTTTGAACGGTCGGGTGGGCTCTCCCACCCGACCGTTCTGTCGTCATCGGGAATGATCTTGCCGTCAAAATAGGCGGCGCATCTTGTTTCCGGACGCTGCAATACGATATTCTCTCATCATGCTATCCCTCGCCGCTGATTCCAGATTGCCCTTTCCCGCGCCCGCGCATCGCGTTCGTTCGCATGCAGAACCGCCCAAGACGGTCGTTCGTTCGGCAGGCGACGACGATTCCGATGGGCATGACGGCGGCGCCGATGGCGACGATCAGCTCGGCATCGCCACCAAGACGCGTGCCAAGCCGAAAAAGCCAAGCCAGTTCAAGGTCTTGATGCTGAACGACGATTATACTCCAATGGAGTTCGTGGTTCTGGTGCTGAAGCGCTTCTTCCACATGGATCTTGAACAGGCGACGCGGGTGATGCTGCACGTTCATCAGAAGGGTGTGGGCGTCTGCGGGATATTTCCCTACGAAATCGCCGAAACCAAGGTGAATCAGGTGATGGATTTTGCGCGGCAGAACCAGCACCCGCTCCAGTGCACGCTGGAAAAAGCCTGAGCGAGATTCTCGGCGACCCCGCCCTGGCCTTTCACCACTCAGACCGAATCAGAACGCTCGGTTTCCCGAAGTGGCGCGGTTTCCCGAAGTGCTTGGGCGATCGCCTGAAACTGCGCCGCGATTAGCGCGGCGGCAACCGAATGTGCCGTGGCCTCGGTCTGGAAGCCCAGCTCGGCAATGGTGATACTGGCCCAGTCATGCAGCGGGCTCAGCGTTTCCACCTCGTAAGTGACGCCTTGCGGAAGCAAGGTCACGGCCGCGCGTCCGCAGATGCCGTCTTGCAGCAGCCGTGCGGCGCGTTCCTCCCGTTCCCGCCAGCAGACCGCGTCGATCTCCCGCGCCCATCGTCCCATGACGAGCATGGCCTCGCGCACGATCGTGGCCGCTTCGCCGCGCGAGGCGGTGCGGGCACGGCGCGCGAAGCTGAGGAGTTCCTGTTCCAGCAGGGGATCGGCGATATCGGGGAGAGTGCGGCAAGCGGCGACCAGCGCCCGCACGGAGGATTGTTCCACAAGCACGATCTTCAGCAGGGCTTCGGCTTTTCGGGAAAGCCTTCGGCCCTATTCGGGGAGTGGTTCCGGATCGTTGCCGGAACCTTGCGACGTTCCACCGCCATGATCGCAGTGGCGGCGAAAAGACAACCGCTGTAACGGCGATTTAACTGTGACATCGGGCGCGGAACGGCGGGCAGCCGCGCCACGCTTCGGCGCAGGCCGGTTCCGGCTGGTCGTATGGCGGGGGATGAGGGGGCGGGGAGGCGGAACGTCGCAAGACAATTCGCTTTGCCCCTAGGCGCCAAGCCGTTAAGGGCTTGGGGTGCACGGTTTTATGACACACCTCCGGTGAAACTTTCAGCGTGAAATTTCTCAGCGCCATAGATCGCTACATCTTTCGCCTCGTGCTGATGCCGATGCTCGGCATCTTCGTGCTCGCGGCGTCGCTGCTCGTGCTCGACAAGATGCTGCGGCTGTTCGACTTCGTGGCAACGGAAGGCGGGCCGATCGGCGTGGTCTTCAAGATGCTGGCGAATCTTCTGCCCGAATATGCCAGCCTGGCGATTCCGCTGGGCCTGATGCTCGGCATCCTGCTGGCCTTCCGAAAGCTGGCGACATCGAGCGAACTGGACGTCATGCGTGCCGTCGGCCTCAGCTATACGCGGCTGCTGAGGGTTCCCTATATCCTCGCGCTGCTGCTGGCGGCGCTCAACTTCGCCATTGTCGGCTATCTCCAGCCGCTCGCGCGTTATTACTACGAAGAGCTGAATTACGAGCTGAAATCCGGCGCGCTCGGCGCTTCGATAAAAGTCGGCGAATTCAACGCGCTGAAGGATCGCATCGCGCTGCGCGTGGACGAGAGTCGCGACAATGGTCGCCGCCTGATCGGCATCTTCGCGCGGGTCGCCAACCAGAAGGGGCAGGTGCTGTCGATCTCGGCGCGCGAGGGCAAGTTCCTGGCGTTGAAGGGCGCGCCCGACACGATCATCCTGCGGCTGGACCAAGGCCAGATCATCCAGGACATGCCGGGAAAGAGTCCGCGCGTGCTCTCCTTCACGCGGCATGATCTGCCGATCGAGCTTCCGCAGATCGAGAAATTCCGCAAGCGGGGCGGTTCGGATCGCGAGTATCTCCTGCCCGAACTGGCCAAGCTCGGCTGGAACAAGGATCTGCCCAAGGAAGAGCGGATCTCCAGCCAGGCGAACTTCAATTATCGTATGGTCGAAGTGATCATGATGCTGCTGCTGCCTTTGCTTGCGGTGGCGCTGGCTATTCCGCCCAAACGCTCGACTTCGGCCTTGGGACTGTTCGTCTCGATCGTGATGGTCGTGGCCTATCACAAGGTGAACCAATATGCGGCGGACGTGGCCTCGCTGGGCAGGATGAACCCGATCCTGGGCCTGTGGGGGCCGTTCTTCGTCTTTTCCGCGCTGATCCTATGGATGTACTGGCGAGTCGCCTACGTTCCGGGCGGCCAGGCGATCGGCTGGCTCGAAAAGGGCGCGGAGATCGTCGTCAAGCGGCTCAAGTCCCTGCTGAAGCGCACCAAGCGCGGACCGCTCCTTCCCGAACCTGCGGACCCTTCCTGAGATGCAGCTGGAATTCTTCCCCTCGCGCACGCTGACCTGGTATCTCGCGCGCCTGTTCTTCACCCGTATCCTGGCCGTGCTGTTCATGCTGGTGCTGGTGCTCCAGATGCTCGACCTTCTGGGCGAAAGCGGGGATATCCTCGCCTTCCCCGGCAACGGTCAGGAGCAGTTGCTCTACTACGTGACCTTGCGGGTTCCGCAGCTCATCGCCCGCTTCCTGCCTTACTCGGTATTGCTGGCGACGATCATCACGCTGGCCACGCTCAACCAGAACAGCGAAGTCATCTCGATGAAGGCGGCCGGGCTTTCGGCGCACCAGGTGCTGGCACCGCTGATCCTGACGGCGCTGATCATCTCGCTGGGCAGCCTTGCCTTCAACGAGCGGATCGTCACCCGGTCCACCGCCACGCTGAACGCCTGGCAGGCCGTGGACTATGGGCAGATACCCAAGAACCCGGGGGTCAAGGCGAACCTCTACCTGGCCGATGGGCGCGACCTGCTGATGGCGTCCAGCCTGGACGGGCAGGGCGAAGGGATGGTGCTGCACGGCGTCACCTTCTACCGCCGCGATGCGAACGGAATGATCGTCGAGCAATATCGCACCGATCGGGCTGCCTTCGCCAATCCGGGCTGGCGCTTCGAAAATCCGGTCAAGTTCGATGTCGCGACAACCACGACCACGCGGCTGGAGCCGACTGTCCTGGCGCCCGGCATCACGCCGGCCAAGATCGTGATCTCCAAGATCGATGCCGATTCGGAAGACCTGTTCCAGCTTTCCGCTTCAATCGAGGCGATGAAGGTGGCGGGGCGGCGGACCAGCGAGCTGGAGGCCGCATGGTGGCACAAGCTTTCGGGGCCGTTCTCCTCGGTGCTGATGCCGCTGCTCGGCGCGATCGCCGCATTCGGCCTGGCCCGTTCCGGACAGCTCCTCATCCGTGCGATCATCGGCATGGCGCTGGGTTTCGCTTATTTCGTGCTCGACAACGCGGCTCTGGCGATGGGTAATTTCGGTGGCTACCCGCCGCTGATCGCGGCCTGGGCCCCCTTCGTGCTCTTCGCGCTGATCGGCGAGACGGTGCTGATACGAACCGAGGAATAAGAAAAAAGCCCCGCGTTTCGGCGGGGCTTTTTTTATGAGCTGTCAGCGGGTGCCCATGGTGCTTCTGGCGAGTCGTTCGAGCAGCGGCATCAGGCCCGGATAGTTCGCCTTCGCATAAGTCGATCCCGAACCGAACTGTGCGGCGAGCCGGCGGTGTGCCTCGGCCAGTGAGTGGTACGGCATCGACGGCAGAAGGTGGTGAAGCGCATGATAGCGCAGGCCCACCGGAGCCCAGAGTTCCGAAAAACGGGCCGGAGGCGGCACGTTCACCGAATCGAGGTACTGGGCGGTCACCGTCATGGCATCGCCGTCGTTCTCCCACAGGTGGGCGACGAGCGTCCTCACCTGATTGAGGAAGGCGGTCAGCGAGACGACGCAGAGCGCGATCAGCAGCGGGCGCCAGCCGTAGGCATAGCTGGCGACGAGCACTGAGATCGCCCAGACCGAGCACCCCAGTTCCTGCCAGAACACCATGCGCGCGAAGGCGCCTTCGGGGGGGCGGCGGCTGAACTGCGGGTTGATGGCAAGTGCCGAGGCGCGTCCCCACACCAGCTTGCGCAGCGGTGGGATCGCCGCGCCCAGCGGCACTAGCAGGGCCGAGCGGATCAGCAGTGCCACCGGCAGCAGGATCGCGGTAAGCGCGAAGACCGGCAGGCTCCACGGCTTCATCAGCGCGAGGGGCAGGTATTCGGGATCCTCCACGGTGCCGTAGCGGGTGCGGGTGTGGTGGATCGTGTGGACGCCCTCGTACATCAGCGAGGGTATCAGCATCGGAATGCCCACCAGCAGGTTCCACGCGAAGCGGAACCCGGGCAGCGCGTCCCGATGGATATGGGTCAGTTCGTGGATGAACAGCAGCGCGCGGTAGAGCGCGAGGGCCGAAACGATGCCCAGAGCTGCCACTGCCCAGGTATTATCCGCCAGGATAGCGCCCGCGAGCGCGGCATAGCCGACGGCGGTCGAACCCAGCATGTCGGGCCAGTAGATCTCGGGACGGGCAGTCGAGATGTCGCGCGTCAGTTCGACGGCGGCACGCAGCATGGCCTTGTCGTCGGGAATCTCCGAAGATCGCGGGCGTGCGCTTTCACGCGCAGCCGGGGCTTCGCGCAAGGTGGGCGACAGATCGATGGCTTCCTGGGCAATCATACTATTCGAGTCCAAAAGTCTCCGGGCATAACCGGCCCGGCGCGTGTTTTGCAGGCGGCCCTGCCATGCGGTCCTGCTTGACAAGGTGCAGGGACCGACCGCAGGTCGCGATCCAAGCAATTCCCATAAAGCGGAACAAAGGCAGGATCGTGGCCAAAGCCGAACTAGTCATCACACCCGTTTCCAGCAAGGCCGACCGGCTTGCCTTTGTCGATTACGCTTATCGGCACAATGCGACAGATCAAAACTGGGTGCCGAACTTGCGCTCGGAGGAAATCTCCAAGTTCACGCCCGGCAAGAATCCCTTTTGGGATCACGCCCATGGCCAGCTTTTCCTGGCGAAGCGCGGCGGCGAGGTCGTCGGGCGCATATCGGCGCATATCGATGAACTGGCGCTGAAACAGCCTCCCGAACAGGGCATGGGGCCGGGCACCGGCAACTGGGGCGCGATAGAGGCGGAGGACGAGGAAGCGGCCAGCGCGCTGATCGCCGCTGCCGAACAGTGGCTGCGCGAGGAGGGCATGACCCGCGTGCTGGCGCCGATGAACCTGTCGGTATGGGAAGAGCCGGGGCTTCAGGTGCAAGGCTTCGATCACGCGCCGATGGTGATGATGGCGCACCACGACGCGGCTTACCGGCCGTGGATCGAGGGCGCCGGTTACGACCGCGTGAAGACGCTCTATACTTACGAACTCGACGTGACGAATCAGTTCCCGCCGCTGATCCAGCGCATCGTCTCTTCCGGTGAGAAGAACGCCAAGATCCGCATCCGTGAGGTCGATCCCAAGCGATTCGACGAGGAAGCGGCGCTGATCTGCGATATCCTCAACGATGCCTGGTCGGACAATTGGGGCTTCGTGCCCTTCACCGACAAGGAAATCGAATATACCGGCAAGGCGCTGAAGCCGCTGGTCCACCCCAGCCTGATCCGCATCGCCGAATACGAGGGCGAGCCGGTGGCCTTCATGATGACTTGGCCGGACCTCAACCAGGCGCAGAAGCGGCTGAACGGGCCGAAGGGCAAGCCATCGATTCTGAGCCTGCTCAGGCTGCTGCTCTGGCTGCGCAAGCCGAATCCCGCCGACATGCGCGTGCCGCTGATGGGCGTGCGCAAGAAGCTTCAGTCTTCGCGACTCGCCAGCCAGCTTGCCTTCATGATGATCGAATATATCCGCCGCGCGGCTGTCAGCCAGTTCGGCGCCAAGCGCGGGGAGATCGGCTGGGTGCTGGACGACAACCAGGGCATGGTGGCCATCGCCGGCGCCATCGACAGCAAGATCAACCGGGAATACGCGATCTACGAAAAGGCGCTCTGAGCGCCTTACTCCGCCGTTGCCGCCTCGACCTCGGCGGCGGCAGCAGCGGCGGCATCGGCCGCGGTGTCTTCGGGCGCCGCAGCCTCGCTGGCCGATCCGCGCGCGGAAGAACGCGAAGGCGCCGTATTCGCCATGGGGTCGGCGAGCGGCGACTGCGAGCGCACGGTGTCATAGGGCAGCATATCGTCCGCTACCGAGCGCGGCAGGATTTTCGCGCCGGCGGCGGCCTTCTGCGAGGGGCTTTCCTCCTTCTTGCAGCCACCCAGCGCGAGGCAGGTCGAAGCTGCGAGGAACAGGGCCAGCCTGGCGGCTTGCGTTGCGGCGTTCCGGGGCGGGGTCATGCGGGCTTCTCCGGAGGGCAGGGACGGTTCAGCGCGGCCAGGAACGCGGGTGCACGGGCAATGAGGGCCTGGTCCCAGGTGGCGAAATCGATCTCGCGGCCGAGTCGCGTCAGGCTGGTGACGCCGAACTCGTCGATCCCGCAAGGGACGATTCCCGTGAAGTGCGACAGGTCCGGGCGGATGTTCACCGCGAAGCCGTGCATCGTCACCCATTTGCGGATGCGCACGCCGATCGCGCCGATCTTGGCTTCCCGCCCGTCGACATCCTGCGTCCAGATGCCGATGCGGCCTTCGCTGCGAAAGCTCTCCACGCCGAAATCGGTGAGGGTGTCGATCACCCAGCCTTCCAGGCCGTGGACGAAGCCGCGCGCATCGCGCGCCCGCTTGCGCAAGTCCAGCAGGACATAGGCGACGCGCTGGCCGGGGCCGTGGTACGTATAGCGGCCACCGCGTCCGGCCTCGACCACTTCGAATCGGGGGTCGAGCAGTTCTGTGCGGTCGGCGCTGGTGCCGGCGGTGTAGACGGGCGGATGTTCGAGCAGCCAGATCAGTTCGCGCGCTTCTCCTGCGGCGATGGCGGCATTTCGCTCCGTCATTTCCTCAAGCGCGGCGCGGTAGGGCACCGGTTCGGCGCTGATGCGCAGTTCGATATCACCGGGAAGCGTGTCGGGAAAAGTCATGTCGCGTTGCGTGGCGTCATTCCCTGCGGTTATCAAGTGACTTTGAAAGGCCGGCCTGCATCTGCGGGTATTGGTCGGCATCAGGAGCAGTTATGAAGTTCGACAGCAACAGGGCCTGGACCCAGGCATCCCAAGCGGTTTCCGCCAACCGGGAGGTGGTGCTGGCGCTGGCGGGCGTATTCTTCCTGGTGCCGCAACTCGCCTTCGCGATCTTCTATCCGCAGCCCGAGATGGGCACCGGCATGAACGAGCAGCAGGTGATGGCGGCGGTGAAGGCCTATTACACCTCGGTCCTGCCCGTGATGATTCCGCTTGCGCTGCTTCAGGCCGCCGGCACCCTGTCGCTGCTCTGTCTGCTCGATACCGACCGGCGACCGACCGTGGGCGAGGCGATTCGCGCCGGCGTGAAGGGGCTGGTTCCCTATCTGGTGGCGCAAATCCTGCTCGGCCTTGGATTGGGAGCGGTGGTCCTGACGGTGGCGGGCGTATTGGCTGCCGTGGGCGGAAACCTGGGCGCCGCCATCGGGCTGGCCATCGCTCTGGCCGTCGGAGTAGCCGTTTTCGTGCGTTTCTCCGTGACGGCGCCGGTCGTGGCGGTGGAAAAGACCCTCAACCCGATCATGGCGCTTGGCCGTTCGTGGACGCTCACCAAGGGCCACACCGCCCGGCTGCTCGGGTTCTATGCGCTGCTCGGACTGGCGATGGTGGTGCTGATGATCTTCGGCAATATCCTGACCCTGCCGATCGCCTTGCTGGCGCCTGCCGAAGTCGTCCGCGTGGTTGCGGCGATCGTCGAATCGATCATGGCCACGATCATGGCACTCTACTTCGTCGCGGTTATTGCGCAGGTCCACCGCCAGCTTGCCGGACCGAGTGCGGCGCAGGCCACGCGCACATTCGAATAGCGGGCATTCGAATAGCGGCAAACGAAAAAGGCCGGCGCGGGAAGCGCCGGCCTTTTCGGTCAGGCAGTCCGGGAAGCGCCGTTCGGCGCGTTCTCAGTCCTCGTCCTTCCAGCCCCAGAACAGGAAGCAGGGCGGAACGTTGATGGCTTCCATGCCGCTGTCGATCCGCTTGAAGTGGCGCGCCATGAATTCGCGCGCCTTGGGCGTGAACTGGTAGACCAGGAACGCGCCGCCCTGGCGGATGACGCGGTAGGTGGCGGAAGCGATCGCCGGGCCGACGCCATCGGGCAGCGTCGAAAACGGCAGGCCGGACAGCACGTAGTCAGCCTTTTCGTGGCCATGAGCGCGCACGATATCCTCGACATCGGCCGCCGAGCCGAGCACCGCCGTGAAGCGGCTGTCGGTGATGGTGCGGCGCAGATAGTCGATGAACAGCGGGTTGGTGTCGATCACGATCAGGTGACCGTCACGCCCCAGCCGGTCGAGCACCGGGCGGCAGAACGTGCCGACGCCGGGGCCGTATTCGACGAAGAGCTTGCAGTTGGCCCAGTCTACAGGGCCCAGCATGCGATTGATCACGAAGCGCGAGGACGGAACGATCGATCCGACCATCACGGGATTGCGCAGGAAGCCTTCGAGAAACACGCCCCAGGGTCCAAGGCTGTGTTTGATCTTCCGCTTGATCCGCTGGGGCAGCGCCTCTCGGGCAAGCTCGGTACTGGTCATGCTGGAGGAAGCTCTCGCGTTTGTTGTCGTCCGGCGAAGGGCGATTCGGTGACAGATCGAGGACGACTTTGCAAGCAAGCGTCGGCCATTGTTACGCTACGTTTACAGAATCTCGTGGACCTTTTCCTGAGGACGACAAAGCCTGGCGCCCTTTTCGGTTTCCACGAGGGGCCGTTCGATCAGCGCCGGTTCGGCGGCCATGGCGGCCAGCACCGTGGCGTCGTCGGCTTCGGGCAGGCCGCGCTCGGCCGCTTCGGTGCCGCGCAGGCGCAGGCCCTGCTGCGGCGTAATCCCGGCATCGCGATAGAGCTGGCCCAGCTTTTCAGCGGAAGGCGCGGTCTTGAGATACTCGATCACCTCCACTTCGAGGCCGGGGGTTTCCTCAAGGATCGCCAGCGTCTTGCGCGAAGTGCCGCATTTCGGATTGTGCCAGATGGTCGCCTTCACGGGCGTTGCTCCTGTGGTTCGGATGATGTTGTTTTCAGGGGTGCGAGCGCCGGCACCTTGCGGGCGGCGTCCTGCGGCGTGATCCCCGGCGCCGGGGCGGCGCTGATGGTTTCCTCACGCCGCATGACCCGGCCGGCGCGCTGCACGGCGGCGATCAGGCGCGGGTAGACACCGCAGCGGCAGAGATTGGGAAGCGCCTCGCGGATTTCCGCCTCGCTGGGATTCGTATTGCGCGCCAGCAGCGCGGCGCCGCCGATGACGATGCCGGGCGTGCAGAAGCCGCACTGGATCGCCTGTTCGGCGACCATGGCCTGTTGCATCGGATGCGAGCGATCCGCCGACAATCCCTCGATCGTGGTGACGAACCGCCCCTCGCACTCGCTTAGGGTGACGATGCAGGCGCGCAGCGCGGCTCCGTCCACCAGCACCGTGCAGGCGCCGCAGTCGCCCACGCCGCAGCCGTATTTGGTTCCGGTGAGATTCGCCCCATCCCGCAGGCCCCAAAGCAGGGGCGTCTGCGGATCCATGGCGATTTCGACCGGATGATCGTTGACGGTCAGGCGCGGCATCGCGCTTCCTTATGCATGCGCGAGCCCTTGCGCCAGTGCGCGCGCTGCGACGGGACGGTGCTCATGCACGGCCTGTCGTGGTTCAGCGCAGCGCGACGCGCAAGCCGGCCCAGAACGTGCGCGGCGTGCCAAGGTCGATCGATCCGTTCTGGTTGCGGGTGACGATCTCCTCGTCGGTGAGGTTTTCCGCGCGCAGCACCAGCGAGAGCGGCCCGGCGACCGGCACCTGGACATAGCCGTCGAGCGTCGTTGCGGCAGGCAGCACGTAAGTCTGGAGGTCGTCCTCGTACTGCGCGCCGACGTGACGCAAGGTCGCCGCCAAGCGCCAGCCTTCGGCCGGGAGCCAGGCGAGCGTGGCGCTGGCCGCGAACTTCGGCGTTTGCGAGGGGCGTTTCCCGTCCAGATCCGGGCCATTCAAATCCGGGGCGTCTGCGCGGACCTTGGCGTCGGTCCAGGCCAGCGAGCCGTCGAACCGTAGTTTGCCGAGATCGAGCGCAGCGGTCGCTTCCACACCGCGCGCGTGTACGGCGTTCACGTTCTGCCGCTCGCGCGTCGTGCCGCTGAGCGTGACGTTGGCGACCGCGTCCTTCACCTTGTTGTCGAAGGCGGTGAGCGACAGCGTCAGCGCGTCCAACGGACGGATATCGATACCCGCCTCATAGCCGCGCAGGCGCTCGGGCTTGAGGTTGGGATTGGCCTCGGTCGTCACTGGGAACACGACGAAGGGACGATAGAGTTCGTTGAGCGTGGGCAGGCGCATGCCGGTATAGGCGGCGGCGCGCAGGCTTACGGCCTTGCTCGCGTGCCAGACCAGCCCGGCGCGTCCGTTGGCCATCCAGCCGGAGCGATTCGCATAGGCATCGTCCTGCGTCACCACGCCTGCCGGGCTGACCGAACGATAGAAGCCGTTGCGAATCGTCCAGCGACCGGCACGGCCACCGGCGGTGAGCACCAGGTCGCCCAGGGTCCAGTCGTCCTCGACATAGAAGCCGAGGTCGGACTGGTTGCCGCCCGCGCGGCGCACTTCGTCGATCTGGCCTGCTTGATATGGCAATTCCAGCAGGCGGCCGGCGCTGAGGCGCAAGTCGGTGCCGATCCGCAGCACATGGTCCTCGCCGATCGGAGGGCGCAGCTCGGCCTTGCCGCCGATGGCGGTGGTGGGCGTGCGGTGCTGGTCGAGCGTCTTGCGGTACGTGCTCGAACTGATCACCACGTTCGAGAAATCCTGCGCCTGCACATAGCCGAGCACGTCGAACTGCCAGTCGCCCCGGCCGACCAGCCGTAGCGAGGCCTGCTGGCCTTCCGACGTCGAATCGGCGCCCTTGAAGCGCAAGGTGCGCTCGTCCCCATAGGCGAGGACGGCGGCCTGCAATTCCACCGACTCGCTCAGCGGGGCGACGGCGCGCAGCGAGGCCGACCAGCTGTCATAGGCCGCGCGGGCGGAGGCAGGGACGCGCTGTTCCCTGGGCGTCGTCCAGAACCCTTCGCCCCGGTCCCACTGTACGCTGGCGACGAGGAAGCCCGCGCCCAGCTTCGGCGCGATCGTGGCCGAGGTCTGCGTCTCACCGCGGTCGTTGACGAGGGCGCTGCCTTGCAGGGCGCCGATCTGGTCCGGCCCGGCGCTGGTCATCTCGATGGTGCCGGCCACCGCGCCCGAACCGAAGGCCCCCGACCCGCCGCCGCGAGTCACCCGGATCGACGAAAGCCGTTCGGGCGCGATGGCGCTGTAGGGGATGTAGCCGAAGAACGGGTTGGCCACCGGTACGCCGTCGAGCAGGACCAGCGTACGGCTCGACGCATTGCCGCCGAGCGCGCGCAGGGTGGCGCCCTGTGAGGAGGGATTGGCCGAGCGACTGTCCGAACGGCGGAACTGCGAGAAGCCCGCCACCGAATTCAGCACGTCCTCGATCCGGCCCGAGGCGCTGGCGATCACCGCGTCGCGCTCGATCGTCTCGACGTCGTAGGCCGGGGTGGCCGGGCCCGATTCGAGGCCGTGGCCGGTGACGATGATCGGGCCGCTCGGCTCGGCGTTTTCGTCGGCCAGGGCGGGGGTCGCGAAAAAAATGGCGCAACCGGTCAGCAAGGCGGCGCGGGTGTTCAGGCAGATCATGTCAGGCGGCGTCGATCGCCAGCACCACAGGCTCCAGCCCCTCGACGCGGCCTTCCAGGCGGTCGCGCGGCGCCACCGGTCCGACGCCGGCGGGGGTGCCGGTATAGATGAGGTCGCCCGGCGCGAGGTGGTAGAGGCGCGAGAGGTCCGCGATGAGTTCGGGGAGGCTCCAGATCATCTCGGAAAGCGGGGCGTCCTGCTTGATCTC
Source organism: Novosphingobium sp. (assembly GCF_032093395.1). Lineage (GTDB taxonomy): Bacteria > Pseudomonadota > Alphaproteobacteria > Sphingomonadales > Sphingomonadaceae > Novosphingobium. The sequence goes on from NZ_DAMDBA010000043.1 coordinate 16,773, forward strand.
GCCGTTCTTCGCGAGGGTAATGCGCTGCTCGCCCGATGGGCCGAAGGCAGCGGCGTGAGTGATCGGGCCGATCACGGCGCCGTTCTCGAAGTCCTTGCCGGTGTCCCAGGGGTAGCCCTTGGCCTTGGCGGCATTCTGGAGATCGCGCCGGGTCATGTCGAGGCCGCAGGCATAGCCGTAGACAAGGTCCATCGCCTTGTCGGCCGGAACCTGAAAACCCTCTCCGCCCAATGCGACGACGAGTTCCATCTCGTAGTGGCAATCCTCGGTGCCCGGCGGAAAGGCAATCGTCGCGCCCGACAGGCAGAGCGCGGCCGGAGCCTTGGTGAACCAGATCGGCGCCTCGCGATCCACCGCATTGCCCAGTTCGCGGGCGTGGGCGGCATAGTTGCGGCCGACGCAGAAGATGCGGCGCACGCCATAGCGCGCGCTTTCGCCAAGCACGGAGACGGTGGGCGTTTCGGGCAGTTCGAACAACAGGCTCAAGCGAATTTCCTTGGTTGCTTGAAAGCGGCATAGAGCGCGGCGGCAGGGCGGGAAAGCGCAAGCCGCTTGCCGTCCCCGGCGAAGGGGAAGAGTTAGTCAGGAAATTCCCTATGGGCGAATATCGCGGCCGGTGCCGCACCGAAAATGCCTCTGGGCATTTTCCAGACAGACTCTTACATTTGCAATGTGACCGAGAAACAATACTTATCGGGGCGACTCCTCCTGGCGATGCCGGGCATGTTCGATCCCCGCTTCGACCACAGCGTGAGCGTCCTTTGCGTCCATGACGAGAACGGGGCGCTGGCCATCGGCGTCGGTCGGCTGCGAGAAGGAGTGCGCTTTCACGAAATCCTGGAAGAGCTGGGGATCGAGCCCGGCATGGCGCCCGATTGCGAGGTACATGAAGGCGGTCCGGTAGAGCCGGGGCGCGGGTTCGTCCTCCATTCGACCGATTGGGGTGGCAGCGATACCGTTGCGGTGCATCCGCTCTGCGCGCTGTCCGCCTCGATGGACGTCTTGCGCGCCATTGCCGAAGGGCGCGGGCCCGAGCGCTGGCTGATGGCGCTGGGCTACGCCGGCTGGGCACCGGGGCAGCTCGAAGGCGAGATGCGGCAGCACGGCTGGTATGCGGCGGACCCGCACCCGGAAATCCTGTTCGACACCGCCGTCGAGAATCGCTGGACTGCGACATGGCGCGCCGAGGGCATCGATCCCGCGCTGCTATCGAGCCAGACCGGCAGCGCCTGAACCGCGCAGAAGAACGTCGTCCCGGACTTGATCCGGGACCGCTGGCAATTCTTTAGGCGCGACCTGGCGGGAAAGCTCCCTGCCGGGGGGTAAGCTGTTCACGGCCAGCGGTCCCGGATCAAGTCCGGGACGACGTAGCGCTGCCAGTGAGAGCCGAAAGATCCTCCGGGCGATCGATGTCGAGGAGCACGGCCGGATCGTCGCTCTCCACGAAGACCACGTCCGTTCGGCCGCGCAGCAGGCGTCCCGCGCCTTCGTCGCCGGTGAGCGTGGCGATATCGGCGAAAAGGCGCGAGGTGAGCAGCACCGGATGGCCCGGCTTCCCGCCATGGCGCGGCAGGGCCGCGATGCCATCGCCGATAGCGGAACCCAGGCGCGTCGCTTCCTCGTGCGGCACCTTGGGCATGTCGCCCAGGAACACGAACACGCCGTCCACGCCTGCCAGAGCGGCGATCTCGGCCCTGAGCGATACGGAAAGCGCGTCGCTATTCAGGCGCAGTACCTCCACGGACGGCCCGCCATCCCATGTCCCGCAGTCGAGCCCGGGCCGCGCGACCGCGATCACGCGTGAGACCGGAGCGGCGCGGGCGGCGCGAATGGCGTGGAACAGCAGGGGCTCGCCCTCCAGCATGGCCGAGAGCTTGTCGCCGCCGAATCGCCGCGACGCGCCGGCGGCGAGTACCAGCGCGGCCATCTGCCGGAGCGGGGTCATGCTCGTTCGCGCGCCGGGTTCAGCGCCTGCATGATCTCCGCCATGATCCCCGTGGCGACCTCCCAGGGCGATTTGCCGAGCCCGGCTACGCCAGGCGAGAGGTTGAGCCGGGCGCGTTCCTCTGCCGTGGCTCCGGCCGCTTCCAGCGCCCCCAGGCGTGCCGAAGCGCGCGATTTCGCGCCGATCATGCCGACATAGCCCGCCCCGCCGCGCAGCGCGGCCAGGCAGCCGCCGAGATCGTGATGATCCTCATGCGTGGCGCCGAGATAGGCGGTCCAGCGATCGACCCCGAGTTCGGCCAGTGCCTCCGCCGGTTCGCCGCGCATGTAGCGCGCCACCGGGAACGGAGGCGGTTCGACGGGGCCGTCCGGCCTCAGCAGGATGGTCTCGAATTGCGAGAGGGCGCCGAGCTGCGCCACGGCCAGGGCGCCAGGATCGCCGCCGGATACGATCAGGCGGCGGGGCGGATCGTAGCGGCGGGCCATCGCGAAAGGGGCTTCGGCCACATCGAGCAGGGGGCCGTCGTCGGTGGTCACGCGCTGGGTCGTGCCGTCGCTGTGCCAGCGGCAGGCCCGGCGCGCGGCGGCATGGCGCAGCAGTTCGGCGGCTGCGGCGCTGTCCGGCGCGATACGTTCGACAAGCACGTGCAGCGCGCCGCCGCAGCGCAGCCGAATGTCGATCCAGGGACTGCCGGTGCCGTAGTGGAGGCGGCGAGGGCTGCCGTCCGCAAGCACGAGCATGGCATGGCTGGCCACGTCGCCTTCGATGCAATCGCCCGAAAAATAGCCGCTGGCCCGGATTTCCCCGCCGTGCTTCGGTGCAACGAAAAGCATCTGCGCGCCAGGACCGCGCGGCGCGCTGCCTTCCACCTCGAACAGCGTGGCGAGAGCGGCAGCCTGTCCATCGGCCAGCGCTTCTGCCAGCGGTCCGCGAATATCGTCGATCCAGCCGAACAACGGCCAGTCGGCGTGGTCCAATCCGCTCATCGAGGCGCTACGCTGTCGCCCACCAGCGGGGCGATGACCAGGCGGTGGAGGATGCGGGCGAGGTCTTCGGCGCTCTGGTCCTGCCCCTTGGCCAGCCACCAGGCCAGAATGTCGATCGTGGAGCCGGTGCCGTGCACGACGCCCAGATCCTGCGGTAGCCACTGGGCAGGACTGGCGACGCCCTCGATCAAGCCGCGTGCTTGGCGGATGAACTCGTCACGCACGATTCCCGCGGCGCCCCCCGCCAGCAGTGCCGACCAGAGCGCCCGGTGCTGCCCGACGTAGGTGCAGAGCGCCAAGGTGGATTCATAGCTGTTGGCGGCGTGGAGAAGGGGAATGGACAGCGCCAGCAGCCCGGCGATCTCTTCAGAGGCGACGTCGCCCAGCAGCGCTTCCTTGGTGGGATAGTGCCGGAAGAACGTGGCATATCCGGTCCCCGCCCGCGCCGAGATATCGCGGATGGTGATCTGGTCGAAGGCCTTTTCCTCCAGCAGGGAGAGCATGGCCGCGTTCAATGCCTTGCGCGAGCGCACCTGCCGCGCGTCGGTGGGCGCGTCTTTCCTGAATCCCGCGAGATTTCCGTTCATGCCCGATCCGTAACACCCTGTCTGCGGGGTGTCTAATCCACCGGAAGAGGCTTCGGTATGGCGAATTTCGGCATGCGGTGATGAACCGGCTTCAATATTCGCCGATGCGGTCCGCGAACAGCAGGCGCCCACCCGAAAGGTGCCAGAGCGCTTCGTTGAAATCGGCATTGCTCATGGCGAAGCAGCCTTCGCTGCGGCCGAGCTTGCCCCACTTCTCGATCATCGCGGCGTCGACGTACCAGGCCGGATGCATCACGATCGCGCGTTCGAGCGCCATCGAATTGTCGTTGTCCAGACCCTTGAGGCGGATCGAGGTGCCATATTTGCCCGAATACCATTCGCAGGTGAGGAAAGCCCCGCGCGATGTGGCTTCCGAGCCCGGAAGGTTGGAAAAGCTTTGCAGCCAGCCGCTGTGCATCGGGTCCGAACCGCGCCCGTGGGCGAGCAGGAACGAACGCACCGTACCGGATTCAAGATTAGCAAAGTGAAAGCGGGGCTTCCATGAAGGCTGCGCGAAATCGGCGATGCCCACCAGGTCGCGGCGCCAGATCTGCGAGCCTACGCGTTGCAACTGCCGGGAAGCGACATCCAGAACCCGCCGCTGGTAAGGAGTGAGAGCGCTGGGCACCGCGCCAAGGGGGCTCGCGCCCAGGGCGGGCGAGGCGGCCGGTCCGACTTGTCCCGCCGTTGTTCCAAACACATTTTCCGCTGCCAGCACGCGCGACGGCAATGCCAGGCTTGCGCCCGCTGCCAGTCCACCCATGAGGACAGCACGCCGACCCAACGTCTGTTCCATACCGGGAGGTTAACCTAAATCCACGAAGGATTCCATAACGATTGTCAAAGGGTTCCGCTGATGCGGGCAGGTCGCCGCAAAGGTTAACCGGCCTGCCGATCCCACCCGGCCAGCGGGCTCGAGTCGCGGGATAGGCACGGCAGGGGAAGATCACCCCTGCCGTGCAAGCGATTCGTCAGGCTGCGGCTTCCTCCGGCTTCCGGGCGTGCTGGCGCATCCAGTCCTCCAGGATCGGGGCGATGCGGGTGCGCCACTTGCTGCCGTTGAAGATGCCGTAGTGGCCGACGTTTTCCGCCAGATGATACTTCTTGCTGCTATCCGGCAGGTGCGTAGCCAGCTTGAGCGCGGCTTTGGTTTGGCCGATCCCCGAGATATCGTCCCGCTCGCCCTCTACGGCGAGCAGCGCGGTGTCGCGGATTGCGGCCGGATCGATGCGCTCGCCGCGATGGACGAATTCGCCCTTGGGCAGCGAATGCTTCTGGAACACGTGCTCGATGGTCTGAAGATAGTAGTCCGCAGTCATGTCGCAGACCGAGCGGTACTCGTCGTAGAAGGCCTTGGTGGCGCCCGCGCCTTCTCCGTCGCCTTCGACGAGATGCTTGAACATCCCGTAATGGCTCATCATGTGGTTGCCGAGGTTCATCGCCATGAATCCCGCGAGCTGGAGGAAGCCCGGATAGACCTTGCGACCGGCGCCGGGATAGGTGAGCGGCACGGTGGCGATGACGTTGTTTTCGAACCAGGAAAGTGGCTGCTGCATGGCCACGTCGTTGACGCTGGTGGGCGCCTCGCGGGTATCGACGGGGCCGCCCATCATGGTCAGCGTCGCCGGGCGGCAGGGGTGCTGCTGCTTGCCCATGATCGCGGCGGCTGCGAAGGCTGGGACCGAGGGTTGGCACACCGCAAGCATGTGGGTGCCGGGGCCGATATGCTCCACGAAGCCGATCACGTAATCGATGTAATCGTCAAGGTCGAAGCGCCCGGCGTCGGCGGGCACCAGCTTCGCATCGGCCCAATCCGTAATGTAGACTTCGCTGCTTTCCAGCATGCGGGCGACGGTGCCGCGCAGCAGGGTGGCGAAGTGGCCACTCATCGGCGCAACGACCAGCAGCTTCGGCGCGTCCTTGGGCAGGCCGGGGTGGGTGAAGCGCAACAGGTCGCCGAAGGGGCGGCGCAGCACGATCGATTCGGTGACGGGGAAGGACTGGCCGCCGGTGGTGACCGTATCGATACCGAAAGCCGGCTTGCCGCGCGGGGCGGCGGCATGGGCGAAGACGTCCAGGGCCGAGGCCATCACCGGGCCGAACCCGAAGTACCCCATCGGCAGGGCTGGATTGCTGAGAAGTTCGGCACCCACTGAAGCCCATGCGGCGGCGCCGCTGAGCATGGTGCGCTGCAATTCGTAGGCATTGTAAAGCAAAGTGCGTCTCCCGGACGGCGAAACGGTGCCGACCATTCCTGCAAGGTCTATAAAGTCCATTTGAGACTGAATCGTTGCGCGTGCAATGCGGCAAATCCGGGGCGAGGCGGGAAAGGTGCGTGCAATTCGGGCGATCCCGTTGATCGCAAAGACGCTTTTCATATGTCTTTTCCTGAAGCCGGGGACAGGATAAGGCCGCGCACATGGAAGCCAAAGCGGGGCAAGCAGGGATGCCCGAGACAGAGAATGCCGGCGTCGAAGCCAAGGCTGCGCGCTCCAGAAGCCTGGGGGCGCTGCGCATGGTTTGGCGCGAGCTGTTCAACTATCCCGGACGCATGGCCGTGGCCGGTCTCGCGCTGCTGACCACCGCCACGTCGACGCTCGCGATCCCCTACGGTTTCCGCCAGATCGTGGACCAGGGCTTCGCGGAAGGCGCCGATCCTTCGGCGATCCGCTGGTGGTTCGTGATGTTGCTGGGCGTGGTCATCGTGCTCTCGGTGGCGACGGCGGTGCGCTTCTACAGCGTGTCCTGGCTGGGAGAGCGCGTGGTGGCAGACGTGCGCCTGCGCGTGCAGCGCCACCTGCTGACCCTGTCGCCCAGCTTCTTCGAGGAAAACAGCCCCAAGGAAATCGCCTCGCGCATGACCGCGGATACCGCCATCGTCGAGACGGTGGTGAGCACAACGGTCTCGGTCGCGTTGCGCAATGCGATCATGGCGGTGGGCGGCGTGGCCTATCTCTTCGTGCTGGCGCCGCATCTGACGCTGGGACTGGTCGTGGCGATCCCGCTGGTGATCCTGCCGATCGCCGCGTTCGGCCGCCGCCTGCGGGTGGTCGCCCGTCAGAGCCAGGACCGCGTGGCCGACATCGGCGCCACTACCAGCGAAGTTTTCGGCGCCTTGCGCGTGGTCCAGGCGTTCAACCAGGAAGGCCGTGAGCTGGAGCGCTTCTCCGGCGCGGTGGAGCGTACTTTCGAGACCGGCAAGCGCCGCATCGCCCTGCGCGCGGTGATGACGGCGGTGATCATGTTCCTGATCTTCGGGTCGATCACCGTGATCATGTGGCGCGGCGCGATCGGCGTTGCGGAAGGCTCGATCACCGGCGGAACCATCGCGGCCTTCGTGGTGACGGCAGGCATCGTCGCGGGCGCCTTCGGCTCGTTGACCGAAGTCTACGGCGATCTCGTGCGCGGGGCCGGCGCGGCCAGCCGCCTGGCCGAATTGCTGAGCGAGCATCCCACGATCACCGCGCCCGCTCGCCCCCTGGCACTGCCTTCGCCGGGCCGGGGCAAGCTCGCATTCGAGCGGGTGACGTTCCGTTACCCCTCACGCCCCGAACTGGCGGCCCTGCACGACTTCAGCCTTTCGATCGAGCCGGGCGAAACCGTGGCCATCGTCGGCCCTTCCGGCGCGGGCAAGTCCACGCTGTTCCAGTTGGCCGAGCGATTCTACGACCCGCAGGGCGGCGCCATCAAGATCGACGGCGTGCCGCTGACCTCCGCCGATCCTTCCGAAATCCGCCGCCGCATCGCGCTGGTGCCGCAGGAGGGCGTGCTTTTCGCCGCCTCCGCGCGCGACAACTTGCGCTATGGCAACTGGCAAGCCGACGACGAGGCGATCTGGCAGGCGGCCCGCGTCGCCAATGCCGAACGCTTCCTGCGCGAACTGCCGCAGGGCCTCGACACATTCCTGGGCGAGGACGGCGCGCGCCTGTCCGGCGGCCAGCGCCAGCGCCTCGCCATTGCCCGCGCGCTCCTGCGCGATTCCCCGATCCTGCTGCTGGACGAAGCGACGAGTGCGCTCGATGCCGAAAGCGAGCGGCTGGTGCAGGATGCGCTCGAACATCTGATGGAGAACCGCACGACCCTGGTCATCGCGCACCGACTCGCCACCGTGCGCAAGGCGGACCGGATCGTGGTGATGGACGGCGGTCGCATCGTCGAGCAGGGCACGCACGAAAGCCTGAGCCAGGCGGGTGGGCTCTACGCGCGGCTCGCCTCGCTCCAGTTCGACAGCGAGGCGGTTGCCGCGTTTTCTCGTTCGACGAACGCCTGATTCACCCCGACGAACTGCATTTCAGGGCTGGCGTTGCCGAATATGGCAATTATGTTGCGCCGTCATCGACGGGTCGTTCCGACCTGTCGCCAGACCGTTCGTGTCATGCAAATCAGAAAGGGTGGGACCATGACCCGCATTCTCGGCCGGGTGCTCGCTTCGACGGCGCTCGCTACCGCACTCAGCTTATCCGCCGTTCCGGCCAGCGCCCAGACGCCTGCCGCATCGGACCCCATGCAGGTCGATCCGGCCAAGATGGACTGGGGCAAGTCCGGCATCCAGACCCAGTGGCAGGACAAGGCCGCCAAGCCCGGCGCGGACTTCGACAAGTTCGTGAACGGCAAGTGGGAAGCCGCCGTCGTGCTTCCGGCCGACCGCACCAACTGGGGCTCCTTCACCGCACTGCGCGACCTTTCGGAACAGCGCGTCCACACCATCATGGACCAGTTGATCGCTTCCAAGCCGGTCGCCGGCTCCGACGCCGCGCGCGTCGAGGCGGCCTATGCGGCCTTCATGGATGTGGATGCCATCAACAAGGCCGGCCTCGCCCCCGCGCAGCCCTATCTGGCGCGCATCTCCGCGGCGAAGACGCCCGCGGACCTCATGAAGATCTTCGCGGCGCCGGGCTTCGCCTCGCCGCTCGGCGCCTATGTCGGCCCCGACGACAAGCAGAGCGACATCAACGCCCTGCAAGTGGGCATCGGCAGCCTCGGCCTGCCCGACCGCGACTATTACCTGAAGAACGACCAGCGCTCGCAGGACATCCGCGCCAAGTACGTCGACTATCTGACGTTCGTGCTCGGTAAGGCGGGCTATGTCGATGCGCCCACCGCCGCCAAGTCGGTGCTGGCGCTGGAAACGCGCATCGCCCAGGCCGACTGGGACCGTGCCGCCAGCCGCGACCCGGACCTCACCTATAACAAGCTGACGCTGGCAGAGTTCGAGGCGCTCGGCGCGCCGGGTCTGATGCGCGGTTTCGTGGACGCGCTGGGCGCGGGCAAGGCAGGCTACGTGCTGGTGGGCGAGATGCCGCCGACGGCCGAGGAACTGAAGGCCGCCCGCATCGATCCCGCCAAGGCGCAGACGCTGTTCGGCGGCGGCGTGCCGGCCGTGGCCAAGCTGGTTTCGGACGTTCCGGTGGCCACCTGGCAGGCCTGGCTCGCCGCGCATTTCCTGCGCAGCAATGCCGCCGTCCTGCCCAGCGACATCGACGACGCCACTTTCGCCTTCTACGGCAAGGTGATGAGCGGCCAGCCCGAGCAGCGCGCCCGCTGGAAGCGCGGCGTGGCGGCGGTCGAAGGCATGGCCGGTGAACTGGTCGGCAAGATCTACGCCGAGAAGTTCTACCCGCCCGAAGCCAAGGCGGCGATGACGGACCTCGTCTCCAACTTGCGCAAGGCCATGGCGGTGAACCTCAAGGATCTGGCCTGGATGGGCCCGGAAACCCGCAAGGAAGCGCAGGCCAAGCTCGACGCCTTCAACCCGAAGATCGGCGCTCCGGAAAAGTACAAGACCTATGAGGGTCTGACCTTCTCGGCCACCGATCCGCTCGGCAACGCCATCGCTGCCGGTGCCTGGGAGAACGACGACCAGATGAAGCGCATCGGCCAGCCGGTCGACAAGACCGAATGGTTCATGCTGCCCGAAACGGTCAACGCCTACTACAACCCGCCGTTCAACGAGATCGTGTTCCCGGCCGCCATCCTTCAGCCCCCGTTCTTCAACGTCTCGGCCGACCCGGCGGTCAACTACGGCGGCATCGGCGCGGTGATCGGCCACGAAATGGGCCACGGCTTCGACGACCAGGGCGCCAAGTCCGACGGCACCGGCAACTTGCGCGACTGGTGGAGCGCGGCGGACAAGGCCAACTTCCAGAAGCTCCAGGACCGTCTGGAAGCCCAGTACAACAGCTTCTGCCCGTTCGACGACGGCAAGACCTGCGTCAACGGCAAGCTGACAATGGGCGAGAACATCGGCGATCTCGGCGGTCTCAGCCTCGCCTACCGCGCCTACAAGCTCTCGCTCAACGGCAAGGAAGCCCCGGTGATCGACGGCCTGACCGGCGACCAGCGCTTCTTCATGGCCTGGGCGCAGGTGTGGCGCAGCAAGTACCGCGAGGAATCGGTGCGCCAGCAGCTGATCACCGATCCGCACTCGCCCGCGCATTACCGCATCAACGGCATCGTCCGTAACTTCGACGAATGGTACAAGGCGTTCAACGTGAAGCCGGGCGACGCGCTTTACCTCCCGCCCGCCGAGCGCGTGCGGATCTGGTAAGAAAACGGTAAGAAAACAGGGGCTCGGTTCGATATGGACCGGGCCTCTGATCTTTCTGACACGCCCTTTCGATCCAAAACGCGGCCAACCGTATTTTCTGAACGACTATAGGGACTAGGGGGCCTCTGTGCGGGTTGACTTGGCCGGTGCGTCCGGCATGACCTGCGGCCCATGAGCTTGACCCTTACCGCGATCCTCCTCGGCATTGTCGAGGGCCTCACCGAGTTCCTGCCCGTCTCCTCGACCGGCCATCTCATCCTCGCCACCCGCCTGTTCGGCTACGACGCATCACAGTGGGCGACGTTCAACATCGTCATCCAGCTGGGCGCGATCCTGGCGGTGATCGTCCAGTTCTGGCGCACGTTCTGGGCCGTTGGCATGGGACTGCTCAAGCTCCATCCCGCCTCGATCCGTTTCGTGCGCAATGTGCTGCTGGCGTTCATTCCCTCGGCCGTGCTGGGCCTGCTGCTCAACAACTATATCGAGGGCCTCCTGGGCGAACCCGGTGTGGTCGCCTGGGCGCTGATCATCGGCGGCATCGCCATCCTCGGAATCGAGAAGGTGGCCAAGCCCGGTCCGTTGACCGGCGTTTCCGAGCTGCCCGTCGGCAAGTGCATCGGCGTCGGCCTGGCGCAGTGCTTGGCGATGGTTCCGGGCGTCAGCCGTTCGGGCGCGACGATCATGGGCGCGCTGTCGATGGGTATCGAACGCCGGACGGCGGCCGAGTTCAGCTTCTTCCTTGCTGTGCCCACGATGATCGGCGCGACGACGCTGGAACTGCTCAAGCACCACGAGGAGCTGATGGCGGGCACCGGCCCGGTGGGTTGGGGCGAGATCGGGATCGGATTCGTCGTCTCGTTCGTGGTGGCGCTGGTCGTCATCAAGGCGTTCATGGCTTTCGTCAGCCGCTCGGGCTTTGCACCTTTCGCCTGGTATCGTATCGTTGCCGGCGCACTTGCACTTTTCCTGCTTTCGCGGGTCTGATCGGGGAGTTGAGCCATGGCCGAGGGTGACAAGAAGAAACTCGGCCAAAAACTGGGGCGCAAGGACTACGAAAAGTCCCTTGAACCGATGCAGGAGGAACTGGTGGGCATGGCCCGCTGGGCCGCTTCCACCGGCGCCCGAATCGTCGTCCTGTTCGAAGGGCGGGACACGGCGGGCAAGGGCGGGGCGATTAAGGCCGTGGGCGGCCAGCTCAATCCCCGCCAGTGCCGGACCGTTGCGCTCGCCGCGCCCAGCGAGCGCGAAAAGGGGCAATGGTACTTCCAGCGCTACATCGAACACCTGCCGACACGCGGCGAGATCGCGCTGTTCGACCGCAGTTGGTACAACCGCGCGGGCGTCGAAAAGGTCATGGGCTTCGCCACCGGTTCGGAGGTGAAGCGCTTCCTCGAACAGGTGCCCGTGTTCGAGCGCATGCTTGTCGACGACGGCATCCTGCTGTTCAAGTACTGGCTCTCCTGCGATCAGGACAAGCAGGAGGAACGCCTGCATGAGCGACTCGAGGACCCGCTGAAGCGCTGGAAGCTCTCGCCGATCGACGTCGCCGCGCGCGATAGGTACGAGGACTACACCAAGGCACGCGAAGCCATGCTGAAGGCCACGCACAAGAAGCATGCGCCCTGGACCATCGTGGACTTCAACGATCAGCGAATCGGGCGTCTCACTCTGGTGCGCGATCTGCTGGACCGGTTGCCCGATACCAAGGTCGAGCCGCAAACCATCACGATGCCGAAACTCAACCACGCCCCTTACAATGAGAAATTCGGCGTTATCGAGCCGATCGAGCCTTACGAGACGGACTGAATCGCGGTTTTGTGCGGGCCTGCCGCCCGGAAGCGGCACCGGCCCACGCCCCCACCCACCACCCAACGGTAGTATCCTGCGGGTGGTGGGTGGGGGCGTGGGCCGGTGCCGCACAAAACGGCTGACGGTCGTTTTGACCGGGCGCAAGCCCGCCCGAAACGACTCTCACGCTTGACTTTAAGCCGTCACTATCGCATGGGCCGCAACCTTGAGGGGCGGCGTTCGATTGCCGCCCTGAAATTTTCCAACGGAACGCCGGCCGGCCAGGGCGGCTGAAACGAGAGATACAGGAAACCGCCATGGCGAAGCCCGCAACCGTCAAGATCCGTCTTGTCTCGACCGCCGACACCGGCTTCTTCTACGTCACGAAGAAGAACCCGCGCAACACGACCGAGAAGATGAACTTCCGCAAGTACGATCCCGTCGTGCGCAAGCACGTCGAGTTCAAGGAAGCCAAGATCAAGTAAGGTTCTTCGGAACCTTACGATTAAGGGGCGGTTCAAGCCTGCAAACCCAGTGGGAGCACTATGAACCGCACTTTCAAGATCTTTCGCTCTTGCGCTAGCGCGGCCGCTTTGGCCGCGCTTTGCGTTCCTGCCCTCCTTCCGGCGACGCCCGCTTACGCCGCGCCTTCAGGCGATTCGGCGCAGCTGAACCAGGCGGTCGAGGCGCTGCGCGCGATCTCGACGATGAAGGCCGATTTCGTCCAGACGGACCGCAACGGCCAGAGCCTGACCGGCCAGTTGACGCTGATGCGCCCCGGCAAGATCCGCTTCCAGTATGAGAAGAGCGCCCAGTTGCTGATCGTCAGCGATGGCAAGGCGCTGACGATGATCGACTATTCGGTGAAGCAGGTGCAGCGCTGGCCGATCAGCAACAGCCCCCTCGGTGCGCTGCTCGATCCCAAGCGCGACGTGGCGAAGTTCGGTACCGTCAAGCAGAGCGGCAATCCCAACGTCGTCAGCATCGAGGTGCGCGACCGTTCGCATCCCGAATACGGCGTGATCACCCTCATTTTCACGCGCAAGGCTTCCGCGCCGGGGGGGCTGGAACTGAGCTATTGGGTCGCGCTCGATTCGCAGAACAAGCGCACCACCATCTCGCTGTCGAATCAGCGCTATGGCGTTCCGGTTTCCGACAACGACTTCCGCTGGGTCGATCCCCGCCCCCGCACGCGCCGTTAACAGACGCGGTGGCCCCGTCGACGGGACGCAACGTTCTGTCGCGAGATGCCCGCTGGCTGCGACGGAATGCTACACTTTTCTGAATCTCGTTCACTTGGCAGCAAGCCAACAGCGCCTAGATTGAATTTGTCAGAGCGGTTCGAGGCGGGTTTCCCCCCTGTTGCCCACGCCTCCGCAAAGACCCTCTGATTTAGCGTGACGAACGCTTACATGAACCCTCGGTCCTCTGCCCCCGGACCGAGGGTTTTTGTTTTTTGGGTCTGTGGTTCGGCCCATGCCGGGCTGCGAACGCTACCGCTCTGCGCTTCCGGTGCTCACGGCCAGAAGGCCGCTGCGCTCCGATTCTCGATCGGCAGCATTCTCGCTCCGACCTGGACCAAACCACAGACCCAAAAAAAGGCGGGTTCCTTCCCAAAGGGGGAGGGGAGCACTGGCAGTTTTCATCGCCGCCTCTGGCAATTGCGGGATCGGATGCCTATTGGCAGCGGCATGAAGATTGCTACCTGGAACATCAATTCGGTCCGCCTTCGCATCGATCAGGTCGAGCGTTTCCTGACCGAGCAGTCGCCCGACGTTCTCTGCCTTCAGGAAATCAAGGTTGCCGAGCATCTCTTCCCGCACGAGATGTTCGAGCGACTCGGCTATTCGCACCGGGCGATCCACGGGCAGAAGGGGTACCACGGGGTCGCCACCGTCAGCCGCGTGCCCTTCACCGAGTTCAGCCGCTACGATTGGCAGGACAACGGCGAGGCGCGCCATGTGGGCGTGGAGCTGCAAGGCGCCGGGCAGGGCATGATCCTGGAGAACGTCTACATTCCCGCAGGCGGCGACATCGCCGACCGTGAGGTGAACCTGAAGTTCGGACAGAAACTCGATTTCCTCGAACGTATGACGCGCTGGGCGGACAAGTTGGATCGGCCGACCCTGATCGTGGGTGACTTCAACATCGCCCCGCTCGAATCGGACGTCTATAACCACAAGGCCCTGCTCAAGGTCGTCAGTCACACGCCGATCGAGGTGGAAACGCTGGGCCGCTTTCGGGACGCGCATGGCTGGGTCGATCTCGGCCGCGAGTTCATTCCGGCGCCCGAGCGCAACTACTCCTGGTGGTCCTACCGCAGCTACTGGCGCCAGAAGGACCAGGGCCGTCGCCTCGATCACATGTGGGCCTCGCCCGATCTGGCGAAACAGGCGCGTGCCCATCGCTTCGTGGAGGAAACGCGCCGCTGGGATCAGCCGAGCGACCACGTTCCGCTGATCACGGAGTTCGAACTCTGAGCGGCACCCCCCCTGCCGCCGGGCCTGCTGGTTTGCCCGGTGCCGGGCCTCGCCGGGTCGCGCTGGCGCTCGATGCGCTGCGCCATGGCTGGCCGGTGCGTGTGGGAGAGGGGCCGATCCTGCTTCCGGCCGAGACGGGCTTCGCGCCGGGCGCCACGGCGCCGCGCATGTTGATCTCGGCGGCGCGGGCCGTGACGCTCAAGCTCGCCAACCAGCGCGAGGCCGCCATGCCCGAGGCGCCCGTGCTGATTCGCGCCGCCGAAGCCTTCGATCTCGAAACGGCGCGTGCGGTTGCCGATCCCGCACTCGACCTCGCACACCCGATGAAGGGGCCGTTCGCCGCCGAGCACATCGACGACCTGGCGCAGGCGCGCACCGCCATGGAACTCGCCCGACTTGCGGGGATCCTGCCTGCTTTCCTGGTTTCGCCCGAGATCGACGGGGAGGCGCAAGCCGTCTCGCCGGACGATCTGGCGGAGTGGAAGGATACCGGCCGTCTCGTGATCGCCTCGCGCGCGCGGCTGCCGGTGGAGGCTTGCGAGGAGGCGGAGATCGTCGCCTTCCGCTCGCTCGACGACTTGCGCGAGCATGTCGCGCTGGTGATCGGCACGCAGGATGGCGACCGCGCCCCGCTGGTGCGGCTCCACTCGGAATGCCTGACCGGCGACATCCTCGGCAGCCTGAAATGCGACTGCGGGCCACAGCTCGATGCGGCCCTGCGGGCCATGGCGCAGGAGGCCGGGCAGGGCGGCTGGGGCGTGCTGCTCTACCTCCGGCAGGAAGGACGCGGCATCGGCCTCGTCAACAAGCTGCGCGCCTATAGCCTCCAGGATCTCGGCTACGACACGGTGGACGCCAACAACCGCCTCGGCCTGCCCACCGAGGCGCGCGATTTCCCTGTGGCTGCACGGATGCTGGACCTGCTCGGCGTTTCGTCGATCCGGCTGATGACCAACAACCCGGCCAAAGTCGCGGCGCTGGAAGAAGTAGGCGTGGACGTGGTGGAGCGGGTGCCGCACCAGTTGCCGCCAAACCCGCACAACGCCCGCTATCTCGACACCAAGCGGGACCGGACCGGGCATATTCTCTGACCAGGCTCCGGCCTGGGCTTGAGGATAAATCCAAGACCGACGTCATCCTGAACTTGTTTCAGGATCCATCTCGCCACCGATGCGGTGGTTCGTTGAGAAGCATGGATCCTGAAACAAGTTCAGGATGACGGGTGAATGGCCAGAAGGTTGTTCACGAATTGGCGCTTTTTGGACCGCAGCGTGAGTACGCTTCCCTCAGCGCTTCTCGAACCCTGCAATCCCCGCGCCCAGTCTGTTGTTCCCCAGCTTCAGCGGTTCGCCCGACCAGTCCGCCACGAAGGCGCTGCGGCGGTCGACGCCGGGGGCGAAGCGCGCATTGTTGCCTTCCACCGCCAATCCCGCCGAGGGGTGGCTGCGGTGCTCGGCGGCGACGGCGACGAAAGCGGAGTAGTTCTCCTTGTCGCGTCCCTGTACGAACCAGTTGTCGGCGATGGTCCCCGTAGCGCCTTCCGGCAGGTCCACCATGTAGTTCGTGCCGTGACCTGCGGTATCGTCGAAGCTGGAATCGGTCAGTTCGATCCGTGCCGCGCGGCTTTTCACATAGTGGCCGCCGGTGCCCGCTTCGAAACGGCTGCGGGTGATCGCCAGCATGCCGTAGTTGCCGATATAGACCGAATGCGCGCAGCCCGGCCCCTCGCAGGTGCCGAGGCGGGTGAAGGTGGACTTGTCGATCCGGATCGTGCCTTGGGCATCGTCGCCGCTGAGCACCCCCTGTTCGCTGTCGCGAAACCAGGCCTGCGAGACGGAAAGATTGCCGTGCTCCAGTCGGACGCCGGCGCCGTTCTTGTCCGGCACCCGGATGTTGGCGAAGACCAGCCCTTCGATCCGGGCGTTGCGCCCCCGCAGCACCAGCGCGGCCTTGTCCTCGCAGGCCTTGCCGTCCAGCACGGATTGGCCGGGGACCGTAGCCTGGTAGGTAACATCGCCCTGGGCCTGCACGGCGCAGTCGGCGAAGCGCAGCGAAGCGAAGCGGATCGTGCCGCGTCCGTCACCGATGGCATCAACCGCATCTTGCAGGCGCGTGAAGCTGCGCCCGGTTTCAGCGACCGTGTAGGGCGCGGCATCGCCACTCTGGCCCAGGGAGCTGGAGGCGGGCACGGCGGCCAGCAGGGGTAAGCCAAGGGCGAAAGCGAGTCGGGTCGGACGGTTCATACCCCCGGTCTAGCGCCTGCATGCGGAGGCGGTGACACGCGTTTCGCCCTGTCCCGCGCCGGGACATGGGTGCGCGGCGCGCCCGATGTCCGGCAGGGCTTTCAAACAAGCGCAGGAGCAGCCAGGCGAAAGCGAGGCTCATCGGCAGCAGCGGCAGGGGCTAGGCGGCCAGGGCCAGCCAGCCTGCACGGCCGCGCGACTGGCAGTTGAACTTCCAGCCTTTCCGATAGCGGAGGAACAGAGCGTCTTCCTGCATCAGGCTTCGTCCTCCCGACTTTCGGCCCCGATGGGCGGTCGTCCGCGACGTGCCGGGGTGCTGACGTCCACCTTCACCCCCCGTCGAACCAGCGCCTCGCGCAGCAGCACTTCGACCTGGGCATTGACCGAGCGGAAGTCCGCCGCAGCACAGCGCTCCAGCGCTTCGTGCAGCGCCGGGTCCAGCCGCAAGGCGAAGGCCTTCTTGCCGGGGCTCGCCATGCGCCGCGCCGCCTTACTGGTACAGGGTGCCGGTGTTCACGACCGGCTGGGTGTCCCGCTCGCCGCAGAGCACGACCATCAGGTTCGAGACCATCGCCGCGCGGCGCTCGTCGTCGAGTTCGACCACGTTCTTTTCCGAGAGCTGCGCCAGCGCCATCTCCACCATCGACACCGCGCCTTCCACCAGCTTGCGGCGGGCGGCGATCACGGCTTCGGCCTGCTGGCGGCGCAGCATGGCGCCGGCGATCTCGGGCGCATAGGCCAGGTGGGTAAGGCCGCATTCGTCCACGGTGATGCCGGCCACGCGCAGGCGTTCGATCAGTTCGGTGCGCAGTTCGGCGTTCACCTGCTCGTGGCTGCCGCGCAGCGTGATTTCGGCATCCTCGACGTCGTCATAGGCATAGCGGGAGCCGATCGAGCGCACCGCGGCTTCGATCTGTACGTTCACGAAGGCCTTGTAGTCGTCTACGTCGTAGAGGGCCTGGGCCGTGTCGGCGACGCGCCAGACGACATTGGTGGCGATCTCGATCGGGTTGCCGCGCAAGTCGTTCACCTTGAGCTTTTCGGAGACGACGTTGTTAGCCCGCACGGAAATCTTGCGCTTGGCCATCCACGGCCAGACCCAGCGCAACCCCGCCGCACGGTCGGTGCCGCGATAGGAGCCGAACAGGGTGATTGCCGCCGCCTGGTTCGGCTGGATCATGTAGAAGCCCGAGACGATCAGCACTTCGGCGGCAACGGCGGGGATGATGAAGGCGAACATCCCCAGCACCGCGCCGGAGCCGACGCTGCCCAGCGAGAACACGGCCAGCATGATCGCCGCCAGGATGGCCAGGAAGACCAGCAGCATGACGTAACCGCTTATGCTGGAAGCCGAAGCTTCGCGGCTGGAATTGATCGGAAGATGCGCTTCAGCCATCGGACAAGCCCCCTGTGCGTGCCTTATCGGGTTAAAGTGATATCACATTAATATCATAAGTGCACATTTTGTCAAGCGGGGTTGAAAATCGCCGGGCCGATGGCTATGTGCGTCTTGCGGGCCGGGCCCCTCTGGCGCGGCGTTTTCCTTGGAAGGCGCCTCGTGATGTCGGACCGCATCGGGTGAAACCGATGCAGGTTCCGGGGATCCTCCAGTCCCGATAGCTCAG
Organism: Novosphingobium sp.; assembly: GCF_032093395.1. Lineage (GTDB taxonomy): Bacteria > Pseudomonadota > Alphaproteobacteria > Sphingomonadales > Sphingomonadaceae > Novosphingobium. The sequence continues at coordinate 34,974 of NZ_DAMDBA010000043.1, forward strand.
GCAACAGGAACCTTGCTGAGGGTCATCCGATCGAACCACCATATGTTCGATAGGGATATGAAATGACCGACCAGATGTTCCGCCTGCTTGAGCGGCACCAGAAACTCGATGTCCTGTTGCGCTTCGCGCAGGGCCGACGCTTTGCAAATCCCCTTGAGATCGCAAGGCTGAAGAGACTGAAACAGGAGTTCAGGGGCAGACTCGCGCGGCTGCATCCCCCCGCAGCCGTCGCAGGCAGTCTGTAACCCTCGCGCCGGCGCGTTCCCCCCCATTTTCGCGTCGGCGCTTCCTGTTTCATCGGGCTTCGGGCCTAATCGGGAGCTAACCCCGTGGATTTCCTGTTTTATGACCTGTTGGGCACGCCGGCATGGTTCTGGCTGGCTTTCGCCGGCCTCGTTTTCGTTCTGACCGCCTTCGACCTCGGCTTCCTGCACAAGGAGGACCGGGAGATGGGCATTGCCGAATCGCTGAAGCTTTCGGTGTTCTACATCGCTATCGCCATGGCCTTCGGCACATGGGTCTGGTGGGCCAAGGGCTCCGAGGACGGCATCGCCTATTTCACCGGCTACTTCATCGAGAAGGCGCTATCGATCGACAACGTCTTCGTGATCTCGATGATCTTCGGCTTCTTCGCAATTGCGCCCAAGTACCAGTATCGCGCCTTGCTCTGGGGCATCATGGCGGTGATCGTGCTGCGCGGGCTGATGATTGCGGGTGGCGTGGCGCTGGTATCGCAGGCGCACTGGGTGATGTATTTCTTCGCCGCGTTCCTCGTCTACACCGGCGTGAAGATGCTCTTCGCCAAGGAGCACGATCCCGATATCGGCAACAACCCGGTGATCCGCTGGATTTCGCGCCACATGCGAGTGACCAAGGCGCATCACGGCGAGCATTTCTTCGTGCGCGAGCACAATGCCGCCGGCAAGCTGGTCTGGGCCGCGACCCCGCTGTTCCTGGCGCTGGTGGTGATCAACCTGGCCGATCTGGTGTTCGCGGTGGACTCGGTGCCGGCGATCTTCTCGATCACGACCGACACCTTCATCGTCTATACCTCGAACATCATGGCGATCCTGGGCTTGCGCGCGCTTTATTTCGCTTTGGCGGCGATGGTGCATCGCTTCCACTACCTGAAGTATGCGCTGGCGCTGGTGCTGGTGTTCATCGGCGCGAAAATCCTGGTTGCGGACTTCGTGCTGGGCGGAGCGAAGTTCCCGCCGCTGATCAGCCTTGGCGTGACCCTGGCGCTGATCGCGGGCGGCGTGGGCTGGTCCTTGTGGAAGACGCGAGGAGTGGAGGCTTAGTCCGGGGGAGTCGTTTGTCCGGGCTCACGCCCGGGCAAAACGGCCGTCCGGCCGTTTTTGTGTGGGCCGGTGCCGCAAGCCATTCGCGGATGCGAATGGCGCACAAAACAAAGACTCGCGCCGACCGCGCTGCTAGGGCAACCCGATGGCGCGCCTCATCCTGTTCAACAAGCCCTACGATGTCCTCTCGCAGTTCACCGACGCGCGGTCCCCCACGCCGCGCGCGACGCTTTCGGATTTCGTCGACGTGCCCGGCGTCTATCCGGCGGGACGGCTCGATCGCGATAGCGAGGGGCTGCTACTGTTGACCGACGACGGGCGGCTTCAGTCCCGGATTTCGGATCCGCGCTACAAGACGGCCAAGACCTATCTCGCGCAAGTGGAGGGCGAGCCTGACGAGGCCGCGCTGGAGGCGCTGCGCAAGGGGGTCGTCCTCAACGACGGCCCGACCCGGCCCGCCTCGGTCCGCCGAATCGACGATCCGGAACTTTGGCCGCGTAATCCCCCGGTCCGGTTTCGCAAGACCGTTCCGGACTGCTGGATCGAGCTGACCATTTCCGAGGGGCGCAACCGTCAGGTGCGCCGCATGACTGCCGCCGTCGGCCATCCCACCTTGCGTCTCGTGCGCTGGCGTACAGGAGACTGGGCGCTCGACGGTCTATCTCCCGGAGAGTGGCGGGAGGTGACAGTCTGATCGTCGGACTTGCATTTTTCGCGACATGCGCTATATGGGAACCGCTACGTCGCCTGCGACGGGAACTGACGGCTGCGCTGAGCAGCCTTTTCATCCCCATTTCAGCTGCCTGGCCCTCAAGGCCGACGCGCTTTTCGCGCGGCAGCTTTGGGGCAACCCTTTTTCGGACTGGATGCTTTGGCCAAGGAAGAACTGCTGACCATGGAGGGTTTCATCGAAGAAATCCTTCCCGACGGACGTTTCGCTGTCGTGCTCGATAACGAGCACAAGATCATCGCCTACACCGCAGGCAAGATGCGCAAGTTCCGCATCCGCTCCGTGGTTGGCGATCGTGTGCACGTCGAGATGACGCCTTACGATCTGACCAAAGGGCGGATCGTGTTCCGCGAACGTACGCCCGGCCAGGTCGGCGGCCCGCCCAAGCGGCGCAGCAATTTTAGAAGATAAGAGGATGCGGCCAACGCGCCGCGCTTAAGGAAAACATGCATTATCAAAGGCCGGACGCTTTCAAGCGCGTCCACGCAGTATCTCAATCGCTCCCGCTCGCTTCCGCCGATTTCCGGCGCAACGTAGAGCCGGGCGCGCTTTCCAGGCAGGATCTGCGGCGCATCGTCGCCGCGATGGTCGACTGACGAAATTCGGTCGATCGCCTGGCTAGAGCGGTTTCCGATCCGGTTGCACCGGATCAACCGCTCTAAGTTTCTGGTTTGCCGCATTTTCCGGGTCATCAGGTAGTTTCCAGCTGATTAGAAAATGCTCTGAATCCAGAGATCATGAAAAACCCCCGCCGGCTCACGCCTGCGGGGGTTTTTCGTATCTGCCATATGACGAGGGAGGCGAAGGTGGTTCGCCTCCCTCGCGAAATCAGGCCGACTTCAGGTTGACGGCCGAAGCCTTGCCGTTGCGGCCGACTTCGATCTCGTAGGAGAGGCGCTGCTCCTTTTCGAGCGTGTGCATGCCGGCGTTCTGGACGGCCGAAATGTGCACGAAGCTGTCCTGGCCGCCGTCTTCCGGAGCGATGAAGCCGTAACCCTTGTCGGTGTTGAAGAATTTCACGGTGCCGATCGGCATGTTTGTTTCCTTTCAAGAAACGAAATAAGGGTTCGGCGATATTACAGAACCCGGTCGTGCGTCCGTGCGTCAATTGAAAGGAAATCGTCCCAGCCTGTCCATGCGCCGGAAAATTTCCGGTGCGCGAACGAAGACTGGCGATGCCCGTCGCAAATTCGACATCAGCGGCGGAGGACATAACACGCTATGTCACGAATACCTAACGGCAACCGGCTGGGCCTGATCAAGCGCGGTGTTCTGCCGTTTCTCGAATGAATTCCGCCCAATGCAATCGTTGCCCAAACGGGCGACCCAAGTCACGGGCGCGATCTTTTCCGGGGCAGGACCGGGGCGGTGCTCATCCTCACCCCGATTCTGCGCATCGCACCTGTCCTCAGGTGTCTCTTCAGCGAGTCCCGAGATCGCCCTTGCCGACAGTGCCGCTGGCCATGTCGAGCATGCGATCCAGGCTCTTCTTCGCATCCAGGCGAAGTTGCTCGTCGATCTCGATGCGTGGTTCCAGGTCACGCAGCGCAACGTAGAGCTTCTCTAGCGTGTTCAGCGCCATGTAGGGGCAGATGTTGCAATTGCAGTTGCCGTCCGCACCGGGCGCGCCGATGAAGGTCTTGTTCGGAATGGCCAGCTGCATCTGGTGGATGATGTGTGGCTCCGTGGCGACGATCAGCGTGTCGCCTTCCACGGTCTTGGCATATTGCAGGATGCCGCTGGTCGAGCCCACATAATCGGCGTGATCGACGATATGCGGCGGGCATTCGGGATGCGCGGCGATCGGTGCGGTGGGATGTTTCGCCTTCAGCTTGAGCAGCTCGGTCTCGCTGAAAGCCTCGTGAACGATGCAGACGCCCGGCCAGAGCAGCATCTCGCGCCCGAACTTGCGGCTAAGGTAGCCCCCGAGGTGACGGTCCGGACCGAAGATGATCTTCTGGTCGGCCGGGATCTGCTGGAGGATCGTCTCGGCGCTGGAACTGGTGACGATGATGTCGGACAGCGCCTTCACCTCGGTCGAGCAGTTGATGTAGGTCAGCGCGATATGGTCCGGATGCGCGGCGCGGAAGGCGGCGAACTTCTCGGGCGGACAGGAATCTTCCAGGCTGCACCCGGCTTCGAGGTCGGGCAGCACTACGATCTTGTTCGGCGACAGGATCTTGGCGGTTTCGGCCATGAACTTCACGCCGCAGAAGGCGATGACCTCGGCGTCGGTCTCGGCGGCCTTGCGGCTCAGTTCCAGGCTGTCGCCCACGAAATCGGCCAGGTCCTGCAACTCGGGGCGCTGGTAGTAATGCGCGAGGATGACCGCGTTGCGTTCCTTGCGCAGCCGCTCGATTTCGGCGCGCACGTCGATACCGGAAAGGTCGGCGGGCATTACGGTCATGGTATCCCTCTGTCTGGTCGCTCCGGCATTGTGCCGATGTTTCGGCCTGCCGGGATTTGCGGCCTATCTAGGGATGCTTGTCGCAACACCCAAGGAAAATATGGCGGGGTGGGAGGTCGTTTGGAAAATGCCCATGGGGCATTTTCAAGCGGCACCGGCCCACGCCCCCACCCGACCTCCCATCCAGGATACACTGTTGTGGGAGGTCGGGTGGGGGCGTGGGCCGGTGTCGCAAGCCTTCGACGTATGTCGAAGGCGCACCCAGCAAAGACTTTAGGTATCGGGTGCGAGCAGCGACCACTCGTCGCCATGATCCGTAACGAGGCGCCGTCTTTGCAGGTCGAGCAGATGGGCCAGTACCGAGCGGCCCGCGGCGGGCCAGAGGCGCTGGTCCACGCTCCGGTACATCTGCGGCACCATCGCCGCGACGGTGCGATGGCCTGCCTCGATCTGTTTCAGGATCTGACGCTCGCGCTGACGGCGGTGGCCTATCATCCCGCGCACCAGTTGGCGGGGTTTCTCCACTGCGGGGCCGTGAGCGGGGAAATAGACGGTGTCCTGCTCGCGCTCGTAGAGCTTCTGAAGGCTCGCGAGATAGTCGGTCATGTCGCCGTCCGGCGGAGACACGACGCTGGTCGACCAACCCATGACATGATCGCCGGTGAACACCGCGCCGGTTTCGCGCAGGGCAAAGCAGACATGGTTGGACGTATGGCCGGGCGTGGCGACGGCCTCCAGGGTCCAGCCCGTCCCCGAAATCGCCTCGCCGTCGATCAGCACGCGGTCGGGGCGGTAGTCGGGATCGAAGGCGGCGTCGGCGCGGGGGCCGTCGTCTTCCAGCGTCAGCGCCGCGCAGCCGACGATCGGCGCGCCGGTGAGCGCCTTCAGCGGCGCCGCGGCGGGGGAATGGTCGCGATGCGTATGGGTGCAGCAGATCGCCACGACCCGCGCTTCGCCCACGGCCTTCAGGATCGCGTCGACATGTTCGGGATCGGCCGGACCGGGATCGATGACCGCGACGTCGTCGGCGTCGCCCACGACGTAGGTCTGGGTGCCGGTAAAGGTGAACGGAGAGGGGTTGCGCGCCAGCACGCGGCGTACGAGCGGGGCAATCCGCTCAGCCTCGGCATAGGGCTTTTCGATGTCTTTCAGCGCGTCCATGCCGCCGATATGGGCATTCGCAGGAGGCCTGTCGAGCGCTCCCTAACTCGCCAATCGCCGTTGTAGGCGTTCCCGAAGGCGTTCGATCGCGCTCGGCTGCGTTTCGCCGAACAGGCGCCAGCGGGCGTCCAGCCTCAGCAGCCGGTCGTAGAAGTGCTGCGTCGATTCGACGAGATCGACGATTTCCGGTTGGAGGCGCGCAAGCTGCGCCACTTCGGACTGGCGCAAATCCGGGGACAGGCGACCATTGCGGCGAAGCTGGAACTGATTCATCTCGCCGGCGAAATAAGCGCGATGATTGAGCAGCCAGGCGATCGCGTGCATCATCCGCGTCGTCGTGCGCAGGCCCTCGCTCGACAGTGCGATGCGGAGAGGTTCGTCGTTGTCGAAGCCGCAGGGCTGCTCGAAGGCATGGCGCACTTCGTCGGCAAGCAGCAGCGCGTCATGATAGAGCGTCTCGACGATGCGCGGATTTATGGTCGCGGAGTTCGGCATGCGCGCCCGGTATTTCCCATGAAGGAGTCCGGAGCAACTGCCCGTATGGCCGTTTTCGAGGCAAATCCGGGCCTTGTCTCCAATCGGTACGCTTTTTTGTCCGGGCTCACGCCCAGGCAAAACGGGCGTCCGCCCGTTTTGAGCGGCACCGGCCCACGCCCCCACCCGACCTCCCATTCAGTGTAT
>NZ_DAMDBA010000044.1:0-41087 GCF_032093395.1 Novosphingobium sp.
GCTTCGTCGCCAATCTGCTCGACATGGCGCGTGTGGAAGCCGGCGCGCTGCCGATGAAAGTGGAAGCGACCGATCTCTTCGATGCCGTGGCAGGAGCGGCGCACGATACTCGCGCGTCGTTGATGAACCATGCAATCCAGGTCGATGTCGTACCCGATATTCCACTGGTCCGGCTGGACCCCGTGCTCCTGCACCACTGCCTCATCAACCTGCTCGACAATGCCGGGCGCTATGCCGACGCCGGAACCCCGATCGTGATCCGATGCAGGCGCGCTTCGGACGCGCTGCTCCTGTCGGTCATTGACCAGGGGCCGGGCATCCCGGCAGGACAGGAGAAGCGGGTCTTCGAAACCTTCACCCGCCTGGAAGGCTCGGACCGGGTACGCCACGGAACCGGTCTCGGCCTAGCGATCGTCAAGGGCTTTGCCGAAGCCATGGGCCTTTCGGTGGAGGCGACCAACAACGAAGCACCGCACGGCGCCTGCTTCACTATCCGCATCCCTGAACCGCTGATCATCGCGAATATCGATAGCAAGGACGTACTATGAACCTCCGCCACAAGGTGCTCATCGTCGATGATGAGCCTCACATCCGCAGGCTCATCCAGGCCGCGCTCGTCCGCGCAGATTATGCTACCGTGGAAGCGGAAAGCGCGCGCGAAGCTATGGATCGCCTGCAGACCGAACTTCCGCAGATCGTACTGCTGGACCTTGGTCTCCCCGATCGCGATGGGCTGGAACTGGTGCCGCTGATCAAGCAGAATGCAGATACCACGCTTATCGTTGTCTCCGCGCGCGATGCGACGGACGAGAAAGTTGCGGCGCTTGATCTAGGCGCGGATGACTATCTAACCAAACCATTCGACACCGACGAACTGCTGGCGCGGGTGCGCGTCGCCTTGCGTAATCGCATGACACGCGGTGGTGGGGTGCCTGCAATCACTGTCGGCGACCTGTCGATCAACCTCCTCGACAGAAAGGTCACGAAAGCGGGCAAAGAGGTTCATCTCACGCCCAAGGAATATGCCGTGCTGGCGCAGCTAGCCAAGTTTCCTGGTCGGGTCATCACGCACGAACAGATCATGGTGAACGTCTGGCCCAAGGATGTCGAACGCCATGTCGAGTATCTGCGCGTGCTCGTGCGGACACTGCGGCAGAAGCTGGAAACCGACCCGCAGCGGCCTCAGGTCATCAGCAATGACGTAGGCATCGGCTATCGCCTGCGCATCCCTGACGATGATTCAACATGAAGCGCCATCGAAACCCTGACGGACGTCAGCGCATCGTGGACTGGCTCGGAGCGCAGGGCGCAAGCGGTATCGCGATCTACAGTTGTATTGCAGTCACGCTCGCCTGCGCCTTCATCTCTGCGCTTAAGTAAGGTCCGGCCTTAGAGTCCGTTTGAAAATTCGCTGAAAGCGAATTTTGCGGCAGCAGCCCACGGCTCAGGAATTAGCGCGTGTCCATCATACCGATGGGCGCGCCGCACGATGTGAATCGCATATGATCGGCTCAATTCGTCGTCTTTCGAGCGCTTCGACATTAGGAAATCTCAATGCGCCGAGCGGTTTCTCGCTCTCGAATTGCTATGCGGTCCTGCGTAACTTGTGAGCCTCCCAAAGGAGGTCGTCGATGGTCAAGTGGCACGAAACCCTGGCAGCCCAGTTCGCTCTGCGCCTTGCTGGCGCCGTCGTCCTGTCGGGCGCATGGTGGGCAGGCAGCAGTCTCTATACGCGCGTCCACGCGCATGCACCCGGGCCGGCGAGCCTCGCGGAACTGGCGATCTGCGCTGTGTTCGTTCTGCTGCTCATCATCGGCAATGCGCTTCTGTTCGTGGGGCCTGGCCTATGGAAGCAGATCGAGATTCCCCGGCGCTGGAGCGCTGTCTTGATCGAACCTCGTCAGTTCGACGTGCTGCTGAACGAACAGGCGAGCACGGAAACGAAGTTCGAGCGCGTGACTACCAAGGCCGCTTGATCCTCGCTGCCTCGTTTTTGGATCGGGGCATTGGAAAAATACAACGCGATCGGCACGGTCCTCCTCTCGATATCAAACGCGGCTCTGATCTACTTGGAACGCCTCGAATCGCCCCGGCAATGTCCGGGGACATCCAATGAGGAAACCCATGAAATCGATCGCACCTGTCGCAGCCCTGTTCGTCGGCCTGTTCCCGATGGCCGTTCAGGCGCAGGAAGAGGCAGCACCCAGTTCCCCCGTCACCGTCGCCGGTTCCGCGACGATCGCTTCGGACTACCGGTTCCGCGGTGTCTCGCAGTCCGACAAGGACATGGCCGTCCAGGGCGGCCTCACCGTCAGTCATGAGAGCGGTCTCTATGTCGGCACCTGGGCCTCGAACCTGTCAGGTTGGGGCACCTTCGGCGGCTCCAATATGGAACTCGATCTGATCGGCGGCTACAAGGCGAAGCTGAGCGACAATGCGACGCTCGATGTCGGCCTGACCTGGTACATGTATCCGGGCGGCGCCAGCGATACCGACTTCGCAGAGCCTTACGTCAAGCTTTCGGGCACAACCGGGCCCGCCACGCTGACGGCCGGCGTCGCCTACGCGCCCAAGCAATATGCGCTCGCCAACGTCTCCAATGCCCCCAATAGCCGCGGGCAGAAGCAGGACAACCTCTACCTGTGGGGCGACGGCGCCTTTGCGATCGGCGGCACGCCGCTCACCGCGAAGGCCCACATCGGATACTCAGACGGCAATCCGGGCCTTGGGCCTAACGGCACCAGCGTCGCTCCCACTGGGACCTACTGGGACTGGTCGATCGGCATGGACGCCGCCTGGCGCAACCTGACCTTCAATGTCTCGTATGTCGATACCGACATAACGCGTGCCCAGGCTTCTCGCCTGCAGCCCAACTTCAGCAAGGGTCAGGATGGCACCGGGTCCATTGTGGATGCTACCGTCGTGGCCTCTCTGACGGCTGCGTTCTGACAACGGGGGAAAGCCCGGCAGCGACGGCTGCCGGGCTCTTTTGATCTCTCCAAACTCGAGGATAGCCGTGTCCGTCAGGCCATGCCGCGTTTGAATTCCCGGCGAACGTCAGGCAGCCACCGGATCGTCGATCCCTTGCGCGTACGACTGCCAGGGCGCAAGCCGATGGCGAGCAACCGCACTCACAGCCAGGCGATCGGACACGACGGCGAACCTATCGCCATCGACCAGGACTTCAGGTGGCAGCGCGCGGCAGTTGTAGGTCGATGCCATCGTCGCACCATAGGCGCCGACCGTATGAATTACGGCAAGATCGCCAGCGCCCACGCTGTCGATGTCCCGTGCGCGGGCAAAGGTGTCGCCGCTTTCGCAGACCGGCCCGACGATGTCAGCCGTCATGCGTGTACCGGTGGGGCGCACGGCCGAGAACTCGTGCCAGGCATCGTAGAGCGAAGGCCGCATAAAATCGTTCATCGCGGCATCGAGGATCACGAACGGCTGCTCGGCGCCGGGTTTGACCCAGGTGACCTGGGTGAGCAAGACCCCAGCACTGGCGGCGATACACCGGCCCGGCTCGAACTGCAGCGTCACATTCCAGTTTCGCGTGATCCGGGCGACCATCGCGCCATAGGCTTCGAGATCGGCGCCAGCTTCGCTCTCGCGGTAGGATACGCCAAGGCCTCCGCCCAGATCGACATGCGTGAGGGTGTGCCCGCGAGCGCGAAGCGATGCGAGGAGTTCGCCGATGCACGTGTAGGCGGCTTCGAGCGGTGCGATATCGACGATCTGACTACCGATATGCACCGCGATGCCGCGCAGATCGAGACCGGGAAGCAGGGCCAGACGCTCATAGATAGCGATCGCATCGCCAAGGGGAACGCCGAACTTGCTGGTGCTTCGGCCGGTCGTGATCTTCGCATGCGTGCAGGCATCAATGTCTGGATTTATCCGCAGCGATGCCGGCGCGCGAAAGCCGCGTTCGATCGCAAGGGCCGACAGCAGTTCGCCTTCCGCTTCCAGTTCGATATTGAACTGACCGACACCGGCATCGAGCGCATCGACGAGTTCGCTGCGCGTTTTCCCGGTTCCCGAATAGATGATGTCGCCGGGCTGCATGCCGGCTTCCCGTGCGACCGAAAGCTCCCCGCCGGATACGATGTCGGCGCCGAAGCCTTCCTTGGCGAGCAGATACAGCACCGCGCGGTTCGGGTTGGCTTTTACCGCAAAGGCGATGTGCTTTCGCGGGATGTCCGCAAGTGCCGCCTGAAACTGGCGGGCTGCGTTTCGTAACGCCTTCGCCGAGTATACGTAGGCGGGGGTTCTGACTGCGGTGCCGATCGTGGTCAGGGGTACGGCTTCTGCGTGCAGGACGCCGTCGGCATAATGAAATGCTGTCATGCGCGAATGTCCTTGATGAAGACCTGTCAGGGCTTGCGGCGGCGTTGAACTCGTCGCGATCGGATGAGGTCGGGAAGCGCGCGGTGACGGCTGTTTTCGATCCGCAGCACGAGTGCGAGCTTCTTGCCTTGAGCCACAAGTACGAGGCCGAACAGAGTGACGGCGAGCAAAAGGAGAGTAAGCAATCCGCGCGCGCTTCCTGGGTCGCTGGGCGCCAACAGTTCCAGCGTGGGAGCGGCGATGATGAGGACACCCCCAACGCCGCGCCAGAACAGATCCCTTCGGGTCATAGGCTCGGCATCCCGCATTGTTCACGCTTTGCCAGCACATACTGACCTGAAGCGCGAACTGCGTCTTCGAAGCTTTTCGAGTAAGTTGGCGGCGGCGCATACAGGATTATGTCGGCAGGGAATTCGGCTTCGGCCAAGAGGCTCGGCATCGGCGTCGCTCTCTCGAATTCGAGGCCTATCGCGCAGTCCGAAAGCCATCGAGCCTGTCTGCGGGCATCGTCGATGTTGTCAGCGTCCGGATCCACGCCAGAACCTTCGATCGCAAGGAATCCGAGCTTGCGAGCTTCACGCGTGGCCGCGATGAGAAGCGAGCCGTCGCCGCAGTTCACATCGACGATGCGAACGGATCTGCGACCGCTTTTTCGCAGCGATTGGAGCCTTGCGACGAGCGGTCTCCAGCACGGATCCTGTTCGGCGCGCGCGCGATCCGAGCACATGCCGATCGAGACCGCAGGCCAAGGTGAGCCGGTGGGGAGGGAAAGCGAGAAATGCATGGTGCCGCCCTTTCACGCCGCGCGGTCGAGGGTGCCGTAGGCATCCGGCACCGGGTCGAAAGGGATTGCAGGGACCAGCCACTTCGTTGTCAGGAGGATTTTAGCCTCGGGAAAAGCGTGCACCTCTCCGCGGGCGAAACGCCATGCGGCATCGCGCGAGATGAACCGGCCCTCCAAAAGGCCGTGGTTCTCCTGGACCAGCCAGTGTCCGGCGTGGTCCTGACCGACATAGAGTATCGACCCGCGTTGGTCCGGTTCCGGATTGCTGGGGGTTTCGATCACAAAACAGCTCCTTCAAGCCAAGTTGATGCGTCGGCCGCGATAAACCGCGGCGGACGATGAAAAGGTAAAGGGAGCGGCATATGTATTCCAGATCGCGATGAACGGATAAGCATTGAATTTTCACTATGTTGTCCACCTATCGAGCGCCGAAAATACAATGACATTCCTATGCGCCTGGCGAAAAGGTTCTCGCGTTTTTATATCCGGATACGCATACTTGGACCGCTCATCGAAATTGGAGCACTATCCATGTTCTCGGGCTCAATTCCCGCCATTCCCACTCTTCAAGCGAGACGGCATCGACGAGGCCGCACTGCGCGATCATGTTTCCTGGCTGATCGAGGAAGGGGCGTCCGGGATCTTAGGGCGTAAACTTATAAACCGCACCGTCGAGGCGCCCGAATGGCGAACAGCTCGGGCCGAAGTGGCCGCCGGGCGGGCTGGTTGCCCGTCCAAGGTCGATTTGGTTCGAGATGGAAGCCATTCGGGCGTCCTTCGGATTTGACGCAAAATGGCCCATCGCTGCGTCGGCAGGACTTGAAATACGAACGTATTCCTTCGTCCTGCCTTCTTGCGCTGAGCCATTTTGCCCCAAACCTCGATGGTGCGGTTTATGAGTTTACGCCCTAGCCTGCGGCACGACCGGTGAAGCGGCCAGCCTCAGTGATGCGGAACGACGGCAGGTCCTTGTTATCTGCATGTCAGAAGCGAACGGCCGCGTCCCGGTAATAGCTGGATGTGGAACGGCAAACACCGTCACCACCCTTGCACAGATTTGCCGTGCCCGGGACGCAGGAGCGGCTGCTGCCTTGGTCATGGCACCGTACTACGTGCGACCGAGTCAGGATGGCATTTTCGCTCATTACGCACACCTGAGCGAAAACGGCGGCCTCCCGATAGTCTTGTACAACGTGCCGGCGCGCACAGGCGCGGATATCGCGCCCGAAACCATGGCAGGCTGGCGGCGGGCTATCCTGAAATCGTAATCGGCTTAAAGGACGCCACGGGTGCAATCGCTCGGGTTGGAATGCAGCGTGATGCATGCGGTGCGCGGTTCTGCCAGCTTTCCGGTCATGACGAGACGACCCTCGCCTTCATGGCGTCGGGTGGTCGCGGTGCTATTTCGGTTACTGCGAACATTGCACCGCGGCTATGTGCCGAAATCCAGGAAGCCTGGCTCGTGCAGGATTTCGCAAAGGCCGCCCTACTCGACGAAAAGCTGCTGCCCCTTCATCGAGCGCTGTTCGCGGAGCCATCGCCGGCAGCGCTCAAGTATGCGATGGTCCGGAAACGTCGAGGCTACCCAGGTCGCTTGCGACTTCCGATGGTTGAGGTCGGGAGCGAGACGGAACAGGAAATTGACCGTGCAATTTTCTTGGCCACAACAGACGAGCTCATAAGGTAGTTTGTGCCAATATTCGCAAAGCACGGAGCAGCGTCACAATGTGTCGGCCTTCGAGCGCTTGCGTACGAGGGCCGCCCGTACAGAAACCCGCGGACCCGGATCGGACGCGGGTTGCGAAGGTAGCTGACGCTCATGCGGTGTCGTCTGCCAACCAACTCACGTGGTTCCTGTACGCCTCGGCGAACGCGGTCCTATGCTGACTGAGGGTATCATAGTTAATCTTGCGCGGCTCAGAAGGCGTTCCGGCATGGGTAATTTAAGAAAAGTTTTGATCAATTGAAGCGGCGAGCTCAATAGATGCGAGCGCGGTCGTTTGATGATCTGTCAAGATCCAACTACTGACGGATCACGCCCTTTGAACATTTCGCTGATAAGCCGTCGTAGCCAACTTACGGCCGGATCATCGTGAACCCGGCGATGCCAGAATTGCTGGATATCGATGCGCGGGGTCGACAACGGTGGATCAATTACGCTAGTTGGGCCATGGTGGCGAAGATCTCCCCTACTGCCGCAGGCACCGTGCTGATGAGATCGGATCCAGCGATCAACAGCGGCACGCTCATGAAATGAGGAGACTTCAGCTGAATGCGTCGAGAAAGCCCACGTTTCTCAAGGCTTTCTTCAAACAGTTCCTGGCTTCGCCCGGTTTGCGAGACGACGATATGACCCAGGCTCAGAAACGTATCAAGCGACCACCCCGGCGCCGCTTCCGGGTGGTCCGCTCGCGCGATGCAAGTAAAGGGATGATCGAAGAGCTTCTGGGTGAAAAAGCTGTTTCCTTCAATATCTGGGAAGAAACCCAGCGCGAGATCCACCGCCCCTTCTGCCATGGCGTTCCGGAGCTGCCCTGGCTGGAGTGATCGGGATTCCAACGTGACATGCGGCGCGCGCCGGGAAAGCTCCGTCATCAACTGGGGCAGGAATACGAGCTCGCCGATATCCGATAAGCTGAGGACAAACCGGCGATCGGATAGAAGCGGGTCAAAAAGCCGCTCGGCAAGAATCTCGCCTTCAAGAAGACCAAGCATGCGTTGCAAGGGAGCTTGCAGCGCCTCCCCCAGCATTGTGGGCTGCATGCTGTTGCCAGTTCGAACAAGCAGATCGTCTGCAAATTGGGTGCGCAACTTGCTCAAGGCGAAGCTAACGTTTGGCTGGCTTATGTTCAGCCGGCGAGCGGTTGCGCTGACGCCGCGCTCCTCGAGCAGGACGTTCAAAACAATCAGCAGGTTCAAGTCAAAGCGGCGATAGTCCACGAGGTTATCCGACTCACTGATATGCCGTATCAACATTAACAGCGATGCGGATAGGCTGACAGAACGCTATCTCTTTTGCAAACGAGTGAGAGGATGAGGCCTGTGGAACAACCACTTTATCTCAAGAACGTCTGGTACGTGGCGGGCTGGAGTAGCGATATCAAACGTGGCGATCGCATCGGCCGCACCTTCCTCGACCAGCCCGTCGTGCTCTGGCGCGATCAGCAAGGAACTGCACATGCGCTTGCCGATCGATGTGCCCACCGCGCGATGCCACTTTCCGCAGGCGTCGTGGAAGGATCGGCCATCCGATGCCCTTATCACGGTCTGGAATTCGGGGGTGACGGCAGATGCACCCGGATCCCTGCTCAGGATCGGATTCCCGACACTGCGCGCGTCAGAGCCTATCCGCTCGTCGAACAGCAGGGACTGCTCTGGATCTGGATGGGTGACACCGGACGTGCTGATGTGATGCTCGTGCCCAGCTATCCCATTCACGAAGATCCCGCCTACGCCTGGCGCTCGGCACACTTTCCCGTGAACGGAAGCTGGCAGCTGCTCGTGGACAATCTTATGGACCTCTCCCACCTGCCGTACATCCACGCCAAGACGATCGGCGGAAACCCGGACCTTCATTTCCGCACGAAAACGCAGTCCGAGAAGCTCACCAATGGTGTGCGGGTAATCCGCCAGATGCCTGATTCCGAGCCGCCGCCCACTTATGTCGACGCCGCCGGATTCACCGGTCGTATCGACCGCTGGCAGGAAATCGAGTTTGAACCGGTGCTGATCCGCATCCACACGGGTGCATGCGATGCAGGCACCGGCGCGTATGAAGGCCGGCGCGATCACGGATTCTCGATGCGCGGCTTCCACGGCATTACGCCCGAAACCGCGACGACCACGCATTACTTCTGGTCGATGGCAACCAACATCCTGCGCGACGGAATTCCCGATGAAGTGTTCGAACAGACGGCCCGCACCTTCCGTGAGGACCAGGAGGTTCTGGAGTTGCAGCAGGCGCGTATGTCGGCCGACCCGGATCAACCGATGATCGATATCGCAAGCGACGTGGGTGGCCGACATACGCGCCAGTTCATTTCTCGTCTGCTGCGCGAAGAGGCAACGGAGCGGTTGGCCGCTGCCTAACCGACCGCCGGCTTTGGGGCGACTTCGGTTCAATAGCTGAATCGGTGTCGTCCTGGCCCTGCTTCTTGTTCGCCGTCCGGGAGTGCCACGGTCGCGATGCAGTTCGCAGGCACCGACACGTCCAGCGATAGCTGCCCCGCGGAACGGGACCAATAAGTCTCGATGCGGCCACGAACGGTATCAAGGGTGGCTCCCGCAGACGGGATGCGTTCGTCGGGCAGAACTGCGACACGAAAACGCGCGAAGCCCGGCTCGATGGGCTCGATGCCCGCTACACGCCGGTACAGGAAAGCCGCTACCGCTCCCAGCGCATAATGGTTGAACGAGTTCATCGCCACATCGCCCGTGTCGCCGTTCCAGCGTTCCCAAATCGTCGTGGCGCCTCGATCCACCATATAACCCCATGAAGGGTATTGGTTGCGCAGAAGCAGGTCCCAGGCGAGCTTTTCCTCTCCCACCGAGGCAAGCGCATCAAGTGCAAGGGGGGTGCCGAGAAATCCCGTCGACAGCAGCGTGCCGCGCCGCCTGATGTCCGCCGCCAGCAACTTGCCTGCTGCCGCATGCTGCGTGGGCGCGAGCAGGCCGAGTGCCAGCGCCATAATGAAACTGCACTGGCTGCCGTTCCCCACCGTTCCGTCCGCATCGACGAACTTTTGCTGGAACGCGCTACGAACCCGCTCATGGGCTTCCCGCCAATGCACGGCATCGACGTCTCGTCCTGTCCAGGCCGCCATCTTCGCGACCTGATCGATCGAGCGAGCAAGCATGGCGGTGGCGATGAGAGTTTTGGGCGTGGTTTCGTCCATCGGCGATTTGGCATCGAGGGCCAGCCAATCGCCCAGATCAGCGCCTCTATCCTTTTCCCAAAGACCGCCCGGATTGGTCGCGACTATGCCTTTAAGATAGGCGGTCATCGCTTCCCAGTTCTCCTCGACGACGGCCGTGTCACCGCTATGCAGGAACGACGCATAAGGCAGCATGATCCCGGCGTCCGCCCAGCCGGGCGTGGCGCTTGTCGTGCCCCAGCCCAGGCCGGATGGGCTAGGCGCCCAAAGAGGATAAGCGCCATTTGAGCTCTGGGCGTCCCGCAGGATGCGGCAGTAGGAGCGCGTGAAGGCCCCGACGTCCATGTTGAAGGCAGCCGCATCCCAGAACACCTGCGCATCGCCGGTCCACCCCAATCGTTCGTCGCGCTGGGGGCAATCGGTGGGAATTCCGACGAAGTTCGACCTCTGGCTCCAGAGGATATTCAGCCACAAGCGCTGCAGGCGCGGATTGTCGATGCGGAAGGTGCCCGTCTCCTCCAGCGCGCTGGACAGCACAAGACCACTGATCGCGTCAGCTTTCAGATCGGTAATGCCCTCGACTTCGGCATAGCGAAATCCCTGATAGGTGAGCATTGGCTCCAACCGCTCGCCTGCCGGGTCGCCTCGCAGAATATAACAGTCCTCGGCGCGGGCGGCGCGCAGGTTCCTGCGGTCGGGGAGTCCGGCCTTGTCCAGCACTTCGGAATGGCGAACCCTGATCTGCTGACCGCCCTTCCCTTTGAGATGGAGGCGCACCCTGCCGGCGAAGTTTTGGCCAAAGTCGACCAAAAAGCGATCCTCGGCAAGTTTGCGGATGGAGACGGGAGTCAACTTGCGCACGATGCGGATCGGCTCTGCGTGCGCAGGTGAACAGATGGCCGACGGGGCCGGCGCTTCCCAAACCTCGCTCCAGGCCGATGCGTCGAAGCCTGGATCGAGCCAGCCGTCCGGCCAGAGTCGCAAGTCCTGATCTTCGCCCGCGTAAAGCTCCGACATCAACAGAGGTGAGACTGCGTGTCGCCACTCCTTGTCGCTGACGAGACGCTGGATTTCACCACCGACATTCTCGATATCGAGGACCACGTGGATGCGGCGCGGCGCAGAGCCATAGGCAAAACGCCCTTCGGGAGCCTGGTAGCTTGCGAAAAAGCCGTCTCCTACTAGCGCGCCCAGGACGTTGTCTCCCTCACGCAGTAGATGGGTGACATCGTAGCAGCGGCTGGGTATCCGGCGGCTGTAATCGGCTGGCTCGGACTGGAGTTCGTCGTCGCCGATGCGCTTGCCGTTCAGCCATAGCCGATATCCGCCCAGCGAAGCGACGTGAAGGCGCGCGCTACGGACCGCCCCATGGCGGACGAAGCGGCGCCGCAGCAGCCGACCCGGGCTGGCCGGCCAGGGGAATACCGGCTGTCGCTCAGCTGCCATGGCCTTCACCCACTGCGCATCTGCGCCGAGCCTCGTCTCCCATCCGCCCGAGATGCGCCGCACCGCCGCCGTTTCCGACAAACGGAGCTGCGCTGCGAGCGCGACCGTCGGCTTGGTGAAGAAACCGGCGATGGGCGCGACGTCAAGTGTCAGCACATGCTCGCCCGGCTTCAGCTGCAACTCAAAGCGGGCTGCCGGTGCCCCCCCGAAGGCGTTGGGATCGCGCGCCGGAAGCTCCAAAGGCTCGCCGTCCAGCCTGAGGGCGACAATCGCGCCGTCCGCGACAAGGGTCAGCAGCCCTTGTCCCGCATCGCTCTGGAAAGACAACCGGAATGAGCGCGGCTGGCTGGGGGACGGTGACGACCCTTCGACCCATTGAGGTTCCGCCAGCCTGTCGGCGCGCTCTGCCTCGTTTTCGACGGCAAGCCACAGTCCGCTCCAGTCTGACGGCTGGAGGAGACCCATCTCCCACTGCGAAGGTTCGCTCCAGACGGAATGCCCAGCGGCATCGATGACCTGGACTTTCCAGTAAAGCTGCTCGCCAGAGCGCAACTTACGGCCGGCAAAGGGCATGGAGGAGGATGGGCCGTCGATCCTGCCGCTGTCCCAGACGTCTCCCTGGTTCCGCTCTAGCATCCGCAGGTTTGACGAAACGAGGATTCGGTATGCGGACTGGTGTATCCGGCCTGGGCCTTCGATGCGCCAGGAGAGGGTCGGAGCGGCATCCCCCAGACCGATTGGTTCGTGGCGCCCGGCAGCCTTGAGGCTCACCACGGTAGCCTTGTTCGTTGCCGCTGCCGCGGCGGGCAAGATGTGCCCCACGCTGGCACTCATTAAACCTGCACCCACGACAAACCCGCGCCGATCGACCTCTGGCAAATTCTTCCTCCCCTCGTTTTCCGCTGTTCGCAGACGCCTACAGGCTGTTTCGGCTTGCGTAGCGTCCAAGGTGAGGCCCGCTAGGCTTTATGGTGCGCGAGAACGTCTTGCGGTCGACAGCGACAAGCCCGAAAGGCGCCGTATAGGCACGGTTCCACTCGAAATTGTCCAGCAGTGCCCAATGGATATATCCGCGTACATCGACCCCATCGCGGATGGCGCGTCCCAGTCCGGCGAGCGCTCGGTCCATATAGGCGATCCTGCGCCGGTCGTCTGCCACGGCCACGCCGTTTTCGGTGACGATCACCGGCAGGCCCGTCGCCTTCGCGGCCCATCGAACCGTCGCTTCAAGCGCCTCGGGATAGAACTCCATCTGCGTCAGGGTCTGTTCGGCGCCGATCGGTGGGGGCAGATCCGCGTCAGGCCCGACTATGGCACGGCCGTAGGTCTGGACTCCGATGAAGTCATCCTTGCGGACAGCCTCGAACCAGGGCGCGTAGACTTGCGCGATTTTGCGCTCGAGCGCGCTTTCGCCAGGTGCGGCCTGCTCGTCGGCCATGGACAGGCTTAGACCCAGCTGAAGGTCTGGACGCACCGACTTGATCGCCTCGACAGCACGGTGATGGGCGGTGATCTGGTTAGGTACAGTTTTCGTGGTGTCCGAGGTCAACGTACCCGCAAAACGATCGGCCCCAATCAGGCGAGCAGCCGCCTTGTTGCCCAGAGCGAACATCGGCATCGCCTTGCGGAAGTCCGGTTGCCAGGAAAGCTGCGGCGCAAGGTTCGGTTCGTTGAAGGTCAGACCGTGAGTATAGTCCGGCCCGAGCCCGCGCGCTGCCACTTCGCAAAAGCGAACGAAATGGTCGATGTTCGCCGCCTCCTCCCAGCCACCCATTCCCGCGAACCAACGCGGAACGGTGAAATGGGAAAAAGTGATGAAAGGCCGAAGGCCGCGGGCATGGCAATAGTCGATCATCGCCCGGTAGTGGGCCAGCGCCGCCTGGGAATACTCTCCGGGCTCAG
This sequence comes from Novosphingobium sp., assembly GCF_032093395.1. Classification (GTDB taxonomy): domain Bacteria; phylum Pseudomonadota; class Alphaproteobacteria; order Sphingomonadales; family Sphingomonadaceae; genus Novosphingobium. The sequence continues at coordinate 13,354 of NZ_DAMDBA010000044.1, forward strand.
GTTCGATCCGGGACCACTCGATGCCGAAGCGATAGGTGTTGAGCCCGAGCCGTTCGACGATGTCGATGTCCTCACGCCAGCGATTCCAGCTGTCGCACGCGTCTCCCGAAGGTTCGGCAAAGGCGCTTGGTCGCAGATGCTCGCTCACCCAGCTATCGGAATTGACGTTTCCGCCCTCGACCTGGTGCCCGGCTGTTGCTGCGCCCCACAGGAAGTCGGAACGCAGCTTGCGGGGGGCAGTCGCGAGGAGCGGAGCGGCACTCGCCATCACCAGGCTCGCGGCGGTGCCGCGAAGAATTCCGCGGCGTGAAACCGGATGTATCATAGTGCTGCCCTTAGAACCGGAACTGGACGTTAGCGCCGATCGTGCGCGCGGAATCGAAGCCGAACTGCTGCTGGTAGCTTGCGATCCCGTTAGAGGCGTCGCCGGCGTCAAGGCCGATGAAGTTAGGGTTATATTCGTTCGTGCAGTTCTTGCAGAAGATCGCGATCCGCATTCCGTTATCGAACCGGACGCCTGCGCTTGCGCCGATGAGATCCGTCGTCGGCACGCGGGCGCCGGGGGCCCGGTTGATCAGGTAATTGATCGGGCTGCGGTGATACCAGTTCGCCTCGATGAAGGGGTGCGCGTTCTCCCCCACGTCGAATTCGTACATCGCCTGCAACGACGAGGCGAATTTAGGCGCCGTCGGAGTACGCAGCCCGCGGGCGTTAAACGATCCGTTTGTACAGCCCGCTTGGCCTGGATAGCACTCGGCACCTTCGAAATTGCCGAATTTGGAATCGAGGAACGTCGCTGAGCCATTGATGGAGAAACCATGGAGCGGCGTGGCGCCGATGGTGATCTCGATACCCTTGCTCTTCACTGACGCTGCATTCTGCACGACGAAGGCCTGGAGCGCGGTGTCGAGCGACTGAGTCTGATAATTTGCGAACTTCGTGTGGAAGGCGGAGACGTTGAATATCAGCTTTCGATTGAACCAGCTTGTTTTCAGCCCGATCTCGGCTGTGTCGGACTTTTCGGCACGAACGAGCAGGTCCGCGTCGGCACTCGCTGCGGTGTCATTGAAGCCCGGTCCCTTGTAGCCTCGGCCATAGGAACCGTAGAACATCGCGTCCGGAGTGATCTGGTACTGGCCGCCGACCCTCCAGCTGAAATCCGTGTGACCGTAAGACTGCGCGAAGGTTCCCGGCACGCCGAGGGGAACGAAATAGGCGTCCTCGATCTGCGTGAGGTCGATCGTTATCTCGTCCCGCGTGACGCGTCCGCCGCCGAAGATCTTGAGCGCGTCGGTCACCGCATAAGTCAGCTGACCGAAAGCGGCATAGCTGTCGGTCTTCATGCGATAGTCATTGTCCCGGCCCAGGAAGTAGCTGTTGCTGGTTGAGCATGCAGGCGGCGGAGCGCCGGGCGTCGCCACCGCGCCTACGCAGAAGGGGAAGTTCGGCAGCAGGAAACCGGGCAGATAATTGTTTCCCGCGATCTGGCCGGACTGGTCGATCGTCGAGTGGAAGTAATAGAGGCCGGCCTGTCCGGACAGACGGTTCTCCGAAGGCAGGGAAACCCTGAATTCGTTGGAGAACTGGTCGTAATTGGCATGCGAGCGATTGATGTTCGCGCCGTTGCTGTTCGTGAAATCGACGTCCAGTTGGGAGTCGAAATTGTAGAACTTCCAGGCGGCGATGTTGCTGATCACCACGCCGCCAGGGCTCGTCCAGGCGAGCGAGGCCTGCGCGCCGCCCAGCTTCAGATCACGCCAGAAGCCGCCGTCGCCGGCATAAGTGAAATTGTCGTCGCCCGCTTCGATATTGGAAGATGCCAAAGGTCCAGCGTTGACGCTGCCTGCGCCGAGCTGGCGATAGGTGCGATCATAGATCCCTGCGACGCCGTGCGATTCGGCATATTCGCCGATCACGTAAAGCTCAAGAGAAGGCGTCAGGCGTTGTAGATACTTGGCGCGGACGCCGTATTGCTCGCGATCGAGATCGTTGCGGACATCCCGGCGGCCGACGAAACTCGTCGAAGGCTCTTCATAGGAATAGGTGCCGTTCACGCGCAGCGCCCCATCCTCGCCAACAGGGATGTTGACTGTCGCACGGCCTATCATCGACCAGCTCTGGGCATCGCTTCCAGGCGTATCCCGGTTGCTGAGTTCCAGATTGCTTTCAATGCCGAAGACCCCAAGCTTGGGCCGCGCGGAGATGACGTTCAGCAGGCCGGCCGATGCGTTCTTGCCGAACAGGAGGCCTTGCGGACCATTGAGAACCTCCACCCGCTCGACGTCATTGAAAAGGCCCTGCGCAAGAAATGGCCGGCCCAGATTCACCTCGTCCAGCGAGGTGGCGACGCTGGAATCGATCGTCGTTGCGAAAGCCTGGGTGCCCACGCCGCGAACGGCAAATGTATTGTCGTTACCGACCTGAAGGCTCGGCGCCGCCAATGCCACCTGCGACAGATCGTTCACATTGCGCGATCGCAACGTGTCTCCTCCCAATGCGGTAACGCTCACCGGAACGTCCTGGAGGCGTTCCGTGCGGCGCTGGGCAGTGACCACGATTTCCGAAACCGCGTCTTCACGCGCGTTTTCCTGCGCATACGCTGGCTGGGCCATGGCAAACAGGCTCACGCCCAGAAACAGTGCAACCCTGGTCATCTTTCAAGATCCTCCCCGCACCGATCAGTCGGCGTCACCCGGATCGGATAAGGTCTACGCCAACATTCGGTCAAGCATGAATGTTAGTTATTGAAGTTCATCGATTGGGTCGCTACTTGAGTTTAGCAGGGCGCCGACCCTCACTGTGAAGAGCTACAACGGCAGACTATGATCCAGAAACGACAGCGTCCGACACAGGAAGAACGAACCGCACGCACGCGCTTGGCGCTGATCGAAGGTGCGATCTCCGTTATAGATGAGAAGGGCTATGCGGGCGCCAATACTGCGTTGATCTCCCAGCGCGCCGGCGTTTCGCGCGGTGCCTTGCTTCATCAGTTCGGCACTCGCGCGGCGCTAATGGCCGAAGTCGTAAGACACGTCTTCGAAGGCGAAATGGCGGAGTACGAGAAGGTTCGCCAGGCGACCGGCTTGGGCGATCACCTTTACGATTGGCCCCATCAGCTTTGGGCAGTGCTGTCGCGGCCAGCGGGACTTGCCGTGCTGGAAATCCTTCAGGCAACGCGCAGCGACTCCGAACTGGCCGAATTCGTTGTTCCAATGCAGGAGGAAGTCAAACGATCGGCGTTGGTAGTGATGCAGGGCGCGTTCGGCGGCGACGAAGTGCTCGCGCGCACCGTCATGCGGCTGATGGTGTGGTCGATCCGCGGGCTTTCGATTGCGGAGCGCTACCTTCCCCATAGCGAGGAGAACAAAGCAGCAGTCCGATTGCTCTCGCAACTCCTCAAAGCAGCCGTCCCCGATGGAAAGATGACGGGATTATCAGAGTTCACGACGTCCGAGAGCTAGCTAGGGCTGGCTTTCGCGGCGGACAGCAAGCGCTGCTTGAACCAGATGAGACCGGCATCGGACGCGCGGGCCGTGTGATACTGGAACATTTCGCGCATCGCCGGCATCGGGAAAGGCACGGCGCGGATTTCCAAACCGAGCAAGGGCGCATAAGTGCGCGCCAGGCGCTCATGCATCAAGGCAAGCAGATTTGTACCCGGCAAGAGCCATGGGACTAGGGAGAACGAGATCGTCGTGACCTCTATCCGCCGCTCATCGCCTTGCTGCGCCATATGGCGCTCCGCGAATGTGGGAACGCCGCCGATCCGCACCGCGACATGGCCACATCCATGGAAGGCCTTGCTGGTCATTTCGTCTTTGAAGACCGGGTTAGATCGGCAACCGACGACAACGTGTCGCTCCTCAAAAAGGAGCTCGCTTGGATGGTTCGGACCTAAAAATTCTTCAGGCGTTACCTGAAAATCGAGCTTGCCGTCGTCGAGAAGCAGCACCGTATCGTGCGTGGGGAGCACCATGTTGATTTTGATGTGCGGCGCTTCCTGCTTCAGCTTGGGCAACAAGGGGCTAAGCAGGACCGTCGAGACGTAATCGGACGCGGCAATGTCGAAGCGGCGATCTGAAGTTGCCGGGTCGAAAGCGGTAGCGCCCGAAATAAGCGCGCGCAGATTGCCGATCGCCTCGGTTACAAGGGGAGCCAGCGCCAGAGCATGCGGGGTGGCCACCATCTTGCGGCCATGCGGCACCAACAATTCATCGTTGAGCGCAATCCGCAACCGTCCCAGCGCTGCACTCATCGCCGATTGCGTTAGATTGGCACGCTGTGCGGCCCGCGTGACGTTTTGCTCTTCCAACAGCAGCTCGAGCGCGATGAGCAGGTTGAGGTCAAATTTGTCGAGGCGCATGATCTATTGATCCTGTTTGTGCATATCTACAAAAACAAAAAATTTGCTCGTTGGCAAGTCGTCGAGCACTCCTCTTCCCACAAGCTCGTAGAAGCATTGGGGAGAGAAGAACGTGCGTACATCGTGGATGGTCGGCGGCGGACTGGCGCTGGTGTTGGCAACAGGGACAGCTCACGCGCAGGATGAGACGGCACAAGCCGAGACCGGCGTGTCGCCGGCCGGTCTTACTGAAATCGTCGTTACAGCGCAGCGCAAGGTCGAGAGCGCACAGCGAGCCGGTCTTGCGATCGATGTTGTCGGCGGCGACGAACTTTCCAGAGCCGGTGTCACTAGTTCCTCAGACATCGGTAAGCTGGTGCCGGCTCTGACTGTTCAGCAGAATGGCGGCGCGAACGCCGTGTTCTTCTTGCGCGGCGTCGGCAACTTCACGGTGAATGGATACAGCGATCCTGCGATCGCCTTCAACTATGACGGCGTCTATCTCGGACGACCGACCTCGACCTCAGGCATGTTCTACGACCTCGACCGCATCGAGGTTCTCAAAGGGCCGCAGGGAACTCTGTATGGCCGCAACGCCACTGGTGGCGCCATCAACGTCTTGCCCGCAAAGCCAAAGATCGGTGAATTTTCGGGCTTTGTCGATGCGAGCTATGGCAATTACGACGCGATAAGCCTCCAAGGCGCCGTCAACGTCCCGATCGGCGAAACCGGCGCATTACGCGTCTCGGGCAACCTGACGCAGCATGACGGGTATCTCTCCGATGGAACTTCGGACGACCGCAGCCGCGCCTTCCGCGTTCAATACCTGGCGGAACTCACGCCCGATCTGACGATCCGGGTAAGCGGAGACTATTCGCAGACCGGCGGCAAGGGCGCCGGATCGACTTATCAGGGCCGTTATGTACCGAACGGTGCAGGCGGGCTTTCTTTCATACCGTCGGGCCTAGATGCCTCTGTCGGTCTGCTCGACCCTGCCTCGCAAGCATACCGTCAGACCCTGTTTCTTGGTCTTTCAGGACGCACAGCCGCGCCCCTCGATCCAGATGTTTATCTCAACAACAAATTCTACGGAACAAGCGCCGAGATCACCTGGAAAACCGGCGCGGGAACTCTGACAATTTTGCCAGCCTGGCGTTACTCGGACCTGGACAATAAATTTGCAGCGCCCGGGTTCATTGGCTACATTCAGGAAAAAGATGAACAGTTCAGCCTCGAAGCGCGGTTTGCCGGCGAGCGCATCGGAATATTCGACTATATTCTTGGCGCCTACATGTTCGACGAGAACGTCGACGGCAACTACACCTTCGCGCAGCAGGCACTCAACGCTTACCAGGAATTCCAGTCCGACACTCGCTCTTATGCTGTATTCGGGCGCCTTACCGCTAATCTGAGCGACAGGTTGCGTCTGATCGGCGGCCTGCGCTGGACCCGCGATGAAAAGCAGTTCGACGGTCGGGCCGACGTCTTTCTCGTGCGCTGCACCCGGACGGTCAATTTCGTGCCGAGCTGCCCGACCACTCCGCTCCTTCCCGTAGGCGACAACTACACGCAATTGCAGCCGCCCTTCATCGTCCCGCCCGTCGGCGGGGTCACGCCCATCGGCTCCAGCGGCGCGATCCTGATCCGGGCGGTGACGCCGGTTCAATCCGAACTTACTCGTTCCAAGCTCACTTGGAGGGCGGGTCTAGAATTCGACTTCGCACCGCGCTCGCTCTTCTATGCCAGCGTCGAGACCGGCTATCGGTCGGGCGGCTTCTCGCTTTCCGCCGGTTACGAGACTTTCGATCCGGAATACATTACGGCCTATACCGTTGGGCTCAAGAACCGCTTCTTCGACAATCGCTTGCAGATCAATTTGGAAGCATTCCTGTGGAAGTACCGCGACCAGCAGATCAATCACACCGGCGTTGATGCGGCCGGCAACCAGGGCCAGTTCACCGAAAATGCCGGACGCTCGACCAACAAGGGGTTCGAGGTCGAGGCGCAATTCTTGCTCACGCCTACGACGCTACTCAGCGCCCAGGTCCAGTATCTTGATGCCAAGTTCAAGGACTTCATTTACCGCGAGCCGATCGGCGCAACGCCGCCGCTCACGGGCTGCCCTTACGCACCGAGCGCAACCGCCGCTGGGCAGTACGATATCAACTGCTCGGGGAACCAAGCTTACCAGTCACCGAAGTGGACCGTCAATCTCGGCGCCCAGCAGACGCTTGAACTGGGCGACTACAAGCTGATCTTCGCAGCCGACACGCAATATCGCACGAGCCGCTATGTTGCCTTCCAGTATCTCCCTCAGCAACGGGTCGGAGACACCTGGGTCACCAATGCGAATCTCACCTTCACGCCAGAAGGCGAAAGATGGTCGATCGGCGCGTTCGTGCGCAACATCGAGAACAATCGCGTGCCGGTTGCGGGTCTTACCTACAACGCCGCTAATGCTGCCACCGTGGTGACTTCTCCGCCCCGGACCTACGGCCTGCGTGCCGGGGTAAAGTTCTGATGCAAGGCGATATCGTTGAACCGCTTGCATGGCACGAACGCTGGGCGCCGACGATGCTGTCTTTGCTGCGTGTGGCCGCGGGCTTGCTATTCCTCACACACGGCACTCAGAAGCTGTTGGGTTATCCCGCTCCTTCAGAATTTGGGATCGTGCCGCTCTTCGGCCTGATGGGGTTCGCTGGGATACTTGAACTCGTTGGCGGCATTTTGCTGACCGTGGGACTGTTCACCCGATCGGTGGCCTTCATCCTCTCGGCGATGATGGCGGTCGCCTACTTCATGGTTCACGCGCCGATGGGTTTCTATCCAATCCTCAATAAAGGTGAACTCGCGGTCCTCTTCTGTTTCAATTTTCTGCTGCTCAGCGTCGTTGGTGCAGGAAAATGGAGCGTTGATCACGTTTTCTTCGGCAGGTTCAAGCAGCAGGTGACCCGTCATACATGATGCGGATCTTAATCATTCACGGCAAACGAAGCGGGAGAAACTTCCACGACGAAATCGGGTCGGTACGGCTCTGCCCGGGGAACAGCCAGCCATGGGGCAGCATGACGCCGCGCCGTCTGCCCTCACAGCCGCAGCAGTTCGAGCAATTGCGGTGACGGAACAGAGCGAAACCAAATTCGCGGAGTCATTTCCGGCTCACGGGCGAAAAGCGAGTGAGTTCTACGAGGTCACACGCCTCAGCTCTGCCATAGCTCTTGTCGACGCCGGCCTAGGGCCTTCGGTTCTCCCAAGACTTGCCTGTATGGGCCCGGAAGCGCGTGACCTCGTCTGGCGGCCCATTCAAGGCGAATCGGTGTTCCGAACGATTGGCGTTCTTCGCCGCCCCAACGCGCCGCTATCGCCAGCCGCCATGAGGCTTTTGGCTTTACTGGAAGCGGCCTGGAGTAGCGCCACGAAGTAGCGTGGCACCGTTCCAGCGTGAAACGAGGAGCGACGCGGCTATGTTGGCGGTTGCGCTGGTGACGGCTCGGAATTCGGACAGCAGTCGGTCGACCGCGATCAGCATGGCGGCAGCCGCGATAGGGACGTCGGGAAGCAGCGAAAGGGTTAACAGCAAGGCCGAGAACCCGCTCCCGGTCACACCCGCCGCAGCTTTCGACGTAATCAGCATAACGGCAAAGTAGACGGCGAGCCGCTCCGGCGGCAGATCGATGCCCAGCGCTTCGGCGAGAAACAGGGTCGCCACCATCAGATAGACCGCAGTACCTGCAAGATTGAGAGTATATCCCAGAGGAACCGTCAGACCGACCACACTGCGCGGACACCCCAAACTTTCAAGTTTGGTAATGAGTCTGGGCAGCACGACTTCCGTCGAAGAGGTCCCAAGGATGATTAGAAACTCGTCGCGAAACGTCTGGATGGGGTGACCCGGCCGGATTCCGGTGGCGATGCGCACGGCGATAAGGAGCACCGCCAGCAGAGTTCCGCACGCGATCGCCAGAGTGAGGATCAGAAGTCCGAGTGATCCGATGAAGCTGAGCCCGTAGCTTCCCACGGTAAAGGCGATTGCGCCGAACGCCCCGACCGGGGCGGCGCGGATCAAGAAACCAAAGATCGTGAACTGAAGCTTGGTCAGAGCTTCGACTGCTCGGACGATCGACTTGCCCTGCTCGCCGATGCGCAGCAACCCGAAACCGACGAGGCCCGCTACGAACAGGACCGGCAACACGTCTCCGGCGGTAAAGGCCGAGAACAACGTCTCGGGGATCATGCGGATAAGGAAGTCTCCCGGCCCGTCGATCCTCTCGGAAGACAGATGTTGCTGCAATTCGCCGCTTGCGAGCACACTCGCAGGCACGCTCAACCCATTGCCCGGTTGCAGGAGACTGCCGACGGACAGGCCGATGAGCAGCGCCGCGACGGTCACGATGATAAACACCGCGACGCTGCGCAACACTGTAGTGCCGGTATCGCGGGCCGCGCCGTGTCTCACGATGCCCTCGACGATCGTGCAGAACAGGACCGGCGGCACCATCATTCGCATGGCTTTCACAAAGGCAATGCCGAAAGGCGCCATGTCCACGGCGACCTTCGGGCACGCCCAGCCCAGCCCAATCCCGGCAAGAATGCCGATAACCATCTGGACATAAAGCGGCTTCAGTACGCGCGACAATGTGCTCTCCCAACGAAGGCACCGAATTTAGGCGCCATTCGCATAAAGAGGCCCGATAAACCGAGAGTGGTCGTGTCGAACTTTTTCGTTCAAAAATCACATTGTTCTCGCACCAAACACATTGACAACCAAATTGGTTGAGAATAGCTGCCGAAGCACATGAGGCGACTCTCCCAAGGCTGAAGCCGGGAGCTTTTCCCGAGGCGACAACGCCAGGCCCTCGCCGTTATCGTACCAATAGCTCTACAGGGGGTCATCTTGTCACGCGCCTTTCTGCGCACTGCCGCCCTTTCGGCAGTCGTCTTGCCCGTTCTCGCAGCATCGCCATCCGCGGCGGTGGCCGCGCCTCAAGACACTCTCGCCATCGTCGGCGCGACCGTTTTCGATGGAACGGGGGCAGAGCCCCGGAAGGCCGACGTGCTCATCGAGAACGGCCGGATCTTGCAGGTGGGAACGAACCTGCGGTTCCCTACAGGAACCCGAAAGATCGCCGCCAAAGGTGCAGCCCTTCTCCCTGGCCTTTTCGACCTCCATTCGCACTGGACGCCGTCCGGCGTTCCGGCAACGACCCCGCAGATCGCGACGGAATACCTCAAAAACGGCGTCACCTCGGTCAGCGATTTCCATGAGCAGCCCGAATCCTATCTTCCGCGCCGGGAATGGCTTGCCCAAATCGCCTCGCCCCATGTCGCTTTCGCCGCCCGCATCAGCACGCCTGGCGGTCACGGCGCCGATTGGGGCGATCAGGCGACGACGATCTGGATCAATACGCCGGAAGCCGCACGGGCGGCGGTAAAAAGCCTGCTTCCCTACAAGCCGGACTTCATCAAGGCTTTTGCCGACGGATGGCGCTACGGCACGGCGGCGGACAACACCAGCATGGACGAAGCCACGCTGGCGGCGCTTTCCTCGGCTGCGCATGCGAACGGCCTCGAAGTGCTGACCCACACCGTCACCGTCGATCGCGGCGTGACAGCGGCGCGCGCCGGGGTGGATTCGCTGGCGCACTCGATGCAGGATCGCCGTCTCGACGCGGATACCATCGCTCTGATCCGCAAGTCCGGTATGGCCGTCATCCCCACCCTGGCCGTCTACGAGCCGCAGAAGCCCGGCAGCGCGCCGCGCGATCGCAGCGATCCCAAGGTCGCGCAGTCCTTCGCCAAGTTCGACAATGCGCTCTTCAACGCGAAGGCCCTGTTCGACGCAGGCGTGCCGATCGGCGTCGGCACCGACGCGGGGATGCCGGGCACACCGCACGGCGCCTCTACCATTCGCGAACTGGAACTCCTGGTGCGCGCCGGCCTGTCGCCTGCGCAGGTTCTGACCGCCGCCACGTCGGTCAGCGCCCGGATCCTCCATCTCGACGAGGATCGCGGCACGATCGCGCCGGGCAAGCGCGCCGACCTCATCCTAGTCGGCGGCAAGCCCTGGAACGACATCGCCGACATTCGCAAGGTCGACAGGGTCTTCGTGGACGGCAAGCTCGTGCTTGGCCGCGGCGCACCGGCACTTCCTAGTGGTAATCAAAGCGATCGCCTGCCTTCCGCGCAAGTCGCGTCGCTCGTCGACGATTTCGAACGCCCGGACGGTCGCTCCAGCCTCGATACCCTGCGCCTCGAAACCGGCGACGGCGGCCTCGACCGCACGGTGGAGATTTCGCAGATCGTTCCCCGCGACGGCGGCGGCCATGCCCTGCTCGTTTCCGCCCGCATGGCGCAGAAAGCGGAAGCCTATGCCGGTGTCGCCATCCCGCTCACGCGCGGATCGGTGCGTCCCGTCGATCTCCATCGCTACACGGGCATCCGTTTCGCCGTGAAGGGCGCGGGGTCCTACAGCCTACAGTTCAACGGCCTCGACGGTCGGTGGAGCAGGGACTTCGGCGCAGGCGAAGGCTGGACCTCGATCGACGTGCCCTTCAGCGACCTCAAGGCCGTGCCGAGCCGCAAGGGGCCAGGTCCTGCCTGGACCGGCGACGGTATCGTCCAGGTCGAACTCGGTGCCCAGCGTGCACCGGGCGAGCGCATCGCGTTCGAGATCGACGACATCCGTTTCTACTGATCGCAACCGCGCCGAACGCGCGGACATCATCACCCGCGCGCCGGTTACGGGCGCGCAACTCAACAGGGACAGTTTCACATGCGTAATCGTCGCGCCTGTTTCAGGCAGGTTCTTCTTGCGTCTTCCGTACTCGGCCTGAGCATCGCCCAGACCGCCCATGCGCAGGACGGCACCGAGGCATCCGACGGTGCCAAGGCCAGCGAGATCGTCGTCGTCGGCAGCCAGATCAAGGGCGCCAAAGTCAATGAAGCGCTTCCTGTCACTGTGGTGGACCGCTCGCAGATCGACGCCGTGGGCGCGGTCTCGGGCGACGAGCTGTTCCGCTCGATCCCGCAGATGGGCGACGTTTCATTCAATAGCACCAATGGCGGCACCAGCAGCAATTTCGCGCGCGGCGACGTGGGCTCGATCAACTTGCGCAATCTCGGCGTGGGCAACACGCTGGTCCTGCTGAACGGCCGGCGTGTCGTCCAGCATCCGGGCAGCCAGGCCGACGGCAATCTCGTGCCTGTCATCACCTACAACAGCAATGCCATCCCCGTCGCCGGACTGGACCGCCTCGAAGTGCTGCGCGACGGTGCGGCGGCCATCTACGGCACCGATGCGGTGGCGGGCGTGGTCAATACCGTGCTTCGCGACGATGTCGAAGGCGGCCACGTCGAAGTCCAGTATGGCGGCGCCGAAGGCACCGGCCTGCGCGAACTTCAGGTCAACGGGCTTCTCGGCCACAACTTCGCGGAGAACCGGGGGAACTTCACGCTCGCCTTCAGCTATACCGACCGCACCGCGCTCGATTCCACCGATCAGGACTTCACCGCTTCGGCGGACAAGCGTCCGCTGTTCGAAGGAACCCGCTTCGAGGGTGCAACCTCGCTCGACCGTCGCAGCACGCTCAGCCCCTGGGGCGATTTCCAGACGCCGGCAAGCTTCGGAACCGTTCGCGCGAACGGCACGGCGCTGACGAATGCCTCCGGCCAGTTCCATATCCAGCCGGCGACCAACAGCGGCTGCCAGATCGGCCTGGGCAACGGCATCTGTCTCGATGACGGTAACCGCGCCACCGCAGGCGCCGACCGCAACTTGCGTTCGGACGGCCAGGCCAACTATCCGCTCTCGGTCATTCCCTCGCTCAAGCGCATCAATCTCTTCACCACCGCCCACTACGATCTGACCGACGACCTGACGCTGTTCGGGGAAGCCGGTTACTACCTGGCGCAGACCGAGAGCGTGCAGGACAGCGTGTTCTCGATCGGGTCGATCAGGATGACGATCCCGGCCTCGAATTACTGGAACCCGTTCGGGGCTGCCACCCTGCCCGACGGCACGGCCAATCCCAACCGGATCGCCGGCCTCAACATTCCGGCAGCCGGCCTTCCGGTCACGATCACCAATTACCGCTTCGGCGACCTTGGCCCGACGCGGGTCAAAGTGGAAAACCAGCAGACCCGCTTCCTGCTCGGCTTGCGCGGCACGTTCGGCAAGTTCAACTGGGAAACCGCGGGCCTCTACTCCGAAGCGACCGTCGTCGACCGTCAGACCGGTGTCAGCGCCACCGCGCTTCAGGCCAATCTCGCGCTCTCGACCCCCAATGCCTACAATCCGTTCAACGGCGGCAATCTGGCCAATCCCTCGGGCGTGGACACGACGCTCAGCAACCAGGCCGCACTGGACGCCATATCGGTCGTCGCCAAGCGTCGCGGCAAGACGACCCTCGCCCTCGGCGACTTCAAGATCTCCACGCCCGACCTGCTCACGCTCCCGGGCGGCAATGTCGGCTTTGCGGCCGGCGTCGAACTGCGCCGCGACACCCAGCTCGACGACCGCGACTCCCGCGTCGACGGCACGATCACCTGGACAGACACGGTGACCGGCACGGTCCAGCCCAGCGACCTGTTCGGCGTCAGCCCCACGCCCGACACCTTCGGTGCGCGCACGGTGGGCGCAGCCTATGCGGAACTCGCCATCCCGCTGGTCTCGCCCGAAATGAACGTGCCGCTGGTGCGCAAGCTGGAAGTGCAGGTGGCGGGCCGCTACGAGCATTACAGCGACTTTGGCAGCATCGCCAAACCCAAGGTCGCCGCAGCCTGGGACGTGGTGGACGGCATCCGTTTGCGCGGTTCCTGGGCCCAGGGCTTCCGCGCGCCCAACCTCGAACAGATGAACGCCTCACTGGTGACGCGCGGCAACACCCGCACCGACTACGTGCGCTGCGAGGCGGACCTTCAGGCCGGGCGCATCGCTTCTTTCGCCAATTGCTCGCAGTCTTACGTCGCCACCGCGCAGCGCTCGGGCAATCCCGACCTGAAGCCCGAAACCTCCACCAACTGGTCGTTCGGCGCCGTGCTGGAACCGCGTTTCATCCCCTCGCGCTTCGGTGATTTCACCTTCACCGTGGACTACTGGCAGATCAAGCAGAAGGGCATCGTCGGCCTGTTCGGCGAGGGCAATGCGCTGATCCTCGACTATCTGCTGCGCCAGCAGGGTTCGTCGAACCCCAACGTCATCCGTCTAGCGCCCACGGCCGACGACGTGGCGCTCGTGGCCGGAACCGACCTGGCCCCGGTCGGCGTCGTCCAATACGTCAAGGACCAGTACGTCAACCTGCAACCGCAGACCGTGCGCGGGCTCGACATGACGTTCGCCTGGCAATTGCGCGATACCGGCATCGGCAGCTTCGCCGTCAACGTCAATGCCGCACGCCTCCTCAAGTACTACCGCGCGCCTTCGCCGGAAATCGCCGCCCTGCTGGAAGCGCGGGATGCGGGCCAGATCAACGCCGGAACCGCGATCACCGGCGGCGGCGATCTCGTGCGCCAGGATGGTCTGCCCAAGTGGCGCCTTTCCGGCTCGCTGACCTGGAGTCTCGGCGGCCTCACCGTCGGCGCCTTCACCCAGTACATCAGCAGCGTCGATGACACCGGGCTGACCGATTCCGCCGGTAACGACTGGGTCGTCAAGGGCCAGGTCACCGCCAATCTCTACCTTCAATACGCCTTCCGGGACGGCGCACTCGACGGCACGAGCTTCCGCATCGGTGCCCGCAACGTGACCAACGAAAAGCCGCCGCTGGACTCGGGCTCCTACGGCTACAACGGCGCGCTGTACCAGCCTTACGGCCGCTACTGGTACGCCAGCGTCCGCAAGTCGTTCTGATCCGCTTCTGCCCGGCTTTTCCGTCATCATAGGAAAAGGCCGGGCATCACCCCACCCGTCCCCCGAACAGGAGAAGCGCTCGTGCGCATCCGAAACCGCCAACCGCTGACGCACCGTCGTTCAATGATCGGCCTTGCCGCCCTCTCCTTCGCGCTGTCGCTTTCCGCGTGTGCAACCGGGGGCGCGCAAGCTCGTCGCGCGCCCGAGCCGACCCCGATCGCAGGCGCGAAACCACCCGCCTCTCCTGCCGATCCCTATCCCAGCACTTACCGCCCCCGTCCCTCGGTCCAGACCGCCATCGTCAATGCGACGATCCTCACCGCCACCGGCCTCCGGATCGAGCACGGCACGGTCGTCATGGACGGCGGCACGATTCTTGCCGTCGGTGCCGACGTGACTCCGCCCGCGGGCGCCACGATCATCGACGGCACCGGCAAGTGGGTGACGCCCGGCGTCATCGATGCCCACTCGCACCTCGGCGTATTCCCGGCGCCCGGCGTTCAGGGTCATGCCGACGGCAACGAGAACATCGACCCCAATACCGCGCAAGTCTGGGCCGAGCACTCGATCTGGCCTCAGGACCCCGTCTTCAACAAGGCGCGCGCCGGCGGCGTGACCACGCTGCTGGTCCTGCCCGGTTCGGCGAACCTGTTCGGCGGACGCGGCGTGGCCGTGAAGAACGTGCCTGCCGTGACCGAGCAGCAGATGAAGTTCCCCGGCGCGCCCTATGCGCTCAAGATCGCCTGCGGCGAAAACCCCAAGGGCCGCTACGGCAGCCGCGGCCGCGCTCCGGCAACCCGCATGGGCGAAGTCGCCGGATTCCGGAAGGCCTGGATCGACGCCGCCGAATATGCCCGCAAGTGGGATGGCTACGAGCGCAAGCGCGAACGCGGCGAAGCGGCCGAGGCGCCCAAGCGCGATCTCGCTCTCGAAACCATGGCCGGCGTGCTCAAGGGCGAAATCCTCGTCCAGAACCACTGCTATCGCGCCGACGAGATGGCGGTGATGATCGACGTTTCCAAGGAGTTCGGCTACAAGACCCGCGCCTTCCACCATGCCGTGGAAGCGTACAAGATCGCCGATCTGCTCAAGGAAAACGACATCTGCGTCGCGATCTGGGCGACACGGTGGGGCTTCAAGATGGAAGCCTACGACGGCATCGAGGAAAACGCCGCCATTCTTACCGAGAAGGGCGTTTGCGTGGCCATCCATTCCGACGAGCAGCGCCTGACCCAGCGCCTCAATGTGGAAAGCGCGGTTGCACTGGCCGCCGGTCGCCGCGCCGGGATCGACATTCCGGAAGCCGAGGCCGTGAAGTGGTTCACCGCCAATCCGGCCCGGATCATGGGCATTGCCGACAGGACCGGCACGCTCGAAACCGGCAAGAACGCCGATGTCGTGCTCTGGACCCGCGATCCCTTCAGCGTTTACGCGATCGCCGAGAAGGTCTTCATCGACGGTGCGCTCGTCCATGATGCCGACACCCCCCGGAACAACCACCGCTCCGACTTCGAACTCGGCCAGCCCAACGGAGGGCTTTGACATGCTGCGCAGCTTCATCAGTTCTCTTGCCATCGCCGCATCGCTTGCCGCTTTTCCGGCCGGAGCCGAGACCCTGGCAATCGTCAACGCCCATATCCTCACCCCAGGGCCAGTAGGCGAAGTCGATAGCGGCACGATCGTCGTGCGGGACGGCGTGATCGCCGCCGCCGGCAAAGGCGTCGCCGTGCCCTCCGGCGCGCGGATCGTCGATGCCCAAGGCCACATCGTCACACCCGGTCTCGTAGCGGTCAACACGGCGCTCGGACTTACCGAGGTAAGCTCGGTCAGCGGTACGCGAGACGACCGCAACCGCAACAAACAGATCAGCGCCGCCTTCGATGTCCAGTACGGACTGAACGGGAATTCGACATTGATCCCGGTGGCGCGGCTTGGCGGCGTCACCAGCGCGATCGTCGTTCCGGGCTATGACGATCGCGACGAGGACCGACAGCTTCCCTTCGGCGGTCAGGCGGCGGCAATCTCGCTCGGCCAGGGCGCGCGCCTGCTGCTCAAGGCTCGGGTTGGCATGGTCCTGGAATTCGGCGAGGACGGCGCCACCCGCGCCGGCGGTTCGCGCGCGGCGGAATTCGTGGAACTGCGCAGTCTGCTCGACAACGTGAAGTTCTACCGCACGCACAAGGCCGCCTACGACAGCGGCAACTTGCGCGATCTTGGCCTCTCACGCCCGGACCTCGAAGCCCTGTTGCCCGTTCTGGACGGCACCTTGCCGCTGATCGTCGATGTCCATCGCGCATCCGACATTTCCGAAGTGCTGCGTCTCGCCAGGGAATACCGCCTGCGCGTGATCCTGAGCGGCGCCGAAGAAGGGTGGATGGTCGCTCCGGAGATCGCCGCCGCACGTGTCCCGGTCCTGCTCAATCCCACTGCAAACGTGCCCCAGAGCTTCGAATTGCTGGGCGCTACGCTGGAGAACGCCAAGCGGCTGTCGGCTGCCGGTGTCGATATAGCCGTGGAAGGGAACGACGGCGGCCCGCGCGTCCGGGACTTGCGCTACAATGCCGGCATCGCCGTGTCGCGCGGACTGCCCTACGCGAAGGCGATCGAGGCTGTAACGCTCGCTCCGGCCCGGATTTTCGGGCTGGACGGCCAGGTCGGCTCCATCGCCTCCGGCAAGCGTGCAGATCTCGTGATCTGGGGCGGCGATCCGCTCGAACCGCTCAGCGAGGCTTTACGCATTATCGTCGGCGGACAGGAACAGCCGCTGACCTCTCGCGCCGAAGAACTACGCGATCGCTATCGGGAATGAGCGCAAGCGGCTGACGGTGCCGCTAAAAGAAGGCCCGAGATTTTTATCTCGGGCCAGACAATTATCCAATGCGGTGAGCGGACCGCAGACGCCCGCTCTTCACGGCATCTGGGATCTCGACGAACTCTACTATCTCACCGACGATCCTTCCGAGAACAACAACCTCCTCGCCCAACCGGGACCCGAGGCACTGGCCGAGTGGTTGAGCCACAAGCAGATGCGGGTGTGCGCAACGAACTGCGCCGTCCCCGCCGCGCTGCTGGTCAAGCGTTCCCGCGCTAATGTGGTAGAGCCCCGGCTTGTCCTCGAACGTCCAGACCACGGCGCAGCCGCTGCACTCCCCCGTTGGTTGCTGACAATTTATCCTTGAGGTGACATGCACCCGACGGCATGGGACCGTTGATGACTTCGAGCTCGCGCGATAATCCGAAAAGCCCATCGCCTGATGCGAAAGCGTCGCTGCGCCATGCGCTGCTCGAAGCGACGCTGCGCATGGCCTATGAAGACGGGTTCGACGGCGTCAGCCTCCGCTCGGTGAGCGCGCAGGTCGGCAAAAGCACGACGGTCATCTTCCAGCACTTCGGTGGACGGCAGGGCCTGATTGATGCCGCGCTCGATCATGCAGTGGCGGGCGAGCGTCAGCGCCACGATGCCTTGCTTGCCGAACTCGGCGGTTTCCCTCAGGAGCCTGCGGCGCTGACAGAACTCGTGGCCTATTACGTGCTCGCCGCCGACGCCTCCCTCACGGCACGCTTCTGTCTTGAGGCTACGCTCCGTGCCGAGCAGCTGACCGATCCGGCGCCGAGGGTACGCGCATGGCGCGATATCCGCAGCACATTCTGGGCTGCGGCGGCACCTGCGTCCTCGCCCTCGCACATCCATCTGCTGGCGGATTATACGATCATGGAGCAGGCATTCTGCACCGCCCTACGCTGCGAGCCCGCATACGACCAGCTGCTTCGCGCCACCGCCCGCGCGGCCTGCACGCGCCGCATCGCCGCCGATCCGGAGGCGGACAATCCCATCCTCGCATGGGCGCGCGCCGCTGCCTTCCCCGAACCGGACGGGCAGGCAGAAGGAGCCGCGCCGATGGAGCCACTGCTTGCCACGGTGGCCCAGCGCATCGCCGCGGAAGACATCGACGGCATCAACCTGCGGCGCATCGCCATGGAAGAAGGCGTGCCCCCGTCGCTGATCATCTATCACTACGGGGATTTCGCAGCGTTCCTTTCGGCGGCGATCTGGCGGGCGATGATGCATGAACTGCCGGGCTATCTCGACCGGAGCCACCGCACTGACGACGAGGCGCGGGCAGGGTGGCTGGATGGACTGCAGGCCGCCGTCGATCCGGTGCCGGGCGAAGGGTCGCGCGGGTTCTACGTGCGCTATGCCCGCATCCTGGGGCAGGTGTGCCTGCTGGCCCGCCAGCGGGGCGAGCTTGTCCAGCTCGTGCGCCAGCTGCGCGCGATCGAAGGGATGGGCATCCACCACGCCAGCCTCACCGCGTGGCCCCGCGAGCACAGGCTGGACCCGGCGGCGGCCTCCACCTTCTCGATCTGGATCAAGGCCCATGCCCTTGCGCGAATCGGTGCGCCGACGCCGCCCGATAGCCCCGGCGAGATGGTCGCAGTGCTTCGCGCGCTGACGGACAGCGTCAGCTGAAAATTTGAACCAGCGTTTTTTCTTGCCGCTCCCGAGCGTGAAAAGCGCCTGAGTTTCTTGACTTTCTGGTCGTCATTGGCCGCTTTTTCCGTTCCGGTAATTTGAACCGACGTCACTGAACTGACGCATTATCCCTCTAGGCGCCGACTCGTTGAATTGCCGTTACCGTGTGGTGGGGCATCTGGAAATGGGCGCTGCCGGACATCCCTGAACGTGGGGACGGCTTGGCAAGAACAGGGAAGCGAAAGTTGAACTACCGTTACATGAACAGGGTCCGTGCCGCAGCAGGCACGTCGGTCGTCGCGCTTCTGGTCGCGGGCGCCATGCCTGCCGCCGCCGCTCAGGCAGGCGCCGGAGAAGCCGCGGGAGATGCGGGCGCCGCAGCCGCCGGCAACGACATCATCGTCACCGCCAACAAGCGCGAGCAGACCCTGCTCGAAGTGCCGTCCTCGGTGCTGGTGATCGAAGGCGAGACCCTGCGCGAACGCGGCGTGAAAACGTTCGTCGACATGGCGCAGCAGACGCCGGGCGTGATCGTCTCGACCTCGCTGGTCGGCGGCCCGACGGTCCAGAACTTCACCATTCGCGGCATCGGCTTCGACGACTTCCGCCCCAACGGCAACCCGTCCGCCGCCGTCCACTTCGACGGCATCTACCAGGGGTCCTCGGCTCTGATCGGCGGCCAGATGTTCGACGTCCAGCGGGTCGAGATCCTCAAAGGTCCGCAAGGCACGCTCTATGGCCGCAACACCACGGCGGGCGCGGTCAACGTCATTTCCAGCAAGCCGTCCGACCGGGCGGAAGGCTTCGCCACGCTCGATTACTCCAGCTTCAACACCGTTCGCGGCGAGGCCGCAATGAACGTGCCGCTGGCCGAGACGGTGGCCCTGCGCGTCTCGGGCCTCTACGACCGCACCGATGGCTACCTGACGCTGCTGGGCGCCAACGGCGCGGGCGGCAGCACGCCGCTGCCCGGCGTCATTCCCGGCAACACCGATCCGGGCCGCGACGACAAGACCGCGCATTCCGAATTCTACGGCGCCCGCGCGCTGCTTTCCGTCGGCATGGGCACCGGCACGCAGGTGCTGGTCAACGTCCACGGCTTCAAGGACCACGGCGGCCAGGCGCAGGGGCAGCCCACCAATGGCAGCGCGCCCGCCTACAGCTACTACGGCAACATCGATCCGAGCCGCAGCCGCAGGAATCTTGGCGGCTCGATCACGCTGGAGCAGGACATCGGCGAGGACGTGCTCCTCACCGTTCTTGGCGGCTACGAATGGATGAAGAGCCAGTTCGAATGGGACGACGGGTCGACGGCGCGCACGTTCGATATCGACTATCGAGACAAGGTGCAGCAGGGTTCGATCGAGGCGCGCCTGCAGAACCGCGAGCCGGGCGACATCAACTGGACCGTGGGTGGCGCCTGGTTCAAGGACAGGATCCGCCTGTTCAGCGTCCTCGACGGTTCCGACACCTTCCGCACCACTTTCGAGGCGAACTACCTCCAGCGCCGCGAGAGCCTTGCCGGGTTCGCCGACGTCGACTTCCGCGTCGCGCCGCGCCTGCGCGTGGATCTTGGCCTGCGCATCAGCCACGAGAAGAACCGCTTCAGCGGCTACACCTACGATCTGAATCCCTACGGCGCGTCGATCGGCAGCATCGCCTTCGCGCTTCCGGCGGAGTTCGACAACACGCTCGACGAGACGAGCCCTTCGGGTCGCGCCACGGTCACGTATGAATTGAGCGAGAATGCCAGCGTCTATGCCTCGGTCGGGCGCGGCTTCCGGGCGGGCGGCTTCGACGGCAGCACGATCTGGTCCACGCCCGAGGCCGACGCCTTCAAGTCGGAGAAGGTCTGGGCTTACGAGGGCGGCGTGAAGTTCATGCCCTCGCGCGGTCCCGTGCAGTTCGAGGTGGCCGGGTTCTACTACGACTTCGCCAACATCCAGGCCGGCTCCTTCCGCACCTACGACGGCGCGACGACCAGCGTGCGCACCAACGTGGGCAAGGCGCGCAGCTATGGCGGCGAGGCCAGCTTCACCGTGCGCCCGGTGCGTGCCATGGCGATCAACTTCGGCGTCGCCCTGCTCGACACCAAGATCACCGAGATCGAGGCGATCACCGCGGCGGAGCAGGCCCGCCTCGGCAATGCGCTGCCCTTTGCGCCGAACATGACGCTGAACGGTTCGATCCGCTACGACTTCGCCCTCAGCGATCGCATCACCCTGACCCCGCAGGTCGATGCGCGCTACGTCGATGCCTATTACGGCGACCTCGACAATACCGCGCCGGTCGGCGACTTCGCGCTGGTCAATGCGCGCGTCGACCTGAAGATCGACAACCGCTGGACGGTGGCGGGCTTCGTGCGCAACATCGCCGATGTGGACTATACCACCGGCGGTTCGGCCACGCAGGCCTTCAGCGGCGCCCCGCGCACCTGGGGCGTCTCGTTGGGGGCGCGCTTCTGATGGCGCTGACCCGGCGCACGGTTCTGGCAGGTTCGGCGGCGGGCGGGCTTCTGCTCGCCGCCAACCCGGCGGCGGCGCGCGGCCAGACCGTGTTCGCACACGGCGTCGCCAGCGGCGACCCGCATGCCGACAGCGTCCTGCTCTGGACCCGCGTAACCGACCCTGCCCGCCAGCCCGTCAGCGGAATCTGGGAGATCGCCGAGGACGAGCGCTTCGCACACATCGCCGCGCAGGGCACCTTTACCACTTCGGCGGCGCGCGACCATACCGTGAAGGTGATCGCCGAAGGGCTGACGCCGGGTCGGGACTACTTCTACCGCTTCCGCGCGCTGGACGCCGTTTCCGTCAGTGGCCGGACGAAGACGCTTCCCGTGGGCCCTGTCGAACGGCTCGACATCGTGCTTGCCTGCTGCGCGATGTACATGTTCGGCGAATTCCACGCCTATCGCGCAATCGCCGATCGCGACGCGGTCGACATCGTGCTTTTCGTCGGGGACTACATCTACGAATACGGTGCGGCCTCGATGCCAGGGGTCATGGACCAGCGCCCGATCGAACCGCCGCACGATACCGTGACGCTGGCCGATTACCGCGCGCGCTACGCGCAGTGGCGGCGCGATCCGGCCTTGCGCGATGCCCACGCCCGCGCGCCGTGGATCTGCATGTGGGACGACCACGAGATCGCCAACGACGACTGGATGCACGGCGCCCAACACCACGATCCGGCGGTGAACGGCGACTGGGAACAGCGCAAGGCGGCGGCGGTGCGCGCCTATCTCGAATGGATGCCGATCCGTGATCCGGCAAAGGCCGATCCCTACGGCATCACCCGCAGCTTCGCGTTCGGCGACCTGGCGACGCTGGCTTTGCCCGAGACCCGGCTGATGGCGCGACAGCAGCAGCTGTCCCTGACTGGCGATCTCGACTGGCATCTGGTCGACCGCCGCAGCGGGGCACGGCGCGTGATAGTCGATCCCGCGGAATTGAAGGGCTTGGACCCCACGGCCCTGCCGCAAGGCGTCACCCGAGAGCCCGACGTCGAAGGCTTCCGCCGCAAGCTCGCCAACCCGGACCGCGAGATGATCGGCGCCAAACAGCGGCAGTGGCTGGCCGACGAACTGGCCGGGCACAAGCAGGCCGGGCGGTCGTGGTTCCTGTTCGGCAGCGCCACCATCCTGTCGAGCTACATCTATCCCGACCTTACCCGCTATCCTGGCGGCAAGGCGGCTCTGGCGCCGATGTACGAGCTGACCCGGCACGGCCTGCCCCTGCTCAACGTCGATTCCTGGGACGGCTATGCGGGCGAGCGCGACAAAATCTACGACCTGTTCGAGGCGAACGGCGCCAACCTCCTGGTCCTCTCGGGCGACAGCCATATGGCGTGGATCAACGAACTTCACCATGGCGAGCGACGGATCGGCCTCGAACTCTCGGCATCGACGCTGACCGGCCCCTCCATCGGCGAACTGATACTGCCGCCCGGTCCCATCGGACAAGCCTTCGCCGACGACAACCGCGACGTGCGCTGGTGCGATCCCCGGGCTGTGGGCTTCATCACGGTGTCGCTCACCGCCAAGGGCGTAGATGCCGATTTCGTCCGCGTTCTAACCCCCCGGAAGGTGACGGGGAAGTTGGACATCGCCAAGCACGCCAGCGCCCGGATCGCACCCGCCGGCCTGAGTGGTTGGCACTTGGACTGACGGCCCGGCTCTGAATTGCAACCTGTTAATTCAGGGCCTGCGAGCCGCTAAACCGCCTCAGGAGAGGCAACACATGTACGACAAGGAGGGGCCTGCTCCCCAACGCTGTTCGGCCACGAGCGCTTATGAAAGCTCCGATCCGGGATGTCCTATCGGGCCATGTACGACCATCGCGACAGGCATTCGCGCGCCGCTGGAAATCGTCATTCGGATGCAGGAGCATGATGCCCGATCGCCGCCGCCAGCAGGTCGAGTACGCAATTTTCCGCACGCCCCTGATGGAAACGTGCTTGATCTCGAAAGCTGAGAAACAGCCGATAATTGAGTTTGGGATCGGAAAAAGCCTGGCCCGACAGTCTGCCGTAACCTTCCGCCAGCTTCGAGAGGCATGTCGGCAGAACCGCGCAGCCCAATTTGTCGTCGACTAGCCGCAGCGCAAGGTGAGGATCGTCGATCTCTATCGTCGGGCTTACTGCAACGCCCTCGGCGATGGCTGCGGCGTTGATGGTCTTGCGTATACCGAGATGATGGGAGGGCAGGATCAAAGGCAGCCTCGACGCTTCTACAAAATCCAGCGGACCGCAATCCGGCGCGGAATCCCGCACGAAGAGCATCAGCGGTTCCTCCAGCACGCATCGCTGCGACAGGCGTGCATCTGCTGCCTGCTCTTCAAGAACCGCGAAGTCTATCACGGCCCGGACCAGCCAGTCCTGAAGGCTCCCGGTATTCCCCTCGACGATGCGTAGCCGAATCTCCGGATAATTCTGCTTTACCGAATGCACGAAAGGGCGGCCGAATACTTCACCGAGGCCCGGCGGCATGCCGATGGTGAACTCACCCTCGATCCGATCATCGGGCGTCCTGATGTTTCGCGTGGCGAGGTCGATTTCGTGAAGGGGGCCGGCGATCGCGGCGAGCAGATTGTCGCCGGCATCCGTCAGGTTCATCCCACGCGCCGTACGCTTGAACAAGGCGATGCCGAGTTCCTGTTCGAGCATCCGCATCTGCCGACTGAGCGCCGGCTGCGCTATGCCGAGAACCCCGGCGGCTTTTGTAAGCGAGCCGTCCTGGGCGATCCTCGCAAAGTAGCGCAGTTGCTTGAGTTCCAAAGCCGACTCTCCGTGATATGCTGATCTGTTATATCGCGAACGCTCTAATTGTATTGGCGGCATATCAGACAGCCATTTAGATTTCGGCCAAAGCGATAAGGGAGAGAGGGATTATGGGCTTGCCGCAGCGATATGGGCCCTGGGCGTTGGTTTTAGGTGCGTCTGAAGGAACCGGACGCGAGTTCGCGCGGCAGCTCGCGGCAGAGGGCATACCCTCTGTCCTTATCGCCCGGCGCAAGGTGCCGCTCGAACAGCTGAAGGCAGAGATTGCCGGAGACTACGGGGTCGAGTGCGTCAGCGCGATAGTCGATCTGGCCCTCGGCGATGCGCCGGAGCGGATCGTGGAGGCGGTCGGCGATCGCGAAGTGGGCCTGCTCATCTGCAACGCCGGCGGCGATCCGAACGGCAAACTCTTTCTCGACGTGGAGCTTGCAGCATGGCGGGAGCTTATTCAGCGCAATGTCGTGACGACACTGGCGGTCTGCCACCATGTCGCCAAGCCGATGCGGACGCGGGGCAGAGGCGGCATTCTCCTTGTCAATTCCGGCGCCTGCTACGGCAGTGCTGCCACGATGGGGCCGTACAGCGGCAGCAAGGCCTTCATGCTGGGGTTCGCCGAAGGTTTGTGGGCGGATTTGCAACCGCATGGCGTCGATGTTTTGACCCTGGTGCTAGGACGTACCGATACGCCCGAATTCCGCCGGTTTCTGGCCGATAAGGGCATGGATATGCCCGCGGATGTCTGGAGCGCGGCGGACGTTGCGCGTCTCGGGCTGGAGCGGTTGCCGCATGGGCCGATCCACAACGTCGGGCAGGCGGACGACGAGCCCGGAATGTCTCCCCAATCGGCGGCGGAACGGCGCGCGCGCGTGGTCGCGGTAAGCAGGATCACCGCCCAACTTTACGGAACCGAAAATTGAGCGCGGCTGCAGCTCTTACGGCGCTGGCTGATCGCACCGCCATTACCGATCTGATCTACCGCTATTGCCGCTCGGTCGATCGGCTCGATGTGCCGCTGGGTCATTCGATCTGGCACGAGGATGGTTGGGCGGATTACGGTGCCGACGTCTATCAGGGGCCGGGCAAGGGTGTGATCGATCTGATCTGCGCGCAGCACCTCCACACGCTCCACCATTCGCATCAGGTCTCGAACATCGTGGTCGCACTGGATGGCGACCGTGCCGGGAGCGAGGCTTATTGCACCGCATCGCTGCGGATCGAGCGGGACGGCGTGTTACGGCAGATGACGATCTGGAACCGCTACATCGATCAATGGGAAAAGCGAGCCAGTCGCTGGGGACTGGTGAAGCGTCTGACGATCCGCGATTTCGACGAAGTACGGGAGGTTTCCGAAATGCAGCGCCATGATCTGGCCACCCGCGACCGCACCGATCCATCGTACGAAGTCCTGGGCCGATATCCCGAGGCCGCGGATCACATGCTGTACGGAATGGAGAAAGGATCATGAAGGCCGCGGTCATCCAAAATGGCGCGGTGCGCGTCGCCGAGGTGCAAGACCCCGTTCCAGCCACGGGGCAGGCGCTCGTCCGCACGCACAGCTGCGGCATGTGCGCGTCCGAGCAGCATTTTCTGCATTCGGGCCAGAACGTCATCGACCTGTCCCGGCGTTTCGGCGGCCCTTATGCAGGGCTCGACTTCAGCCGTCCGTTCGTGCCCGGCCACGAATATGTAGGCGAGGTGATCGACTACGGGCCCGGCAGCCAGCGCACTGTAAAGCCGGGGCGGCGGGTCGTGTCCTTGCCGGTAATGCGCCAGCAGGGCGCGCATGCGGTGATCGGGTTCAGCCACGATTGTCCGGGGGGCTGGGGTGAACTGATGCTGCTCGATGAAGCGACACTGATCGAGGTTCCCTCCGAACTCGACGACGACATGGCGGCTATGACCGAGCCGCTTGCGGTGGGGCTGGAGCACGCGCGTCGCGGGAGGCCTTCAAGAGACGACATCCCACTCGTTGTCGGATGCGGCGCCATCGGGCTCGGCGTCATCGCTGGGCTCAAGCTGATGGGCATCGGTCCAATCATAGCCGCCGACTTTCACACAGACCGGCGCGAGATGGCGATACGCATGGGCGCTGACATCGCGGTCGATCCTCGCGAACTTTCCCCTTATGCCCCGCTGCCCGATCTCGGCAACCGCCGTGCCAACCTGATTTATGAGAATGTCGGCCTGCCTGGCCTACTGCCCGAGATCATCGCCGCCTGCGCCTTTGAAACGCGGATCGTGATGGGCGGATATTGCATGGAGCAGGAGCAATTCTATGTCTTCGCCGCGCAGAACAAACGGCTGACCATCCACTTCGCCGGCGGTGAGGAAGGGCAGGATATGGAGCTTGCACTGCGATCTATCGCCGATGGCCGGATCGACGTATGCCCCTGGATCGGTGAACGCATTGGCCTAAGCGGAGTGTCCGATGCCGTCTCCCGTATGTCTGGCCCGCTTGCGCCCATTCGTACCGTGATCGATCCACGCACTTTTTGACAGCAGTGCTCAGCGCTTCATCAGCAGCCGCAAATGGCTTAACTCCGATCAATCGATGATGGGATTCGTGCACGGCGGTACCCCCATCGCGAGTTCAGACAGAATCGAGGTACTCAAGTTGGTAACGGCGATGAGCGTACTGCCAGAATGTGCGCTGCAAACTCATTGGCGACCTCGCCCCAATCGGCCATCCGTCTTCAACATACCGGAACATGAGACCATCGACCCGAACCTAGTGTCGGTGATGATGCCTTTTAGCCCAGGTATTGCGGACGTTTACGGCGCGATCCAAGCTGCCGCTGCCGCCGTGGGACTACAAACAAACCGCGCCGATAACGTGTGGTAGCACCACACGGTCATTCAGGATGTCGTAAACCTGATTGATCGTGCGCGGATCGTCGTGTGCGATCTTACGGGCAAAAACCCGAATGTCTTCTATGAGGCGAGTATATATCTGCCCAATGGCGAAGGACTTGCCGCCTTGACCGAAAATCTGCGGGCTCGGATGGCTACGCTGATTGCCGAATAACCCGACCTGAACTCAAGATCGTGTTGACTATTCTCCCTTGTCGCATCGATCATCCATGGAAACTGAGTATCCCCGAGATTTCTGGACGCCTTCTATCCTAATTTTGCGGACAGGAGACGACGAAGGAGCAGCCCGAGCGGCTCGGCGTCAGTCAGAATTTGCTGTATGCCTGGAAGCGGCAACTGGCGGAGGTGGTGTCTGGGGATGCCGGCAAGGATGCAGAGATCCGCCAGTTGAAGCGCGAACTGGCCCGGATGACCGAGGAGCGCGATATCCTAAAATAGGCCACCGCGTATTTCGCCAGGGATGCAAAGTGAGATACGCGTTCGTTGCCGAGTATCGTAGTCCGTTCAAGGTTCGGTCGATGTGTCGATGCCTGCGCATCCAGCCCAGTGGCTACTATGCCTGGCGGAAGAGCCCTCTGAGCCAGCGGGCATCGGGGAAGATGCTCGATAGACGGAGTTGATACGACAGGCCTGGAACGACAGTGGCGGTAATGCCGACAAGATCAACCAGCGCATGCTGAAGATGGAAGCGAGAAAGCGCGATCTGGAAGCGGAGCTTGCAGTGGCAAAGGAACCCCCACCGACGCTTCATCCGAGCATGGCCCACCATTATCGGGAACAGTTGGATAACCTCACCCTCGCGCTTTCCGCCGGTGATGAATGCAATCGCCTCAAAGCGACGGAGATCATCCGCTCTTTGATCGAGCGGAGTTAGCGGTGCGAGCGCCCCACGTAGACGGCGCTGATTGCTGAGCCAATGACCC
>NZ_DAMDBA010000045.1:0-9181 GCF_032093395.1 Novosphingobium sp.
CAGGGCAACATCGAGCCGGCCGAGATGGCCCGCACTTTCAACTGCGGCATCGGCATGGTGCTTGCGGTTCCGGCCGACGACGCGGCAGCGCTCAAGGCCGATCTGGAAGCCGCCGGAGAGACCGTGTTCGTGATCGGCATCGTGGAGGAAGGCGACAAGGGCTGCACCGTACAGGGCAGCGCCGAAGTCTGGTCCGCGCGCGAGGACTGGGAAGCGATCCACCTTGCCTGAAAGGGCTAAAGTCGCCGTCCTGATTTCGGGCAGCGGCACCAACATGGCCGCCCTGCTCTATGCCAGCCGCTTCGAGGACTGTCCCTACGAGATAGTCCTGGTGGCCAGCAATCGGCCGGATGCGGGCGGCCTTGCCCTGGCGGCTGCCGAAGGCGTGCCGACTTATGCGCTGAGCCACAAGGGGCTCTCGCGCGACGAGCACGACGCGGCGATGGACTCCGTGATACGCGAGTCGGGCGCGGAATGGGTGGCGCTGGCCGGTTACATGCGCATCCTGACCGAGGGTTTCGTGCGCCGCTGGGAAGGACGGATGGTCAACATCCATCCTTCGCTGCTGCCGAAATACACCGGGCTCCACACGCACCAGCGCGCCATCGAGGCCGGCGACAGCCACGGTGGCGTCAGCGTCCACCTGGTCATTCCCGAGCTCGACGAAGGGCCGATCCTGGGGCAGATTCCCGTCGCGATAGTTCCAGGCGACACCCCCGAGACCCTGGGCTCTCGCGTCCTGATCGCCGAACACCAGCTCTATTCCCGCTGCCTTGCAGCTCTGGTCGTGCGCGAATCGAGTCCGGAGTGGCTGCTGGAGCGCGTTCGCGAGCGCGCGATGGCGATGCCCGAAGCCGACGAGATACAGAGCCACGGCATGCCCTGCTTCGGGGTGATCAAGGGCAAGAAGTTCGCCTACTTCACGTCCAACCATCACGCCGACGGGCGGACCGCGCTGCTTGTGAAGATCAGCGGGCCGGATGAGCAGGCGATGCTGATCGAGCAGGATGAGGAACGCTATTTCCGCCCCGCCTATTTCGGTGATGGCTGGATCGGCATCCGCCTCGACCTGGGGGGCAACGATTGGGATGCAATCGGAGGATGGCTCGCCCGCTCCTGGCGCTCGATCGCGCCCAAGAGGTTGACCTCCCTCATCGATGCAGCAGATCAGTTCTGACGGATAACCACGCTAGGCGGCACGCCGCCTAGTCAGGCAAACCCGGATCGGGCCCCAACTGCGCCTGCGTCGCGGATCATCCGGCCGATCTGGTCCAGAAGGCAGAGCCGCTCCTTCCGCAAATCTTCGAGCCGAGCGTCCGATGCCGCTTCCAGCTCCGATTCGATCCTCTGGATGGCGCCGTTGACCTCGTCATAGCGGTCGGCCAGCACCGCGAAGTGACCTCGGGTTGCCTTGAGATGGCGCAGGATTTCAAGATCGTCGGGAAATTCCGCGGCGAGTTCGTGGACCTTTTTTGACATCGGCTCTCCTCTCCATGCGCAGCGATCCATAGTTCGCGTGCAAGCTATTCCGCTTCGCTCGATCCTTCCTTGCGCGACATCAATGATCCCGCCTTCCCTCAGATTTCCGTATAGTCCACCAAGGGCCTGCTTTCGCGCGTTCCGCGATAACGCTTCTCGGGCTCCTGCGGATCCCCGGCGATCAGGACGTGATCCTGGTGAACTTCGACCAGCGTGCCCACGAAGGGAAATCCCTCCAGGCTGCCATTGACACGATAGCTGACGGTATCGCCGGCCTTGAACGTCTTCTCGTCGAAGTTGAACTCGAACGGACAGGCTTCGTTTGCCTCACCCATGCCCTGCATCTTCACTCTCCTCTTTGAAGGACAATCTAGCGCAGAAGCGAAAACGGCAAAGGGCAAAACGTCATTGGAGGTACGCGGCGCCCAAAACAAAAAGGCCGCCCCGGAGGGGGCGGCCTTCTCGCTATCGAATGAAGCGAATGCTTCAGCCGACGATTTCTTCCGGCTTGAAGAAGTAGGCGATTTCGATCGCCGCGTTCTCTTCCGAATCCGAACCGTGGACCGAGTTTGCTTCGATCGATTCGGCCAGTTCCTTGCGGATGGTGCCGGCATCGGCGTTCTCGGGGTTGGTGGCACCCATGATGTCGCGGTTGCGCTTCACAGCGTCTTCACCTTCGAGAACCTGAACCACGACCGGGCCCGAGATCATGAAAGAGACGAGGTCGTTGAAGAAGGGACGCTCGGCGTGGACGGCGTAGAAGCCCTCGGCCTGTTCCTTGCTCATCTGGATGCGCTTCGAAGCGACGACGCGCAGGCCGGCTTCCTCAAGCATCTTGGTGACGGCGCCGGTCAGGTTGCGGCGGGTGGCGTCGGGCTTGATGATCGAGAAGGTACGAGTAACCGCCATGGTAGGTTCCTTGGAAAAGGGTTTGAATCTTGCGCGCGCCAGTAGCCGGGAACCAGCGGAACCGCAAGGCGGGCGAGATTAACTTCTCGTCGTCCCGGACTGGATCCGGGACCGCTGTCGATTCTTTAGGCGCAGCCTCTCAGGCGCAAACCGTCAGCGATGATCACGCCGCGACCGGGCGCGGCTTTGTCAGCGGTCCTGGATCAGGTCCGGGACGAAGAGATTTCACGCCGCTGTCCCTGGCTATCAGCCCGCCTGTATCCAGCGACCGCCTTCCTGCTTCCAGTAATAATGCTCCACGCCTTCACGGGTTCGCAGCATGCGCCAGGTGTCGCGGGCATGTTGCAGCGTGGTGTCGTCGAACAGGAAAAAGGTCCGCTCGAACGGGGTTTCGCCCTCGCGCCACGCGCCGTCGGCAATGGCCATGAACCGGGCGCCGTTGGCTGGCTCGGCCATGTCGGAAAGCAGGATCGGCTGGCGATCCTCCCCGCCCTCGCCCGCGAACCCATTGGCGAGGAAGCTCTTGGGCCCGGCGGACCAGAGAGCCTGGCAGATGCGTTGGCGCTGGCCGAGATCTGCGGAGACGACGAGCAGACGCTCGCCGTTCCCCGCCACCTTTCCGGCGATCAGCGCCAGCGCGCTTTCGGCCGGATCGCGACTGAGCTGGTAGAAATCCACGCGCATGTCGCGGCCCCGCCTTTCGCCTTACGCCTCGATCGTGTCGCGCACGAAGCGGTCCAGAAGGCGCACGCCGAAGCCCGAAGCGCCCTTGTCCCAGGTTGCGCCCGGCTTGTCGGTCCATACGGTACCGGCGATGTCGAGATGCGCCCAGGGGGTGTCGTTCTCGATGAAGCGCAGCAGGAACTGCGCCGCCGTGATCGAGCCGCCAAAGCGGGGACCGACGTTCTTGATGTCGGCGATCGGGCTGTCGATCATCTTGTCGTAGTTCGGGCCCATCGGCATGCGCCACAGGCGATCGCCCGAAGCGTCGCCGGCGGCGGCAAGCTGCGCCGCAAGGTCGTCGTTGTTCGAGAACAGGCCTGCATATTCGTGCGCGAGGCTAAGGATGATCGCGCCGGTCAGGGTGGCAAGGTCGATCACCTTGGCGGGCTTATATTCGCGCTGCACCCAGGTGAGCGCGTCGCAGAGCACTAGGCGGCCCTCGGCGTCGGTGTTGATCACCTCGATGGTCTGGCCCGAAAGCGAGGTGACGACGTCACCGGGGCGCTGGGCATTGCCGTCGGGCATGTTTTCCACAAGTCCGCAGACACCCACGATGTTGGCCTTGGCCTTGCGCAGCGCGAGGGCGACCATCGTGCCCGCAACGGCGCCAGCGCCGCCCATGTCCCACTTCATGTCTTCCATGCCGGCAGCGGGCTTGATCGAGATGCCGCCGGTGTCGAACGTCACGCCCTTGCCAACGAAGGCGACCGGCGCCTCGCCGGCGGTGCCGCCCATCCATTCGAGGACCAGCAGGCGCGCGGGGCGCACGGAGCCCTGCGCCACGCCGAGCAGCGAACCCATGCCGAGATCGGCCATTTCCTTCTCGTCGAGCACGCGGACCTTGAGGCCGCTGCCCGCCACTTTCGCCTCGACGCGGGCGACGAAGGATTCGGGGTAGATGATGTTGGCCGGCTCGGTGACGAGTTCGCGGGTGAACGAGACGCCCTCGACGATGGCCTGTTCGACGCCCCAGACCGCCTCGGTGCCTTCCGGCGCGCCGACCACGGCGATGTCCACCAGGCTGGGCTTGGCATCCTCGGCCAGCTTGGTGCGGTAGGTGTCGAGGCGCCAGGCACGCAGAACCGCGCCGAGGAGAACGCCCGCAGCTTCGTCGGCGGAGAGGCCCGCGCCGGTCAGGTCCAGCGTCACGGCGGTCTCGCCCGAGGTCAGGTACTTGCCGACGACGGCTGCGCCCGCACGTTCCACCGCGCCCTTGCGATCGGCGGCATCGGCGGCGCCGATCCCGGCCAGCGCCACGCGCACGGTCTTTCCATCACGCTCGACGAAACCTTCGAATATCTGCCCGGCCTTGCCGCTGAAGCGCGAAGCCTTGGCGCCTTCGACGAGGACCGGCTCGACATCGGCGGGAATCGCATCCTGGTTCACGAAGCGGGCGACGAGACGCGCCGGGGCGGCGGCAGCAGCGTCAAGGAACTGGATATTCATGAGATCTCCTGAATCACGTGGGCGAGCGTCGATGTTGTGCGCTTCGCCGCAACAGCGGATTGCAGTTAGGCACAGGCGGTGCGATAGGCAAGGGATGCTCCCTGCCGCGCCGACCTCGCTGCAAGCCCCCGTTCGCCGCTTGCGACCCGTTTCGCTGAGCGTGATGGCCCTTGGAATCGCCGCGCTCGGCCTGCCTTCGCTGGCGCTTGCGCAGGACGTCTCGCGTCCCGTCGATACCGGCCCGATCGAGGGTGCGCCGCCCGCCCCGCCCCCCTCCACCGACGAAAACGTGCCGATCGCCTTCGAGGCCGACACCGTCGAATACGACCAGAACGACGAATTCGTGACGGCCACAGGCAATGTCGTGCTGAGAAAGGACAGACAGTCCGTCCGCGCCGACAAGGTGACCTGGAACCGCAAGACCGGCCAGATCGTCGGCAGCGGCAATGTCCGCATGGTCGATCAGGACGGCAACCAGCTCTACACCGAAAGCGTCGAGCTGACCGACGAGCTGAAGACCGGCATGATGGAGAACCTGCTTCTCGTCATGCGTCAGGGCGGGCGTCTCGCGGCGAACAAGGGCGAACGGATCGCCAACGGCGATGTCGTGCTCCAGCACGCCGCCTATACCGGCTGCGCCGTCGAGAGCGACGAGGGCTGTCCGAAGAAGCCGACCTGGCGCGTCGTGGCCAAGACCGTCGTCTACAGCGAGACGCAGAATCGCGTGCGCTTCAGCGATGCGCGGCTTGAACTGTTCGGCGCGGTCCAGCTGCCGCTGTTCGGCCTTTCGGTCAGCACCAACGGAGGCGCAGTCTCCGGCTTCCTGGTGCCCGACCTGCGGTCCAGCCCGTCGAACGGCATCGAGGTGGCGCAATCCTATTACTGGCGGCTCGCCGACAACCGAGACCTCACCGGCTCGCTTCACGCCTATACCAAGGCCGCGCCGATGGCCTCGTTCCAGTACCGGGCGCTGACCGATATCGGCGCCTATCAGATCACCGGCTACGCGACCTCCAGCAATCGCATCCCGATCAACAGCAGCAATCCCGACCCGAACCGCGAACGCGCCTTCCGCGGCTACGTATTCGCGAATGGCAGGTTCCAGCTCGACGAGAACTGGAGCATCTCCGCTTCGATCCGGCGCGCCACCGACCGCACTTTCGTGCGCCGCTACGACATCTCGCGTGACGACCGCCTGCGTTCGTCGATCGAGCTGGAGCGGATCGACCAGGACAGCTACTTCTCCTTCGCCGGCTACGCCACGCAGACCCTGCAATCCAGCCGCAACCAAGGCCAGATCCCCGTCGCCTTGCCGGTGCTCGACTATCGCCACCGCTTCGACGATCCGCTGCTGGGCGGCCGGATCGAGACGCAGGTGAACACGCTGGGCATCACCCGCGTGGACGGGCAGGATACCCAGCGCGCCTTCGCCAGCACCCAGTGGTCGCTGCGCAAGCTGACCGGCATGGGCCAGGAAGTGACGCTGACCGGGCTGGTGCGCGGCGACGTCTATCACTCGGATGAGAACGACCTCAGCCCCACCGCCCTCTATCGCGGGGAGGCGGGCTGGCAGGGCCGCGGCATCGCGTTGGCGGCGGTCGATGTGAAGTGGCCGCTGGTCGGCCAGGTCTTTGGCGGCAGCCAGGTACTGACCCCGCGCGTACAGTTCGTCGCCACGCCCAAGATCAAGAACCTGGCGATCCCCAACGAGGATTCGCGCGCGATCGAGCTGGAAGATTCGAACCTCTTCGCGCTCAATCGCTTCCCGGGCTACGACCGGTTCGAGGATGGCGTGCGCTTCACTTATGGGTTCGACTGGATGTTCGAACGCCCGCGCTGGCGCATCAAGTCCACCATCGGGCAATCGATCCGGCTCAGCAACAAGCCTTCGATTCTGCCGGACGGCACCGGGCTCGCCAGCAAAACCTCGGACATCGTCGGCCGCACCGAAGTGCGCTACCGCAACTTCTTCAACATCATTCACCGCTACCGGGTCGACAAGGACACGCTGGCGGTCCGCCGCAACGAGTTCGACATCTCGCTGGGCAACAACCAGACCTATCTCGAATTCGGCTATACCAAGCTCAACCGCGATATCGCGATCGGCATAGAGGATTTGCGGGATCGTGAGGAAGTGCGCGCCGCCGGTCGGGTCGCCTTCGCCAACTACTGGTCGGTGTTCGGCTCCGCCGTCGTCAATCTCACCGATAGCACGGAAGACCCCACATATGGTTCGGACGGCTTCCAGCCGCTCCGTTCCCGCCTGGGCATGGCCTACGAGGACGACTGCCTCCAGATTTCGTTCACCTGGCGGCGCGACTACGTGACCTTCGGCGATGCGCGGAAAGGCAACTCGTTCCAGCTCGGCTTCGCGCTCAAGAACATCGGCGCTTGGTGAAGTCCGGTTAGGTGAAATCCGCCATCGTGAAACAGGATGCCCGCGGGCGTTGGCACGAACGTTGGCACGAACTTTGGCACTATGGGCCAAAGCGGCTATCGGACGTGCTCAGTTTCGGTTAAGCCGCCTGCCGCCACAGGGCCGGAAGTACGCCTAGGCGAACTTCGCCATCGCAGCGGCACCGGCCGGACGGGTCGAATACGGGATATAGGTCAAGGTGAAAGCAATCCAACGCAACACGTTCATCAAGCGCACGGCTCTTGCCTGTGGCGCCCTCGTCGTCTGCGGCGCCGGGGCGGCAACGCTTTCCTCCACCGCCGTCTTCGCCCAGTCCGCCCAGGGCGAGATCGTGGTGCCCGACGATGTGAAGATCTTCGGTAACGACAACCCGAACGTCCGCCGCGCCACGGCCGTCGTCAACGGTGCCGTCATCACCGGCACCGACGTCGACCAGCGTCTTGCCCTGATCCTGGCCGCCAACCAGGGCAAGATCAGCGAAGACGAACAGAAGCGCCTGCGCCTTCAGGTTCTTCGCAACCTGATCGACGAAACCCTGCAGATCCAGGAAGCCAAGGCGGTCGAAGTTTCGGTGGAAGACGCCGAAGTGGACCAGTCCTACGCCCGCGTCGCCTCGCAGAACTTCAACCAGAACACCCAGGCCATGGACGCCTACCTGAAACGGGTGGGATCTTCGCCGGAATCGCTCAAGCGCCAGATCCGTGGCGAACTGTCGTGGCAGCGCCTGCTGCAACGCAACGTTCAGCCGTTCATCAACGTCTCCGATGACGAAGTGAACGAAGTGATCGATCGCCTCAAGGCCTCCAAGGGCACCGAGGAATACCGCCTTGGTGAAATCTACCTGGCCGCCACTCCCGAAACGCAGCAGCAGGTAGAGGCGAACGCCAACCAGGTCATGCAGCAGCTCCGCCAGGGCGGCAGCTTCGTGGCCTATGCACGGCAATATTCGCAAGCATCGACCGCTCCGGTCGGCGGCGACCTCGGTTGGGTCCGTCTCGGCCAGCTTCCCGGCGAGGTTTCCGAAGCCGTGCGTGACATGCAGCCCGGCCAGCTCGCCGGACCGATCGCGATCCCCGGCGGCTACGATATCGTCTACCTGATCGACAAGCGCCAGGTGCTCACCGCCGACCCGCGCGATGCCGTGCTCGCGCTCAAGCAGATTTCGATCGAGTTTCCCAAGGGCGTTTCCGAAACCCAGGCCAATGCCCGGGCGGAAAACTTCGCCAAGACCATCAAGACCGCCAAGGGCTGCGGCGATGTCGACAAGGTTGCCGCCACCATCGGCGCCCAGGTCGTCGCCAACGACCAGGTGAAGGCCCGCGATCTCCCCGGTCCGATCCAGTCCTCGATCCTCAACCTGTCGCCGGGCGAGACGCTGCCTCCCTTCGGTTCGCTGACCGAAGGCGTCCGCATCCTGATGCTCTGCGGCCGCGACGACCCGCAAGTCGATTCCGGCCCGAACTTCGAGCAGGTCATGGCCCAGCTCGAGGATGACCGCGTCAACAAGCGCGCGCAGATGTATCTGCGCGATCTTCGCCGTGACGCCGTGATCGAATACAACTGACGTTAAAGGGGGCGGCGCATATGGCGGCCAAAACCAACGGCGCGCCGCCCCTCGCGGTTTCGTCACCGGGCATTGCGCCCCTGGCAGTTTCCTTGGGCGATCCGGCCGGCGTCGGTCCGGAACTTTTCGCGCAGGCCTGGGCGGATCGGCATGATGCCGGTCTTGCGCCCTTTTTCGCGGTCGGTGGCGCGGAAGTGCTCAAGGCTGCCGCGCGCAGCCGCGGCATCGATCTTCCCGTCGTCAGGATCCGCGCTCCGGAAGAAGCTCTCAGCCTCTTCGCCCAAGCGCTGCCCGTTCTGGGCGACGAGGATGCAACCGTCGCTTTCGGCCGGCCCGACCCGAGCGGCGCCGCCCTCGCACTCCATTCGCTGACGCTTGCCACCCGGCTCGCGCGTTCCGGCGAGGCCGCAGCGATCGTCACCGGCCCCATCGCCAAGTCCAGGCTCGCGGAGATCGGTTTCGAGCAACCCGGCCAGACCGAGTTCCTCGCGGACGAATGCGGTGCCGCACACGGTGATGCCGTGATGATGCTGGCCGGACCCAACTTGCGCACGGTCCCATTGACCGTGCATGTTGCGCTCTCGCAAGTTCCGAGCCTCGTCACCCGCGATCTCATCGAGCGAAAGGCAAGGATCGTCGCCCGC
>NZ_DAMDBA010000045.1:9191-28041 GCF_032093395.1 Novosphingobium sp.
GCGCTCGCCCGCGACTTCGGCCTGTCGCCTGCCCGTATCGCGATCACCGGCCTCAACCCGCATGCCGGAGAAGACGGCCGCATGGGCCGCGAGGAGATAGAGGTCATCGTGCCCGCCATAGACGCCCTCGTCGCCGAGGGTCTTGCCGTGACCGGCCCGCACCCCGCCGACGCCCTTTTCGCGGCCCACGAGCGGCACAAATTCGACGTGGCGCTCTGCATGTATCACGACCAGGCGCTCGTTCCCATCAAGACGCTCGATTTCGATGCCGGCGTCAACGTCACGCTCGGCCTGCCGATCGTGCGCACCTCGCCCGATCACGGCACCGCTTTCGGCATAGCCGGCAAGAACCTCGCCAGCGCGGGCGCGACGATCGCGGCTCTTCGCATGGCGGGACAATGCGCGGGCCGCAGGCTTTTGCAGGAGAATGCGGCATGAGCGTCACTTTGCCTCCTCTTCGCGAAATCATCGCCCGTCACGGCCTCTCGGCCTCGAAGGCGCTGGGCCAGAACTTCCTGTTCGACGAGCATTTGCTGGATCGCATCGCCGCGATTCCAGGCGAGCTTGAAGGCCGTCAGGTGCTGGAAGTCGGGCCCGGCCCCGGCGGCCTCACCCGCGCCCTGCTGCGCGCAGGCGCCACGGTGACCGCCATCGAGATGGACCGCCGCTGCCTGCCCGCTCTTGCAGAACTCGAAGCGGCCTTTCCCGGCAAGCTCAAGGTCATCGAAGGCGATGCGATGAAGATCGCACCCGCCGACTTGTTCGACGGTCCTTACGCCATCGTTGCCAATCTGCCCTACAATGTCGGGACGGCGCTGTTCACCGGCTGGCTTTCGAGCGAGGCATGGCCGCCGCAATGGTCTTCGCTGACCCTGATGTTCCAGGAGGAAGTGGCGCGCCGCATCGTCGCCGAGCCTGACACCTCGGCCTATGGCCGGCTCGCCGTGTTGGCGCAGTGGCGCTCTAAATCGAAGCTGGCGATGAAAGTTCATCGCAGCGCCTTCACGCCGCCGCCCAAGGTCATGTCGGCCATCGTCCATGTCGTGCCCGGCGAGGCACCGGAAGGCGTGTCGATGCGGGTGCTGGAGCGCGTGACGGAAGCTGCCTTCGGCCAACGCCGCAAGATGCTGCGGCAGAGCCTCAAGGGCGTTCCGGGCGCGCTGGCCGCGCTGGAAAGGCTGGAAATCGATCCTCAGCGCCGCGCTGAAACGCTGTCTGTAGCGGAATTCGTCGATATCGCGCGAGAACTGACCCGGGCCTGAGCTGCCAGAGCGGCTTTACTGATTGGGTGCCCTACTGCTCGGGTGATTGGGAGGTGGAAGCCTGCCGATCGTCCAGATCGCCGGCGCCAAGGTCGGGCTTGGCGAGCTGCGAAGCGACCCAGAAAGCCACCGCCACGCCAAGCGCCATCAGCGCAAGCTGGATCACGCGCGCTGCGATCGGACCATCGGAAGCGAGCATGGCCGCCACCCCACGATCGCGTGGGAAGCGCATGGCCTCAACGGCCAAGGCAACCGGCAGCGGATCCTGATCGGACTTCCCCGCGCCTGCGGCATCGCGGGAGGCACGCCGGGCATCCAGACGTACCACGCGCGCGTGCTCGTTCGACTCTGCGGTATCATCGCCAACCGAATCTCCGTTCGACGGAGTTCCGGGCAAATCGTGCCCCAGGGCACGGTCAACATTCTGTCTCTTCAACGCCGGGCCCCCCTAGCGAACAATCCTTTGAATAGTGCTTTGGGGGCGATAGATCAAATTAAAGTTAATACGAGAGTCAGGCTTCGGCGAAATTTCCGGCCAGGGCCAGATCTTCCTTTTTCCGCCGGCGCCACGCGTGGAGCAGCGGCTCGGTGTAGCCGTTCGGTTGGTCCACACCTTTGAAAACCAGATCGCAGGCAGCACGGAACGCAAACGAGGTGTCCCAGTTGCCCGCCATCGGTTCGTAGAGCGGATCCCCCGCGTTCTGCGCATCCACCTTGGCCGCCATGCGTCGCAACGCATCCATGACCTGATCTTCCGAACAGACGCCGTGCAACAGCCAGTTGGCCATATGCTGGCTGGAAATGCGCAATGTCGCGCGATCTTCCATCAGGCCGACATCC
Source organism: Novosphingobium sp. (assembly GCF_032093395.1). Taxonomy (GTDB): domain Bacteria; phylum Pseudomonadota; class Alphaproteobacteria; order Sphingomonadales; family Sphingomonadaceae; genus Novosphingobium. Next base: position 11,294 of record NZ_DAMDBA010000045.1, read on the forward strand.
TCGATATCCGGAACCTTCGAACATCCGACGCCCTGATCGATCCAGCGAACCACGTAGCCCAGCAGGCCCTGCGCATTGTTGTCGAGTTCGTCCCGAATCTCTTCCTCGGACCAGTTGGTCCCGTCCGCCAGCGGCACTTGAAGGAGCAGGTCGAGGCCCGGAACGTCGGCGCCCTTCATCTCTTCGCGCAGCCCGAAAACGTCGACTTCGTGGTAGTGCATGGCATGGAGCGTGGCGGCGGTAGGAGAAGGCACCCAGGCAGTGTTGGCCCCGGTGCGCGGATGCCCGATCTTCTGCTCCAGCATGTCGCGCATCCGATCGGGCGCGGCCCACATGCCCTTACCGATCTGCGCGACACCCGATAGGCCGTGACGAAGGCCGATGGCGACGTTGCGCGTCTCGTAGGCAGCGATCCAGGAAGATCCCTTGATCGCATTCTTGCGGATGATCGGCCCCGCCCGCATCGACGTATGGATTTCGTCTCCAGTACGATCGAGAAAGCCCGTGTTGATGAAGACGATCCGGTCCTTCACCGCATGGATGCAGGCCGCCAGATTGGCCGACGTGCGCCGCTCCTCGTCCATGACGCCGACCTTGATCGTATGGCGCGGCAGTCCTAGCAGATCTTCCACTGCATCGAACAGGTCGTTGGTGAAGGCGCACTCCTCCGGACCATGCATCTTGGGCTTGACGATATAGATCGCCCCCTCCCGGCTGTTTCCAAAGCGGGTAAGCCCTTCGACATCCTGGGCCGAGATGGCGCTGGTCAGGACGGCATCCATGATCCCCTCGGGAATTTCCGCTCCATCGGCCTGCAAGATGGCCGGATTGGTCATCAGATGGCCAACGTTGCGGACGAACAGCAGGCTTCTTCCAGAAAGTGAAATGATGTCACCGGATGGCGTTGAAACCGTCTTGTCGGGCGCGAGTTGCCGGGTCTGCGTGCGGCCGCCCTTCTGGAACGTATCGGTCAGGTCACCACGAATGACGCCAAGCCAGTTGGCATAGGCGGCCAACTTGTCCTGCGCATCGACGGCGGCAACTGAATCCTCCAAGTCGACGATCGTCGTCAACGCCGCTTCCAGGACGATATCGGCGATCCCGATCCGGTCCGATCGCCCAACGTCGCTGGAAGGATCGATGACGATTTCGATCGCCAAACCGTTGGAACGGTAAAGCTTTCCGCCCTGCGTTTCACCCAGGTATTGCCCCGGATCGCGCAGATCGACATCCAGACTTTCGAGGTCGGCCCAACTGCCCGTGGCCAGCGGCAGCGCCTTGTCGAGGAAACGACGCCCCTCGGCGATCACCGCCGCCCCGCGCGCGGGATCGTACCCTTTCCTGGTGGCCGGCTCGGCATCAAGGGCGTCTGTGCCGTAGAGGGCATCGTAAAGGCTGCCCCAGCGCGCATTGGCGGCGTTGAGCAGGAAACGGGCGTTGAGCGCCGGAACGACCAGTTGCGGGCCGGCCATCGTTGCGATCTCGGCATCGACGCCCTGCGTTGTGATTGTGAATTCGCCGGGTTCCGGCAGGAGATAGCCGATCTCCCGCAGGAACTGCTGGTACTCGTGCTGGTCGATGGCTTTTCCGGCCCGTTGCAGATGCCAGGAATCGATGAGGGCCTGCAATGCATCGCGCCGTTCAAGCAAGGCACGATTGCGCGGCGCCAGTTCCGTCAGCAAAGAGGAAAATCCGCTCCAGAAGCCCGCTGCATCCCGACCGATCGGCGGCAGCACCTGCTCTTCGACGAATCGCGCCAAGGCGGCATCGACCCGCAGGCCGGAACGTTCAACTCTGTCCGTCATGTTCCCTCGCAATCCATGCGCGCAAGCGCCATGCGGCACGTGCTGCGTCAGTGACATCTGTTCAAGATTGTCCTGGGGAGGAACCCGCCCGCTATGCCTCATACCGGCCAGCGAGGCAAACCGGAAAATCACCCCACTCCCGCCATACTGCGGCGCCTCATCCGTCTTCGTCCCAAAGTGGCACCAGGTTGGACCAGCTTATACCTTGCCTCCGAAGGGCTTACAGAGAAAACTGTCTGGACGCTTGAAGGGACAAGCAGCGCCAAGTGCGCTTGTCGGCCTGAGGAAACAAGCCAGTCAAGGGAACAGGCGGATCGTCCGAATGTTGCCTACAGGCAATGGCAAGCGCGGTGGAAGGATGGAAATGTTTCGCAGGATCAGCCGCCTTTTCGTGATCAAGACCCGCTGGGAAGCATTCATGATCATCTACGCATTGGCGCTCGGAGCGGTGGAACGTGGCAGCGCTTACCTCACGCGTTTCCCTGGCTGGGGCGGAAAACTGCTGTTCCTTGCCTGCACCGGCGCGGTGTTCATGGCGGGCGCGAAAATCCTGGACTGCCTCAAGTTCGAACAGGCGCAGCAACAAGCCCTGGCGCAGGAGGCAAAAACCTCGTCCGAAACCGAGCAACTGGTATAGCTGCTCACGGCGGGAAGGCGGCGCGTGGCCCCGAACGGGGAGAACCCGTGAAAACCGCTGCAAGGATGAAGGAAGGTGGGGTGTTTCTGTTGCAAGGTACACCCCGGACCCCTGGAATCCCTTCTGTTGCCCGGTGGGTCCAACCGCGCTTTAGCTTTGTAACGTCAGGCCGTTAGGCCCTAGAATTACGCGGCGAGAGCGAGTGCTTCGTTGTCGTTGGCACTTGTGAGTTTTGAGCCTTGAACGGGTTACTCAGCCCGAATGAAAACACCGCTTTTCAACACACGTCGATCCTAGTTCGGCCCCGTCATCACCCCTGCGACAACAGGGTTGCCAACCTGAAGGTTGGACGGGTGATGGTGGAGCCGCCGGGTACCGCCCCCGGGTCCGCTGTGCCTATTGTACGGCGCAGTTTATCATCATAGCCGGTCGAAACCGGCAGGACCCTATATAGGGTCGCGCGCGGAAATGAAAAGGGGCGGGATGTCGCCCGCCCCTTCCCTAGGACATATCGTTGTGGAAATTCAGCGCTGCTTGAGCGTGTCCCGGATTTCCGCGAGCAGCTCAACTTCGGTGGGCCCCGTCGGCTTGGCGGGCTCGTCCTTCTTGGGCAGCAGGCGGTTGGCCTGGCGCACGATCAGGAAGATCACGAAGGCGAGAATGAGGAAGTTGATGATCGCGGTGAGAAAAGCGCCATAGCCAAACATGGCGACGCCTGCCGTCTTGAGCCCGGCATAGGTCATTGGCCCGGTATAGCCCGCCGGAATCGAACCCAGCACGACGAACTTGTTGCTGAAGTCGATACCGCCGGTGACAAGGCCGATGAAAGGCATGATGACATCGTCGGTCAACGACGCCACGATCTTGCCGAAGGCGGCGCCGATGATCACACCAACGGCAAGGTCGAGCACGTTGCCGCGTGCGATGAAAGTCTTGAATTCCTGAAGCATGAATCGTTTCCCTCGATCCTGTGCGGTGCATGACCGACACGGATTGCCTGCCACATCAAGTTGTAGCTAACAATCGGTTGCGCCAAGAAGTTTCACGATGCGACTGTCCTTGAACCGGAACGGGCGACTGCTATCTATTCGCTCAACAGGCGCGGCCACCGCTGCGCCGATCAGGAGGATCACGCATGAGCCTTTCGAACCTGGCCCGCAAGAGCCGCGCCGTGCTCGCCCTCGCGGCGGCATTGTCGCTCGCGGCCTGCGGCTTCAACTCGGTTCCGACCAAGCAGGAAGCCGCCAAGGCCAAGTGGGCCGACGTTCAGGCCGCCTTCCAGGAACGCGCGAACCTGGTGCCCAACCTGGCCGCCGTGGCCAAGGGCGCAGCGACGCAAGAGAAGGAAATCCTCACCGGCGTGGTGGAGGCACGGGCCAAGGCAACCAGCGTGCAGATCAATGCGGAAGATCTCAACGATCCCGCCAAGATGCAGCAGTTCCAGGCCGCGCAATCGCAGTTCGGCCAAAGCCTGTCGCGCCTTCTCGTCAGCGTTGAGCAATACCCCGATCTCAAGTCGATCGTGAACTACCAGATGCTCCAGACCCAGATCGAAGGTCAGGAAAACCGCATCCGCATTGCCGTACGAGATTACAATGCCGCGGTGCAGGACTTCAACACCGAAGTCCGCACTTTCCCGACGATGATCGGCGCGAAGCTGCGCGGCGCGGACCCGCTGGTGCCCTATCAGGCAGCGACGCCGGGCGCGGACGTGGCGCCTAGCCTCGAAGGCAAGATCTGATCCTGTGAGCTATCTGCGGGCCGTTCTCGCGGCCGTCCTGCTGGTTTTCGGTACGCTGCTGGCCCAGCAGGCAGTGGCCGAACCCGCCTTTCCCAAGCTGACCGGGCGCGTCGTCGATGACGCCAAGATCATCCCGGACGATGTCAAAGCCCAGCTCACGCAGAAGCTGGATGCGCTGGAGAAGAACTCCGGCCGTCAGCTTGTCGTCGTCACTCTGCCAAGCCTGCAGGGCTACGAGATCTCGGACTACGGCTACCAGCTCGGCCGCGCCTGGGGGATCGGGGAAAAGGACAAGAACAGCGGCGCCCTGCTGATCGTCGCGCCAAACGAGCGTAAGGTTCGGATCGAGGTTGGCTACGGCCTTGAACCGATCGTGACCGATGGTCTGTCGTTCCTGATCGTCAACAACGATATCCTGCCGCGCTTCAAGGAAAACGACTATCCGGGTGGCATTGAGGCGGGTGTCGATGCACTCGTAAAGCAGCTTACCCTGCCGCCCGACCAGGCACGCAAGGTGGCGGCCGATGCCGACGCATCGCGCAAACAGGGTGGCGGCGGGTTCCCGATCGGAACGATCGTCTTCATCCTCATCATCATCTTCTTTGTCGTCATGCCGATGATAAACGAGGCGCGCGGCGGCGGACGTCGCCGGGGCGGCTTTGGCGGCCCCATCATCTGGATGCCGGGTAGCTTCGGCGGCGACGATGACGACCACTGGGGCGGCGGAGGCTTCGGTGGCGGCGGGGGTTTTTCCGGCGGCGGCGGCAGTTTCGGCGGCGGCGGTGCGAGCGGTAGCTGGTAGGGGACGGACGATGCCATCACCCATTTATCTCTCGGCCGAGGACCACGCGCGCATCAGCGCGGCGGTCGGCGAAGCCGAGATGCACAGCGCCGGTGAAATCGTCACGGTGCTGGCCGATCGATCGGACGGATACACCGACGTGGCACTGGCGTGGTCGGCCATCGTGGCTTTCCTCGCCCTGGCCGCGCTGGTGATAGCGCCCGACTTCTACATGGACCTCTACGACAGCCTGCTGGCGGATTGGGGCCATGAATGGACTCCAAGCATGATCATCGGCCTGGCGGCCGGGGTGGCGGCCGTGAAATTCGGCGCGATGTTGCTCTTGCAGCTCTGGCTGCCCCTCAAGTTCTGGCTGATCCCGCCCCGGATCAAGACGATGCGGGTCCATGCCCACGCCGTTCGCGCTTTCCGCGTCGGCGCCGAGCAGCGCACCACCGGCCGAACAGGCGTGCTCATCTATCTTTCGATGCGAGAGCATCGCGCCGAGATCGTGGCCGATCGCGCCATTGCCGAAAAGGTCGACCCGGACGTCTGGGGCCAGGCCATGTCAGCCATGCTGGCCCACGTCGGCCAGGGGCGAGTCTGTGACGGCATGATCGTCGCGGTGGGCAAGGTCGGCGCGATCCTTTCCGAGCATTTTCCTCGCGCCGAAAACGATGTGAACGAACTTCCCGACAGGCTGATCGAACTATGAGCGCCGATATTATACTCCCTCCCGACGCCGAGGCGCCCGAGGAAGTCATGTGGCAAGGCCGATTCATCACCGCGCGCAAGCGGGGACGATGGGAATATGTCGGCCGCGCGCGCGGTATTCGCGCCGCCGTGATACTGGCGGTCGATCCCGAAAACCACGTCATCCTCGTGGACCAGTATCGCGTCCCGCTTGGCAAGCGCTGCATCGAGCTGCCTGCCGGGCTCGTCGGCGACCATGACGACTTCGCCGATGAGGATGCCAGCGTTGCTGCCGCGCGGGAACTGGAAGAGGAGACCGGCTATCGTGCCGGCCGCATCGAGAACATGGGCGAGTTCCACTCTTCGCCCGGCATGGTCAGTGAGAGCTTCACACTGTTCCGTGCGCACGATCTGGAGAAAGTGGGCGAAGGCGGCGGTGTGGACAGCGAGGATATCGTGGTTCACCGCGTACCGCTGACCGAGATCGAGCAGGCGATCACCGAATGGCGCAAGGCAGGCTATGCGATGGACGTGAAGCTCCTGCTGCTGCTGGGTGCACGATTGCTGGGCTGAACGTGCGGACCAGCTTCGGGATCTGCCAGCGCAAACGGCGCTATGCCGACGAGACGGAGGCGTTGGAAGCAGCGGCGAAAGCTACGGTTTCCTTGCGTCCCTATCGCTGCGCGCTGTGCAGGCAGTACCATCTGACCAGTCGGACCAAGGGGATGAAGGTTCCGCGGTTCGTGCTGGCAAGACAGAAACAGCGGGAAGCCTAGCGCCCCGCCCTGCTCCAATCGCTTTCGGCTTCAAAGCGTCGTGAAGATCGCCCCGAAGTCCTTTCCGCCGTTGCCCGCCTCCACGAAAGCCTCATAGATTTTCATCGCATGTTCGCCCATCGGCACTGTTGCGCCGGAAGTTTCCGCGCCGGCCATGGCCAGTCGCAAATCCTTCAGCATCAGCGCCGAGGCGAACCCGCCGGCATAGCCGTTATCTGCCGGGCTGGCCGCACCGACGCCGGGCATCGGCGTATAATCGTTGAGGGACCAGCAGTAGCCGGTGGCCTTGGAGCTGATCTCATAGAAGGTCTGCGGGTCAAGCCCGGCCTTCTGCGCCAGGGCCAGTGCCTCGCAAGTGCCGATCATGTGGACTGCCAGCAGCATATTGTTGCACATCTTGGCAACCTGCCCTGCCCCCGTCTCGCCGGCGTGGATAACCGCCTTGGCCATAGGTTCGAGCACCGGCTGCGCACGCTGGAAGACCGCTTCACTTCCTCCGACCATGAACGTTAGGGTTCCACCATTCGCCGCCGCGATCCCGCCTGAAACGGGCGCGTCGGCCATTTCGTAGCCTGCGTCCTGTGCAAGGGCGACCACCTGGCGCGCAGTCTCCAGGTCGATGGTGGAGCAATCAAGGAACAGCGCGCCCGCCGGGGCATGGCCGAAGACCTCACCCGAATAGACCGAACGAACGATCGCGCCGTTCGGCAGCATGGTGACGACCGCATCCACACCCTGGACCGCTTCGGACACCGTGCCGAACGTCGTGCACCCCTGCTCGGCAGCCTTGGCGACGGCTTCGGCGGAAAGGTCGTAGGCGCGGACCTGATGCCCTGCCTTGACGAGATTGGCAGCCATTCCGCCGCCCATGTTGCCGAGGCCGATGAAAGCGATTTTCATGACGTTCTCCACTCTCCCATGCAGACGTGACCCGTGATCCCCGCGCGAAGCGGGATCACGGGCACTCTCACTTGCCCTTCCAGACCCCCGGCCGCTTCTCGACGAAGGCCGCCATGCCTTCGGCCTTGTCCTCGGTCGCCGTCAGCACCTGGAACATGCGGCGCTCCATGATGAGGCCCGTATCCAGAGTGGTTTCGAAGGCCAGATTGACCATTTCCTTGTTCATCATTGCGGCAAGCGGCGGCATTCCCGCGATAGCCTCGGCCGCCTTGAGGGCTTCGTCGAGAAGCTGGTCCAGTGGCACTATGCGGCTGACAAGGCCCGAACGCTCGGCTTCGGCCGCGTCCATCATCCGGCCGGTCAGGCACATGTCCATGGCCTTGGCCTTGCCCACCGCGCGGGCAAGGCGCTGCGACCCGCCCATGCCGGGAGCGACACCCAGCTTGATCTCGGGCTGGCCGAACCTGGCGTTCTCGGACGCGATGATGAAGTCCGCCATCATCGCCAGTTCGCAGCCGCCGCCGAGCGCGAAACCGTTCACGGCGGCGATCCAGGGCTTGCGCGTGGTCTTGACGATCTGGCTGGTCCAGCCCGCGAAGAAATCCTGCGCGTAGAACTCGGCGCCTGCCTTATCGACCATTTCCTTGATGTCGGCGCCTGCCGCAAAAGCCTTTTCGCCCGAGCCGGTGATCACGGCGCAACCTTGCGATGCGTCGGCTTCGAAAGCGGCGAAGGCCTGGATCAGGTCTTCGAGAACCTTCGAGTTCAGCGCATTGAGTGCCTGCGGCCGATTGAGCGTGATGAGCGTGACTTTGCCCTTCTTCTCGACCAGGATTGTCTCATAGCTCATCGCGGGTTCCTTTGGATATTGGCTTGGCAGGTCTCGGCTTGCCAATTGCCTTCGATGTTGGCGATCAGCGCGGCGAGATGCGCCGGACTGGCATGTTCGTGAGCTTCCTCGGCAGAGGTCGGCGTGTTGTCGTAGGGAATCGGCTCGTCGAACTGGTCAGTGGCGAGATCCCAGAAGCGACCCTCGATCCGGTTGTAGAAGTGCGTGCCGCCCTTCGTCACCGTCTTGACGATGTCCCCGCCGAAATAGTGCTGCACCGCCAGTGCCGTTACCGCGCATTGATTGCGGCATGGGTTGGCAGGATCGAAGCTGTCGGGAATGGTATCCGGGGCCCAGGATTTCTTGACAAGGTGATAGAACTCGATCGGATCTGCGAAGGTCAAGAAGGCCTCCATTCCCGCTCTGGCCCAAGGGGTTCGAAAATGGCGTCCAGCATGGCCGATGTCACTTGGTCAGGAGATGGCGGGTTCCATCGCGGCGCATGGTCCTTGTCGACGATCACGGCTCGAACGCCTTCGGCGAAGTCCGGCAGGACCAGCACGCGACTGCCGATTCGGTATTCCATCGCCATGTTCTGCGCGAACGTGTCCAGAGTTAGCGAGGTCTCGAGTTGGCGCAGCGCCACCTTGCAGGCCTGAGGACTCTTGGTGCGCAAGGTGGCCAGTTCGCGGGCCGCCCATTCACTGTCGTCGCTTTCCAGCGAAGCCAGTATCTGTTCCAGCGTATCGAAAGCGAAATGCTTGCGGATCTGCCCCGCGTGAGCGGCAATCTTCGGTTCGGGCGACTTGACAGAAAGCGCCCCCAGCACGCCGCCGATCTCGTGCCCGGCGGCGATGCGGCGCTTGGCTTCGGGCAGCGCGTCACTCGGCAGGTAATGCGTGGCCAGCCCTGCCCATAGGCACTCGGCGCCATCGAGCCGTGCCCCGGTGAGCGCAAGGTAATGGCCCAGCCTGCCGTCCAGGCGCGAAAGGTACCAGCCGCCGCCGACATCGGGAAACAGGCCGATGCCGGTTTCAGGCATGGCGAAGCGCGTGTGTTCGGTCGCCACGCGATACTGTGCCGGCTGCGAGATGCCGACGCCGCCCCCCATCGTGATACCGTCCATGAAGGCGACCACGGGCTTGCCGTAAGTGAAAAGCTGATGGTTGAGCCGGTACTCGGCGAGGAAGAACTTTCGCCCTTCCTCCCCGTGGTCCTCCAGTGCGGAACGGCGCAGCAGGTTGATGTCCCCGCCCGAGCAGAACCCGCGCCCTTCGCTATGCTCGATCATCACGGCCCTCACGCCGTCTTCACCGCTCCACTCGGACAGCAATGCGCTCATCGATTCGCACATGCCGAGCGTCAGCGCGTGGATCGCCTTGGGGCGATTGAGCGAGATCACCCCCGCCACGCCTTCACGGCGATCGAGGATTTCCGCAGCCTGGGCGTCGATGGGCAAGGTATCGGTGGTCATTCGCTCTGCCCCTTACTTGAGGAGGTCGCGGCCGATGATCATGCGCATGACCTCGTTGGTGCCTTCGAGGATACGATGGACGCGAAGGTCGCGCCAGAACCGCTCGATGGGATAGTCGCGAAGATAGCCGTATCCGCCGAACAATTGCAGCGCCCGATCGACCACCGAGGATCCGGTGTCACTGGCCATCATCTTGGCCATCGCGGCAAACCGCGTCTTGTCCGGCGCGCCGGCCGTGACCTTGGCGGCGGCGAGATAGAGCAGCGCGCGAGCGGCCTCCAGTTCGGCAGCCATGTCGGCAAGACGGAACTGGGTGTTCTGGAATTCGGCGATCGGCTGATCGAACTGCTTGCGATCCTTCACATACTGCACCGCCTCGTCGAGGCAGCGCTGCGCGCCGCCAAGCGAGCAGGCCCCGATGTTGAGACGTCCACCGTCAAGACCGGCCATGGCGAACTTGAAACCGTCGCCTTCGGCACCGACGCGGTTCTCCACCGGGATCCGGGCGTCCTCGAAGATCACCTGCGCGGTGGGCGAGGCATTCCAGCCGAGCTTCTTCTCCGGCGCGCCGAAGCTGACGCCGGGCGTGTCCTTGTCGACCACGAAGCAGGAAATCCCGCGCGACTTGTGCTCGCCGGTGCGGGCCATAACGACATAGACGTCGTTGTACCCCCCGCCCGAGATGAACTGCTTGGTGCCATTGAGAACGTAGTGATCGCCATCAAGCCGAGCGGTAGTCTTGAGCGCCGCCGCGTCCGAGCCGGAACCCGGTTCGGTGAGGCAGTAGGAGCCGATCTTCTCCATCGCCACCAGATCGGGAAGATAGCGGTCCTTGAGCTGCCGATCACCGAACCTGTCGATCATCCACGCGACCATGTTGTGGATCGAGATATAGGCGCTGGTTGCCGGGCAGCCGTAGGACATGGCCTCCATGATCAGCGCCGCATCGAGGCGGCCGAGGCCGATACCGCCGCTTTCCTCCGAAACGTAGATCGCGCCGAAGCCCAGCTCTCCGGCGGCTTTCCAGACCTCGACCGGATAGTGGTGCTTCTCGTCCCACTCGGCCGCGAAGGGCGTGATACGATCGGCGGTGAACTTGCGCGCGGTCTCCTGGATCGCAAGCTGGTCCTCCGTCAGGCCAAATTGCCCCGTTTCAAACTGTTGGCTCATCTCGGTCCCTGTCAGGCCCTTAGGGGCATTTGGTGTATGTCAGCGTGCCGGGCATGGCATCCGGCCCGGTATCCTTGCGGATCAATGTCTTACCGTCGTCAGGAGAGGAGAGCGAAACGTCAAGCTTCCAGCTCTGGCCTTCCCCGGTAAAGGCGAATTCGCCGTCGAGAGCGGTGGGAGAGCCGGACCTGATCGTGCCGAGCTTTGCCACCGATTCGTAGAACTTCAGCGTATCGGCATCGATCGTGACCAAGCCCTTGGCATCGCCCATAGTGCTGGTGCAATCGGCATCGACAAGACCCCACCTGCCTTGCAGGGCCCTTGGGATCGCCGTCGGAACAGCCGCCGGCTCGCTGGCGGGCATCGTTGCCGTTTCCGGCGATGAGACGTTCGGCAAGCCGCTCGCCGTTTCCGTGGCGACAGGCTCGGCCGGCTTTTTCGAACAGCCGGCCAGACCCAGCGCGAGCATCGACATGACCAGGGCGGGGGTGAATGCACTGCCGATCTTCATCATCAGGCGTCCTTTCCTTTCAGCGGGCGTTCCCGAGAGAACACCCGCCTTGCATAACCTGTTCCGAGCGATACCGCGATGGGCCCTGCTGGTCTGCCGTGCTGGCCTGCCCCGCTGTTCCAGCGCCCCCGTTCCGCCCCGTCAGCCCATCGTCGGAATGATGAAGGCGCTGTCTCCCGCACCGCCATCAGGCCAGCGCTGGGTGACGGTCTTCACCTTGGTCCAGAAGCGCACGCCTTCCATGCCGTACTGGTTGTGATCGCCGAAGGCCGAACGCTTCCAGCCGCCGAAGCTGTGATAGGCGACCGGCACCGGGATCGGCACGTTGACGCCCACCATGCCCACTTGCACGCGGTTCACGAATTCGCGCGCGGCATGTCCATTGCGCGTGAAGATGGCGACACCGTTGCCGTACTGGTGCTTCGTGGGAAGCTCCACCGCTTCCTCGAAGCTCTTGGCGCGGACGATCTGGAGGACGGGGCCGAAGATTTCCTCCTTGTAGGCGCTCATTTCCGGCGTCACATGATCGAACAGCGACGGGCCTACGAAGAAGCCTTCCTCATACCCCTGGAGCGCGAAGCCGCGACCGTCGACGACCAGCTCCGCGCCTTCGTCGACGCCGGTCTGGATCCAGTTCTCGATCTTCTGCTTGTGCACGGCGGTGACGACCGGTCCATACTGCGCCTCGGGATCGTTCGACACGCCGACCTTCAGCTTGTCGATCGCGGCGATCAGCTTTTCACGCAGGATGTCGGCAGTCTCGTCACCCACCGGCACGGCGACCGGCAGCGCCATGCAGCGCTCGCCCGCCGAGCCATAGGCCGCGCCCATGATGTCGTTGACGGCCTGGTCCATATCCGCATCGGGCATGACGATGGCATGGTTCTTCGCCCCGCCCATCGCCTGCACCCGCTTGCCGGCGGCAACGCCGCGCGAATAGACGTAGTGCGCGATATCGGACGAGCCCACGAAGCTGACGGCGGCAATGCCCGGATGGTCGAGGATCGCGTCCACCATCACCTTGTCGCCATGGACCACCTGCAGCACGCCTTCGGGTGCGCCCGCTTCCAGGAACAGTTCGGCAAGGCGGTTGGGCACGGAAGGATCGCGCTCGGAAGGCTTGAGGATGAAAGTATTCCCCACCGCAACGGCAGGCGCGAACATCCACATCGGGATCATCGCCGGGAAATTGAACGGCGTGATGCCCGCTCCCACGCCAAGCGGCGCGCGCAACGAATAGACGTCGATACCCGGTCCGGCGCCCTGGGTATATTCACCCTTGAGCATATGCGGGATGCCGCAGCAGAACTCAACGACCTCAAGCCCGCGCTGGATGTCGCCCTTGGCATCGTCCACCACTTTGCCATGCTCGCTCGCCAGCAGTTCGGCGAGGCTCTGCATGTTCTGCTCGATCAGTTCCTTGAACTTGAACAGCACACGGGCGCGGCGCTGCGGGTTCATCGCCGCCCACTTGGGCTGCGCCGCCTGCGCCGTCGCCACCGCGCGGTCGAGCAGCGCCGCGTCGCCCAGCGGAACCTGCGCCTGCACCGCGCCGGTGCTGGGGTTGAAAACATCGCCGAGACGCGCGGCCGAACCGCCGCTTCCACCGACAACGAAGTGGTCAATCAGGCGCATTCCTCATCCTTTCGCAATATATTCGGCAAGCACTCCAGGTGCTCTTTCCACGGTAGGTGGTCCCGGTCCGATTTGCAGGCAAGCTGAAAATACGCCATCGATAACTGCACATCTGCAGCCTTCAGGACCACTTTCCGCCGTGACGATGCCCTCGATCGACTGGAGCGACTATCAGGCCTTCCTCGCCATCGCCCGGGCGGGGCAATTGGCGGGCGCTGCACGCGCGCTGGGCGTGGATCCCACGACCGTGGGCCGTCACCTGCGCCGCCTGGAGGCCTCGCTGGGCACCGCCCTCTTCGAGCAGACGCGCAGCGGGCAGGAGCTTACCGAGGCGGGCGAGGCCCTGCTCTCCTCCGTGGAAGCCATGGCAAGCGCGGCCGGGCGGATCACCGAGCAAACCGAAGGAAACGACGGGCTCTACGGTACCTTGCGGATCAGCACTTCGGAGGGGTTCGGGTGCTGGTTCCTCGCGCATCACCTGCCTCTGTTCCAGACCGCGCACCCTCGCCTCGCCATCGATCTCATCGCCAGCAGCGGCTTCCTCAGCCCCACCCGGCGCGAGGCGGATGTCGCCGTGATGCTCTCGCGGCCGCGCACCGGCCCGCTGGTGGCCCACAAGCTCTCCGACTACATGCTGCGGCTTTACGGCACGCAGGACTATCTGGAGCGGCACGGCACGCCCACGCGCCCAGCCGACCTGCTCGATGGTCACGCCCTCGTCGGCTACATACCCGACCAGATCTACTCGCCGGAACTGCGGTATCTGGACGAAATCCAGCCCGGTCTGAAAGCCGCGATCCGGTCTCCCAGCATCACCGCGCAGCACGGCCTGGTCGCCAGCGGCGGCGGGTTGGGCGTGCTGCCCTGCTTCATGGCCGAAACCGACCCCCGACTGGTTCCCGTGCTGCCCGAACGGCGCATCCGGCGCAGCTTCTGGTTCGTCACCCACCAGGACATACGCAAATTGCCGCGTGTCGTAGCTTTCCGCCAGTGGCTTGACGAAACGGTCGCGCGCATGGAGGGAATACTGAAACCCTGATGACTACCGACAGGATGAACCACCCAGTGACCACTACGACCATCGATCCGGCAGAATTCCGCAAGGTGCTGGGCAGCTACCCGACAGGCGTCTGCGTGATCACCGCCCTCGACGACGACGACCGGCCTGCGGGCATGGTGGTCGGCTCGTTCACCTCCGTCTCGCTCGATCCGCCGCTAGTTGGCTTCTTCCCCGATCGCAAGAGCACCTCCTGGCCGCTGATCGAGAAGGCCGGGCACTTCTGCGTGAACGTCATGGCAAGCGACCAGACGGAGGTCTGCCGCGCCGTCACGGCCAGGGGCGACCAGAAGTTCGTGGGAGTCGACTACATCGTCTCCGGCCACAACCTGCCGATCATCAAGGATTCCATCGCCGCCATCGAATGCCGCCTCTACTCTGCGACGGAAGCAGGCGACCACTGGTTCGTGCTGGGCGAGGTGCTGCAAATGGAAGTCGTTCGCGAGGACGATCCCATGCTGTTCCACAAAGGCCGCTACGGCGGTTTTGCCGAGCGGATGTAGCCTCGCTTCTTGACTCTCGCAGCGCGTGCTGTTCACCCGTTCAGCACAACAGCCATTGGCGAGAGGAAAATGTATGACACGTTCGCTTGAAGGCAAAGTCGCCGTCGTCACCGGTGGCGGCTCGGGCATCGGGCGCGGCATCGCCATCCGGCTTGCGGAGGACAAGGCCGCGATAGCCGTATGGGATCTCAACCCCGAAGGCGCGGCCGAAACCGTGCGCCTGATCGAAGCCGAAGGCGGCAGGGCCATCGCCGTCACTGTCGATTGTTCCGACAAGGCCGCGATCAAGGCTGCTGCCGACAAGACGCGCGACACGTTCGGTCCGATCGGGATCCTTGTGAACAACGCGGGAATCGCTCCCTTCACGCCCTTCCTCGACATCGAGGATGACGAGTTCGACAAGGTGATCCGCATCAATCTCAAGGGCCCCTGGCTGGTCACCAAGGAGATCGTGCCCGACATGCTGGCCGCGCAGTGGGGCCGGATCATCAACATCACCTCTTCGTCCACGCAATCGGGATCCTTCGCACAGAGCCATTATGTATCGTCGAAGGGCGGGCTGCTTGGCATGACCAAGGCGCTGGCGATGGAACTGGGCGGCACCGGCATAACCGCGAACATGATCCCGCCGGGCTCGATAGACACGCCGATGCTGCGCCAGGCGCCGATCGACGCCGAAGCCTATGGCAAGACGCTGCCGGTCAAGCGGCTGGGCCAGGTGGCGGACATCGCCGCCGCCGCCGCATTCCTCGCCTCCGAGGAAGCCAGCTACATGACGGGGCAGACGATCAGCACCAATGGCGGGCGCTACATGGGCTCGGCCTGATTTGTCAGTGCGTCACGCCGAGGGGCGCGCTAGCCTGCCCGGTATGACGCAGGACTTCATCATCGAGACGGTCGGCGCAAGCTTGACCGGTTCACAGCGGAAAGGCTCGGGAACGCCCCTCGTGCTGGTCCACGGCTTTGGCGGCTCCCGACATGATTGGGAGCCGGTCGAAGCCGCGCTGCCCGCCGACCTTACGCTGATCGCCTACGACCAGCGCGGCTTCGGAAACTCTTCGCATACCCCCGGCCAGCCCTATTCCCATGCCGAGGATCTGCTGGCCTTGCTCGACGGGCTGGAAATCGCGCAGGCGGACTTATGCGGCCTCTCGCTTGGTGGCGGCACCGTGCTCAATTTCGCCCTCGACCATCCGGAACGCGTGCGAAAGCTGGTGTTGGTGAGTCCGCTTATGGTCGGCTGGTCATGGAGCATGGACTGGGTCGAGCGCTGGAAGGCGATCGGACGTGCCGCGCGCACTGGCGACATCGCGGCCGCACGCAAGCTCTGGTGGAACCACCCCTTGTTCGAAAGTACGCGCGAGAGTTGTGGGGCAGCCAAGCTTCGGGCCGGGATCGAAGCCTTTCACGGCCGTCAATGGATAGAGGATGATCACCGCCCCGAACTTCCGGAAGTGGACCGCCTGGCCGATCTCGCCGTGCCGACGCTGCTCCTCACCGGCAGCCGCGACACCGAGGATTTCCGGCTTATGGCCGACCTGATCGATGCCGCAAGCGAGCATGTAACCAGGATCGATCATCAAGAGGTCGGCCACCTGCTCAATCTGGAAGTGCCGGCGCAAATCGCTCGCGAGATCGCCGCGTTCCTTGTGATAGGCCGCTAGGCAGGCTGCTCCATAGCTGCGAATGCTGCCGCCCGGGCTTCGAAAATCTGCTCCAGATGGTTTACCGGATCGCCCACGGTCACGCCGCCTTCCACGGGGATCACCGCGCCGGTCATGTGGCGCGAACGGTCGCTGGCCAGGAACAGGGCAACTTGCGCCACGTCCTCCGGCTCGCCCCGACGCTTGATCAGCTGGTTGGAGAGGTACACCGCATTGACCCCCTCCTCTATCCGGGAGGCCAGCTCGCTATCGGCCCCCTGCTCACCGAACGAAGACAATTCGGTGCGCACGTGGCCGGGCACGATGCAGTTCACCCGGATGCCGTGCCGCGCCAGATCGATGGCGGAGGACTTGGAGAACTGGATCAGCGCCGCCTTTGATGCGCGATAGGTCATCATCGCATGGCCCGCCAGCATTCCCGCAATCGAGGCGTTGTTGAGGATCACGCCGCCTTTTCCCGACTCCGCCATGATCCGCGCCGCATTGCGCGTGCCCAGCATGGGGCCGAGCACGTTGACGCGCATCACCCGGTCGAAATCCTCCAGCGTATCGTCCAGAAAACTGGGAAACGC
>NZ_DAMDBA010000045.1:28051-33155 GCF_032093395.1 Novosphingobium sp.
CGCGCCGCAGGACATGCCAGCATTGTTGAACAGCACATCGACCCCGCCGAAGCGGGACACGGCGAGGTCGATCATCGCCTCTACCGCCGCCGGATCGGATACGTCGGTGCGCTGGTAGACCGCCGAAGCGCCCAGCCTTTCCGCCAGCGCCGCCCCCGCCTCGTCCGCGATATCGGCAATCAGGACTTTCGCCCCCTCCGCCACGAACAGTTCCGCAGTAGCGCGGCCGATGCCGCTCGCCCCGCCGGTGATGACCGCGACTTTGCCTGCAAGTTCTCCAGCCATCAGCGTGCCTCGAAAGTGATCGGCAGCGACTCGATGGTGCGCGTGGCGACGGTGGGCGTGTAGCGGATCGCGCTTTCGGGAATGGCCAGCTTCAGGTTCTTCATCTGCCGGGCGATCTCGCGCGCGGCCACCTTCACTTCCATGCGCGCCAGCGCCAGCCCGATGCAACGGTGCGGGCCGCCGCCGAAAGCGACGTGGCGCCCCAGATTGACGCGGGTAATGTCGAACTTGCGCGGTTCCGGGAACACCGTCTCGTCATCGTTGCCCGATCCATAGACCAGCAGCATGTGCGCGTGCGCCGGGATCGTCGTGCCGTTCACGGTAACCTCGCGCGTCGTCATGCGGCTGAGCGCGCGGACGGGCGGTTCGGCCCGCAGATGCTCCTCGATGAAGCGGTTGAGCTGGCGGTCGTCGTCCACCACGCTTTCCAGCAGTTCGGCCATGCCGGGGCGCGTGGTGAGGACGTAGAACAGGTTGCCGATGGCGGTCGCCGTGGTGTCGTTGCCCGCGATCAGCGTGGCCCGCACCAGCGAGACGGCTTCGGCGAAGGTCAGCTTCTCCTTGCTGCCGTCCTCGTTGCTGACTTCCGCATTCACGAGGTCGGAGATCATGTCTTCCGACGGATTCGCCTCCCGCTCTTTCATCTTGCCGATCAGGTATTGCTGCAACTCAGCGATCTGCGCGGCATTGGCCAGCATCGTCTCGCGGCTCTGCATCGCGCCGATCTGCGCGGTGACCGCGACCGACCAGCGCGAGATCTTCTCCTCCATGCCCTGGTCGAGCCCGAGCTGCTCCACGATCACGCGGATGGTCAGCGGTATCGCAATGTCCTTAACGGCATCGCACTGGCCATCCCCGCGCGCCACAACGCCCGCGATCACATCACGCACGACTTCGGTGATGCGCGGCTCCAGTTCCTTCACGCGGTGCGCGGTGAAGGCCTGCTCCATCAGCTTGCGGATGCGCGTGTGATAGGGCGGATCGGACATGATCGCGTCCGGAAAATAGCCGCCGCCGTGCGCTTCGAGGTAGGCCTGAAACTCCTCCCGCATCCCGCGCGCCTGTTGTTCCGAATAGCCGTGCTTGACCGAGAACGTGACCGGGTCGGACTGGATCTTCGAAATATCCTCGTGCCGCGTCACCAGCCAGGAACCGAGACGCTCGTCATAGTGGATCGGATCGCCGCGGCGCATCGCGCGGTAGAACTGGTTCGGCTGCGCCTGGATCGCGGTATCGGCCAGCGAGCCGCCTGCCAGCAGCGCCTGTTCCTCTGCGGAAAGCGCCTGCCGCTCGCTGACTCGGTCTTCGGTAGCCCCAACTTGCGCTGATGTAGCCATTTGCCTGTCCCATATGCGTGTCTTTGCGATCTTCTATGGACCGGGTGGCGACGGCCAGCCATGCCCGCCCTCGAACCCAGGCTTGCCCCGAAGGGCATACTCATTACCCCAACGCAGGCGCCACGGTCACCTCCAGACCGTCCAGATCCTCGCTCATCTTGATCTGACAGCCCAGGCGGCTGGTGTCCTTCATGACGTCCGCCACCATGTCCAGCATGGCGAATTCGACGTCGTCCGGCTCGCCCACTTCGTTCCACCAGTCCCGCGCGACATAGACGTGACAGGTCGCGCAAGCGCAGCCGCCGCCACAATCGCCCATGATCCCGGTGACCCCGCGCGCGCGGCCGAGTTCCATCAGGCTGACGCCCGCGTCCACATCGGAAAATTCGTGCTTCACGCCGTCGATGTCGGTCATGGTCACATGAAGGTTGCCCATAAGTCCGGCCCGGTCCTCGTCGTTTGATTTTCGCTGGTGATGCCGCAGTCGGGATGCGGCGCAAAGCGCTCCCCATGCCCTGCGACTTGCCCCTGCCGGAAAACCGCCAGCACGAAGCGGGGCGGCGTTCCCGTACAGGACAAGCCCTCTGCCCGGCCCGTCATTTGCCGCGCCCGCCGCCGCTCCTAACCTGCAAACGACAGCCGCGAGGATACCCGTGGCCAGGAGGAGAAAAAACGTGGGACGGACACTGATCCAGAACGCCACGATATTCGACGGGACAGGCAAGGCCACAACAAAGGGCGATCTGGTGGTCGAGGGCAACCGCATCGCCTCGGTCGGCACGACGACCGTCGCGCAGCCTAACGACATCACGATCGACGCCAGCGGCATGTTCCTGATGCCCGGCATGGTCGAAGGCCACGCGCACCTTTCGTTCGAGAACGTCTGCGCGACCGAGGATCTGATCACCCCCAGTCCCGAAACGCAGGTCTTCACCGCCGCGCGCGGGGCCAAGGCGCTGATCGAGGCGGGCTTCACCTCGGCCTACGGCGCCTCCGAAGCCAAACTGAAACTCGCCGTCGCGGTGCGCGACGAGGTCAACGCCGGCCGCCTGCCCGGCCCGCGCATCCGTGCCGGCGGCCTCGAAATCTCCGTCACCGGCGCAATGGGGGACGAGAGCAAGCTGCACAACCCGAGGCAAAGCCCCTCCGCCATCGTCGACGGCGTGGAAGAGATGCGCAAGACCGTGCGCCTCCACTGCCGCGAGGGAATCGACAACGTGAAGCTCGATGTCTCGGGCGACCCGTTCTACCCCGGCACCCCCGGCAACACGACGCCGATGACGTTCGAGGAAGTGCGCGTCGCCGTCGAAACGGCCCACGCCTATGGCCGCAAGATCAACGCCCACACCCGCTCCATCGAAGGCTCCAAGCACTGCGTCCGCGCGGGCGTGGACGGCCTGTTCCACTGCGAATACGTGGACGAGGAACTGCTGGACATGATGGAGGAGGCGCGGGACCGCATCTTCGTGGTGCCCACCGTCGGCCTCTTCGCGCAGATCATGGCGGGCGAGGCTTCGGCGCACGGGCTCTCGCCCGAAGTCGGCGGCTACATGAACATTCCGGACCTGCTGGAAAACTCGTTCGTGACGCATACCGAACTGCGCAAGCGCGGCATCCGCCATCTGATCGGCGGCGATTACGGCTTCGGCTGGAGCCCGCAGGGCACGCAGGGGCGCGACCTCAAGTCCTTCGTCGATTTCTACGGCTACACCCCGGCCGAAGCGCTGGCCTGCGCCACCCGCAACGGCGGCCTCGCCATGGGATACGGCGGCGAACTCGGCACGCTGGCGCCGGGCAAGCTGGCCGACCTGATCCTGGTCGACGGCGATCCGCTTGCGGACATTTCCATCCTCACCGGGCCGGAAAAGGTCGCCTTCGTGATGAAGGACGGCGTGGTCCAGAAAATCAGACCTGCCCTCGCAAGACAAGCGAGCACGCCGACGCTCGAAGCGGCGGAATAAGGAGCCTCGGAATGAACGTCGCCACCGGAACGCTGCAACCCGGCGAGGCCCGCTGCCCCGCCGAATCCACGCAGGACATCATCGCCGCCGACCGCAATGCCGCCCCCGCCTGGGCCGCCAGCGAAAGCTACCACTACCTCGGCAGCGAAGACGTTTCCAAAGAACGCTACACCGATCCCGCCTTCGCCAAAGCGGAGTTCGAGCGGATGTGGACGCGGACCTGGCAGATGGCCTGCCGAGAGGATCACATCCCCGAAGTGGGCGATTATTACGTCTACGACATCGGAACGTACTCGTTCGTCGTCACGCGCTGTGATGACGATGAGATCCGCGCCTACTTCAACGCCTGCCTCCATCGCGGCACGAAGCTGAAGCCCTCCGGCACGGCGGGCTTCGCGGCGAACCTGAAGTGCCCGTTCCACGGCTGGACCTGGAACCTCGACGGATCGCTGAAGGAAATCCCCGAAAAGTGGGACTTCGCCCATACTGCCACGCAGAAGATGTGCCTGCCCGAAGCTCGGGTGGAGCGGTCGGGCGGCTTCGTCTGGGTCAACATGGACCCCGCCGCGCCCGGCCTTGAAGACTATCTCGGCGCCGAGGCCCTCGCCCATCTCAAGGCGTGGAAGCTGGAAGATCGCACCATCTACCTCCACGTCCAGAAGAGCTATCCGGCCAACTGGAAACTGACGATGGAAGCCTTCATGGAGGCCTACCACGTCGGCGACACCCACCCGCAAGTCGCGCCCGCCAATGGCGACGTGAACTCGCAGTACGACGTCTATGGCGATCACGTGGACCGCTTCATCTCGACGCTGGGTGTGGTCAGCCCCAAGCTGCGCGACAAGTACAGCGAGGCGGACATCATCTCCAACTTCACGCTGGGCGACAGTTCCTCGCTGGGCGGCAGCAAGCCCGAACTGAAGGCGGGCGAACGCGCGCGGCAGGTGATGGCGGACATGTTCCGCGACATGTTCGAGACGGCGACCAACACCGATCTCAGCCATATCTCCGACACCGAACTACTCGATACCTACAGCTATACGTTCTTCCCGAACCTGTTCCTGTTCCCCGGCATCTCGCTGCCGATGATCTACCGCTTCCGCCCCGACGCGCGCGACCACCGCCGCACGATCTACGAAGTGATGTTCATGCGCCCCAAGCCCAAGGACGGCCGCGAGGTGGAGACGGCCGAGGTGGAGATCCTGGCTGATCACCAGTCCTTTGCAGAGGCCCAGGGCATGGACCCCGGTTTCGGCCATATCCTCGATCAGGATACCGACAATCTCTACGCCCAGCAGGAGGGTCTGGAGGCCAGCGCCAAGCCCGGGATCACTCTCGGCGACTATCAGGAAGTGCGCGTGCGCCACTTCGAACAGACCATCGACAAATACATGGCGATGCCGCCCTATCATCCCGACTTCCGGGCGTTGCAGCGCTGATGACGTTCTCGCTTCCGGGCCGCACCGTTTTCGTGGCCGGCGCCTCCTCCGGGATCGGCGCCGGTTTCGCGCGCGCCATTGC
>NZ_DAMDBA010000045.1:33165-40843 GCF_032093395.1 Novosphingobium sp.
GGGCTCGGCGAATTGAGCGCTGCAAGGCGCTCGCCGCCGAACTGGGAGAAGCACTGGCCGTAGAACTCGACGTCACCAGCGAGGCATCTGTCAGCGCCGCTTTCGACGCAGCGGAGGCGCGCTTCGGAACGATCGACGGTGTGATCTGCAACGCAGGCATCGGCACCGGGGGTCGCTCTACCGATGTGCCCGAAGAAGGCCTGCGCCATGTACTCGACACCAACCTGCTCGGCGCGATGCTGGTCGCCCGCGAAGGCGCGCGGCGGCTGATCGTCGGGGGAAGCCGCGGGCACGGACGGGGCCGCGTGGTCCTGATCGGATCGATCACCGCGCAGCAGAACGGCACCGGCGATGCCATGTACGCCGCGACCAAGGCGGGCCTCGCCCATCTCAGCCGCCAACTCGCGCGCGACTGGGTGCGCCAGGGCATCAACGTCAACACCATCCAGCCCGGCTGGATCGCCACCGAGATCAACAGGGACTGGTTCGCCAGCGAGCGCGGACAGGCCGACATCGCCGGTCTCCACCGCCGGCGCCTGCTCGATGCGGAGGCGCTGACGCCCATGCTGCTCTACCTGCTGTCCGACGCCTCCGCACAAGTGACCGGGGCAACCTTCACCATCGACGATGGGCAGTCGTTATGACGAGTAGAGGTGCCCTCGACGGGCTGACCGTGATCGAAACCGCCGAGCGGGTCAGCGGCGAATATACCGGCAAGCTGCTGGCCGATCTCGGCGCCGAGGTGATCAAGGTGGAACGCCCCGGCGGCGCTCCGACGCGCGCGATGGGGCCTTTCGCGGCGGGGGAATCGACGCTGTTCGCCTACCTCAATACCAACAAGAAGTCGGTCGTGCTCAACCCTGCCGACGCCGCCGACCGCGTGGTGCTCGACCGCCTGCTCGCCCGCGCGCACGCGCTGATCGACGATCACGACGCCGGCTGGTGCCGGGCCATGGGCCTCACTCCGGGAATGGTCGCCGCTGCCTATCCGAAGCTGGTCCACACGCTGGTCACGCCGTTCGGGCAGGACGCACCGGAAGGCTGGCAATCCGCCCGCCCGATCAACGTCATCGCGGCGGGCGGCTGGGCCTATCACAGCCCCAGCGAAACGCCTGCCGACAAGCCGCCGCTGAAAGGCGCGGGCCGGTTCCTCTCCGACTACGAAGCCGGAATCGACGCCGCGCTGGCCACCATGACCTCGCTGCTGCGCCTGCGCCGCACCGGTCAGGGGCAATTTGTCGATATTTCCGAAGTGGAAGTGCAATTGAACCGCATCGACTGCGTGCTCGGCCGGATGCTCGCAGGCGAGGCGGAGCCCAGCGATGCACGCACCGCCTACGACATGGGCGGCCCCGGCACCGCCTTCGCCTGCCGCGACGGGCATGTCTTCCTGCTGATGACGACGAAAGCGCATTGGCAAGGCCTCTGCGCGCTGATGGGCGATCCGGCCTGGGCGGACGAACTGCGCGAGGACTGGCTGGAGTTCGACTGCACCCCGCCCAACGTCGCGATGTTCCGCGAACACTTCTCGGCGTGGATCGCCCGGCAGGACAAGCACCCGATCACCGAGGCCGCTCAGAAGGCAGGTGTCGCCATGGTGCCGGTCCATACGGCCGACGATCTTCCGCGCCACGAACAGTTCGTCCATCGCGGCTTCTTCCAGCAGGCGGTGCATCCGACATTTGGAGAGGTCTCCTATCCCACCGCCGCCTACCGCATAAGCGCCACGCCGGTCCGAATTCGCTCCACCGCGCCAGAACTCGGCGCCAGCCGTCAGGAGGCCGACGCATGAACGGTTTTACGCGGAGGCGCGGAGACGCGGAGAAGAAAAAGGAAAGGTGGGATGCACGCAGAGATGCAGAGACGCAGAGAGGTCGTGCTGCGCCGCAGGCTCCTTCATTGCCTCTACGTTGCGGCACCCGCCACGCTCCTGAATTGAGCGGCTTCGCCAGAAACAAGACATCTCTGCGTCTCTGCGTCTCTGCGTGCCCCCGTCTTACTCCCCCCTTCTTCGCCGCTTCTCCGCGACTCCGCGCGAACCCAAGGCCGGAGCGCCACGATGCCGCTTCCTGACCGAAAAGGCCCCCTCGCCGGCATCCGCGTCATCGAACTCACCAAAGTCTGGGCCGGTCCTTACGCGGGCAAGCTGCTGGCCCATCTCGGTGCGGAAGTGATCAAGATCGAATCCCGCTCCAACCTCGACGAGATGCGCGCCTACGGCGGCGTGGACATCGATGCGGCGCCCTATTTCCTGTCGATCAATCAGGAAATCCTCTCGGTTCAGGTCAACATGAAGACTGCCGAAGGACTGGACCTCGTGAAGCGCATGATCGCCAGCGCCGATATCCTGATCGACAACATCCGCCCCGGAGCGATGGAGCGGTCCGGCCTGGATCACGAAAGCCTCAAGGCGATCAAGCCGGACCTCATCCAGTGCGCAATCAAGATGTGGGGCACCGACGGCCCGCTGGGCTATCAGACCGGCTACGCCCCCTGCTTCGCCGCGCTATCGGGCCTGACCGCGCTGGTGGGGCATGAAGGCGAAACGCCCAAGGGCATGAACATCCGCTACGGCGATTCCACGGCGGGCGCCCTCGCCGCACTCGCCTGCGTGGCCGCGCTCCACCACCGCGAGAGCACGGGAGAAGGCCAGTTCATCGACCTGTCGGCGGTAGAGGCGATGACCAGCCTCGTCGGAGACAGCCTGTTCACGGCCAGCGTCACAGGAGTCGTGCCGGAAGCGGACGGAAACGTCCATCCGGAGATGGCTCCGCACGGCTTCTACCCCTGCTCCGGCGGAAGCTGGACAAGTATCGCCGTGGCGAACGAGGCCGAATGGCATGCGCTTTGCCATGTGCTCGGCGCGCCCGCGCTTGCCGCCGACACGCGTTTTTCCGACCTCGCTGGAAGGCTTGCCAATCGCGGCGAACTGGACGCCGAACTCGCGGCCCTCACTCGATCGCATGACCCCGCCGAGCTGGCCGAAAGCCTCAGGAATGCGGGCGTTCCAGCCTTCAAGGCGATGAGTTCCCTGGACCTCTGCTCCGATGCCTTTCTCTGGCAGCGGCAAGCATTCCGCATGGTCAACGATCACCGCAACGGCACTCGCCCGATCATCGGCCCATCGTGGCGGATCAGCCCCGATGGCCCCGCCGTCGAACGCGGCGCGCCGCTGCTGGGGGAACACAACGCTTACGTCTATCGCGAAATCCTGGGCTTGTCCGAAGGCGAAATGAACGATCTGATCGCGCGGAAAGTGATCGACTGAAAGCGATCACGGGGAGATATCGGATGAAGCTGGCGTTTGCGATGCCGCATATGCTCGAACTCAAGGCGACGATGCAGCCCTGGGAAACCGCCGTGACCGGCGCCGACCAGACCGCACTGGCCAAATGGGCGGAAAAGTTGGGCTTCGAGATGATCGCAGTGCCCGAACACCACATCATCCCCAAACGCCACGTGGAGCTTTCCGGCCCGTTCTACTTCAACGCCTTCACCGCCATGAGCCATTTCGCCGGAGCGACCGAGCGGGTGCGGGTAAACTCCTGCATCGCCATCCTCCCGGCGCAGCATCCGATCGTGACGGCCAAAGCACTGGCGACGATGGACTGGCTTTCCTCCGGCCGGGTGACCGTCACTTTCGCGGTCGGCTGGCTGGAGGAGGAGTTCGCGCTCCTCGGCATTCCCTTCCACGAACGCGGTGCCATGGCGGACGAATATATCGAGGCCATCCTCGCGCTCTGGACTCAAGAAAATCCGGAGTTCGAAGGCAGGTACGTCTCCTTCAGAGACGTCGCGTTCGCGCCGAATCCGGTGCAGAAGCCGCATATTCCCGTCTGGTTCGGTGGCGATGCCGATGCCGTGTTGAAACGCACCGCCCGCCATGCACAGGGTTGGTGGCCCTTTCTGACGAAGCCGGAAACGATCCCGGAGCGGCTGGACTTCATCCGCTCGCAGCCCGACTACAACGGGCAATTGCAGGACGTGTTCTACGGCATCTCCACCGCCCGCGTCGGCGAAGGCCACAAGGTGCTGGACGCCGATCCCCGCGCTCGGCCCGGCCAATCCAAGGAGGAACTGATCGCGCGCCTTGGCGAATTGGCGGAGTGGGGCGTCACCTGGAGTTCGATCCCGATCCCCCCGCTTTCGGGCATCGAAGCCTATCGCGACTACACCCAGTGGATCGCGGAAGAGATCATGCCCGCCGTCCGATGAGAGCGCCGGGTGGTGCCTGCCGAAACGGCCGCACCACCCGGCACTCCTATCAGAACTGGCCGATCAGAACTTGCCGGAGAACGAGGCGCCGATGACGCGCGGCTCGTTGAAGACGGCGGCCATGTACTTCTCGATCACGCCCTTGAGGTTCTTCTCATTGGTGATGTTGCGCGCGAAGGCGGCGATCTCGTAGCGGCCGTCCGGCGCCGAGTAGCCCACCTTCAGACCGCCCTCGAAGTCGTTCTTCGAGTAGAACTCCCGCGTCTTGTAGAGCACGAAGTTCGTATAGCCCTGCCACATCCAGTCGGTCGCGGCGAACAGCGAACCGCCATTGCCCAGCGGAACGTCATAGCGGGCGGTGACATTGGCGGTGTATTTCGGCGCGTTGGGCAGCGGATTGCCGTCGATCTGGGCAAAGACTCCTCGCGCATTGGTGATCGTCGGATCCTGCACGGTGCAGACCACCACGCCGTTCAGCGCGCAAACCTGGGCGTAGACGTTCTTGTCCTTGATCTCGGTGTGCAGCAGGCTGAGTCCCGCCGTCAGCGTGAGGTTAGGGACCGGACGCGCTTCCAGCTCGGCTTCCATGCCGTAGGCCTCAGCCTTGTCGGCATTGAACAGCACGCCGTTGCCGTCGCTGTCGTTGCCGTTCAGCTGGATGTCCTTCACCCGATAAGCGAAGCCCGAGAGGTTGAAGCGGACCTTGTTGTCGAACAGCTGGGTCTTGATGCCCGCCTCGCCGGAGAGGATCGTTTCCGAATCCGCCGTGGTGAAATCGGAGTTGAACACCGCCGAGCGGCCCTGGATGGTCGGTCCACGGAAGCCGCGCGCCACGCGGGCGTAGACGTTCACATTGGGGTTCACCTCGTAGTTGACGCTGACGTCCCAGCTCGGCTCCTCGCCCGAGAGACGCACATAGCGGCGCCCGCGATACGTCACGGCGCCGGCTGCGGTGTCGGCGGTCTTGAGCAGGCGCGTCTTCTTGGTGTCCTTGGTATAGCGGCCGCCGGCGGTCACCGTCAGCCCCTGCGCCAGTTCGTAGCTCACCTGTCCGAACAGGGCCCAGCTGGTATTCTGGTTGCGCAGACGCACCCAGTTGTTGGGATTGTTGGCAGGCGGCGTCAGGAAATAGGCGCGCTGGTAGAACTCGGTGATGTCGCGCTGGTCGAACCACATTCCACCGATCTGCCACTTGAAGCGGGTGTCGCCATTGCTCGACAAGCGTAGTTCCTGGCTCAGCTGATCGAGATCGCGGACGTTGCCCTGAGACTGCCCGAAGCCGTTGGCCACGCCGTTCACCGGGAAGTTCGCTCCGGCGCCGCCGTCCGTATCGCCCCGGCTGTAGCCCGACGTGGTTTCCCAGGCGCTGATCGAGGTGAGCGTGACCGGGCCGAAGTCCATCGCGATGCGGTTGGAGGCGCCGTAGGTGTCATAGGCCTGCGGGTTGTTGTGCGCCTCGTCGAGAGCGATCTTGTCGCGCGGTTCGTTGCTGACGTCGTTCGAGCCCTTGGTGAAGGCGGCGCGATGGAAGATCGTGGAGGTGCCCGAATACTTGCGGGCGTGGAAGCTGGTCAGCATCGAGAAGTTCGAGCCGGTAGGTGCCAGCAGCAGTTGCACGCGCGCATCGCGTTCCTCGAAGCCGCCCATGGCGTTCTTCTTGGGCGAGACGGTGCCGTCGGCGCTGGGGCCGCTGTAGGTATTGTCGATCCAGTCGTCGCGGCGCTGATAGAGGCCCGAGACACGCACCGCCAGCACGTCCTGGATGATCGGTCCGCCCACGCCGGCATCCACGTTCACCGAGTTGTAGGAACCGTAGCTGGCATTCGCGCGGCCGGTCCAGCGGTCGGTGGCGGGTTTGATCGTGTCGATCTTGATGATGCCCGCCGTGGTATTGCGACCGAACAGCGAGCCCTGCGGGCCGCGCAGCACTTCCACCTGGTCAAGGTCGTAGACGGGGTTGGATTTCAGGACGACATGCTCCAGCACCACGTCGTCCTGGATGATCGACACCGGCTGCGAGGCGCCCAGATAGAAGTCGATATTTCCCAGGCCGCGAATGTAGAAGCGGGGAAAGATGCGGCCGGTGGTCGTCTCGGCATAGAGGCCCGGAACGCGGCCGGACAGGGCGAGAATGTCGTCGCCCGCAGCCTGAAACGTGCGGAACTGGTCGCCGCCGACCACACCGACGGAGATCGGCACCTGCTGGAGGTTCTCGGTACGCCGCTCCGCCGTAACCACGATGTCGCCAAGGCCTTCTCCCGAAGACGAAGCATCCTGCGCGAAGGCATGGGTGGAAATACAAATGGCACCCAGACCGCAGGTCAGATGCAGAGCCTTGCGGGCGATAAGTGTCATGGACACGTCGCATTCCCTGTTGGCAAGTAAACCGGCTGGGCGGTTACTTTCCCTCGATGACAGTCCTGTTACCGAACTTGGCGCTCGTAAAGTTTCACAACGTAGATCCGCGCTGAAACAACTTTTTCAACATCGCATTTTTCATGCCTTGCGACATTTGCGCCACGCTCGCGCCCCCGCGATCAATCCCTGCCCGTGCTTGACGCCGATCTTCCGCGCGGGAACTTTCACGGTCGACGAGGGAGAGAACCGGACATGACTTTACCCAGGCCCCTGCCAAGGCTGGACCAGGAAAACACCGCCTTCTGGACGGGCGGTGGCGAAGGTCGGCTCAACATCATCAAGTGCGGGGACTGCGGACAGTTCACCCATCCACCGCGCCTGCTGTGCCGCCATTGCCAGTCCGAAAACGTCGCGCCCGAACCGGTGCCGGGCACTGGAACGGTCGACAGCTTCACGATCAATCACCAGCCCTGGGCCAAAGGACTGGAGGTGCCTTACGTGATCGCCCGCGTGAAGCTCGATGGCGTTCCCGGCGTCTATCTCACCACCAACATCGTCGGCTGCCCCGTCGAAGCCGTCGAGTTCGACGACAGGGTTCGCGTCACGTTCGAGGAACAGGACGGCGTGTTCTTCCCCCTCTTCAAGAAAGTGGACTGATGGCCAGCAAGCCCGCACATCTCAGGGAAGCCTACATAACCGGCGTCGGCCAGTCCGAAGTCGGCGTGCGCCTGCCGCGCCATCCACTTCTGTTGACCGTCGATGCCGTGCGCGAAGCGCTCGACGATGCGGGCCTCACGCTCGACCAGATCGACGGCGTGTTCACCTATCCCGGCAAGATGAACGGCTATACCGCCTTCTCCCCGGTCGCCAGCGAGGATCTCATCGAAGTCCTCGGCATCAAGTCGAAATGGCACATGGGGGCGATGGAGCAGCCCGCGCAGCTTTCCGCGATCGGCGTGGCCGCCATGGCCGTGAAGCAGGGCCTGTGCCGCCACGTCATCTGCTTCCGCACCGTCTACGAAGCCGGCGGCATGGCCGACCCCGCGCAATACATGGCCGGCGCGAAGCAGGACCGGGTCACCGGCGCATCGCAGTGGACCAGCCC
>NZ_DAMDBA010000046.1:0-39887 GCF_032093395.1 Novosphingobium sp.
GACCCGCTGATTAAGAGTCAGCTGCTCTACCAACTGAGCTATGCGTCCACACTGCCCTGACCTGGGCTGCCGTTTCTGGAAAGTCTTGGTGGACCTCCCCGGCGGCGGAGAGGCTCCTATAGCGGCTGTTTTCAGGATGGGAAGAGAAAATTTCGATAATTTTACAAGATCGATCCGGGGCGGCGATTCCAGCGGTTTACGGCCATGAGAGTGCCCAGGCAGATCATGTTCGTGAGCATCGAGGTGCCGCCGTGGCTCATGAACGGCAGGGGGATGCCCACAACCGGTGCCAGACCCATGACCATCATCAGGTTGATGGCGACGTAGAAGAAGATCGTCGCGCTCATGCCGGCCGCAAGCAGGCTGGAGAAGCGATCCGGCGCCTTGCGGGCCACGCGCAGCCCCCAGGACAGGACCACGAAGAACACGAAAAGCACGAACAGTCCGCCGAGCATGCCCCATTCCTCGGCCATGGTCGCGAACACGAAGTCCGTATGCGATTCGGGCAGGTACTGGAGGTGGCTCTGCGATCCGTTGCCGAACCCTTTGCCGAAGAAGCCGCCTGAACCGATGGCGATCTTCGATTGGGTGATGTGATATCCGGTGCCGAGCGGATCGCTTTCGGGATCGAGGAACACTAGGACGCGGTTGCGCTGGTAATCGTGCAGCAGGGTGAAGAAAGCGATCGGAGCAGCTATGGCGGCGGTCAACCCCGCGCCGATGAACCACGATAGCGGCAGGCCTGCCAGAAACATGGTCACGCCGCCGCCGAAGCAGATCGCAAGCGCGGTGCCGAGATCGGGCTGGATCATCACGAACAGCGCTGGAATGCCGATCAGCACGCCAGCGGGCACCAGACCGCGCCAGCTCGCCGTCATCGCATGCGGCAGCGTTTCATAGAACCGGGCGAGCACCAGGACGATGGCGGGCTTCATCAGTTCGGACGGTTGCAGCGTCATGAAGCCGAGGTTGAGCCAGCGCTGGCTGCCCCCGCCCACCGCGCCGATGGCCTTCACAAGAACCAGCAGGACGACGATGGCCCCGTAGGCCGGGTAGGCCCACATGCGGAAGAAATCGCGGCTGAACCGGGAGATGACGATCGCCATGCCCAGGAAGATCAGGAACCGCATGACGTGGCTCAGCGCATAAGGCTGAAGACTGCCCCCCGCCGCCGAATAGAGCACCGCCGCGCCGAGGCACACCAGGCCCATCAGCGGTATCAGCATATGCCATGGCTGGCGTGCGATGGCGTCGGGCACGATGGATCGGCTGATCATTGCGGGTTGCCTCCAGTGCTGCCGCCGGTGTTGGCGCCAGTGCCGCCTGTTGCCGGGGAAGGGGGCGCGGCGGGAGAAGTAGACGTCGCAGCGGGCGCCCGGGCGGGCGTCGGGGCCGAGGTGTCCGGCTCGGGAGCGGGCGAAGCGGCATCGCGAACGATGGGCTGGGCCGGATCCTGGGGACCATCGGCGCCTTGCAGCTTGCGGTTTTCCTCTTCAGCCGAAACGGCCGGCGCCCCCACGCCATATTGGTCCGAATAGGTGCGGTAGCGGGCTTCGAGACGCTCCTTGGGGGTGCCGCCCCATTTCTTTTCCAGTTCGGCGAGGACGTCCATGCCCTTCTGCTTGTCGAAGACGTAAGTCAGCACGTCGCGCGCGATGGGGTAGGCCGAGGGCGAACCGCCGCCGTGCTCGCAGACGACGGAACAGGCGTAGCGCGGGTTGTCGAACGGGGCGAAACAGATGAAGTGGCCGTGGTCGCGGTGCTTCCACAAGCCGCCCTTGCCGCTGCCGACATTGAGGCCGACGACCTGCGCCGTGCCGGTCTTGCCAGCGAGCTTGATGTCGGGGAAGGGCAGCCGTGAGTGCGGTGCGGAGCCGGGCCCGTTGGCGACATCGGACATCGCCTGACGTACATAGGCCAGGTGCTCGGCCGATATGCCGAGCGAGGGCGCCTCTTCATGCTCGTGCCCGTGAACCAGGCGAGGCATGATCGCACGACCGCTGGCGATGCGCGACGCCTGGATCGCCTGTTGCAGCGGGTTCACCAGGAAGTAGCCCTGGCCGATGGTGGCGTTGACGGTATCGAAGGTCTGCCACTCCTTCCCGTACTTCTTTAGCTTCCAGGCAGGGTTGGGCACAGTGCCATAGGACTGGCCGGACACCGGCAACGGGAAGTCCTTGCCGAGGCCCAACCGCCCCGCCATCGCGGCGATCGGGTCCATGCCGATGCGCTGGGCGAAATGGTAGAAATAGACGTCGCAGCTCTGATAGATGCCCTTGGCCATGTTGACCGAGCCGTGGCCGCGCCGGTTCCAGCAGTGAAACACGCGGTTGCCCACGCGCAGACCACCGCCGCAGAACACCGATTCGTTCGGGTCGAGACCGGCTTCCATGAAGGAGAGCGCGACCATCGGCTTGACCGTGGAACCCGGCGGATAGAGCCCGCGCAGCACTTTGTTGCGCAGCGGCACGTGGTCGTCGTCCGACAGCATCTTCCATTCGAGGCGGCCGATGCCGTCCGAGAAGCTGTTGGGATCGAAGCTGGGCATGGAGCACATCGCGAGGATGTCTCCGGTCTGGCAGTCCATCACCACGACTGCGGCCGATTCGGGGCCGATGCGTCGGGACGCGTATTCCTGGATTCCCGCGTCGATGGTGAGTTTCAGCGTCTGGCCCGGCACGTCCTCGCGCGTATCGAGATCGCGCACGATCCGCCCCGATGCAGTGACTTCCACACGGCGCGCGCCCGGCTTGCCGCGCAGATCCTTTTCGTAGAACTTTTCGAGCGCGTCCTTGCCGACCTTGTAGCCGGGCGTGATCAGGACCGGATCACGATCCTTCTCATATTCCTCCGCCGAGGCGGGGCCGACATAGCCAATCAGGTGACCCACCGAAGGGCCAAGCGGATAGAACCGCGAGAATCCGCGCTGGGTGACGACGCCGGGCAAATCCGGCAGCCGCACGCTGACGGCGGCGAAAGTATCCCAGTCCAGGCCGCTCGCCACTTCCACGGGCGCGAAGCGCCGGGCGCGCTCCAGCTTGTCCTCCAGATCCTGCATGGCGATCGGCGTCAGGTTCAGCAACTGGCCCAGCGTCCGAATCGTATGCGGCGCATCCTGTACGCGCTCGGGGATGAGATCGACGCGGAAATCCGCGCGGTTCGATGCCAGCGGGGTACCGTTGCGATCCATGATCCAGCCGCGACGCGGCGGAATCAGGGACAGATTGACACGGTTGCTCTCGGCCTGAAGCTCGTACTTCGCATTCTGGGCGATGGAGAGGTAACCCAGTCGCGCGGCCAGCAATACGCCGACACCTCCCTGGATCGTTCCGACCACGATGCTGCGCCTGTCGAAGCTGTTTCGAAGCGTGCCCGCGCTGACATGTCTTTGCGGGAAAAATCGCTTGAAGCTGATCTTCATCGCAGGAGCACGATCGGCGCGAGGCGAATCCGATCGAAGAGGGCGACAACTCTACCGACAAGCGGGTATGAAAGCACGGAAATGACGACCTGTGGCACGATTACACGAAGAGGAGAGGCGGCGCCCGCGATGTTCGCCAAGGCGAGGCAGACAACTATATAGGCTACGATCAGGCCCATTGCCATGAGCCATTCGGTGACGAAATTGCGCCAGGGCAAACGCAGTTCCACGATCTCCAGGACGATCGCCGTCACCGACCAGAGAAGCACGGCACAACCGAAGGGCTGGCCGGAGAACAGGTCGTCGAACATGCCGAGCGGCAGTCCGGCCCAGATCGGCAGGAGGCCGGGCCGCAACTGGCGCCAGCCGAGATAGACGAGAAATCCGATCGGCGGCATTACCGGTGCCGAGGCGATCAGGAACCAGCCCGGAACGACCGAGCCAAGCATGACCGTCAACCACGGGAAACCCCGCGCGAGCATTCGCGAGGGGGCGTGGTTGATGCGCTGCCGGGAAGAGGAGCGGGAGGCGCCGCGCTGGAACATCAGCGTTTCTTGGCCGTGGTATCGGCAGCAGGCGGCGGTGGTGGTGGTGGGGCCCAGCTCTTTTCGACCATCACGTAGTCGGTATCCGAGGGATTGCTGAGCACGCGGGCCACGGCACCGTCGCGAATCAACTGCGTGACGATGGCCATCGGGGTTCCCGGTCGATAGAGTCCGCCGGAACCGGACGTCACCAGCACGTCGCCTTTCCTGAGCGGGTTGATGCCCAGGTTGATCAGCCGGATGCGCAATGTGCCGTCGCCGTTGCCCTGTGCGAAAGCGGGCACGCCATCGGTTGCCCGGCGAACGGGTACGAGGCTTTCGCTATCGGTCACCAGCAGCACGCGTGCGCTGGACGAACCGACCTCCAGAACGCGGCCGACCAGGCCCATTTGCGAACGCACCGGCATGCCGGGCGCGACATTGCGGTCGCGGCCGGCGCCGAGCGTGGCATAGCGGCGCGAACTGCCGCTGCTGGAGGCGGTAAGGCGCGCATAGGCGACTGCTCCACCGTCCTGCTGCGAAAGACCCATGAGATCCTTCAGCCGCTTGTTCTCGGCCATGGCGGCGCGCGCTTCCACCAGCCGGACCTTGGCCTCGGCGAGTTCGCGCGAGATGCGGGCATGTTCGCTTCCGGAATGGAAGAAGCCGGAAATGTCGGCCCAGGCATCGCGTCCCAAATCTCGCCCACCGGCCGAGGCTTGCGCGGCCGGTTCGGTCGCGTCGTCAGCCAGTCTGCGCAGGGTGGAAAAGAACTCGGGATTGACCAGCGAGATAACCACGAGCGCCAACCCGACCGCAGCGCCGAAGACGCCCGCGGTGTAGCTGAGGAACGTGGTATATTGCGCTCGACGCGAATAGCTGGAGCGCCTGTTTGCGGGCGGCGCCATGCGCCATGCACTCCTTCGTAGGTGCGGACGAGTGGTTGACCTGCCGCACGGTCGTCAAAAGCCGGCGATATCCTCGCCGCGAATCAATCGGAGCGGCCACGCGGTGCGTGCTGGCCGCTCCGTGAATGTCAGGCGGACATCAATACGCCGCGATAGACCGGGTCTTCCATGGCGCGGCCGGTGCCGAGCGCCACGCAGGACAGCGGATCTTCGGCAACGCTGACCGGCAGACCCGTTTCCTCGCGCAGGTAATCGTCCAGACCCTGGATCAAGGCGCCACCACCGGTGAGCACGATGCCCTGATCGACGATATCGGCGGCGAGTTCCGGCGCGGTGTTCTCGAGCGCGATGCGCACGCCTTCGACGATGGCGCCGATCGGTTCGGCCAGAGCCTCCGCGACGTTGGCCTGCGAGATGGTGATCTCCTTGGGCACGCCGTTCACGAGGTCGCGGCCCTTGATGTGGATCGTCTCGCCGATACCGTCAGCTGGCATGACGGCGATGCCGTAGTCCTTCTTGATGCGCTCCGCGGTCGCGTCGCCGATCAGCAGGTTATGGTGACGGCGCACGTAGGAGACGATCGATTCGTCCATCTTGTCGCCGCCAACGCGGACCGAGGTGGTGTAGGCAAGGCCACGCAGCGAGAGCACGGCGACTTCGGTGGTGCCGCCGCCGATATCGACGACCATCGATCCGACGGGTTCCGTCACGGGCATGTCGGCGCCGATCGCGGCGGCCATGGGCTCGAGAATCAGGTAGACCTGGCTGGCACCCGCGTTCGAGGCGGCGTCGCGGATCGCGCGGCGCTCGACCGAGGTCGAGCCGGAGGGCACGCAGATCACGATTTCCGGATAACGGAACAGGTTCTTCTTGCCATGCACCTTGCGGATGAAGTGCTTGATCATCTCTTCCGCGATTTCGATGTCAGCGATGACGCCGTCGCGCAGCGGGCGGATGGCCTCGATGTTGTCGGGCGTCTTGCCCATCATCATCTTGGCGTCGTCACCCACGGCCTTGACCTTCTTCACGCCGTTCAGCGTCTCGATAGCCACCACCGAAGGCTCGTTCAGCACGATTCCGCGGTCCTGAACGTAGACGAGCGTATTGGCGGTGCCGAGGTCGATCGCCATGTTCTGTGAGCCGAGTTTGAAGAATCGCGAGACGAGCGAGGCCATCAGTAATCCGTTGTCTTTCCCGGCGCTTGCCATGGGGAATCCCTATGACGCGACAGATAGGTTGGCATGGAAGCGGTCCCCTTAGCCCATCGATTCGCGAAACGCCAAAAATTTGTGTCGATTTCATGGGGGAATCGTCAGAAGCCCGTCTCGAATTTCAAGCGGTTCACCGCTAGTGATTGGAAAGCGGCGAAGCTCGGCTGCCATCGACGCGCGAAAGGCTTCAATTGGCCGAATGGACGACCTCCGCCTGTCCTGCCGCCGCCGAACACCGGTGCCTGAGAAAGACGATTCGATGCCCACGATCCGCCGCCTTCCCGAACATCTCGTCAACCGCATCGCGGCTGGCGAAGTGGTGGAGCGGCCGGCCTCCGCGCTGAAGGAACTGGTGGAGAACGCGATCGATGCAGGTTCCACGCAGATCACCGTCCGCCTCGCGTCGGGCGGACTCGACCTGATCGAGGTTACCGACGACGGTTGCGGGATGGTGCCCGATCAGATCGCCCTAGCGCTGGAACGTCACGCGACGTCAAAGCTGCCGGACGAGCATATCGAACTGGTGGCGACGCTTGGCTTCCGCGGCGAAGCGCTCCCGTCGATCGGCTCTGTCGCTCGCCTGACCATAGAGAGCCGACCGCACGATTCGGAAGAGGGCTGGAAGCGCGTCGTCGATCACGGGGTCGTCGCGGTGGACAGCCCGGCCGCCTTGCCGCCGGGCACGCGCATCCGGGTCGAGGATCTTTTCGGCAAGGTTCCGGCCCGTCGCAAGTTCCTGCGCTCGGCGCGCTCGGAATATGCGGCCTGCCAGGATGTGGTGCGGCGACTGGCCATGGCGCGGCCCGATATCGGCTTCACGATGGAGCATGACGGCCGCCGCGTGATCGCCGTGCAGCCGCGCGAGGAACTGGCTTCGCGCGTGGCACGGCTCGTGGCGCGCGAACTGGCCGAAGACGGCGTGCTCATCGATGCCGAGCGCGGGACCGCGCGCCTGACCGGTGTCGCGGGCCTGCCGACCTACAATCGCGGCGTGGCCGATCATCAGTATCTTTTCGTCAACGGACGCCCGGTGAAGGATCGCCTGCTGGTGGGCGCGGTGCGCGGCGCCTATTCCGATATGCTCGCGCGAGACCGCCATGCCGTGCTGGCGCTGTTCCTGGAAATCCCGCCGGAGGAAGTGGATGTCAACGTGCATCCCGCCAAGACCGAAGTGCGCTTCCGCGATCCGAGTTTCATTCGCGGCTTCCTGGTAGGCGCCTTGCGCCATGCGCTCGAATCGTCGGGTCAGAGGAGCGCGCAACCGGCCGCTGCCGCCGCGATGAACATGTGGCAGGTGGAGCCGGTGGCTCCGGCCCCGGCGCTGGGCTCGCTTTTCGCACGGGAATATTCCGCGCCGCAGGAGCGTGTGAGCCATCAGCCGGCGTCTGACCGCGTTTCCGAGGCGGGGGCGGCGTGGCGGTCTTATGAGGAAGGCGTCATGGCGCAGCCCTCGGGCCGCGCGGAACCGGCAACGGATGAGCCGGGGGAGGCCCTGCGGTACCCGCTGGGCGTGGCGCGTGGACAAGTCGCCGGAACCTATATCGTCGCCGAGGCCGAGGATGGCCTGGTGATCGTCGATCAGCATGCCGCCCACGAACGCCTCGTTCTGGAGCGGCTCAAGGCCGCCGGCGCGGAAGGCGCCATGGCCCGTTCGCAGGCGCTGCTATTGCCGGAAGTGGTCGAGCTTGAAGAAGCGGCCTGCGATGCGCTGGAAGACAAGACGGCGGATATGGCGCGTTTCGGGCTGGTGCTGGAACGGTTCGGGCCCGGGGCCATGCTGGTGCGCGCGGTGCCTTCCGTCCTCGGCAAGTCGGATGTCCACGCCCTGGTGCGCGATATCGCCGACGATCTGGCTCGCAACGGCGATGCCCTGCTGCTGGGCGAAAAGCTCGACCTGGTTCTGGCGACGATGGCCTGCCACGGCTCCGTCCGGGCCGGCCGCTCGCTTTCGGTGGCGGAGATGAACGCCCTGCTGCGTGAGATGGAACACACGCCCCGCTCAGGCCAGTGCAACCATGGCCGCCCGACGTGGGTTAAGCTTGCACACCACGATATAGAGAAACTGTTCGGGCGAAAATAATGCGAAAACCGGTCCTTGCTCTCGCTTCCTTCCTACTTCTCTCAGCTTGTGGTCAGGAGGATTCGGTACAGGAGGCGGCGGAGGACGCGCATGACATCGCCATGGTCGAGCGCATGAGCAAGGAACCGTTCAAGCCGATCATTCCTCGCCCCATCACCGAAATCGACGTCGCCCGCTACGGTCTCGACAGACCGGGCTGCACTTTCCGCAAGCCGGGCGAGAAGGATCCGATCTTCATCGCCAATCCGGACGAAGGCTTCATGCGCATCGCCGGTGATCTCAAGCGCTATGCTGCCAAGAAGGAAAGCACGCAGTTGCCGGGCAATGCGCGCTCCACTTACGTGGGTCTGGCCAGCTGGGTCGATCTGGTAAGCCTGCCGGACAAGGCCGGCGGGTCGGACACCATGCACTGGCCCGCCAAGCTCGTGCTGCATGATGCGCAGGAACGCGTGGCCTTCATGTCGGAGGGCGAGGTTACCTGTCGGCGGTGACGCCTACCTTTTCGTGATCGATCTGAGCGCCCCGCGAAAGGGGGCGTCGCTGCCATCGCCGTCGATAGACGGTGGAAGGTGCAAGAGGTCACGCAAGAGCGGGGCGACATCGACATTGTCGAAAGAGGCAAGCTTCCCATGCGGGGCGAAAGCCGGTCCGTTCGCCACGAACAGCGCCGCCATCTCGGGCGCGGCATTGTCGTAGCCGTGGCTGCCGCCGCTCGAGACTGTGTCCGGCCTGGTCGCCGCGATCTGCCAGCCGGGCTCCGCCAGGCAGAAGAACGGCGCAATCCGCGGGTTGCGGCCATAATGCAGACGTGCCGGGATGTCCTGCTTGCGCCAGCACTGCATGTGCTCATGCGGCCCGACCAGGGCAGCGGCGAGTTTCTCGTCATCGCCTTCGGTCGGCGTCAGCGCGGCGAAGGGACCGGCTTCGCCCAATTTGTAGAGCGACGGGTCTGCAACCGCGTCCAGCGCGATGACACGGTCGCTGGAGACCGCGGCCATGCCGTGATCTGCCACGACGATGAGATTGGCCGGTTGTCCGAGTTCGCGCAATCCGGCCACGAGCTTGCCGATGTCGCCGTCTACATCGGTGATCGCCGCGTTGGTCTGCGCATCGTCCGGGCCATGGCGATGGCCGGCCGTATCCACCTGGTCGAAGTAGAGCGTCACGAATTTCGGTCGGTTCGAGGCGGGACGGCGCAGCCAGTCCAGCACGGCATCGACGCGCTGGATGGGGGAAACCGCGCCGTTGAACTGCTGCCAGTCGCGGGGACGGATGCCGCCGCTCACGCTTTTCCAGGGTTGCTTGACCAGGGTTCCGCCCCAGGCGACATTTGAGCCGGGCCAGAACATCGTGGCGGTGGGAATGCCCGCCTTCTCGGCCGTCACCCAGATCGGCTCCGCTTCGTCCCACCAGTAGGGCTCGTCGCTGGCCATGGTGAACTTCTCACCGGGATGGGCGGGGTCTTCGAAGCCATTGGCGACGATGCCGTTGCGGTCCGGCACTTTGCCCGTCACCAGCGCCCAATGGTTGGGAAAGGTCTTGCTGGGAAACGACGGGCGCATCGCCGCACTTATGCCGCTTGCGGCGAGGGCGGTGAGGTTCGGCGTGATGCCGCGATCGAGATAGTCGGCGCGGAAGCCGTCGATGGAAACGAGGATCACCACCGGCTCGCGCCTTTCTCTCGAGGGCGGCGAATCGGATTTGGCCGTTGCGGGAGAGGCGAGCAGGGCAAGTGCGCCGAACAGGGGGGCGAATGTCTTCATGGGCCCACCCCCTAGACTTGCGATTGTGACAGGTCGATGTCGCGTTATATCATCCGTGCCAGCATCCACAGCGC
The DNA here is from genome assembly GCF_032093395.1 of Novosphingobium sp. GTDB lineage: Bacteria > Pseudomonadota > Alphaproteobacteria > Sphingomonadales > Sphingomonadaceae > Novosphingobium. The sequence continues at coordinate 9,982 of NZ_DAMDBA010000046.1, forward strand.
CATGGCCACCATGAACAGGTTTTCCGTCAGGGACACGAAACCCAGCGGAACCGCTCCCGATCCACCGACGCAGGCGCATTTCAGCTCGCGCTTCTGGATGTAGACCGCATAGAACACCGATACGCCGCCGATACCGCCGATCGCGAGGCCGATCGGGATCGAGAGCCAGGGCAGGGCATGGGCCGTCATCAGCGCCCCCGCCGTCCATTCCAGCACCGGATAAGCATAGGCATAAGGCACGAAGCGCTTTGCCAAGAGGTCGTATCCGAGGAACATCGTCGAGAACTGTTCGACATCCTGCAACTTGAGCATGGCCAGCAACATCATCGTCATCGAAACGAACCACTCGGCGCTGCGCAAGGTGAAGGGCGTGCCGAAAGCCCCCCAGCTGGCCGCAAGGGCGATGCCAAGGCCGGTCGCGAAAACCGCGAGTACGGGACGGTAGGTCTTGGCCTTGGGATCGTGTACCTTCAGGCCGAAATGCGCGCGCAGATCCGTGTAGCCGCCGATCCGCTTGCCGTCGATGAAGGTCTGCGGGGTCGTTGCCACGCCGTGCTCGGCCTTGAACGCATCCACCTGTTCGCGCGTCGCCAGCCAGCGATCGTCGACCCGGTAGCCAAGCTTCTCCAGCAGATGCTTCGACTTTATGCCCCAGGGGCAGGCGTGCTTCTCCATGACCATGCGATGAAGAACGGCGGTTCGGGGGAGAACGGCGGGGCGGGCTGGCGTCTGTGTCATGAATCGGCCTATACCTTCCGTACCATGGTACGGAGTCAAGCATGGCCCTGACGATTTCGGAGCTTGCCCGCTCAAGCGGCGTAGGGGTGGAAACGGTCCGCTTCTATCAGCGCAAGGGACTTATGTTCGATCCGCGCCCGGCGACGGCCGGAGGTGCAAAAGGGCAGCGTCACTACACCGAGCAGGACGTGCGGCGACTGCGCTTTATCCGCTCGGCCAAGGCGGCGGGTTTCATCCTCGACGAGATTTCCGAACTGATCAGCCTGGATCACACCGGAGACCGGCCACGCGCGCGAGAAATGGCGCAAGTGCGCCTGGTCGCGCTGGATCGGGAGATCGAGCAGCTGGAGGCGGCCAGGCAGTCGTTGCGCCGCCTCGCCCACGAATGCGCGGGATCGGACGAAGGGCCTTGCCCGATCCTGGAATCGTTCGAGGATACATCGTCGTCCCGGACCTGATCCGGGACCGCTGGCCGAGCCGTGCCTTGCTCGCGAGTAAGCGCCTCAAGTACTGCCAGCGGTCCCGGATCAAGTCCGGGACGACGTGATCGGTCAGACGTTGAACTTGAAGTGCATGACGTCGCCGTCGTGCACCATGTATTCCTTGCCTTCTTGGCGCAGCTTTCCGGCTTCCTTGGCACCTGCTTCGCCGTTCAGCGCGACGTAGTCGTCATAGGCGATGGTTTCCGCGCGAATGAAGCCGCGCTGCATGTCGGAGTGGATTTCGCCGGCCGCGTCGGGGGCTTTGGCACCCTTGTGTACGGTCCAGGCACGCGCTTCCTTGGGACCGACCGTGAAGAAGGTCAGCAGTCCCAGCAGCTCGTAACCGGCGCGGATGATGCGGGCGAGGCCGGTTTCGTGCAGGCCCATCTCTTCGAGGAACACCATGCGCTCTGCAAGGTCCATGCCGACCAGATCGGCTTCGATCGCGGCCGAAACGATGACGGCCGTCGCGCCTTCGGCCTTGGCCTTCTCGAACACGCGCGCCGAGAAAGCGTTACCTTCGGCAGCCGCTTCCTCTTCCACGTTGCACACGTAGAGCACCGGCTTGGCCGTCAGCAACTGAGCCTGCGCGAAGACGCGGGCTTCGTCCTCGTCCTTGGGCTGAGTCAGGCGCGCGGGCTTGCCGTCGCGCAGCAGTTCCAGCGCCTGGCCTAGGACCGAGGCGACCACCTTGGATTCCTTGTCCCCCTGCGCCGCCTTCTTCTGGGCTGCGGGAACGCGCTTTTCCAGGCTTTCGAGGTCGGAAAGCAGCAGCTCCGTCTCTACCGTCTCGGCATCCGCAATCGGATCGACGCGCTCGTCGACGTGCTGGATGTCGTCGTTCTCGAAGCAGCGCAGAACGTGGACCACGGCGTCCACTTCACGGATATTGCCGAGGAACTGATTGCCCAGCCCTTCACCCTTCGAGGCACCGCGCACGAGGCCGGCGATGTCCACGAAGGAAAGCTGCGTAGGGATGATCTTGGCAGAGCCGGCGATGTCGGCCAGCTTGTCGAGACGCGGATCGGGCACGCCGACCTGGCCGACGTTGGGCTCGATCGTGCAGAAAGGATAGTTGGCCGCCTGCGCCGCCTGCGTTTCGGTGAGCGCATTGAACAAGGTTGACTTGCCGACGTTCGGCAGGCCCACGATTCCGCAACGGAAACCCATGTGTAACTCCGGGAAGAAATGTATGGCGCGCGCCTTAGCGCTCCTGCGCGGGTATTACCAGTTGCCGCGCTCGTTTCATGGAAACTTCAGAGCTTGCCCGCTAGACCGGCGCGATGAAAGCCTTGGCCAGCCTCATTCTGATCGTTTCGGCATTCGCTTCGCTTTCGGCTTGCAGCGGCCGCGAACCCGCGTCGCTTGATGCAGCGAACGCGGCAATCGCTTCTCAGAATTACGAAGAAGCGCGTTCCAGCTTGTTCGAGGTGCTTGAGAGCCAACCGGAAAATCTCGATGCGCTGCAAATGCTGGCGAGGGCCGAAATTGCGCTTGGCGATGCGGATGCGGCGGATCGGGCCATTTCCCGTTTCGCGGCCGCGGGCGGCAAGGTGGGGGTGTTGAACCGGCTGAAGGCCGGAGCCGTTCTCCTTCGCGGCAATCCAAAGGGCGCGATCGCGCTCATTGTAAACGATTTCGACACCGATGCCTGGCGGCTGCGCGGCGAGGCTTATCTTGCCATGGGAGAGAGGAGCGCGGCCGCTCAGGCCTTCGAGAAAGGCATGAGCGCGGGCGACGACTTGCCACTGGCCGTCGCTTACGCGCGATTTGCGCTTGAGAACAACGACTTGGCTCTGGTTGAGAAAATTCTATTGCGAATTCAAATCTTTGCGAAAGACTCTTATAATGAATTCGTTCTTGCCGGCGATCTGGCCTCCGCGCAGGGTGAAACCGGTCAGGCTATTGCGGCCTATCGCCGGACGATCGCTGCATATCCTTCACGGATAGATCCGATGCTGGCGCTCGCCGAGACGTATGGATCCCAGGGTAAGTCCGGCGATGCCATGGCGCTTGTCGACAAGGCGGCCAAAGTGAAGCCGTCCGATCCCCGGATCGAGAATTTGCGTATCCGGCTGCTGGCGCAACAGGGCGATTGGGATAAAATCCGCCTTTCGCTGCAAGGTCGGGAGGGTGGGCTCGGTCCTGCATCGCCGCTCGGCCTTGCTTATGGGGAAGCGCTGCTTCGGCTCGGTCAGGCAGAGCAGGCGCGCGTTCTGTTCAGTCGGGCAGCACTGCTGGACCCGGCGAACCCTTACTGCCGTGCGATGCTGGGCGAAGCGCTACTGGCGACGGGCGACGCAAGCGGAGCATGGGAAACGCTGGAGCCGCTGAGTGCCAGCCAACTCGCGCCCGCAGCCTTGCTGGTTGTCGCTGAAAAAGCGGCGCGGGCTTCGGGCGATCCGAAGGCTCAGGCCTTGCGGGCCCGCCTCGATCCGCAGCGCATCAGGGTGGCCATGGATCTGGTCGAAAAGGGGCAGGCCGCTCTCGACCGACAGAACTGGAGCGAGGCGCACTCGATCTACAGCCGGTTGCTTGCGGGAGGAGAGGATGCCGAAGTGCTGGGACGCCTTGCCTGGGCATCGGCCGGTCTTGGGCGCTCTCGGGAGGCTATCGCCTATGCCGATCGCGCCTTGGCGCAGGATGCGGACAACCCTGCCTACATGCATTCGGCAGCCCTGGTAAGGCTTGAACTGGGTGTCGATCTGGCGACGGCCCGGCGACTGCTGGAAGCGGCGGCCGACGCGGATCCCCGCAATGCCGATATTGCCCGCGATCTCCAAAAAGCGAAAGCCGCCGCCGGTTGAAGCACCGGCAGCGGCTCGAAGAAAGCGGGCCCTGACTTCAGGGCCTTCACCAGGCCCCGATCAGTCGCGGGTCTTGCGGCGGCGCGCGTAAGCCAGGCCGAGCAGGCCAATGCCCATCATGCCGAGCATTCCGGGCTCCGGTACGGCGGTGCTACCACCCGAAGTGGAACCGCCCGAAGTTCCGCCGGACGTGGTGGTGCCGCCCGAAGTGCTCGTATTTCCGCCCGAGGTCGTGCCGCCTGAAGTGGTCGTCGTGCCGCCGGAGGTGGAGGTGTTGCCGCCCGAGCTGCTGCTGGAGCCGCAGTTCTTCTTGCCCCAACCGCAGCCACCGCCGCCCCAGCCCCAGGTGGCCTGGGCAGGCGTAGCGAAGGCGAGCGTGGTGCCGGCGGCGAGGGCCAATGCGAGCGTGGACTTGCGGATCATAACTATTCCCCTGTTTGCCGATGGGCATGTTCCGAATGGATCGCAGACAGATAAGCAACAGCCGTGCCAACACCGGAAATTCGGGGATTTTCCTTGCGCACAAACAGCATCAAGGCTGCAATTGTAAGCTAACTCGACACTAATTTATGGCATTTGATAGCTAATTGGCCGATCAATCCTGCTGACGCAGGGCGATATCGTTCATGAAGCGAACGTCATCCCCGGCGGCAAGGCGATCGGCCTCTCCAGCCACGGCACCCAGCATGTCGGCCAGCGGGTCCATGTCCGCCTTGGCATAATTGCCAAGGACATAGCCATGGACGCGATCCTTGTGGCCGGGGTGGCCGATGCCCAGCCGAACGCGGCGGAAGTCCGGGCCGAGATGCTGGTCGATCGATCGCAGCCCGTTGTGGCCGGCATGGCCGCCGCCCTGCTTCACCTTGACCTTGAACGGCGCCAGGTCGAGTTCGTCATGGAATACGGTCAGGTCGGCCAGTGCCAGCTTGTAGAAGCGCATGGCTTCGCCAACGGCGCGGCCACTTTCGTTCATGAAGGTCGCGGGCTTGAGCAACAGGATCTTCTCGCTGCCGATGCGGCCTTCCTGAAGCCAGCCCTGGAACTTCTTCTGCGTCGGCCCGAAGCCGTGAACTTCTGCGATCGCATCGATCGCCATGAAGCCCACGTTATGTCGGTTCAGCGAATATTGAGGACCGGGATTGCCGAGGCCGACCCAGAGCTGCATGATGGAAAATCCTGTATTGTTAACGCGAAACGGCCTCTCCTGCACACCGGTCGAGCCGGGGCGGGAGAGGCCGTCGCTTTATCCGAAGATAGCTAAGGGCGAAATTACTCGCCTTCGCCTTCCGTCTTCGCCGTATCGCCTTCCGAGCTCTTCAGAGCCGAAGGGGCAGCGATCGTGGCGATCGTGAAGTCACGGTCGGTGATCGCGTTCTCGACGCCGGCGGGAAGCTTCACGTGGCTGGCGTGGATCGATTCGCCCACGTCGAAGCCGGTCACGTCGATGACGATCTCGTGCGGGATCTTCTCGGCGTCGCAGACCAGTTCGAGGTCGTGGCGAACGACGTTGAGCACGCCGCCACGCTTCAGGCCCGGCGAGGCATCTTCGTTCGCGAAGACGACCGGCACGTTGACGTGAACGGTCGCACCCTTGGCGACGCGCAGGAAGTCAGCGTGGAGCGGACGGTCGGTGACGGGGTGGAAGGCAACGTCCTTCGGCTGCGTCCGGAACTTCTTGCCGCCGACTTCAACTTCGATGATCGAGTTGAAGAAGTGACCGGTTCCAAGCTGACGAATCAGCTCCTTTGCCTCGACGTGGATCGCGAGGGGTTCTTCGTTGCCGCCATAGACAACGGCGGGGACGCGGCCATCACGACGCAGTGCACGGGAGGCTCCCTTGCCAGCCCGATCACGCGTCTCTGCCGGCAGGTTAAGCGTATCGCTCATGTGGACTTGCCTTTCGAAAACTGGATAGATGTCGGATACGGACCGCTAGTCGATCCGCACCGTCCCGCCACGCCTCCAGGGATGACCATGACGGGAAGCGGGCGCCCTTAATGCGAAACGGGCCGATTTGCAAGCGGCGCAGCGGCCGGGGGGCATCGAACGCGCGACCTGTCGCCGCTTCATTCAACCCGCGTCACGGTATAGCCCTGTGCGGCCAGCATGGCCGGAAGGCCTTCGGTTCCGGCCATATGCGCTGCGCCAACCGCAACGAAGGGCGTCTTGCCCGCTTTCATGGCGGCGACGATTCTGGCTGTCCAGTCGCGGTTGCGCTCTACGAAAAGCACGCTTCGCAGTTCCGGATCGGCAAGCAGGCCCTTGCGGGTTTCACGCTCGATGGCGACCATGTCGCCCTTGCGCCAGCTACCCGCGAGATCCGTGGTGTTCGTACCGGCTTCGCGGACGATTGCGGCCAGAAGATCGCGCTGTTCGCGTTCGGGCAAGGCATCGAACAGGCCCAGCTGTTTCGCGGCCCCCTCCAGTTCGGCCACGGGTCGGCTGCCCGCTGCGACCATGACCGCGCGGTCCACGCCGTTACGAGCCTCGTTCTCGTCGGCATCCGCCCTGGCGATGGTCAGGGCCGCTGCCCAAGTATCCATAGTTGCGAAATCTCCGTCTGAGTGGCCGCTCTTTTTCAGCAGTTCCGCAAGAGCAGGGCCCATCTCCGGAGCGATCCGCTGCGACAGCGGCGGCTGCCCCTCGCTGCGGGCCAGCCGCGCGAAAGTGGCGCTCACTTCACGTTCGTTCGCCAGGTTCGCGACTTCCACCATCACGGTGTCCGACCCGTCCAGGGCTTGGCCGACCTGTTCGGTTCGCCATTGCAGCGGGCGCTTGGCGCTATGGATGGTTCCAAAGAGCCACGCGCTTTCGCCGCCGCCTCCTTCCACCCGCCAAAGCGCCGGGTTGGCAGGCTCCGGCTTTTCGGCACAGCCGAGAAGCGCCAGCGCTATGGCAAGAATAAACAGTTTGCGCATGGCCTACTGCACGCGCTCGGACTGGATGCCGACGCGGGCAAGCTGGTCCTGCACGCTGCCTTCGCCCGCGAGATGTCCGGCCCCGACCGCGACGAACACCACCCCCGGTTGCGAGAGCCGGCCCTCCAGCCATTTCGCCCAAGCGGCATTGCGATCGGTGATGAGGACTTTCCGCAAGGTTTCGTCCGATTCGTCTTCATTGAGAAGCCGGGCAAGTTCCTCTGCCTTCCCCGCTTTCCACGCAGCGACGACCTTGCTCACGTCTTCCTTGAGCGTCGGCAACTGTTCCAGCACCTCGGACAGGTAGGCCTGCTGACTGTTCTGCGGCAAGGCCGCGAAAAGACCGATCTGATACGCGGCCGTCTCCAAAGGATACCGCGCGATCCCGCTACGTTCGGCCAAGGCGTCGATCTGGGTTTCGATGCCGTTGGCCTGATCGTATCCCGCCTCTTTGAGCGGTATCAGGGACAAGAGGAGTCCTGCATACCATGCCTCGAAATGGTCAAAGGAATTAATTTCAAGTCCTGATTTTTTCAGGCTTTTTTCTAAAATTTCACGTTGCTTGGAAGGAAGGCTGTCACGAAGGCTTCGGCCGTCATGGCGCAGGCCCTTTTCCATGAACACGCTCTGGAGTTCTTCGGGCTTATCCAGTCTCGTTTCGGTCACCAGCAAATCCGCCGAGTTGAAGGCGCTTTCCACCGGGCCTCGCAACCAATTCACGCCCTGGGGAAGGATGTGGATGGTGCCGAAGAGATAGATGGTCGTGTCCTCATCCGAGACTTTCCACATCGCAGGACGGGCTTCCTCCGTGCTCGTGGCGGATGGGGCTCCCCGCGCATCGACCTGAGGGGCGGCGAGAAACGCGATGAGGGCGAAGGCGGTCGCCAGAAATCGGGACTTGTCGGGAAAGATCATGACGTTTCCATGGGCGTTTGCAGGCAAACGAACGCTTAACGGGATAATGCAGCGCAGGGGGATAGCCTCGGGAGGACAGGCAGGGTAGCGATAAGTCCCTTTCAGTGCCGCTTGTGCTGTTGATTTGGCCGGATCGATCCGCCAAAGGCCGCGCAACCAAGAGATTTGACGGGATTTCGATGTCGACCGCTGCCAGACAGCCGCTCAGCTTCCAGGACATGATCCTGACGCTCCACAATTTCTGGAGCGCCCAGGGCTGCCTCATCCTTCAGCCCTATGACATGCGCATGGGGGCAGGGACGTTCCACCCCGCCACGACGCTGCGCGCGCTGGGGCCGGAGCCGTGGAAGGCGGCCTATGTCCAGCCCTCGCGCCGTCCGACCGACGGCCGTTATGGCGAGAACCCCAACCGGCTTCAGCACTACTATCAGTATCAGGTCATCCTGAAACCGAACCCGGACAATCTCCAGGAACTCTATCTCGCCAGCCTCGCCGCGATCGGCGTGGATCCACTCGCCCACGATATCCGCTTCGTGGAAGACGACTGGGAAAGCCCGACGCTCGGTGCCTGGGGGCTGGGCTGGGAAGTCTGGTGCGACGGCATGGAAGTGACGCAGTTCACCTATTTCCAGCAGGTCGGCGGGTTCGATTGCAAGCCGGTCGCCGGTGAGCTTACCTACGGTCTCGAACGCCTTGCCATGTATATCCAGGGCGTCGACCGGGTCTACGATCTGCGCTTCAACAACGAAGGTGTGAGCTACGGCGACGTGTTCCTCGCCAACGAGCAGCAGATGTCGAAGTACAACTTCGAGATTGCCGATACCGAAGCGCTTTTCGCGGGCTTCAAGGCCGCCGAGGCCGAATGCATGCGTTGCATCGAAGCGGAGATTCCGCTCGCGGCCTACGACCAGGCGATCGAAGCCAGCCACCTCTTCAACCTGCTTCAGGCACGGGGTGTGATCTCCGTGCAGGAACGCGCCAGCTACATCGGCCGCGTGCGCGATCTCGCCAAGGGATCGTGCGAGGCCTGGATCGAGAAGAACAAGACCGAATGGGAAGCCAAGTTTCCGGGGTGGACCGTATGACCGACTTTCTTCTCGAACTCCGCTCGCAGGAAATTCCGGCCCGCATGCAGGCTGGCGCCCGTACCGATCTTGAAAAGCTGTTCCGCAAGGAGATGGAAGCGGCAGGCGTCGCCATCGGCGAAGTCTCCGTATGGTCCACTCCGCGCCGCCTGGCGCTGATCGCGCGCGGCCTGCCTGTGGCGACCGAGGCCGTTCACGAGGAAACCAAGGGCCCCGCCACCAGTGCACCGGAACAGGCGCTGGAAGGCTTTCTGCGCAAGACCGGCCTTGCCAAGGATCAACTCGAAGTCCGCGACCTCAAGGGCAAGGACACCTATTTCGCGGTCGTCGAGAAACCGGGCCGGGCCGTGGCCGAAGTGCTGGGCGAGGTGATCCCCGCGATCATCCGCAATTTCCCATGGCCCAAGTCGCAGCGCTGGGGGGCAGCCTCGATCTCGACCGAGTCCGTCCGCTGGGTGCGTCCGCTCTCCGGCATCGTCGCGATCCTTGGCGAGGATCTTGTCGCGTGCGAAGTGGGGGGCATCCGGTCCAGCTATGTGACGCTGGGCCATCGTTTCCACGCGCCTGGCGAGATCACCATTGGCGGCGCGCATGACTATGCAGACAAGCTGCGCCTCGCCCATGTCCTCGTGAACCATGAGGAACGCCAGGACATCGTCCGCAACAAGGCGCGCGAAGCCGCTGCTGCGGCGGGGCTGAAGCTGGTCGAGGATGAAGGCCTCGTCATCGAGAATGCCGGCCTCACCGAATGGCCGGTGCCGCTCATGGGCCGCTTCGAGGAGGACTTCCTGGAAGTCCCGCCCGAGACGATCCAGCTTACAGCGCGCGTGAACCAGAAGTATTTCGTCTGCGAAGACGAAGCAGGTTCGCTCGCCAACGCATTCATTTGTACGGCAAATATCGTCGCGACCGATGGCGGCGTCGCGATCGTGGACGGCAACCGCAAGGTTCTGGCCGCGCGTCTGTCCGATGCCCGCTTCTTCTGGCAGCAGGACCGCAAGACGCCGCTCTCGGTTCATGCCGAAAAGCTCGCACGCATCACCTTCCACGAGAAGCTGGGCACTGTCGCCGACAAGGTCGCGCGCGTGGCGAACCTCGCCGAGTGGCTGGCTACAGAAGGCGTGGTGCCGAACTGCGATCCCGCGCTCGCGCGTCAGGCGGCGGAACTCTGCAAGGCCGATCTCGTCACCGAGATGGTCGGAGAATTTCCTGAACTTCAGGGGCTTATGGGCGGTTATTATGCCCGGGCCGAAGGTCTTCCGAATGCGGTCGCGGATGCTATTCGCGATCACTACAAGCCGGTCGGGCAGGGCGACGAAGTGCCCACCGCGCCGGTTACGGTAGCGGTGGCGCTGGCAGACAAGCTGGATACGCTACGCAGCTTTTTCGCCATCGATGAAAAGCCCACGGGATCGAAGGATCCCTTCGCATTGCGTCGCGCGGCCCTGGGCATCATTCGCCTCGTCACCGACAACGGTCTGCGTTTCGGCGTGGCCGAGGGCGACTTGCTGGACTTCTTTGCCGATCGTCTCAAGGTCCAGCAAAAGGAAGCCGGTGTCCGTCACGACCTGATCGACGCGGTTTTCGCGCTGGGCGGCGAGGACGATCTGGTTCGCCTGCTCGCCCGCGTCCATGCGCTTCAGGCTTTCGTCTCCACCGACGACGGCGTGAACCTGCTGGCCGGTTACAAGCGAGCGGCGAACATCCTCCGGAAGGAAGACTGGCACGGCGTCGAGGGTGAGATTTCCCGAACCGGAGAGGAAGATCCCCTGGCTCTTGTCGACGATCCAGATCTGTCGGAAGTCATCGCCGCCAAGATGGTCGATCGCCATGCCAGCGAGCAGGCGCCCCTCTATCAGTGCGAGCCTTCGGAGCAGGCTCTTGTCCAGGCCGTGGGTTCAGCGGAAAGCGAAGTGGCTCGCGCAGTGGCCGCAGAAGACTTCGCGGCGGCCATGAGCGCCTTGGCCTCGTTGCGCGGGCCTATCGATGCCTTCTTCGAGCATGTCACCGTCAATGACGCCGATCCGGTCAAGCGACAGGCCCGCCTGGCTTTGCTCGATCGCTTCCGTGCTGCCGTCCACAAGGTCGCGGATTTTTCGCGCATCGAAGGCTGATCGAAACCTCTGCCTTCCCAGCTGGCCTTGGTGAAAAGGTCAGCCTGGGAAGGCCAAGGTCAGATTTCTTATTTTTTCCAGCCCGATAGGGTGATGATCTCGAAAGTTTCGACGGTACGGCCGTCCTCTCCGGCGGCGAGGAAGCTTTCGTGGGCGCGCGCCAATCCCGCCTTTCCAAGCGACGGGGCAGCGTCGGCAAGGACCGCTCCCGCTGCCTGGGCCCGGATATCGCCCACCAGCCGCGCGAGGCTGCGAAAACCTACCCGTAGAGGACGGTGATCGATGACCGGGTCCGCAAAAAGGGTCCGCTGGAGCAATTGACCTCCCGCGCGTACATCGATCATCGGATGGATGCGTGCCGCAGGTCGATCTCCGTCGGCCGCCAGCATCACGTCGCGCAGCACCGGCAGGCTGCCGATCGACAGGAAGCTGGCAATCATCATGCCGCCCGGAGCAAGCGCCTTGCGGATGTGGACCAGGGCACCGGGCAGGTCGTTCACCGTGTCCAGCGTACCCAGACTTGCGATCAGATCGAAACCTTCGAAGGGATAGGGCGATTCCTCGTCGAAGCCTTCGGCGGGTTCGGCCTCGGTGACTTCGACGCCCTGGCCTTGCAGTGCCCGTGCCAATTCACCCGTCCAGTCGCCTATGACAAGAGCGCGTTTCGGTTCGAAGCGCAGGAACGACAGGCGTTCGACGATGTCCTCCACCATGTCCTCATGGAGGTAGCGCGGCGCGTCCGGGCGTTGCTGTAATCCAATCGCGCGGCGACGGGCCGCGATGCGGCGGGCGGGGGAAAAGATGCGGGGAGGAGCTTTGCTGGCCATGCCCGCTCCCTGCCGTTTCACAAGCGTGGATGCAATCGCGCTTCCTGCAACCGAGCCCGCGGGTTAACGTCTTGTAGCTTGCCGAAGGTGCATGCTCGGCTAGCCTGCATGCGATGTCTCTTGCGCGTGCTCTCGATCCGCTCATCGACCTGGTGTTTCCGCCGCGATGTCCCTTGTGCGGCGTCGGCCTGAGCACGCAGGGCGGGCTTTGCCACGTCTGCTGGAGCGAGATGGCGATCCCCGGTGAACCGTCCTGCCGCACCTGTTCCCGCCCGTTCGGCGATGGTGTGCCGGAGGGCGCCCTTTGCGCGCCTTGTCTTGGGGATACGCCCAGACATGACGGGATCGCTGCGGCCACGCTCTACAACGACGTTTCGCGCAAGTTGGTACTCGCGCTGAAGCACGGCAATCAGATATCCCACGCCCGGTTCATGGCCAGGCTCCTCGCGACGAAGTTGAGCTTCGTCGACGAGGCCTGGCTGATCGTTCCCGTCCCCCTTCATCGGTGGCGCTTGTGGCGAAGGGGCTACAATCAAGCGGCTGAACTGGCGCGCGAATTGGCCAAGATCAACCGGGGCCGGCTGGTGGTCGATCTGCTCGAACGTCGCAAGGCTACGCCGTCATTGGGAGGGCTGGGCAAGGCGGAGAGACGCCGCGTTCTTTCGGGCGCCATTGCCGTTCGCCCGGCGAAAAGAGCGATCGTCAAAGGTGCGAGCATAGTGCTTGTGGATGACGTGCTGACGAGCGGCGCGACCAGTGACGCCTGCATATCGATCCTCAAGCGATCCGGCGCGCAAAGGGTAGTCATTGGCTGCTTCGCGCGCGTGCTGGACGAGGCGCTTGATGTCGTCCGTCAGAACGGGCCGGAAATCCCGAAAGATCTCCAGCATACGAAAACGCCCGGAACTTAGAGTTCCGGGCGTCCTCGTGACGAAACTGTTGAGCCCTGCGTTGCAGTTCGGCGGTCCCCCTGTAGGCCGCCTGGCCCGATCCCTCATTACCTGAAACCAGACCACCCGAGAGCACTCCGGCCTTGTTCCCTGAACCGTGGCGCTTGTATCAGCGACCTGTGGGTCAGCAGCAGCCCCCCGACTGCATGTAGACAATCCTACGAAATCTCGGGGTTGAAAAGAGGCGCGGCGTGGCTACGAGGATTTTGGTCAACGGCTGTGGTTATCGTGCAACAACCACGTCCAACAATTCCTGTCAGTGAGATTTCTGCATGTCGGAACCAACCAAAACCGAACGTGAACTGGGACATGAGTTCCTCCCCCGGTTCGACGCACAGGGCCTTCTCATCGCAATCGCCGTCGATTCGCAGACGCGAGACATATTGATGGTCGCCTACATGAACGCCGAGGCGCTGGAAAAGACACGCGAAACCGGGCTGGCCCATTTCCATTCGCGTTCGCGGGGCAAGCTATGGCTGAAAGGGGAAACCTCCGGCCATTTCCTCCGCGTGGAGGAGATGCTGGTGGATTGCGATCAGGATGCTCTCGAACTGCGGGTTCGTCCGGAGGGACCGGCCTGCCACACCGGTGCCAGGAGTTGTTTTTATAGGAAGCTTTCCGGCGATTCCTTGATTCGGGTTGCGGACTAAGTGCTTAGCAAACGATTTAGTAATTATAGTATAGGAACAGAAGCTCTTCCCCCAAGAACATGCACTTATCCAACGATTTCAAAATTAACCAAAGAATCAGCATGTTCCACTTCCCACCATTGAGCGGATAGAGCGGACGGATCGTCGCAATCGGCTCGCAACGGCGCGCTCTTGGATGAACTATCGCCCGCGACAGGGTGCAAAGACCTTTATTGGTCGTGCCCGTCCTACGAGAAAAATGTTGAGTGTTAGAGACTTCGGTCGGTGTTTCGCGCCCCTGCGGCGACCGGCATATCTGATGCTTGCGGGTTGCCAATATTCTCTCGGTAACCGGTATCTAGGAGAACGGGTGGCCTTGTCAGGCGCCTGGGGCGTATCAATGGAAGGGAAGCATCAATGAAGCACAAAGCGTTGATTGCTGCCATGGTGGTGGGGCTCGTCGCAGCGCCAACCGCCGCAATGGCAGATCAGAGGCCGAGCTCGTCCTCCAGCAACTTCCAGAAGGCCGGTTTCTCAAAGGACTCCGGCTCTAGCCGCGGTTCCGAATCGAGCCGTGGAAATGACCGTGGCGGTGACCGCGGCGGCTGGGGCTCCAGCAAGCCCAGCTGGGGCAACTCGGGCTGGGGTAACTCTGGTTGGGGTAATTCCGGCTGGGGTAACTCGGGCTGGGGTAACTCCGGTTGGGGCAATTCCGGCTGGGGTAATTCCGGTTGGGGCAAGCCCGGCTGGGGCTGGGGCAAGCCCGGCTGGGGCTGGGGTAAGCCCGGATGGGGCTGGGGCAAGCCCGGTTGGGGCTGGCACCCTGGCCACGGCGGCTGGGATCCGGACGACGGCAAGTCGGACGGCTGCTGAGCCTCTGCAATGACACCGTGGCCGTCGCTTTCGCGGCGGCCACGGCTTCCTGAACGCTAATTCAATACTTCGTCGAAGAACGACAGCATCGCCTGCCAGCTCTGGCGATCGGCGCTGGCATCGTAGCCGATCGCGGCGATTCCACGCTCATCGCTTCCCGGATCGGTAAACCCGTGACGGACGCCCGAGTAGGAATGAAAGTGCCAGTTGGCCCCGGCACGGTCCATCTCATCCAAGAAGCCAGTCACCTGCTCGTGAGGGACGAGAGGATCGGCATCGCCGTGACAGACCAGGATGCGCGCCTTGATCGTACCCGGTTCGGCGGGAACGGACGTCGAAAGCGTGCCATGGAAACTGACGGCGGACAGCAGATCCTCGCCGGCACGCGCCGCTTCGAGAACGGCCTGACCGCCCATGCAGTATCCGATGCCGAGCAAGGGCAGTCCCGCAGCCTCCGGCACACCCCGCAAGGCCGCGATGGCGGCGGCAATTCGGCCCCGATAATGGCCATTGTCGGCGCGCAGCTTTTCGGCCAGCGGGAACGATGCTTCGAAGCTCTCCACCGGTTCTCCGTAGAAGTCCGCAATGAGCGCCAGGTAACCGAGATCGGTGAGCATCTTCGCGCGCCGCTCGGTGGCTGCGGTTGCATTGGCGATGGTCGGGAAGATGACGACGGCGGCGCGCGGCGTCCCTGCAGGCCGTGCCAGGTGGCCGGTCAGATCCTGACCGGCGTGGCTGTAGGCGATCGTTTCGAGCATGATCACTCCGGCAGGAAGTCCGGTACCGAAAGGTAACGCTCGCCGGTATCGTAGTTGAAGCCGAGCACGCGGCTGCCCTCGGGCAGTTCCCCAAGCTTCTGGGCGATCGCCGCCAAGGTGGCGCCGGAGCTGATGCCTACCAGCATGCCTTCCTCGGTGGCGCAGCGACGCGCCCATTCCTTGGCGTCGGCAGGATCGACCTGCAGCGCGCCGTCGATCGACTGCGTATGGAGATTCGCAGGCACGAAGCCGGCGCCGATGCCCTGGATCGGGTGGGGGCCGGGCTGGCCGCCGGAAATGACCGGAGAAAGCGTCGGTTCAACCGCATAAGCCTTGAGCGAGGGCCAGGACTTCTTGAGCGTTTCCGCGCAGCCGGTGAGATGGCCGCCGGTGCCGACGCCGGTGATCAGCACGTCGATCGGGGTTTCAGCGAAGTCGGCGAGGATTTCCTTCGCAGTCGTCTCGACATGGATCTCCACGTTCGCCGGGTTCTCGAACTGCTGCGGCATCCACGAACCGGGGATGGTCTCCAGCAGTTCCTTGGCGCGCTCGATCGAGCCTTTCATGCCCTTTTCACGCGGCGTCAGGTCAAAACTGGCGCCATAGGCCAGCATCAGGCGGCGACGCTCGATCGACATCGATTCGGGCATCACGAGCACCAGCTTGTAGCCCTTGACCGCGGCGACCATGGCAAGGCCGATGCCGGTGTTGCCCGAAGTCGGCTCGACGATAGTACCGCCGGGCTTCAGGGTGCCATCGGCCTCAGCCGCTTCGATCATGGCCAATGCGATACGGTCCTTGATCGAGCCGCCGGGATTGGTGCGCTCTGCCTTTACCCAGACTTCGTGGTCCGGGAACAGGCGCGAGAGGCGGATGTGCGGCGTGTTCCCGATCGTGGCGAGAATGCTGTCGGCCTTCATTGTTCAAGCTCCCATCGTGGTGAGAAAGTTCGGGCGCGGCGGATCTCGGGAAAGGTCCAGGCCCAGATTGCAGTGATGACTATGGCAGCGCCGCCGCCGAAAACAACAGCCCCGGTCGCGCCGAGCAGGGCTGCCGCGATGCCGGATTGCATTTCGCCGAGTTCGTTCGAGGCCGATATGGCAAGGCCGGATATGGCCGAAACCCTGCCACGCTTGTCGTCCGGCGTGCGCAGTTGCACCAGCGAGCTGCGGATGAAAACCGAAACCATATCCGCCGCGCCGAGCAGCGCCAGGAAGCCCAACGATACCACGAAGCTCCGTGAAAGCCCGAAGCCTACCGTCATCGCTCCGTATGCCGCCACCGAAAGCAGCATCTTCACGCCGACATCCTTGGCGAGCGGCCTGAACGACAGCATCACCGCGACGATAGCGGCCCCGGCTGCGGTGGCGGCGCGCATCTGTCCAAGCCCTTCGGGGCCGACGTGGAGGATGTCTCGTGCGAAGACCGGCATCAGCGCCGTCGCCCCGCCGAGCAGCACCGCGAAAAGGTCCAGCGTGATGCAGCCGAGCAGGAAGCGCTCTTTCCAGATGAAGTGGAATCCATCGACGATCTGACGAATCGGATGATCGCGGCGGGCTTCCTTCGGTACCGGCGGCAGGTTGCGGATGTTCGTGATGCTGAAAGCGGCCAACGCCATCAGCACGGCAGCTATCCAATAGGGCGTTGCGTGGTGCCGCGCGAAGAGGAAGCCGAAGGCGGCGGGGCCGATGATGGTGCCGGCCTCGATGGCGATCGAGTTGAAGGCGATGGCGCGGGGGATGAGTTTGACCGGCACGATGTTCGGCGCGATCGCCGTCATCGATGGGCTGACGAAGACCCGTGCAATGCCGTGCAGCGCCGCGAAGACGTAAAGAACCGGCAGGCTGCGCAAGTTCATTTCGGTGACGAGCGCAAGGCCGATGGCGACCAGCACGTCCACCGACATGGCGATCCCCGCAACCTTGCGCCGGTCGAACCTGTCGGCGATGACCCCCGCGACCGGGGTCAGCAGGAAGATCGGCAGGAATTGGGCGAAGCCCAGGAGGCCCAGCTGGAACGAGGCTTCCGCGATCGACATGCCGTAATCGGAGCGGGCGACATCATAAAGCTGATAGCCGATGATGACGACCATGCCGGTCGAGGCGAATACCACCGCGAACCGGGCAAGCCAGAACTTGCGATAATCGGCGATGCGCAGCGGGGATGTCGGTTCGGAAGACGCCGACGGGCTGGGGGTCTCTGTAGTGCTCACGGATGGCTGCATGGCAGCATGTCAAAGCATTGCCAAGACATGCTGCTTATGAGAATTTTTTGCAGCTTCGCGTTTTCGTTCAGTAGGTGAACCGCGCGGTAAGGCGCACGTCGCGACCGGCGATCGGCACGAAGTCCCGCGTTTCCGAAGCGGCGAGGCGACCCGTTACGTCCAACAGGTTGTCCGCCGCCAGGATGAGCGAGAGCGGACCCTGTTCACCCCAGGGGCGCCAGGTCGCGCTGGCGTTTACCAGAGTGAAGGCGTCGGTCGGATTCTCGTTCTCGGTCACGCGGGTCTGCTTCGCGTTCCATTCCACCTCGCCGCGCAAGGTGAAAGCGGACGAATCGAATTCCAGCCCGCCGCGAGCGCGCAGCGGCGGGATGCGGGGCACGGGGCCCATGTCGACCAGACGCGCACGAGTATAGTCCACGCCGCCATCGGCCTTGATCGCCTTGTCGCCGCCCCACCGCGCGAACGTCACGCCGCCTTCGGCCTCGATGCCTCGGAAGCGGGCAGGGGCCTGGAGGTACTGGTAGACCGGGAAGTCCTCGATCACTTCTCCCGTGGGAACGGCGGTGATGAAGTTCGAGAAGTTGGTGCCGAACACCGTTACCGAACCCGCGATATCGCCACCATTGTAGCGGAGGCCGGCTTCGATGCCGTCGCTCTTCTCCACCTTGAAGTTCGGATTGCCGCGCTCGTAGGACTGGGTGGCGTCGTGCATGCCATCGACGAAGAGTTCCTCGGCCGATGGCGCACGCTCGCCGTGGGAATAGTTGACCGATAGCGTGACGGTATCGGTAGGATGCCAGGCCACGCCCGCCACACCGGCATATTGGTCGAAGTTGCGACGCTCGCTGGTGGGCACGGTGCGGATCTGCGTATTCTCGTAGCGCAGCGCGCCTTCGAGGTCGAACTGCCCCACTTCCAGACGTTGTAGAGTGAACACCGCGAAGCGATCGGTGTTGTTGTTGGGCAGCAGCTTTTCATCGCCGGAAATGTCGAGTTGCGAGGACGAGAACTGGACACCGCTGGAGCCGCTCCAGATGCCGCGCCGGTTCTGGTCCGCCTGAAGCCTGACTTCCATGGCTTTGTTGTGGAACTGCGTGCCGATCTCGCCGCCCTCGATTTCGGCATGCTCGTAGTCCCCGAAAGCGCCACGCACTTCGAGACGCTTCAGGAAGCCTTCGAGGTTGAGCCCGGCGCGCAAGTCCACGCGGGTCTGCCGCAGGGAAATGCTGGTCGCTTCGGGATCGGCCGAGGGGCGGGGCGGAATGCCGTAATCGTTGGCGAGGCGCTGCACCGAGACGCCGATATCGCCACCGTCATCGATGAAGGCCAGGCCGCCGCCGAAGGTCCAGCCTTCGGTGCCGCTGTTTGCGATCTTGCCGCGCTGGTTGGCCTGTGCGGTCAGCGTCGCTGCGCCGGTAAGGTCACCGGCGTCCGCCAGAGCGCTCGCCTGCGCCAGGGTTTGCGCGCGCAGTTCCGGCGAGAGCACATTGCCGCCGACATGAAGGTCGTCGCTGTGGAAGTAGGACGCATCCAAGTGCGCGACGAGGCGACTCGCCAGGCGCACATTGGTGGCGATACCGCCGTTCACCATGTTTGCGGCACTGCCGAAGGAGCCAAGCGCGTCGAGGGTGAAAGCCTTGTCAGGCACTTGCCGGGGAATGCGCTTGTCGATGGCGTTCACCGCGCCGCCCGAAGGATCGCTGGCATAGAGCAACACGCGGGGACCGTGAAGAACTTCGATGCGATCGACGTTCAGCGTATCGAGGGAAACGGCATGGTCGGCCGAAACCGAAGAGGCGTCGAGCGAGCCGATGCCATCGAGAAGAACCTGCACGCGCGGGCCGTCGAAGCCGCGAAGGACGGGGCGGGATACGCCCGGCGCGAAACCGGTGCTGGAGACGCCCGGCAGGCTCGCCAGCATCTCGCCGATCTGCGGCTTGAGGTCACGGGTGAGCGCTTCGCCGGACAGGATGACAGGCGCCGCGATCGGATCGGCGTTGCCCGATATCAGGCGACCGGTGACGATGATTTCCGGCCCGGCTTCCTGCGGATGATTGCCCTCGTTATCGGCAGGCGCGACATTTGTCCCAGGCGCGGTTTGCGCGATGGCGGTTCCAGGAAGGAGGGCAAGGCTGGAGCTGAGGGCACTGGCCGCTGCCAGCAGGGCGATTCGGGCTACCGGAAAGTTCATGTCGCCTCGCTAATTGCGAGGATATAACATATCAATGCTGAAGTGTTTCCATACGGCGGATCGTTCCCAGTGTGCGACGAGCCGATTTTACTGGGTCAGCGGCGCGGACGAAGGCGCGGGTTGGGCTGAACGGTGTCCACCAGCTTGAGGAAATCGTCGATGCGAATGATACGCTCGAACTGGAAACCCGCGCGACCTTCGTGAGACCAGATCATGTGCGCTTCGATCCGTCCCACCACGGGCAGGCGCATGACCAGACGCTCGCCACGATCCAGCGGTAATTCGCCCTGGGACATGAAACCCTGAGCCGAAAGATTCACGATGTGGAGATGCAGGTCGCCAAGCTGGCGGTGTTCCGCAATCACTTTGTGCTCGACAGGATGCCGCGCCGCGCGACGTTTGTCGGTTACAGTGAGCTGCGCTCCTGCAGTCATTTCCTTAGCCCCTATTCTGACCGTGAGCCGGAACGGTGCATCAAAATGGCAAAGAAACGGTAAACCTGTTCACTTCTGCGCGCAGGAAGGCGGCAAAACGTGCCTACCTGGCGGCAGAACGCCCCGGTTCCGGGAACCGAGGCGTCTTAGCTTGTCCGAATGCGCTTCCCCGGAAGGGCTGCGTGGCGCTTATGCGGACTTCAGGACCGCGTGCTTCTTCTTGCCGAGGCTGAGCTTGCGCGAGGCGCCGGGCGACACTTCGATCAGGAAAGCCGGATCGTCCATCGTCACGTCGTCGATCTTCACCGCACCTTCGGCAATCTTGCGCTTCGCTTCGCCATTGGAGGCGGTGAAGCCCAGTTCGGTAAGTGCCGCGCCCAGGCGAATGCCGTCTGCGGGCACTTCCAGGGTCGGCAGGTCTTCGCCCAGACCGCCGCCTGCGAAGGTGGTTCGCGCGGTAGCTTCCGCGGCGACGGCGGCGTTCTCGCCCCGACACAGCTTCGTCACTTCATTGGCAAGGACGACCTTGGCGTCGTTGATCGCCGCGCCCTCCAGCGCTTCGAGACGCACGATCTCGTCAAGCGGCAGATCGGTGAACAGGCGCAGGAACTTGCCGACATCGCGGTCGTCGCAATTGCGCCAGTATTGCCAGAAATCGTAGGAAGGCAGCATTTCCTCGTTCAGCCACACCGCTCCGGCAGCGGTCTTGCCCATCTTTGCGCCGTCGGCGGTGGTGAGCAGCGGCGTCGTCAGGCCATGGACTTCCTTGCCGTCCATCCGGCGCGTCAGTTCCATGCCGTTGACGATGTTGCCCCACTGGTCCGAGCCGCCCATCTGCAGAAGGACGCCCCGTTCCTTGTTGAGGTGGCGGAAATCATAGCCCTGGAGGATCATGTAATTGAACTCCAGGAAGGTCATAGGCTGCTCGCGTTCCAGGCGCAGGCGCACCGAATCGAACGAAAGCATGCGATTGACCGTGAAGTGTGTGCCCACTTCCTGAAGAAGCTGGATGTAGCCGAGTTGGCCCAGCCAGTCCTGATTGTTGACCATCACGGCATCGGTCGGCCCGTCGCCGAACTTCAGCAGGCGCGAGAAGACCGAGAAGATGCCCTTGATATTGTCGGCAATCGTTTCGTCCGACAGCATCTTGCGGCTCTCGTCGCGGCCGGTGGGGTCACCGATGCGCGTGGTGCCGCCGCCCATCAGCACGATCGGCTTGTGGCCGGTCTGCTGGAGGCGGCGCAGCATCATGATCTGGACCAGACTGCCGATGTGAAGCGACGGCGCCGTAGCGTCGAAGCCGATATATCCAGGCACGACCTGCTTGGCGGCAAGAGCGTCGAGGCCCTCGGCGTCCGTCATCTGGTGGATGTAGCCGCGCTCTTCGAGCGTGCGGAGCAGGGATGAATTGTAGGTCATGATGGCCCAGTGCTTCTTGGCTTGGATGGATCGGAGGGGCCGCCTAGCACGGGGGGCGCACAAGATGAAGCGGTTGGTCGCCGGCCTCCGCATTTCGGCCGAATCCGGATTGCCAAGATCCGGCTGCGGCCTCTAGGCAGCAGGCATGGCCGACCTGACCTGCCACCCGGCACATCCTCCCGCCCTTGTCCGCTCGATCGAGACCCGCGTGATCGGGTTCGACGCAAGCTGGCTGCGCATCCGCTGGCGCATACTCGGCGCGCAGAAGCTGGTGACTCCGTCCTTCGCCGGAAAGGGCAGGGCGAACGACCTGTGGCAGACCACTTGCTTCGAACTGTTCCTCCAGCAACCGGGCGGCAGCGGCTACATCGAGTTCAATCTCTCCCCTTCCGAGCGCTGGAACGCCTACGATTTCTCCGCGCGGCGCGAAGGCATGACGGAAAGGCCGATGCCGCGAGAGCCGGAATGCACGATGCGCAAGGGCTCGGACATCGCCGTTTTCGATGTCGCCATTCCCGCCGCCGGCCTGCCGGAAGGCCAACTGTACGGCGCGCTTACGGCGGTGATCGAGGAAGAGGGCGGGGTGAAAAGCTATTGGGCCATGCTCCATACGGCCGATGCCCCGGACTTCCATGATCCGGCTTGCTTCACGGTTCCGCTTGCGGCACCCACCGCCTCATGAAATTCGGTATCGATCGCCTGCTGGCGGACCCTGAACTGCGCAAGCCCCTGGAAGGTCGCCGCGTTGCGCTTGTAGCCCATCCCGCGTCGGTGACCGAGGAGCTCGTGCACTCGCTGGATGCCCTGATTGCGGCCGGCATCAATGTGACGAGCGCCTTCGGTCCGCAGCACGGGCTAAAAGGCGACAAGCAGGACAACATGGTCGAGACCGCCGACGAGCGCGATCCGACTTACGGCATTCCGGTCTACAGCCTCTACGGGGAAGTCCGTCGGCCCAGCGCGGCGATGATGGAGAGCGCCGATGTATTCCTGTTCGATCTCCAGGATCTCGGCTGCCGCATCTACACTTTCGTGACCACGCTGCTCTATCTGCTGGAGGCGGCGGAAAAGCAGGGCAAGATCGTGTGGGTGCTGGATCGCCCCAATCCCGCCGGCCGCCCGGTCGAGGGGCTGACATTGCTACCGGGGCAGGAGAGCTTCGTAGGCGCCGGACCGATGCCGATGCGCCATGGATTGACTCTGGGCGAGATGGGACGCTGGTTTATCCGGCACTTCAAGCTCGACGTGGATTACCGCGTCATTGCGATGGACGGCTGGGAGCCGGAAGGCGCAGGGCATGGATGGCCGCTGGACCGCGTGTGGATCAATCCCAGCCCCAATGCCGCCAACCTCAACATGGCTCGCGCTTATGCCGGTACGGTGATGATCGAAGGCGCCACGCTTTCGGAAGGCCGTGGCACCACTCGTCCGCTCGAAGTGCTGTTCGGCGCACCGGATATCGACGCCAAGGCCGTACTGGCGGAGATGCAGCGCTTCGCTCCGGAATGGCTGGCGGGCTGCGCCGTGCGGGAATGCTGGTTCGAGCCGACTTTCCACAAGCATGGCGGAACCTTGTGCAGCGGCTTGATGATCCATGCCGAAGGCAAGTTCTACGATCATCACGCCTTCCGTCCGTGGCGCCTCCAGGCACTGGCGTTCAAGGCGATCCGCAACCTCTACCGGGATTATCCGATCTGGCGCGACTTCCCGTACGAATACGAATTCGAGCGTCTGGCCATAGACGTGATCAACGGTGGACCGGGCCTGCGCGAATGGGTCGATGATCCGGCCTCGCTTCGGGCCGATCTCGATGACGCTGCTCGGCGGGATGAAGCCGCGTGGAAAGCGGAAGTGGCAGACCTGCAGCTCTATTGATTGCGACTAGTCACCCTTTCTTTCGCGTCAGTTCCCGCATGGCGGCGTCCAGGCCATCCAGGGTCAGCGGGAACATGGCGCCGCCCATGATGTCGCGGATCATGCGGGTCGAGGACGAATAGTTCCACTGGATTTCCGGCGTGGGATTGAGCCAGACGGTGGCCGGATAGGTCTGTGCCACGCGGCCGAGCCAGGTCGCGCCGGATTCCTCGTTCATGTGCTCCACCGAGCCGCCGGGATGGCTGACTTCGTAAGGGCTCATCGCCGCATCGCCCACGAAGATCACCTTGTAGTCGTGCCCGAACTTGTGAAGCACGTCCCAGGTCGGCATGCGCTGCGACCAGCGACGGCGGTTGTCCTTCCAGACGCCTTCGTAGAGGCAGTTGTGGAAGTAGAAGAACTCCATGTTCTTGAACTCGGCGCTCGCGGCGCTGAACAATTCTTCCATGAGTTCGATGTAGGGATCCATCGATCCGCCGACGTCGAGGAAAAGCAGGACTTTCACCGCATTGTGCCGTTCGGGGCGCATGCGGATATCCAGCCAACCCTGCCGGGCCGTGCCCTGGATCGTCTCGTCGAGGTCCAGTTCCTCCGCTGCGCCTTCACGGGCGAAGCGGCGCAACCGGCGCAGCGCGACCTTGATGTTGCGCGTGCCGAGTTCGCGAGTGTTGTCGAGATTGGCGAATTCGCGTTTTTCCCAGACCTTGACCGCGCGGCCATGCCTGCCTTCACCGCCGATGCGGATGCCTTCCGGATTGTAGCCCGAATGGCCGAACGGCGAGGTGCCATTGGTGCCGATCCACTTGTTACCGCCCGAGTGCCGTTTTTCCTGCTCTTCCAGACGCTTCTTGAGCGTTTCCATGATCTCGTCCCAGGAACCGAGCCCTTTGATCTGCTCCATTTCCTCGTGTGAGAAATAGCGTTCGGCAACCTTGCGGAGCCAGTCCTCGGGTATCTCGACGGGCTGCTGGCCGTAGTCGGTCAGCACGCCCTTGAAGACTTTCTGGAATACCTGGTCGAACCGATCGAGAAGGCCCTCGTCTTTCACGAAGGTGGCGCGGCTCAGGTAGTAGAACGCCTCGGGCGTGCGCTCGATCACCTCACGTTCCAGCGCCTCCAGGAGCACGAGATGCTCCTTGAGGGACGCCGGTATGCCAGCGGCGCGCAGCTCTTCCACGAAGTTCAGCAACATGGGACCTCTTGATCGGTACGAAAAGAACAAGTCTTGCCCGTCCATACCCCAGGCCGCACGCCACGGGAAACGCCTGCCCGATCTTCAAAGGGTAAGGGGAGAGATGGCACGCTGCGCGTTTCTGGTTCGGGGGCGATGGACCAGCGCCACCAGCACGAAGGATATATACATCAGCAGATACCATGCGCCGAGCTTGCCCCAGTGCACCATGGCCCAGCCATGCTTTTGGCTTGGGTAGATCCAGGCGCGCGAGAAAGTGGCGAGGTTTTCCGCGAACCATATGAACACAGCAACCAGGAACCAGCCGAGGAGAAGCGGCATCCACCGGTCTTCCCGCCAGACCCGAAACCAGATGCGGGTGCGCAGGAAAAGAACGCCGAGCACCGCGAAAAGCGGGATGCGGAAGTCGGGCAGCCAATGGTGCGCGAAGAAATTTACGTAGATCGCCACGGCCAGCGCCACCGAGATCTTCTCCACCGGATAGCCGGTGAACCGGAAATCGAAGATCCGCCAGACGCGGGCGATATAGCTACCCACGGCGGCGTACATGAAGCCGGAGAACAGCGGCACCTCTCCGATCCGCAGGAAGCTGGCCTCGGGATATTGCCACGAGCCATGCGCCGTCTTGAACAGTTCCATCACGGTGCCCACCAGATGAAATGCCAAGATGACCTTGGCTTCGTCCAGCGTTTCCAACCGCAAGGCCAACATGGCGATCTGGATCGCGAGTGCCGCGCAAGTCAGGAAGTCATAGCGGGCGAAGGCAGCCTCGGCAGGATAAAACAGGTGCGTGGCCAAAAGCAGGGCGAGCAGAAGCGCTCCGAACAGGCAGGCCCAGGCCTGCTTGAAGCCGAACAGCAGGAATTCGTATATCCACGCAACCACACCGGGACGCGGTTCGAACGCCTCCAGCCGGGCCCGGATCGATGCGAAACGGGTATGCGCAGTGACCGGCACTTGCCCGGAAGGCGTCGTCACGCCGCGGGCGGCGGAGGTGGCTGCCGCGGCCAGCTTTCGAGCGCGGCGTCGAAGATCGCCCAGTCGGGCGCTTCATCGGTCCAGATCACCGCGTCCGGTCGCAGGCCGTGACCCACATCCAGCGCACCGAGACGAAAAGTCATCAAATGCGACCGGGCCGAACTTTGCGCGTAGATCTGCGTTCCGCAATTCGGGCAGAAATGGAAGGTGAGGGTATTGCCGCTCGCCGAATCCCAGGTTGAAGAGCCGAGATCGCCTTCGATCGAAACGTCCTCTACCTTGAAGATCGCGTTGTTGGTCGGTCCCCCGGCGGCGAGCTGCTGGCACTGGCGGCACCAGCATTGGCGCGTGGCAACGGGCTCACCCGAGAGGTTCAGCGATATGGATCCGCAGGCGCATCCGCCCGCATAAGGTGCCGTCATGACAATCAGTTCCCCCGGCGCGCCATGAAGGCGAGCCTTTCGAACAGCATGACGTCCTGCTCGTTCTTGAGCAAGGCTCCGTGCAGAGGCGGTATCGCCTTCGTAGCGTCCTGGTTCTGGAGCACGTCCAGCGGCATATCTTCGCTCAGGAGCAGCTTGAGCCAGTCCAGCAGCTCGCTGGTGGAAGGCTTTTTCTTGAGGCCGGGCACATCACGAAGCTCGTAGAAGATTTCCATCGCCCGCGTGACGAGCGCCTTCTGAATGCCGGGGAAGTGGACGTCTACGATCGCCTGCATCGTCTCGCGGTCGGGAAACTTGATATAGTGGAAGAAGCAGCGGCGCAGGAACGCGTCCGGCAGATCCTTCTCGTTGTTCGAGGTGATGACGACGATCGGCCGTTCGACGGCGGCGACATGCTCGCCGGTTTCGTAGACGTCGAAAGCCATGCGATCGAGTTCGGCCAGAAGGTCGTTGGGGAATTCGATGTCGGCCTTGTCGATCTCGTCGATCAGCAGCACCGGCAAGCGAGGTGAGGTGAAAGCCTCCCACAACTTGCCCTTGCGGATGTAGTTGTTGATGTCGTGTACGCGCGCATCCCCCAATTGGCCGTCACGCAGGCGGCCGACCGCGTCGTATTCGTAAAGCCCCTGATGCGCCTTGGTCGTGGACTTGACGTTCCAGGTGATGAGCGGGGCGTTCAGCGAGGCCGCGATCTGCTCTGCCAGCACCGTCTTGCCGGTGCCGGGCTCTCCTTTCACCAGAAGCGGTCGACGCAGCAGAACGGCGGCATTGACCGCAACCTTAAGGTCGTCGGTGGCGACGTAGCTGCTGGTACCTTCGAAACGCTGTGAATTGGAGGTTTTATCGTCCACGCTCATCCGTAATCATCCCAAAAACACTGAATTTCCGCCAATCTCATCCATGATTGTTTGTCGCCGTGCATGCACGTAAATTTGACGCATATTTGATGGCTAGGCGTGAAGAATATGGCAAAAAACGCTGAAGGACGCCCCACTTACAACCCGCGCGGGCCAAGTTGCCCGAGGGTGTGCACTGGCGGGGTGTAGATACGCAAGTGCATTTAGGATATCGGCGCGGGAAGCGCGGGGGCGTTTGGTCGGTGCGTCGGTGCGTCGGCGCTTCGGAGTTGGCTACAGGCAAGCACCGCTAGGCCCGGCTGATGACGAAATTTTGGAAGGCACACTCTTGTTTGCCGCCGCGATCAAGGCGGCCGGTGTGCACGTAGAGGCGGCTCGGCGCGAGGAACGAGCTAGCGCGGACGGCGCGCCGCCCACGCTCGCGACTGCGGTCACGTCTTATCTGATGGTCCGCGATACCCGTGACCGGGCTTTGCGCGGGGCGAATGCCCGGCTCTCCGGGCGCGATATTCTGGGGCGCTGCGTCATCGGGGGGCGCGAAAGGCACGTGACGCGGCTACGATCCTGCCGTTGGCGGCAATCCCCTTGCATGAATTATGCGAGGCAGATTCGATGTCATGGCGAGACGGTCTGGCAGGAGGAGCTACGACGCGCAAACGCATTGTGCCTTACGCGCTACGGCACTCAAGCATTGTGCGCGGCATTCGTGCGGGTCTGCCTCTGCAACTGGTCGCGGCACTGCATGACACATCCGTTTCTATGATTGAGCGTCATTAGGGCGATTCATCGCGGACGGCCTTGATGACATGGCTGCGAGAGCTGTGGTTCCACTGTTACCTACGGCTTGAGACTGCCACCTGCGATCATTAAAACGGGCGGGGTAGGGCGGCAGAGGGATCGTCGAAGATTGCCGCAAAAATGGCGTATTCTCGAGCGCAATCGGCGTGCGCGACGTGTTCTGGCGGAATTACGTGCCTCCCTGCACGGAAAACATGTGATTGCCGACATGGTGGCGTTAGCCCTTGCCCCAGCGCGATAAGCCCGCTCGCAGAAACGATCTGCCGGGGCTACCAGTGATGATGTGCAAATGGCTTATCATGTATCTGCCTCATTCTCGGCGTTAGTACGGCAGACCGTGATAGTGCTTTGCCAATGGTCGTGCAGGGCCTTGATCTCGCCGCTGGTCAGGATAGGCATGACCTCGCTGAGTTCGGCATCACTCCAGTCCCACCATTGCATTTCAAGCAGCAACGCGATGTCGGACGGATCGAAACGGTGCCGGATGACTCGCGCCGGATTTCCGCCGACGATCGCGTAAGGCTCCACATCGCGTTTCACCAGAGAACGCGAACCGATGACTGCGCCATCGCCGATCCGTACACCCGGCATGATCATCGCTTCCGAACCGATCCACACATCGTTGCCGATGACCGTGTCACCCACCGGACGATAACCGTTTTCCGCAGCGGAGAAGGCAGGTACGTCGGGCATCCAGAAGAAGAGAAAGCTGCTGATCCAATCGTGTCGGTGCCCCTGATTTCCAGCCATGATGAAGGCTGCACCCGAGCCGATCGAGCAGAAGCTGCCGATGATCAGTCGATCTACACCCTTTTCGGTCAGGAGAAAACGAGCGCAATCATCGAATCCGTGTCCGTGATAGTAGCCTGAGTAGTAACTGTAGCGTCCAACGATGATGTTGGGATTAGTAACTTGACGGTCGAGGGTAATGCCCTTGAAGGGGCTTTCGAAGATTTGTGTCATGACATCTACCATGAATGCGAACCGATTGCCGGCGGCCAGCGCGCGGAAGCACGCTCCGGCTCGCTGATCTAGCGAACCGGCATGGGCGCTTCCGGCCATTTGGCGCGGAAGCCGCTTCAGCTGATACAGTAAGCGGACTTCATCGTGTGATGATGATCGGTACATACGAGCCTTTGCAAGTTCCTTCTTGCATAAGCGGGCATTCATGAAGTCTCGCTACACAACAATCAGGCAATTTCCGACGCTTCAAGCTGGAAATCCCTGCCGTAAACTTCGGTCGGCCGCCATCATATGTTTCTGAAAGATTGAGATCAAAGCTTCTTACGAAGAAAAAGCCGCTTTTGGCCGATGGGATGATCGTCGATTATGGCGAATACCTCAAAGCCCAGCTTATCATAAAATCCGCTAGCCTGAAATTCGAATGTGTCGAGCCAGATCCCGATGCAATCGTTGGATCGAGCGATATTTTCAGCTTGTTCCACAAGGGCTTTGCCATAGTTCTTGCCGCGATATTCTAGCGGAATGGCAAGCATTTCTATAATGAGCCAGTCATAGGCGCACTGGCCCCAAAGCCCTCCTACAGTGTCACCCATCTCATTGGTTAGCAACACGGCGATGGGCCGAATACACGGATCACCCGCACGCATTATGTTGTGAGCGTGTAGGGGCCTGAAAATCGCTTCGTATTCAGCGTCGGAGGGATTTTGAGATGTTTTGATAAGCAACGTCATGACGTTAGCATATATTGAAGTGCTTGATCCGCAACGACTGAGCGGGGCGTATCGCCTGAATCAATCGAAGGTTGAACCACACTTAGTCCTACCGACAATCAGGTGTTTTCCGGCACGGCCGGTTTCGGGAGCCTGCCTCAAGACACTGAGCGACTGACAAGGGCGCGTTGCTTCTAGGCAGGTCTAGAGCAGGCAAACGGCCGGTCTTCGCACAAGGGGGTGTTCGCGGGCCCCGGCCAGGCGGCGTATTTTGGTCGACGTCGGTAGGTGCCGCCATCTCCAGCTCTGCTTGGCGTCGATCAGAGCATCCTGCCATGAGCAGTCGGTCGATCTACGCACAAAACGACGCGATGCAGGTCATCGTGCTGCCATCGATCTCGAACTGCCTGCGCGCCTTAGCCTTACTACTCATCCTGGCTTTGCGACGCTGGCGTAGTTTCCGACTTCAACTTCCCCTCCTTTGCGACAGGAAGAAGCGCATCATTTCGCGCGAGGCGTCCGGCCCCCGAGGGTCGGTGTAGGACGCGAAGGCACTTCCGCCCGACCATTCATGGCCGCTTCCGTGGATGGTCCAGTCCTCGAGCAGGATGTTGCCGCCTGACAAGCGGTAGAGCTTGCGAGTGAAGTCCCGGCCCTTGCCGGATTTCCCGTAGTACGTGCGCGAAACCAAGGGGCCGGGCTGCGATCGCTCCAGCGTATTGAGGA
>NZ_DAMDBA010000047.1:0-39873 GCF_032093395.1 Novosphingobium sp.
GTGGAAGCGGCGGGGCCACCGCCCAGCATGACATGGATTGCGCTGGCGGCATCGTCGGACTGCAAGGCCTGGTTGCCCGCGAAAGCCGGAGTCATGTTGCCCATGCCTTCGCCCCGAACGCCGTGGCAGGCCGAGCAGTTCACCTCGTAGCGCAGCGCCGCGCGCTTCATGGCAGGACTGCTGGCGGAAATGGCTTCGGGGCGCTGTCTGTCCGAAGCCGGCAGCGACTTGAGGTAGACACCCATGGCCTTGACGTCGGCATCGGAAAGGTACTGGAGCGAATGCTCGACCGCTTCCGCCATGGGACCGGCGGCAATCGCCGTCCGATCACCGCCGGTCTTGAGATATTCGGCGATCTCGCCCGCCGAAGCCTTGCCCAGCCCGAAGTGATGGTTGCCGGTCAGATCGGGCGCGTACCAGTAGCCGACACGGCCGCCTTGCAGATAGTATCCCGAGCTTTCCGCACCAAGCAGGTTGCGGGGGGTGTGGCAGGCCGAGCAGTGGCCGCCGCCGTCGACGAGGTAGCGACCCCGCTCCCATTCCGCGGACCGTCCGGGCGTTGGCGCAAGTGGCTTTCCATCGTAGAACAGCAAGTCCCAGCCCGCCATCGCCAGACGGATGCTGAACGGGAACATCATGCCCCCGTTTTCGTCCACCGTATTCGCGACCGGTTCCACCGTGGACATGTAGGCCCATAGATCGTGCATGTCTCGATCGGTGAGCTTGGCATAGGCGGTGTAGGGCATGGCGGGATAAAGGTAGCCCTTGGTCCCCTGCCCATGGCGCACGGCATTAAAAAAGTCCCGCTCGGTCATCGCGCCGATACCGGTGTGCCGATCGGGCGTGATGTTCGACGAAAGGATCGTCCCGAAGTCCGTGTCGAAGCGGTGGCCGCCGGCGAATTCGCCTTTCGACGAATTGTGACAGGCCGCGCAGTCGGCGGCGCGCATCACGTATTCGCCGCGGCGGATCGCCGCCCGATCGGTGATCTTCGCATCGGCGAGCGCGATTCTGTCGTCCGCCACATCGGAACGGGAGGTGTCCAGTGCGGAGCGGGCCCTGGCACCCACGCCGACGGCTCCGACGAGAACGGCAACGCTGGCGATCAGCGCAATGCGCTTCCAGTTGCGCTTGGGTTCGGCTTTAACGGTCGAGTCCATGAACCTCATCCTCGGGCGAGCAGCGCGGGGTTATGCACATAAGTCTGATGGATGGCCTGGGCCGTGCGGATCGCAAGGGCGCCAACGGTCCCGGTCGGGTTGTATCCGGCGTTGTTGGGGAACGCGGAAGCACCGACGACGAACAGGTTATGTGCGTCCCAGCTCTGAAGCCATCGATTGACGGCCGAGCTGGCGGGATCGTCGCCCATCACCGCGCCGCCGATCACATGATCCGAGGCGACGACGGCGGTGGTGAAAGCCTTGTCAGCGAAATTGAAGCCCGAAACGTGGGCCGCGCCCATCTCGCGGGCGATCTCGACCGCGCGGTCCATGGTGTACTTGGCCATGTTGCGGTCGCTCTGGGCATAGTCGTAAGTCAGGCGCAGCAAGGGCACCCCGAACCTGTCGCGGTAAGTTGGGTCGAGATCGAGCGTCGCGGCCTTGGTGGGCATCGAGCAGCCCTGGTTGAAGATCGTGCCGTAGTTGCGATAGTACTTGGCGTAGCCCTTCTTAAACCCGCTGCCCCAGCGCGGCGTGCCCGGCGGCAGGTTGCCGGCCTTGGCGATGGGCGCGCCATCGCGCGAGAGCGTCAGGATGCCGGCCCCGCCGATGAAATCCAGATTCGAGTGATCGAAGTTGTCGCCGTTATAGTCGTCGATCTGCGAACCCAGGCCACCGGTGCCGATGAACGGGTTGATCTGCTCGTCCTCGAACCACATGTCAGTGCCCGATACGGTCTGGAAGCTGAAATTGCGCCCGATCGTGCCCTCGCCCGTCCGGGGATCGTAGGTCTTGCCGATGCGGGAGTTCAGCAGGATGCGAACGTTGTCGACCTGGAAAGCCGTCAGGCAGACGATATCGGCAGGCTGTTCGACTTCCCGTCCGTGCTCGTCGATGAAAGTGACGCCCGTGACCGTCTTGCCGTCGGCGGCCTTGTTCACCCTGGTGACGACGGACTTGGTGATGATCTTGAAGTTCGGGCGGCGCACCAGAACCGGGAAGATGCAGGCCTGCGGGCTCGATTTGGAGAAGTTGCCGCAGCCATAGGCGAGGCAGAAACCGCAATAGGTACAGGCGCCCATGGTGACGCCCAGCGGGTTCACATAGGCCTGCGAGATATTGGCGCAGGGAATCGTGAATGGATGCAGGCCCATGCGCGTGGTGGCGTCGTTGAACAACTCCATCATCCGCAGGGTCTTGAGCTTCGGCGTGGGATAGTCGCGGCTGCGCGGTCCTTCGAAGACGTTGCCATCCGGGCTGATCTTGCCCTTGATGTTGCCCGCCTGGCCCGAAATGCCGGCAATGCGCTCCCAACGGTCGTAGAACGGTTCCAACTCGTCGTAGGTAACGCCCCAGTCCTGCAACTGCATCTCGCCGTCTTCGGCCTTCTTGCGTCCGTAGCGCTCGATCGTCTTCGAGCGGACCTGGAAATCCCAGGGGGAGAAACGCCAGGCCATCCCGGCCCAGTGAAAGCCGGCTCCACCGACGCCGCCGCCCATCTCGAAGATCCCGAAATCGCGCAAGGGTGCGGCCACCTGCCCGGCATGGTTTCGGAAAGTCACGGTGTTGTCGCGCGGGGGCGAGAACAGTTCCTTGCGCTGCCCCCATCGCAGCTCGTCGGGATCCACGGCAGGCGGCGTATGCGTGGACGTGTCGATCCAGGGCCCACGATCGATCGCCACCACGTTGAGCCCGGCGCGGGTAAGTTCCTCGGCCATGAGCGACCCAGACCAGCCGAGCCCGACCACCACTACGTCTGCCTTGGGCAGTTTGCTTGCCATGTCGTATTGCTTTCTTGAATTTTACCGCCGGGTTCGTGCCGGGAAAGGTCCAGGAGCAGCTCAGTCCTTGGGAATGAGGCTTACCGGTTCGAGCCCGAGATCCTCCCCGGTGCGGTCGGCATAGAGGCGGTAGTCATAACGGGCGCCGGGGAAGCCGATCATCTTCCAGCCGGCCATGTCCTTGTTGCCGCCGTACATCGGGTCGGCGAAGTAGCCTTCACGCACATTGGACAGCATGAGTTCGAAAAAGGCCTTGGTGTTCACCTCCGGGGCAAGCTCGATCGTGCCGTTTTCCATTCCGGTCAGGATCGCGTCCTGCTGCTCGGGCTTGAGATCGGCAAAAGACGTCCGATGCGTGCGCTGCGCGTGGGCTTCCAGTGCGCGCAGACCCGTCTCGTAACGCTCGCGCGGGGTGCCGATGAACTGCGGCTTCTGCATCAGTTCATCGCCACCAGGCGCTTGGGGACCGGAGCGATAGAGCATGGCGCCATTACCGAAGGAACCGGCAAGCTGGGCGTCGAGAAAATCTACGCAGCCCGCCTCGCTGGCCGACGGCCCCAGTTCGTCACCGGGGATCAACCTATCGAAAGCCGCCGAAACGGTACGCCGGTCGATATCGCGCACGAGCACCTGGGGCTTGCCGCCCTGCGGCGCCGGAACCGGCATGAAAGCCTGATCCAGAGCCATGTCTTGCGGAAAGCCCTGCATTTCGCTTGCCAGGAGCTTGGCTGCAGGCACGGCACCAACGGCAATACCCAGCGAGGACAGGATTTCCCTTCGTTTCATCGAACAGACCTTTGCTTCACCACGGCCGGCATCCCGCTCGTCACGCCAACGCCCTGCGTAGCCGCGTGGCCCCGCGTCGACGAGGCACGTCAATGCCGAATGCTGATGCCGATCCATCTTGCGAACGAGCCGGGATCGGAAAACCCCCGCAGGGTTCCGATAGCCATCCGACCTCCAGTTCCGCCGTTCGCCCTTATTGACGCGGCACAAGCCGGGCAAGACGATTTCAACTCCGAACCTATGCATCCTGAACGATTCTCTCATTTTGAGAGACAGTATCGTTCACAGGCTGATCGAAGTCCGCGCACCGACGATAATCGCGTCCGGGTTGGCGGACGTGCCTCCGGGCCGGTGTATCCACTGCACGTCAGGACGAACCTGAAGAAAACGCGTTACCTGAACGCCATAGAACAGTTCCACTGCGTTCTCGCCGGATCCCGGCAATCCGTCGTCCGAACCCAGCGCCAACCGCTCGCGGCGGTAGTCGGCCAGGCGTCCGTTGAGGTGATTGGCACTGACGGCAAGGCCTATCTGATCCTGCGGCCTGCGCGAAATGGGGCCGGTCCAGACGACACCGACGGCGAATGAGCGGTCTACCGTGCTGGTCGCGGTGTCGGCCAGGGTCGCATTGAAGAACGCGGTGACATTACGGGACGAGTCTCCTGTGTCGGTCGGGAACCGGGCGACGATGCTTGCATAGCCGCCATAGGACCCCCGCTTTTTCAGATGAGGCATTCCGCTTTGCGCTGCCGATCCGCGATTGTTGTCGAGA
Source organism: Novosphingobium sp. (assembly GCF_032093395.1). Taxonomy (GTDB): domain Bacteria; phylum Pseudomonadota; class Alphaproteobacteria; order Sphingomonadales; family Sphingomonadaceae; genus Novosphingobium. Next base: position 4,500 of record NZ_DAMDBA010000047.1, read on the forward strand.
TAGACGTCATCGCGTGCGGCCGTGCTGTACCATCCTCCGAACTTCATCGACGCCTGTCCGGCCGCACCCAGCCGGGGCGACCAACCCAGCTCAACCGGGACGAGCGCACCCGTACCGCCGGAGGGACTCAGGACATCCAGGAATCCGTTCTTGAGATTGCGCGGATTGACCTGATAGATACCGGCCTTGAGGTATGTCTTCTGGCCGGTCTTCACTTTGGCAATCGCACCCCACTGGCTGATTGGGTAGTTGTACCAGTAGTCTGAAACGATGTTGCCGACCTGGTTGCCGCAATAGGACAGGTTGACGAAATTGCAGTCGAATTCCTCGAAGTCGCTACCGGGATTGCCTCGACCGAACCGCAGGGAGAGACGATCGTTCATAAATTTCTGGTCGATCCACAGCTGCGAAATGCGCGCGACGTTCCCCCGACCGAAAATCTCCTGCGGGCCAAGCAAGGCGCCGATTCCTGACCGCGCATTGATCCCCTGCCCGTCGCGATGCGAGATCGACAGCGTAACCGCCGCCCCGTTCCAACCGCCCAGACGCTCCAGATCAGCCTGTCCCGTGAAGGAAGCTTGCCCGGCGTGAACGAGGGCGTCGCTCGATCCGCCGCGTACGGCAACAAGGTCTTCCGAGGTGTAGTTGAGGACGAAATCGAAGCCGTCTTCTTTCAACTGCTCCTTCCATGACCAATACGCCGTCAGTGTATCGAGAGGCTCTGGGCTCCCTTCCGCCGATCCCCCTGCGGCATCCCATTTTCGATCGGAGCCCGCCTGCCTTGCCGAAGCAGCCAGGGGCGAGACGGAAAGAGCGCCAAGCAATACGCCGATAGCCATCAGGCTCACGCGCTTTCGAACACAGCGGATCGTCGGCAGGCTGGGAAGGAAGGTTGGGTGCATAACGCTTATGTCCGTGGAGAAAGGGCGGCGACCCGGCACGGTCACATGGCGGCGCCTCTCTTCTCTCCCAGCGACATCTTCAAGCTTGCCTGAGATTATCTCTCAGAATATCACCCCGACCGCATCATAGGATGAAATCATTTATGAAAGATTCTGAAACATCCTCCCGCCCCACGATTTTCGAGCTTGCGCAGGCAGCCGGTGTCAGTGTCTCGACCGTTGATCGCGTGCTCAACGGGCGCAACCCCGTTCGCCAGATGACAGCGGACCGAGTACTTGAAGCGGCTGAACGGATCGGCTTCCGAGGTCTGACTGCTATTCGTCACCGTGTCGCCAACTCGCGGCCGGTCGGCCGACTTGGCTTCCTGCTCCAGCTCCCCCGACAGCAGGAATATCGAATGTGGGGGGAGAGCCTTGCCGAAGCGACGCGGGCCAGCACTTTGATACACGGGCGGCCGATCGTCCGTTTCCTCGACGACCTGTCGCCCGAGAACATCGTCGAGAACCTGCTGGCGCTGAGCCGGGACGTGGATGCGCTGGCCCTCGTCGCTGCGAACCACCCCAAGATCAATCACGCGGTGGATATGCTGGCCGCCGATAACGTGGCGGTTTTCACCCTTGTCACCGAACTCAGCGCCCGCGGCGTAGCAGGACATGTCGGTATCGACGACATGAAAAAAGGCAGAACGGCAGCCTGGTTCGTCCATGGGTTGTCCCATCGGCCTTGCCAGGCGGCAGTGCTGATCGGCAACGCTCGATATCTCAGCCAGGATCTCGCGGAAGCCGGTTTTCGCAGCTATCTGCGCGAGCATGCTCCCGACCTGGAGTTGATCCACACCGACGCCACGCGCGAAGACGACAGCCAGGCCTATTCCATTACCACCAAGCTGCTCCGCGACGCCCCGGACCTTGCCGGAATATACGTCGCCGGCGGCGGGATAGGCGGCGTCATCGCTGCTTTGCGGGATCACACAGGTGCGCGCTCGCGGCCGACCGTCGTCGTTAACGAATTGACCAATGAAACCCGTGCCGCCCTCGCCGACGGCGTGGTAAAGGTCGTCCTATCTCATCCCGCCGCCGAGATGGCACAAACCGCTGTAAAAGTAATGGCCAGGGCGCTGATCGGCCAACCGGAAACGGGACAGCGCCAGCATTTGCTTCCTTTCGAGATATTCGTCTCGGAAAACATCTGATTATCTGCCCATTGCTTTCGATCCGATCGGATGGAGTCAGATAAGCCTCTCCAAATAAAATGATCAGCCTCATGGAATTTCTGGGCAATTCAGTTTTCAAGCGGGGATGATCCAAGCCGAGCACATCCGCTCTCCGTGCCCCGCCCAAAGCCTTTGACATTCCGCGAAAGAATGCTTTCGGGCGAATATATATCCTTTTTATTATGGCGCGTTTCAACGCATATCGGCCCCTCCCACGTAAGAAGGGACCAGGAGAGAGAATGTCCGCCTCAGTCGCAAAAGTGCCCGATCATGCACATTCGCCAACCACCAGGTTCCGGTGGATCGTCCTGTCGGTCATTTTCGTGGTCTACATGTTGGCGGCCGCCGACCGTGCAAACATCGGCATCGTGCTTCCCCATGTTCAGGATGAGTTCGGAATATCCAATTCCCAGGCGGGTATCATCGTTAGCCTCTTCTTCCTGTTCTATTCGCTCGGCCAGGTTCCGGCAGGATTGCTGATCGGAAAGATCGGTGTGCGTGTTTCTGCGCCTTTGGCGATTGCCCTGACATCGGCGTCCACGCTGCTGATCGGGACCGCCGGATCTCTCGGTCTGATCAAGTTCTATCGCGGCCTTCTCGGCGTGGCGGAAGCCGCTTTGCCGCTGTCGATGCTGGCCACGATCAATCGCTGGTTCCCGGCGAAAGAGAAAGGCACCGCCACCGGAGCATTCCTCGCCGCGGCAAAGCTCGGCGCCGTCATCGCGCCGCCGCTCGGCGCCCTGATCATCGCCAAGAGCGACTGGCGGATGGTGTTCATCATCTTCGCCATTCCGGGCGTTTTCCTGGCCCTGACCTGGTGGCTGCTCGTGCCCAACGATCCCAGGTCGAGCCGCTTCGTCAGTGAGAGCGAAGCCGATTACATCGAAGAGGCCAGCGTTGCCGGAAACCGCTCGGCCTCCGGCGATCGCGGCGACTTCGGGACTGTCGACCGCCTTCTGCGCTACCGCCCGATCGACGAGATCCACGGCACGAAGTCGGTCTTCAAGTCCTGGAACATCTGGGGTTGCGGCCTAGGCTACCTGCTGATGACCGGCGTCGTCAACGTATTGCTGGCATGGTTGCCGAAGTACCTGACCGAAGTTCGTCACCTCGCCCTGATGGAAGTGGGCTTCATCGCCTCGCTGCCTTTCGTCGGCGGTGTCGCGGGGAATCTCGTCGGCGGATGGTTTTCCGATCGCGTCCTGGGCAAGCGTCGCAAGCCGACGATGATGATCAGCGCCATCGCGACATGCGTGATGATGGCGTTTCTAGTCTTCATGCCCGACAGCATCGTCCTGGTCAGCCTGCTGCTGTTCAGCGCCGGATTTCTGCTCAACCTGGGCTACTCGGCCTACACGGTCTATCCGATGGGCTTCACGTCAAAGCCGACTTACCCAGTCGCCGCATCGCTCGTGAACACGGCTGGACAGGCGGGTGGCGCGCTTGCTCCGCTTGTCACCGGCATGCTGCTCGACCTCTACGACTGGAACGCCGTCTTCCTGTTCCTGTCGGCGTGCTCGATGACCGCCCTGCTCCTCTTGGCCACCATCGTCGAGCCGGCAGACCACCCGGCACGGGGCTGACAAGCTTCCAACCATGAGGTAAAACATGTCGCTGGCATTCTGCCTGGCATGCGCCGTCCCCATGGTGGCGCAGGGGATAGGTGCGTCCCTGCCCGAACTTCCCTCAAACGTTCGAACAGACGAACAGACGGTTCCCGCCGATGCCTCCCCAAGTCAGTCGGAGGAGGGCTGGCCAGAGGGGGAGCAGGTGAACGGGGACAGGGCGGAACCGGAAGCCGCAGCATCGGCGGCCGTGCCGCCCCAGATCCACGAAGCTCTGCCGCCACCTGCGAAAGCTCCCACACCTACCGCATCCGCAAGCTCCGGCGAAGGCGGTGCTACCAGGGGGATCCTAGGCGACTGGGCCGGAATTCGCCCAGCCTTGGGCGACATCGGCCTCACCCCGCGCGCGCAGTACATCTGGTTTCCGGTCTACAACCTGACCGGAGGTACTGAATCCAAGTTCCGGCAGGCGGGCCAGGCAACTTTCGGGCTCACCGCGGACCTCAAGAAGATCGCCGGAGTGGCCGGGGGCAGCTTTCAGCTGCTGATCACCAAGCGGCACGGCAAAAACCTGAGCACGGAAGCCGGGATCGGCCTGCTGAATTACGCTCAGGCGATCTTTGGGGCGGGCACCAACTGGCGTTTGTCCCAGATGTTCTACCGCCAGAAATTCGGTCGCTTCGACATCAAGATCGGCCGGATGAGCATGGGCGAGGATTTCGCGACGGGCGAGTGCTATTTCGAAAGCCTGTATTTCTGCGGCACGAAGCCATCGCATACGTTCGGGGGCAACTTCTACAATCCGCCAACCAGCGTCTGGGCCACCCGGATCCGCATCAACGACAAGCTCGGCTATACCGAAACAGGCGTCTACGAACTGAACCCGGTGAACGGCCGCAAGGGCTTCTACCTCGGCTTCAAGGGCCGCACCGGTGTACTCCTGCCGTTCGAACGTGGTTTCGATGTCAAGCTGGGTGGCAATCCCAAGCTGGCCGGAACCTATCGGATCGGTTTCTGGTATGACACCTCCCGTTCGAACGATCTGGTCTATGACGTAGACGGCGGCTTTTTTTCCATGACCGGCGAGCCGCGCCGCATGTATCGCGGGCGATCCGGCATCTATATCGTCGGCAAGCAGGTGCTGCGTGCGGCGCGCGCCGATGGAGCGGGTTCGGTCCAGGCCTTCTTCAGCGCGGTCAGGACGGATCGGCGCACCGTTCGGGTCGATAACCTGGTTGTCGGCGGCGTCATTGCATCGGGACTGATCGCCGGACGACCCAAGGACCAGCTCGGCATCGGGATCGGTCGGGTTCATCCCAATGGCCGCCTGAAGAAGCTGGCCATCGCCAACAGCCTGGCGAACGGCACCCCGATACCGCGGATCGGCGCCGAATATGCCACCGAAATCAACTATTCCATCAGCGTCACGCAAGGGTTGAGCCTCAGGCCCAATCTGCAATGGTACATCAATCCCGGCGGCCGCAAGGACCGCGCAAACTCGCTCATCGCCGGGATGGGGGTTTTTGCGATCTTCTGATACTGTTTGGAAGGTGGTCTAGGAGTTTATGCCCTAGCCACTCTGGAGTTGGGTTGTGAAGTCGCAGCTCCCCTGGGCGATCTCCGCCACCTGAAGCAGGAATTCTGATGGTCGATCAACCCGGAACATTGCGGAGTATGGCACTCTTGGCAATACCGGATCGGTGTGAATGACAGCGAGCTTTCCTTCATTGATCATCGGCTGAAAGCACCCCACCGGCAGATATGTCACGCCAAGTCCGGCGGCGGTCAGTCCCAGCACCGCCATCAGACTGTCCGACGATAACGTCTTGGGCAAGTCGATCCCGCGCGCGCGCAGCCATTTGCTGAAGAACAGGCCGGAGCCCGATTGCTCGCCCTGGATGATGATCGGGTGACGCGCGAGATCCGACATCCGGGTAATCCCGCGTGCGTCGACGAGTCCCGGACGCGCCATCCACGCATTCTCGACCTCGGCCAGGTGGACGCTTGTTACCTCCGGTACGAGAAAGGTGCGGGGCACGATGATGAGATCGAGCTGATCGTCGAGAAGCCGCGATTGCAGGCTGCGGCTCATATCCACGTCAGGATGGATCTCGATCCCCGGAAAGCGGTCGAGCAAGGCTGTCACGAGCCGAGGCAGCCACGTCCATGCCGTCAACTCCGTAACGCCCAGACGGAGCCGGCGCTTGGAATATCGATTGCCATCCCGCAGCGTATGAATGCGCTCCGACAAAACGAGCATCTCGCGCCCGATGGACAGCAGTTCCTCGCCATGCTCGGTCAGGCGCGCCCCACGATTGCCGCGATCGAAAAGGGTCAGGCCAGTAGTGGCCTCAAGCTCCTGCACACGCTTGGATATGGCCGACTGCGTGGTGTTGAGCCGGGATGCGGCGCGTTCGAAAGTTCCGAGCTGCTCGATCCAATGCAGAGCTTCGATTTGCCGCAGCGTCACCATGTCACATTCCTAAAATGCATGAACAAGCATGTATTGTTATCGCTTGTCCTCCTGGCGAGCATAAGACTAGTCCGACTGCACAATCAAGGAGGGGCCAGATGACCCAGACTTCAGGATCGCCCATCACCGAAGCCGTTCGGGGCGACGACGATTTGGTCGAGCAGTTCACGCGCACATCAACATCCATCATCAGCGACAACCTAAGCCGTCTTCCCGGCGGCAACGGCGTCCGTCCGTTTCATCGGATCGAAGGCGTGATGGCGGGCCGGGCCCTCACCGTAAGGGTTCCTGCCGGAGACAACCTTTTCATTCACAAGGCTCTGGAACTGATCGTCCCTGGCACGGTGCTGGTCGTGGACGGCGGCGGCGACACCGCGCGTGCGCTGATGGGCGAAATCATGGCCACGATCGCCGAAGTGCGCGGTGCCGCCGGTGTCATCATCGACGGCGCCATTCGCGATGCCGGAACGATCGGGCGCTCTTCATTTCCGATCTTTGCGCGCACGGCAAACCATCGCGGCCCTTACAAGCATGGGCCGGGTGAAATCGGCGTGCCGGTTTCGATCGGGGGGATGGTGGTGCGCACGGGCGACATCATCGTCGGTGACGAAGATGGCGTCGTCGCATTCGACCCGGCGATTGCCGCTGATCTCTACGCCGCCTGCCTCAAGACCGAGGCGATGGAAGTGGAAATGATCGCTTCCATCCGCGCCGGCACGTACAAGGGTGCCTACGCCGCGCATTGAGCGAATTCGCAAAGGATGTTGAAGTGACTATTGCTATAATCGGCTGCGGTGAAGTCGGCCTGATCTATGCCACCGCCTTTGAAGAGGCCGGCCATTCTCTCGCCCTGTGCGATCTGCGCCCCTCTGAACGCGCGCTGGCATTTGCCCACGAGCGCGGCCTGCAACTCCATCCTGCTCCGGGCGCATGGATTGCCAACTGCGACATCGTGGTATCCGTGGTGTTCGGAACGGTCTCGCTCGCGGTTGCGAAGCAGGCCCTTGCCGAGATGAAAGCCGGGGCGCTTTACGTCGACATGACCACCGCCGACCCTGCCGCCATTCGTGTGGCCGCCGCGCTCGCCGCCGAACAAGGGGTGGACTATGCAGATGTGGCGATACTGGGAGCGGTCGCCCTGTCGGGACGCCGGACCAACCTGCTGGGCGCGGGTTCCGGCATCGCTGCCACGGCAGCCCTGTTCGACGCGATCGACGCGCCGTTCAAGCAGGTAGAGGACGGAACGGCAGGCGATGCCGCGGCGATCAAGATCCTGCGCAGCGTCTTCACGAAGGGGCTGGAAGCCCTGACCGTCGAATGCTTCCTGGCGGCAGACCAGCAAGGCGTTACCGACAAACTCCACGATGCCCTGTCGGATATCGACCAGGCATCTCTCCGGGATTTCCTCGGCACCCTCATCCGCACCCACGTCGTTCATGCCGGTCGCCGCCTGAAGGAAGTGGAGGAAGCCGAACGTCAGCTCAAGCAGGCGGGGCTTCCCGTAGCGGTTCTGCCGGGCGTCAGGGCGCTGTTCGAACGGACCAAGACCCGTATCGAAGCCTCTCCGCTTCCCGGAGTTCCGGCTACCGTCGAAGAAGCTTTCGCCTACCTTCAGGCTGCTCCCGCACCCGTTGCAGCTGCTTCCTGATCCCTCCTGCAAGGCGGTCGCCTGCACAATCTTGCCGGCTTTTAGAGCAGTTGATTCGATTACGTCGGATCAACTGCTCTACGTTTTTGCTTTGCCGCAATGTTCCAATCGGAATTCACCGGGAAATCGCATTTTCCATCCGTATGAACAATCTCACAACGGCGTATTCACAAAGGATATACTGTAGTGTATTTTGTCATAGATAACGCAAAGTGAGACGACGCACCTGAAACAGATGGATGGGACAGCAGCGTGTCCATAAGAAATTTGTTGTAATCCGACACATCGGAAACGACTATTCTCAAAAGATAGTCCCAATCTCCGGACATGGAAAAACATTCCACGATTTCCGGATGTATGTTGACGAAGTCTTCGAATAGTTTTCGCGCATCGGGAGCATGGCTACGCATCCGAATGTTGCAAAGCACGTTCACGTCGCGCTCTATGGACGAAGGGTCAACGAGGCGAACACTTTGCAAGAGCACCCCAGCCTGCTCCAACGCCTTGATACGGCGCCAACACGAAGCTGCGGATGCGCCGACCTGGTCCGCAAGATCACTATGGGTGAGGGACGCATCGACCTGCAACAATGAAACGATCCGGCGATCCAATGCATCCAGTTGATGTGAACGTTTCATCTACACCCGCAATGTCGAAAAATGGTTTCGCATAATTGCATTTTCATGCGATATTAGAAACCCTTTTTCATCTCCGCCGTGCAAAAACGGCGTCATGGCCACTGAAACGATAATACGCCCGGAAGGCGCCGCGCAGGATTGGACCATTCCCCAGGACTGGAACACCTACACGCGAGACGAACATGCGATGTGGGATACCCTGTTCGAGCGGCAGGCGCAGATGCTGCAAGGCCGCGTCGTACAGGAATTTCTCGACGGACTCGACGTGCTGCGCATGACCCGGCCCGGCATTCCCGATTTTGCGGAACTGTCCGAAAGACTGATGGAGCGCACCGGCTGGCAGGTGGTGGCCGTGCCCGGGCTGGTACCCGACCGGGTGTTCTTCGAACATCTCGCCAATCGCCGCTTCGTAGCGGGGCGGTTCATCCGGAAGCCCGAGCAGCTGGACTACCTGCAGGAGCCGGACATCTTTCACGATGTCTTCGGCCACGTGCCGCTGCTGGCGAACCCGGTATTCGCGGACTACATGCAGGCTTACGGCGAGGGCGGCCTGCGGGCCGACGGCATGGGCGCGATCGACAATCTGGCGCGGCTTTATTGGTACACGGTCGAATTCGGCCTGATCCGCCAAGGAGATGCGCTGAAGCTGTACGGTGCGGGCATCGTCTCCTCCTACGGCGAATCCGTGTTCGCGCTGGACGATCCTTCGCCCAATCGCCTGGGGTTCGACCTGAAACGGCTGATGCGCACCCGCTACCGGATCGACGACTACCAGCAGAGCTACTTCGTGATCGACAGCTTCGAAGATCTCCTGCGGCAGACGGTCGAAACCGACTTCGCCCCGCTTTACCGCGAAGTTGCGCAGGAACCGGACCTCGACGTCGCGACGATCCTGCCGGAAGACCGCATCTACACCACTGGAACGCAGGCTTACGCCGCCGCCAAGGAATCATCATGACCGACCACGCCCTTCTCGACGCTGCCCCTGTCCCCGCTTCGGTACTTGGCCGCGGCACCGCTACGCTCCAGAATGCGTTTGCCGGGCTGCTCGAACAGCCGGCGGACGGGCTGCTGGGCCTGATCGCGCTGCATCGCGCCGACCCCCGGCCCGAGAAGATCGACCTTGGTGTCGGCGTATTCCGCAACGATGCAGGCGCCACGCCGGTAATGCGCGCGGTAAAGGAAGCGGAGGAGATACTGCTGGGCAGTCAGGACACCAAGTCCTACCTCGGCGCGGAAGGCGATGTCGCCTATGCCGAACTCCTGGCCGAAATCGCGCTGGGCCGCGCCCTTGCCGGGTCGGAGCGGATCGTCGGCGTGCAGACGCCCGGCGGCACCGGGGCGTTGCGCCTGGGCGCGGAGCTGCTGGCCCGTGCGCGCCCACAGGCCAGCGTCTGGATCGGCAATCCCACCTGGCCCAACCACGCCCCGATCTTCGCCGAGGCCGGGCTATCGGTTAAGACCCATCGCTTCTACGACGTGGCCCGTGCCACGATAGATTTCGACGGCATGGTGCACGATCTGGCGCAGGCCGCTCCCGGTGACATTCTGCTGCTCCATGGCTGCTGCCACAATCCCACCGGCGCCGCCCTGTCCAACGAAGAGTGGCAGGCGATCGCCAGCTTATGCGCGGACCGGGGCCTGATCGCATTCGTCGATCTGGCGTATCAAGGCCTCGGCGATGGACTTGAGGAGGATGCCCAGGCCACCCGGATGCTGTTCGAGGCGTTGCCCGCCGTCATCCTGGCCTATAGCTGCGACAAGAATTTCGGCCTCTATCGCGAACGTGTGGGCGCGCTCTGGGTGCAGGCACCCGGCACGCAGGTGGCCGCCACCGTGCGTGGCAACATGCTGTCGCTGGCGCGCGGAATCTGGTCCATGCCGCCCGACCACGGGGCCGCCGTGGTGCGCACCATCCTGGAACACCCCGAACTGCGCGCGGACTGGGCCCGCGAACTGGACGAAATGCGCCATCGCATCAACCTGCTGCGCCAGACCGTCGCCGCGCAGGATTCGCGCCTTGGCTTCATCGCCCGGCAACGCGGCATGTTCGCCATGCTTCCAGTGGACGGCGTGGCCGTGGCCGCGATGCGCCGTGACAACGGCATCTACATGGCCGGCAATGGCCGCATCAATATCGCCGGGCTGACAGCGCAGAACGTGCCGCTGTTCGTTGCCGGCCTCGCACCCCATATCTGATCCGCATCGAGAGGACTTTCCCATGACCGATACCACCAACCCGCTTGGCCTCAACGGTTTCGAATTCGTCGAATTCACCTCGCCCGATCCCGATGCGATGGCCGCGCAGTTCGAACAGCTGGGCTTCGTGCCCACGCACCGCCATCCCACCAAGAACGTGACCCGCTACAAGCAGGGCCGCATCAACCTGATGCTCAACCGCGATGACGAGGGCCGCGTTGCCGCCTTCCGGGGCGAGCATGGCCCGTCCGCCAGCGCGATGGCCTTCCGCGTCGCCGATCCCGAAGCGGCCATGGCATGGGCGCTGGAGCATGGCGGCAAGCGCACCGATGAGGACGACACCGTCATCCAGGGCATCGGCGGCTCCTATCTCTACTTCATCCAAGACGGACGCGACCTCTATGCCGATTGGACGGCGATCGACGGCTGGGAGCAGGCTGAAGCCGAGAACAACGTCGGGCTGGACCTGCTCGACCACCTGACGCACAACGTGCGCCGGGGCCAGATGCGCGTGTGGAGCGAATTCTACCGCACCCTGTTCAACTTCGAGGAACAGAAGTATTTCGACATCAAGGGGCAGGCCACCGGCCTGTTCAGCCAGGCGATGATCGCTCCCGACAAAGCCATCCGCATCCCCCTCAACGAAAGCCAGGACGACAACAGCCAGATCGAGGAGTTCATCCGTCAGTACAACGGCGAGGGCATCCAGCACCTCGCCCTGACGACGGATGACATCTACGACACCGTGGAGCGCCTGCGCACGCGAGGCGTAAAGCTTCAGGACACCATCGAGACCTATTACGAACTGGTCGACAAGCGCGTGCCCGGCCATGGCGAGGACGTGGAGCGCCTGAAGAGGAACCGCATCCTGATCGACGGCAGCGTGGAGAATGAAGAGGGCATACTGCTCCAGATCTTCACCGAGAACATGTTCGGCCCGATCTTCTTCGAGATCATCCAGCGCAAGGGGAACGAAGGGTTCGGCAACGGCAATTTCCAAGCGCTGTTCGAGAGCATTGAGCTGGACCAGATCCGGCGCGGCGTCATCACCGTTGACGCCTGAGGCGATGGTGCAGCCCCCTTCCCCTTCAGAGCGCGTGCTTCCCGGCTTCGGCAACCTGCATTCCACCGAGGCCGTGGCCGGCGCCCTGCCGATCGGGCGCAATTCTCCGCAGCGCGTGGCCCATGGCCTTTACGCCGAACAGTTTTCGGCCACCGCCTTCACGGCCCCGCGCAACGAGAATTACCGCAGCTGGCTATACCGCATGCGGCCCACGGCCGCCCATGCGCGGTTCCAGCCTCACCAGCAGGAAAGCCTGCTGCGTTCGGGGCCTTTCGCGGAACGGGCACCGTCGCCCAATCGTCTGCGCTGGAATCCGCTGCCGCTGCCGGGGGAACCCGTCGATTTCGTGGACGGGCTGGTTACTTATGCGGGCAACGGCGATGTGGCGACCGGGGTGGGCTGCGGCATTCACCTCTACGCCGCGAACCGCTCGATGGTGGACCGCGCGTTCTTCTCGGCTGACGGCGAACTGCTGATCGTACCCCAGGCGGGCAGCTTGCGTCTGGTCACGGAAATGGGCGTGCTGACCGTGGCGCCCTTGCAGATCGCCCTGGTTCCGCGCGGCATCCGCTTCCGCGTGGAGCTGGTGGATGGGCCGGTGCGCGGCTACGTTTGCGAGAATTACGGCTCTCTGTTCCGGCTGCCCGATCTGGGGCCGATCGGGTCCAACGGCCTGGCCAACCCGCGCGACTTCGAAGCCCCCGTAGCCGCGTTCGAGGATGTGGAGCGCCCTTGCGAGATCGTGCAGAAGTTTCAGGGGCGCCTGTGGACGACGACGCTGCCGCACAGCCCGTTCGACGTGGTCGCCTGGCACGGCAATGTCGCGCCCTATCGCTACGATCTGAGCCGGTTCAACACGATCAACACCGTCAGCTACGATCATCCGGACCCGTCGATCTTCACGGTCCTGACCAGCCCGAGCGATACCCCCGGCACCGCCAACCTCGATTTCGTGATCTTCCCGCCGCGCTGGATGGTGGCTGAGGACACGTTCCGGCCGCCGTGGTTCCATCGCAACGTGATGAGCGAGTTCATGGCCCTGATCCACGGCGAATACGATGCCAAGGCCGGAGGTTTCGCGCCCGGCGGCGCATCGCTGCACAATTGCATGTCGGGCCACGGGCCGGATGTGGCCAGCCATGACAAGGCAGTTGCGGCCACCTTGGCGCCCGTCCGGATCGACGGCACGATGGCCTTCATGTTCGAAAGCCGTTACCCGATCGCGGCCACGGCCTGGGCCATGGATACCGATCTGCTGCAAGACGATTACGATGATTGCTGGACCGGCTTTCGCAAGGCCCAGCTTCCCGCGACACATGGAGATTCCTGACAAATGACTTGGTGGCAGACCGACGAGACGCATGCCCCCGAGCTGACCAGCTGGGTGGAAAGCGCCAACGGCCATTCCGATTTTCCGATCCAGAACCTGCCGTTCGGGCTGTTTTCCCCGGCCGGGCAAGCGGCGCGAGTCGGCGTTGCCATCGGCGACATGATCCTGGACCTGGAAGGTTGCCATGCCGCAAACCTGCTGGAGAGCGTGTCGCTGCCCCCCTTCCATGGGGATGGCGTGAACGCCCTGCTGGCCATGCCGCAGGATGCCAAGCGGGCATTGCGCCGACGCCTGAGCCGGCTGCTTGCCGATGAAGCCCAGCGCGATGCCGTCAGTCCGCATCTCCACGCGGCGGCGGACTGCACCTTGCATGTGCCGGCCCGGATCGGGGACTACACCGATTTCTACGTCGGCATCCATCACGCCAACAATGTCGGGCGCCAGTTTCGCCCGGACAATCCGCTGCTGCCCAACTACAAGTACGTGCCGATCGGCTATCACGGTCGCGCCTCCTCGATCCGCGCGTCCCATGTGCCGGTGCGTCGCCCCGTGGGCCAGCGCAAGCCGCCCGAGGCGGATAGCCCGATCGTCGGCCCGACCACGCGGCTCGATTACGAACTGGAACTCGGCGTCTGGATCGGCGCGGGCAATGAACTGGGCACCAGCGTCCCGATCGCCGACGCCGCGCAGCATGTCGCGGGCTTCTGTCTGCTGAACGACTGGTCGGCTCGCGATTTCCAGGCCTGGGAATACCAGCCGCTGGGACCGTTCCTGGCCAAGAATTTCCAGTCCACCATCTCGCCCTGGGTCGTGACGTGCGAAGCGATGGCGCCGTTCCGCCTGGCCCAGCCCGCCCGCCCCGAAGGCGATCCCGCGCCCCTGCCCTATCTGCTCGACGAAGCCGACGAGCAGCACGGCGCACTGGCGCTGACGCTGGAGGTCTTCCTGCTCACCGCCCGGATGCGGGACGCTGGGGAAGCGCCTGCGCAGCTCAGCCGCGGCCCGGCGACAAGCATGTACTGGACCGTCAACCAGATCGTCGCTCATCACGCCTCGAACGGCTGCAATCTCAATCCCGGCGACCTGCTGGGCACCGGAACGATCTCCGCGCCCACCCGCGACGGTTTCGGCAGCATGATGGAGCTGACCATCGGCGGCAAGGAGCCGATCACTCTGCCCAACGGAGAAACCCGCGCGTTCCTGGAGGATGGCGACGAAGTGATCCTGCGCGCCGCCGCTTCGGCACCGGGGGCAGTGTCGATCGGGCTGGGCGAATGCCGCGCCCGCATCCTGCCTGCGACATGACCGACCTGGTCCTGCATGGATACTGGCGCTCGTCGGCAGCCTATCGGGTGCGAATCGCGCTGAACCTGAAAGGCGCCGACTATCGGCAGCTCACGCACGACTTGCGCCAAGGCGCGCAGCGGTCGCCGGACTATCTTGCGCTGGCCCCGCACGGGCTGGTCCCGGCACTGGAATGTGACGGCAGCGTCCTGATCGAAAGTCCGGCCATCCTCGAATGGATCGATGCGCGCTGGCCCAGCCCGCCGCTGCTGCCGCGCGCCATCGACGATGCCGCCATCGTGCGCGCGATGGCGGCCCTGATCGGCTGCGACATTCATCCCCTCAACAACTTGCGGGTGCTGAACCGGCTGAAGTCCGATCTCGGTGCCAGCGGCGACCAGGTCCAGAGCTGGATCGCACATTGGATCGAGCAGGGCTTCTCGGCGCTGGAAACGCTGATCGCGCGCCACGGCCGGGGCTTTGCATTCGGCGACAGCGCCACCCTGGCCGACTGCTACCTCGTCCCGCAGGTCTACGGTGCGCGCCGCTTTGCCGTCGACCTGTCGCCCTACCCGCACCTGACTGCCGCTGCCGATGCCGCAGCCGCGCTTGAGCCATTTCAGAACGCCCATCCCGACGCGCAGCCCGACGCCGACCGATGACGCAGGAAACCATGCGCCTGAGCGCCACTCCCGCAGGCGTCAGGCTGTGCGAACTGGATACGTTGAAAACGGGCGCTGCCCGAAACTTCGTGCTCCAGATGCGCGCCGGGCGGTTCCACGGCTTCGTCGTGCGCGATGGAGACGATGTGACGGGCTATGTCGACCGTTGCCCCCATGCCGGCCTGCCGCTTGCCCAGAAGCTGGACGATTACCTGACCCCCGATGCGCGCCACATCGTCTGCAGCTGGCATGGCGCGATCTTCGACAGGACCGACGGCACCTGTCTGGGCGGCCCCTGCGCCGGACAGCGCCTGACGCCGTGGCCGGTCAGCGTCGCGGACGGCTGGCTCGTGACGGCCTGAAACACGTTACCACTCATTGTCGAAAGGCACAGAAATGCACGTCATCGTCACCGGATACTCCGGCGTACTAGGCAGGGCCGTCATCGCCGCCCTAAGCGAAAATGCGGACCGGGTCGTCGGGATCGATCAGGCGGCCGAACCGCTTGCCGCCACTGGCGTGCATCAGATCACCGGGGTGGACCTGACCGATCCCGAAGCCACCCGCAGCGCCATGCAGCAGGCGGCCTCCGTTCTGGGGCATGTCGATGCCGTGGTGCACCTCGTCGGCGCGTTCAGCTGGATTCCGGTGGAAACTTCGACCGTCGCGGACTGGCGTTCGCTCTATACCGCGAATGTCGAAACCACGCTGAACGTGGCGCAGGCGGCGCTGCTCTTCCTGGCGGAAGGCGGCAACATCACATGCGTGGGCGCGGCCTCCGCTCAACCTGCTGGTGCCGGAATGGCGCCTTACGGTGCATCGAAATCGGCGGTTGCGCGCCTGGTGGAAGGTCTGTCGCAGGAACTGCGCCCGCGCCGTATCCGCGTCAACGCCATCGCCCCGGCCATAATCGATACCCCGCGCAACCGCGCGGACATGCCCGATGCCGATCCTCGGGACTGGACCACGCCCGCGGCGATCGCCGAAGTCATCCGCTTCCTGTGCACGCCCGCATCCCGCGCCCTCAACGGCGCCGTAATCCCGGTGACGAACAATGCCTGACGCCGCAACGATTTCCCCGCTCTCCATCGAAGACCGCAATGCGGCGCTATCCGGGCTGCCCGGCTGGACCTACGACCCGGCGCGCCGGGCGTTTCACCGCAGGCTGGAACTGGCCGACTTCGCCCGCGCATTTGCCGTGATGACGCACATCGCCATCGAGGCGGAGAAGGCAGACCATCACCCGGAATGGAGCAACGTCTACAACCGCATCGACATCTGGCTGACAACCCATGACGCGGGCGACGTATCCGCGCGCGACGTGGCGCTGGCGCTGAAGATCAACGCGATCACGCCGCCACCCGCGCCCGAAACTCAACCGGCGTAAGTCAACCCGGCGTGTAGACGCCCAGCCCGCCGACAACCCGGATGGGTGTGCCCAGCGCCGCAGACTGTTCCCGCAATGCGCCGAGAATCCGCTCGGCGTCCTTGCCTTGCGCGGGCACGGGGAACCCGCGCGTCTGCCCTTTTCCTTCCCGCAGCATCATCGGGTGGAAGCGCACTTCCTTCAACTTGCGCCCATCGTAGGACGCCACGCCCAGTGCCGTTTCGAACCAGCTGTCAGGCAGCTTTAACGTCAGCTTGGCTTCCTTCGGCCCCTCTCCGGCCATCGTAACGGTGCGGTCCATGGCGAAGAACATGCTGCCCATGCCGTGGAAGATCGGCTTGCCCTGGTACATCTCCAGTCCCTTCGTCGCGTGAGGACCGTGCCGGACGATGACGTCGGCCCCGGCGTCGATCGCGTCGCGGAAGAAGCCGGGCAGGAAGTCCGCCGGGGCCGTATCCTCGTAGCCCCCTGACAACGTCTCGTGCGCATGGATCGACAGCGCGACATAGTCCGCCAACGACCGCGCCTCCGCCACCGACTTCAGGATCGCCGCCCGATCGGTGTCGCTGACGAGGTAGGTCATCCCCGTGCGATCCCCCACGCGGTAGACCACGTTGTTGATCCGCACTTGCGTGGCATCGGCCTTGGGAAGATCCTGCCCCTGCCACCCTATCCGGTGCGCGGTCCTGATAAGACCGTCCATCTCCTCGCGCGTCACCAGATTGACCGGGGAGACGCTCAGCGGATTGATGCCCGGACGGGGCGCGGTTCCGCGCACGCCGTCGCTGGCCGGTGACATGCCGGTGAAGCTGGACGCGCAGGCGATCAGGGCGACGGAGCCCTTCGGCGTCTGCAAAATGCCGGGACGGCGCGCGGCGGTCAGGCTTGCCCCAACCCCGGCGTGAACGAAACCGAGTTGGTCGAGCGCGGCCGTGGTCGCCGCCAGCCCGTCGTAACCCCAGTCCAGCGCATGGTTGTTGGCCCGTGACAGCAAGTTCACGCCCAACTTGCGCAGCAACAGGCCGTTCTGCGGATCGATGAGAGGATAGCCGCCGCCGTTCTCCGCCGAGGCATAGCCCTTGAAGGTTGCGGGATCGAACAGGTTGCCTTCCAGATTGGCGAAGGCCGCGTGGCTGCCGCCGATGAGGCCCGCCAGTTGCCGCACGTCGGGATCGTTCATATCGATCCTGTCGGTGCTCGGCCCCAGCAGGTCGCCTGCGGCCATAAAGCGGAAATCGGATGACCGGCCCGTCGCCGCGAGGGACCGTGTCCAGGCCAGGGATGCGCAGGCGGCGCCCGTACCGGCCAGC
The DNA here is from genome assembly GCF_032093395.1 of Novosphingobium sp. GTDB lineage: Bacteria > Pseudomonadota > Alphaproteobacteria > Sphingomonadales > Sphingomonadaceae > Novosphingobium. The sequence continues at coordinate 22,175 of NZ_DAMDBA010000047.1, forward strand.
AGCCGACGTCTATCGATCATGGGGAAACTCACTCTTTTCCGGGAAGCGCGCGCATCAATGGAGACTGCATCGGCGGCGGCAGTTCTGCAAAGTCGATCAGTTCTATATCGAAGATCAGATCCTTGCCGGCAACCGCCTTGGGGCCGACGGGATAGGCGAATGCCACCGGTACGGTCACGCGCCACCGATCTCCCCGGCGCATGGCTTGCAACACCGCGACGAAGCCCGGAATGCGCCCGCCCAGTGGAAAGATTTCGGTGCCGTCCCCGCGAGCGGCGGTGTCCACGAAGACCGTGCCATCGGCCAGCGTGCCCTTGTACCGGACTTTCACAGCACTATCGCGCGTCGGATGGGATCCAGTGGGATCGCCCTGATGCAACACCTGATACGCGATGGCAGGCAGCGTGATCGTGGGCCCACCAGGAACCGGCTCGTCCGCGCGGGCCCAGACCTGCACCGGGCCTGCGAGGCCGATCAGCAGGATGGCAGCGAGCAAGGCTCTCACTTCGTCGGGCCGCAAGCGGCGGCGTCCGGCTCATCATGCGTGGCGAACGACCGCACGAAATCGGTCACTTCGCGCGTCGGCAGCAGAAAATGTCCGCCGTCGAAGTATTGCGTGGTGACACGATCCCGCGGAACATCCGTCTGAGCCAGAGTGTATTCGGTCGTCCCCATGTTGGTCAGGGTATCGTAGCGGCCCTGCAGAACCCCAAGCCGCAGGCAATTTTGCCCGCGCATGGCGGCGGACAATACCGTATCCAGCGCGCCCGGCCCGGTGGTGGAGAAATTCCAGTCGCGGACCTCCTTCACCAGATTGGGCGTCAGCACCAGGTAATCGCCATATCCCACGCCCTTGAGATCGCGGCGGACGTAACCGTTCATCGCGGCCTTGAACCCTACCAGTTCACCGTCGAAATCCCTCGAAGGGGCGACGTTCTGCGGCCCGGTTTGCCGACCGTCGTTGCGGTCCAGCACGAGGCCCCGGTCGCGCAGCAGTTCCGCGTTGAAGTCCTCCACGATCAGGGAGCCGCGCTGGCGGAAGTACGATTCAGGAATGCCGATCAGCGCAGGCAATTGCGCGGCGACGCGATCGAAGCGTTCGCGGCTGATCTGATGCCCCTCCATCAGGGCACCGACGTATTCGCCCCTGCCGAAGCGGCGCGCCTTCTCCACCGCCTCGTCCCATGACTGCGTGCGATCAATCTTGCCATGATGCCATGCCATCGACGCCATCATGGACAGGCGCGCCGCCGTGGCTGCCGGATTGGGCAGCTTGCCGCCCTGCCCGTATGTATAGGCCGTGCCCGACAGGATGATCCCGCGCAGGCGCACGGCGGGATCGATGCGCGGAATGTCGCGCGCTAAGGCCACCGCCCGCATGGTCCCATAGCTTTCACCGATGACGAATACCGGCGAATCCATGCGGTCGTTCGTGCGCAACCAGTGGGCGATGAGCCGGGCGATCGATTCCGAATCGCCGTCCACGGACTTGAGCCAGGACATGTCGGCACCGTCTAGCGCCTTGCTGAAGCCGGTATTCGCCGGATCCACGAAGACGATGTCCACGGCATCGATCGGCGATCCCGGATTGTCGACGAGCGTGACCTTCGGGTCTGCGAACCCCGTCTTGTCCAGGCGGGAAAGGATCTTCGGCCCCAGCGCACCCAGATGCATCGGCGCCGAGCTTCCGCCCGGTCCGCCATTGAAGGCGAACAGGACGGGGCGCGGTGCATCCCCCGGCCTGCCTTTCGCGATATAGGCAATCGTCACCAGCGAGGCCGCCGGAGCGCCCCTGTCGCTTTCCAGCAGGGTACGGGAAATGACCGCGTGATAGGCCACCCGCTTTCCGTTGAAGCTGCCGACATGATCGGTCTCCGCGGCTTCACCGGCCCCCGTTTCCGCAACGCGAAGGTGCTGGGCAGGTTCGGTCGGAGCAGCCTGCGCATAGGCAGCCTGTCCTCCGCAAAGGCCCGTCACCACCGTGACCAGCCACAACGCCAGGTTGTTCCGACGAAGTGAAACGCCACCAAGGGTGCGGCCGGGCACGGTCGTTGTCATCTCAGAAGCTCTTCGCCACGGTGAAGCCATAAGTCGTAGGTTGCAGGAACACCGCATTGGGTACCACGACGCCGTTGCGGTTAGTCGCGGTGATTACGCCGCGTTCGTCGAACAGGTTACGCACGTAGGCATTGATCTGCACGCCTGCCTTGTCGAACGATGCGCCGAACCGCAGATCGACCACGGAATAGCTCGGCATGCTGATGCGGGGACGCAGAGCACCCGCGCTGGTCGACGTGAATTCGGAGTACCGCTGGCCGACGTAGCTCAGATTTCCGCCAAGGAAGACTGTAGTTTCGTCGCTGAGCCTGAAATCCTGCTGAACCGAGAGGTTCGCCGTGAACCGTGCGCTGTAGGGCAGCCGATCGCCTGCCTTGCCGTTGAGCACGGTGGCACCGGCGACGCCGGGTATGTCGCGAACCAGCTTGGCGTCAAGGACCGTCGCGTTCGCATCCAGAACAAAGCCTTCCCATGGCTTGACGGTCATAGCCGCCTCGATACCGCGCGACCGTGCCTTGCTGGCATTGGTGAAATACGTGAAGTTCGAAGGAACGGCCGTGTTCTGCAACTGAATGTCGTCCCAGTCGATCTGGAAGGCGCTGACGTCGATCGATAGCAGTCGATCGAAGATATAGCCCTTCAGGCCCAGTTCGTAGTTCGTCACGGAGTCGGACTTGTAAGTCTCGACAGGTGCGACCGACGTGTTCGGGCCGCCGGGGCGGTAGCCGGTGGCAATGCGGCCATAGACCATGAGATCGTCGTTGATGTGGTAGCTGGGCGAGACGAGCCAGGTGAAGGCATCTTCCTTGGACTTGCGGACCGGGTTCTGCCGGGTCAGTCCCAGAACGGCCGCAGCCCTGCTATCGACGACGGCTTGCGAGAAGTAGGTCTGACGGTTCTGCGCATAGCGCCCACCGAACTGCACGTCGAACTTGTCCGACAGGTGTACCGTCACCGCGCCGAACGCGGCCTTTTCCTGGTAGCTGGACGGACCGCTGCTGGAAAAGGGCACGAGCACGAACGCGCCGCTGTTATCGTAGACGGCCAGTTCCTGAGCAATGGCCGCGTGCTCCTTGGTATAGAAACCGCCGACCATCCAGTCGAATGCCTTGTTCTCTCCGCTCAGCCTGAGTTCCTGCGAAAATTTCGTCGAGCTGTCGCCATTGGCGATGATGACGTTTCCGCCCGGTGCATAGATCGGCAGCAGATAAGGGAAAGTCGTCGTGACATCGCTGTTGGCAACGCTCTCGCTTTCGCCCCAGGCCGAGATCGACGTGACCTTTACCGCATCGAGATCAAGCTCTCCCCGGACAGTGTAAAGCGAATATTTGCTCTCGCCGCTGGCAGGTGCAAGGCTGTTTGCATAGTCGCCGAAAACGGACGTGAAATTGGTCGGCGTCGCGGGAACCGAGCATTCGGGGCAGACCCGCTCGGTCGTGCCGTAGGCGGTGTCCTGTCGTTGACGAAGCGCGGAGGCGACGATGGTGAGGTCGTCAATCGGCTTGACCAGCAGCGAGGCGCGGCCGCCCCAGGTCTTGACGGTATTGGCATTGTCGCGCGGAAGCGTCGCGGCGGTCGTTCTGACGTTGTCGATCCAGCGCGGGTCATCCCGGTAATACCCGCTGACACTCAACGCCACCCGGTCTTCGATCAGCGGGACGTTCAGGCTTCCGCGACCGGACCAGCCGAGATCGCCGCCCTTCGGAACATTCGCGCCCATCTCCACGCGACCGGAAAATTCCTGGAGATCCGGCTGGGTCGTTACGTACTTGATGATACCGCCAAGGCTGGACGCCCCGTAGAGCGTCCCCTGGGGGCCACGCAGGACTTCGATACGCGCAAGCGTCGCGGGGTCGAAGTCGGGGATGGGCTGCTGGCCTTGGAATGTGGAGGAACCGAATTGCACGTCGTCGATGACGATGGAAACCGTCGGGTTCGTGGTACCTCCTGAAGCGACACCGCGCAAGGACAGGTTCGTCACGCGGTTGCCTGCATATTGCAGGCCCGGAATGCGCGAAAAGTAGTCGCTTATGCGAACGAGATTTTGTTCTACCAGTGTTTCCGACGTGACCGCGGTGATCGAGACCGGCACGTCGAGAAGACGCTCCTGTCGCTTCTGTGCAGTGACGACGATATCTGAACTCCCACCATGCTCAGCAGGCGAAGATTGCGCGAACGCGGTGGTCGGCAAAACGAATGCAAACGTGGAACCCAGGGCGAGAAGGCGGCAGCGACTACGGAACGACATATAACCCCCATGATTTTTTCTGTGAGACATATGGTCACGAAGCCCGTGTGACATTCAACGGCGAACATTGTGCGCGGGTGCACGACGTTTGCGCAACTTTGCAAAACGACACACGATTGAATGCGGTGGAGAAGGAACAGGAGAAAAGGACGATGCGAACGCGGATTCGTGCAGCGAATCTCCTGCGGACCCGCAGCTTCTGAGGGCCGTTCCTTCCCAAGGTGCGCAGATGCCAGTGTTCACCCGCGGAAGCGCCGGGGCTCCGCGGATAGTACGCTAAAATGCACATGCCGTGCTTCAGTCGGGGCGTCAGGGCCTGCTGGTGATGAACGCGCGAACGTCGTCGGCGAAAGCCTTCGCGGTGTCGCCGAGATACAGCATGTGACCGGATTCATAATTGCGCGTGGTGATGCGATCGATTGGAACGCGGCCCCGTGCCAACTGCTTCTGCGCCGCCAGGGGCGTGGTCACCATGTCGTAGTAGCCCGAGGCGACGAGAACCCGCAATTTCGGCGTGCGACGCATGGCGACGGCAAGGTCGGCGGCGAAGTTCTCGCCCGGTGGCGGGCCAACGCGGTCGTAAGTCCACACGAACGAATTCTGCTCGAAATTGATCGCGTTGTAAGGGACCGGCATGTCGACCCCGAGATCCTTGACCAGCATGTCGTGAAATGCGGCGACGAACCCCGGCACATAACGGGCCATCGCCGGATCGTCCGCAACCGGCTCGCCCATGCCGCCGTCCAGTGGCAGCGTATACCGGCTGTCATAGTTGCCGGCTGCAAGGCGCTGACTCGCGACGACGCGCTTCAGGAACTCGCCGGTGGACGGGGCGCGGAACCTGTTCGCGATCCAGTCCTTCGCGGGGATGCCCGTCCAGCTTTCCAGCTTGGCGGCCAGATCGGCCTGTCGCTCGGCGGGGAGGGCGCCATGGTCGAAATCGAACACCGCGTCCGCATAGTCACCGGCGGCGAAAGCCCTGGCCCCTTCGTATATCTGAGCCGTGGTTCGGCCTGCCCGGTCGATCCCGCCATGATAGGCCGCGGTCACGGCCATGCTGGGAAGCGCGTCGCCAAGCCCGCGGTTCGGGGCTGCCGCGTCCGGCGGGGCAGGTTGCTCCCGAGGCGAATTCAAGGCAGTCCCGGCGATGATGACGCCGTCCACGGTGATGCCGCGCATCACTCCGGTATAGGTCGGCCCGCCCATCAGCGCACGGGGCAGCACCGCCGCACGGATGGTTCCGTAGCTTTCGCCCATGAGATACTTGGGCGCATTCCATCGCCCATTCTTCGTCAGCCACAATTCGATGAACCGCGCCACCGAATCCGCATCGGCATCCACGTTGGTGAAGTCCTGCTGCCGCGCACTGCCGACCGGGCGACTGTATCCGGTCCCCACAGGATCGATGAAGACCAGATCGGCTACGTCGAGAACGCTTAAAGAATTGTCCTGATATCCGAATGGCGGCGAGTTGCTGGGATTGACTTCATTGTCCAGCACGACCCTTTTCGGCCCGATCACGCCCATCTGCAGCCAGATCGACGAAGACCCCGGCCCTCCGTTGAAAACGAAGAGCACCGGGCGCGACGCCTTGGGCGCGTCCGCGACATAGGCGAACGAGAAGAAGCGCGCCGTCGGCTCCCCGCTGATGTTCGTGATGTAGGTTTCGCCTGCGGTCGCGGTATACTTCACCCGCTTGCCGCCGATCGTCACGGCATGCCGGGTAACGAACTGGCGCGGTTCCGGCAGTTCGGAAAACGATACGGGTTTTTCGTTGACCCGGCTGGCGACGGGCGGCGCAAAAGAAGGTCGCGCGTTCGCTCCCGGCACCGCCACCGCTGGCGGCGCGGCCTGTTCTTGTGCCTTGTTTGGAGCCGAGGATGACGCGCCTTGCGGCGCCGCCCAGCAAACCGTGGGGACCGCCAGCGCCGCCATCAACCCGTTCAGTGAAAATCTACGCATCCCGGCTACCACCGCCTGTCCTATTCCAGCTACGCCGTTGAAGATGCAGGCGGCGATCCACGCGCCGCCTGCATCCCTTTACGCCCCCCAGACGTCTCGGGCGAAGCGGCCAAAATTGCCGCCCATGATCTTGCCGATCAGCGCGGAGCCATGTCCACGGCGTGCGAGCTTGTCCGCGATCACCCGGAACTGGTTTGTATCGGCCAAATCGGCTGCGAACCGGGGAACGTTCGGATCCTCCCCCGGCGCGGAGATGCCCAACTTGCGCCGCTCGGCGATGATGCGACCATATTCCGCCATGTACTTCGGCATGTCGTCGATCGGGCTGACGACATTGTCCGTACCGATCCCGACATGATCCTCGCCGCACAGCTTGATGGCGTATTCGATGTGGGCGACCACGTCGTCACCGGTAATCCGCCGGCCGATCGCCAGATAAGGCATCGTGTAAATGCCGATATAACCGCCCTTTTCGGCAACCGTTCGCAGTTCCTCGTCCGACTTGTTGCGCGGCGACGGGGTCAGCCCTGCGCAGGCGGTGTGATTGATCGAGATCGGCAGCTTGGTGAAGCGGGCGGCATCGAGGCAGGTGTTGCGCCCGCTGTGCGACAGATCGACCATCATCTTCAGCGCATGGCCGCGCTCGATCACTTCGCGCCCGAGCGCGGTCAGCCCCGTATCGGTTTCCACCAGTCCGCCGCAACCCAGCAGGTTCTGGCCATTGTAGGTGAGCTGGAAGGAGCGCAGGCCAAGATTGTGCAGAATGTCCAGCCGATCGACCCGATCGCCGATCGCCGCTCCGTTCTGCAGCGCCAGGATGACGCCCAGTTTCCGCGCGCGCCTGGCAGCGAGAATATCCGAAGCATTCTGGACCGGCAGCAGGCTTGCGGCCTTCTCGGAAAATATCGTGCGCCACTGCGCCATGTCGCGCACGGTCTGCTCGAAATAATCGGTGCCCTTTTCGGGAACGACACCGCTTGCGGTCAGGACCGTTGCGCTCAGACCGGCAGCGATGTTGTCGCGAATGGCCCGATCCGACGCCGCGGCTTCGGGCGCAGCCGGAGCGTTCGGATCGACAAGCCCGCCCATGGTGTTCACCACGACGAAATCTTCAAGCGGATCACGCGCTTTGGGAGCGGCGGCCGCCACGCTGCGGATCGGCAACACTCCCGCCGACATCAACGCGGCTACCATGGTCCTGCGCTGCATGACTTTCCCTTCTCAACATGATGGCAAAAACGATGGAGTTTCACACTGGCGCTCACATCGATACGAACTTAAGCATTTCCACGCGAACTTGGTCAAGCTGTTTAGCCAAGGCACGCGATAGTGATAAAATCGTTTCACAACCCTATCGGCGCGGCGGCCTGCGATTGACGCCCTAATTGCGGACATGCATAGTCGCCCCCGCGACCGATCGGATACGACGGCCTCGCCCAATCTCGATCCGAATGCCGACGGGCGATCTGCCGCTGAAGGCGATCGATACCGCCACTTTGCCCCTCACATGATTCATGGACTGCATCAATGCTTGTTAACGGCGATGACAACGTCACGGGTTCTACTTTGCCTCACTACTCGGCGGCTCATGTCGCTCGACTGCTCGATACTGCGGGATGCATCGGTGCAGTACGGCAGGCGATGGCGGATTATACCGCATCCGGGATGGAGCAGCCGCTGCGGCAGATCGCTACGCTGGAAGGCGGCAAGATGCTTGCCAGCATGCCTGGCATGTTGGCGGCACCCCATGGGCTGGGGGCAAAACTCATCACCGTTTTCCCCGATCCTGCCCGGTCCGGCCGTGCGGCGCATCGCGGCGTGGTGGTCCTGTTCGATCGCGATAACGGCGAGCCGGTCTGCCTTGCCGATGCCGGTGAAATCACCGAGCGCCGAACCGCCGCTGCCAGCGCCGTGGCGACAGCGGCCCTGGCGCGCAGCGATGCCCGCAGGCTGCTGGTCATGGGCACCGGGTTGCAGGCGCGCAGTCATGTCCACGCGATCTCTCAGGTGCGAAAGCTCGACGAGATCGCGCTCTGGGGCCGAAACCCCGACACGGCGGAAATGCTCGCCAAGGCGTTGAGCGCCGAGACGGGCATCCCCGTCCGCGCGGTGACGGACGCCCGCAGCGCAACGGCGCACGCGGACATCGTCTGCACTGTCACCTCTTCCGCCACACCAGTGCTGTTCAGCGAATGGGTACGACCGGGAACGCATATCAACCTTGTGGGGTCCAGTTATGCAGGGCCGGTCGAGGTCGACAACGAACTCGTGGCCCGCGCCCGCTATGTTGCGGATACGCGGCGTTCGGTCCTCGCGGCGGGAGCGGAGTTTCTCGCCGCACGCGATGCAGGCCTGATCGACGATACGCACATCGTCGCGGAAATCGGCGAAGTCCTCCTGGGGACGGTCGCCGGAAGGCGGAACCCGGAGGAGGTGACGATCTACAAGTCGCTCGGCCACGTGGTGCAGGACCTGGCCGCGACGCAATACGTCCATGCCCGCGCGGGAGCAAATCGTTAGCGCGGAAACGACGCGTTCACTCCGATGCGGCATGGCGGTCAAACGTGGCGATCTGTTCCTGAAGCGCGCGTTGGAATGCGGGCCGCGCTTCGCATCGCGCCCGATAGGCGACCAGCGCGGGCAGGTCCGCCTCCAGCCCGGCCTGCGCAACGATGCGCAGAACCGTCACCATCAAGATGTCAGCCGCGCTGAAACGGGCGCACAGAAACTCCCGATCCGCGAGGACGGCATCGACTTCCGCGAACCGGGTACGCACCCGCTGTTCCGCCTCCGGGCGACGCCGCCGACGTTCGTTCTCGTCGGTCATCACGAAGTCGATTTCCGCCAGAGTGCGCACGGGCGGCTCCACCGTGTTGAGCGCGGCAAACATCCAGGTGAAGGTTTCCGCCCGACCGGCCAGGTCACGCGGCAGCAAGGCCTCGTCGGTTTCGGCGATATGCAGAACGATCGCCCCGGACTCGAACAGCGTCAGGCCGTCTTCCTGATAGACCGGCATCTGGCCGAAAGGCTGATAGCGACGAAAAGTGGGCGTGCCCAGTTCCGCGCGGTCCACCACCCATTCCTCGTAATCGAGGCCCGCTTCCCTGAGTGCCCAGCGGACGCGCAGATCCCGCGGCATTCCCCGCGCGAACTCCGGTACGGCGCGCAGAACGGTCAGGCGTCTCATGCCGCGTTCACCTCGGCACCCATGCGGGGAGATGGCAAGGCTCCGCGCACGATGCGCCCACCCTTGAGGACCGCGCGGATGCCGCTGCCGCCGTCAGCCAGCAGGCGGATATCGTCGATCGGGTTGCCGTCCACCACCAGCAGATCTGCATATCGCCCAGCGCGAACACTGCCGAAGTCTTCGTCCCGCATCATCATCCGTGCGTTCACGGAGGTGGCCGAGCGGAGCGCGGACAGGCTTCCGTCGATCGCCGCCCGCAAGTTCAACTCGTTACTTTCCGAACCGTGAAGCATTCCGAACAGGTCGGTGCCGAAGCCCATCTCCACGCCTTCGGCAGCGCAGACAGCCACCGATCGGATCGCCTCGTCGGTGACGGTCTTCGCCTTTTCGATCGCCCAGTCCGGCAGCGGCGCTCCGTCCTTCGTCATCGCATCGTAGGCCGACAGGGTGGGAACCACGAAGGCGCCTGCCCCGATGATGTCGGCGGTGACCTCCTGGTTAACGCCAAGGCCGTGTTCGATCGATCGCACGCCCAGCGTGGCGCAGCGGCGGATCGAGTTGGTGCTGAGCGCATGGGCCATGACATACGTGCGGCGCCGCTCCGCCTCTTCCACGGCGGCGAGGATCTCCGCATCCGTGAACTGATCCATCCAGATCGGATCGCTTGGCGACAACACCCCGCCACTGACGAAGATCTTGATGTGATGAACGCCTGCGCGCAGATGCTGGCGCACCACGCGGCGCACATCGTCCGGCCCGTCCACGACTTGCGACAGATAACCGGCGTAAGGGCTGCAATCGCAGATGGTGAAGCCGGACGAAAAGTCGCCATGCCCGCCGGTCTGCGACAGCGCCTTTCCAGCCACGAACAGCCGCGGCCCGTCGATCAGCCCTTCTTCGGTCGCGACTACAAGGCCCGGATCGGCGCCGCCCGCATCCCGCACGGTCGTGAACCCTGCAGACAATGCCGTTTCCAGCAGCTGGCGCGCAAACTGGGCAATGTGCGAAGGCAGCATTGCGTCGATCTTGCCCGGATCCAGACTGGGACTGTTGCAGTGAAAGTGCGCATCGATCAGGCCGGGCATGATCGTCATGCCGTTCAGATCGACCACCTTTTCATCCTGGGTTGCAGGACGATCGTTTTCCACCGACACGATGCGCCCCGCTTCAATGGCGATACGGTGGCGGTTGTCGCCGTGCCAGGTCTCACCATCAAACAGGCGGCAATTGCCAAGGATCGTCGGTTCGGCGCGAAGCATAAGATCGGTCATCCGTAAGGTCAGTGTATGATGATGTCAGGCAGTCGCGGCGAAGCGTCGGGCCCGCGCTCCGGCTGCCAGAAACAGGGCGAGGCCCGCGATGCTCGACGATCCGCAGGTGATCGCGATCGACATGCCCAGCGCCATCGGGTCCGCGAAGACGCGATCGGTGAAGATGCCGACCGCAAGCGGTCCGATCCCCGCAGCGCCAAGTGCCAGAATGATGTTCAGGATCACCATCATGCGCGCAACGGCATCCGATGGCGCGGCCAGCTGTATCGGCGTGGGCAAGAGGGCGATGATCATGCTCGATGCGGCGATGCTCAGGGCGAAAAGCGAAAGGATCGGAATCACCCCGCCTGCGAAGGGTGCGAGCGAGGCGGTGACGATCAGGCTGCCGGTCGCAGCTGCCAGCAGCGCGATGATCCGGCGCAGCGGATCGCGGGCGCCGCTGGTCAGGACCGCCGCCCCGGTCGCCCCGCCGATACCGGCCACGATATACAGCGGCCCGATCAGCGCACCGGCGGCGCCCGGACTAAGGCCCATGACGCGGATCAGAAACGTCGGCATCCACGCCATCTGGGCGTACATGGGGACGCAGGCCATCGTGCTGGCAAGGAACATGAGCGCGAAGAAGCCGCGCCGACCGGCGATTGTCTTTCGCAGGGGCTCGACTTTGGGGCGTACGGACGACACCGCCAGACGGGCGCGGCGCGGTTCATGCACGCACAACCACATCACCGCAGCCAGAATCAGGCCCGGCGCGCCGACGATCACGAAGACCATGCGCCACGGCGCGATGCCGCCGAGATCGCGCGTTGCCAGCCATACCAGCAGCGGCCCGCCGCCGAGCAGCGCCACACCCATGCCGATGTAGGGGCCGACCATGAACAGGGCCGTCGCGCGGGACATCAACTGGCGCGGAAAGCGATCGCGGATCAGGGAAAGTGCGGCGGGGGTCAGTCCGGCCTCTCCCATTGCGGTCAGTGCACGACTGGCCAGCAGGCTCGCGAAGGCGCCTGCCAGGGCACAGCTCATCGTGGCGACCGACCAGATCGCGATGCACCATGAGGTGATGCGGACGCGATCGCCCCGGTCGAGGAGTATCGCCAGCGGCACCCCCATGAGCGCATGGCACGCGGAGAACGCAAAGCCCTGGAGAAGGCCGATCTCCACGTCCGACAAGCCGAGATCGGCCTTCAACGGCTCGACCAGGATGCTGACGACCTGCTTGTCGAGATAGGCGAACGTGAAGCAGACCATCAGGAACACGGTGAGCAGCCAGGCCTGCCGGGGCACGGCCTTTTCCACCTCCGGTACGATCGGAGCGGCATCGACAGGCACGGTTGCGTTCACAGATCGACTTTCAACAGCGCGCTCGCCGGGCGGGCGCAGCAAAGCAGGATGGAGCCTTCCGGCGGCTCTGCGCCGGGCGGCACCGCATATTCGATCCGGCCTTCGACCACGTGCGCCGCGCAGGCACCACACGTGCCGGAACGGCAGCCGAAATCAGGCGAAAGGCCCGCCGCTTCCGCGGCATCGAGCAGGCTTGCTCCGCCTTCGGCCTGCCATTCGACGGTCAGGCCGCTGCGAACGAAGTCGATGCGCGCCGATTCCATCGACGGCGCCGCGCCCTCTGCACGGGCCGCCGCTTCGAAGGTTTCGGAGCGAATGAAGTGATCGGGCACCCCCAGATCGACAAGCCAGGCGCGGACGTTTTCCTCGAAAGCCCTTGGCCCGCATACGTAGAACTCGCGGCTGCGACCGCTGAGTTCGATCTGTTTGCCCACCAGCGTATAGTGCGACGTCTGATCGACCAGCGCCTTCAGGCTTTCGCGATCGATGCGGCCGGAGGCATGGTAATCCAGGCCCTCCCGGTCTTCAGGCCGCGGCTGGCTGTAGTGGATGCGGCTTTCGAACTGCGGGTCGCGCGCCAGCAGGCGCTCCACTTCCTCGCGGAACAAGTGTGTGTCGCCGTTGCGGGTGCAATGTATCCAGGTGACCGGCAGCACGAAGCGGCTTTCGCCATGCGCGCGCAGCATCGCCACCACCGGCGTCACGCCGATGCCGGCGCTGATCAGGACGACCGGCCGGATCGGCGAGCGATCGAGCACGAAACGCCCCGCGGGCGGGCGCGCATCCACGATATGGCCTTCGCGCAAGGTATCGCAGATGAAGGCCGAACCGATCCCGCCTTCGACGCGCTTCACCGAAAGGCGATAGCCATCCTCCACCCCGCCGAAGTCGGAAAGGCTCCATGTGCGCGTGGCGTCGCCGCCATCGGCCTGGGGCACGCGCACCGTCAGGAATTGTCCGGCGCGGTAGGAAGCCACCGGCAGGCCGTCCTGCGGCATCAACCGCAGAGAAACCACGCCGTCCACCTCCTCGCGCCGTTCGGCCACGATGAAGGGGCGCCATCCGGTCCAGCGGTTCTGCCGCGTCAGCCCCTCGTCGCGCATATGCTCGGCGGTACGCAGCAGCATCTCGCGGCTCTGGTTGGCGATCCGCGGGGTTGCCGCCACGCGCTCCAGCAACTCGACTTCGGTGGAGGCGGCGCGATCGTGGAGCCTGGCCAGTTCGGTGATGGTGATGTTTTCGGGAAACGGGCTTTCGCTGGTGATCGTCTCGCCCGCAGCGATGTAGCCTGGTTCGATCACGCGCAGGTAGAACCCCAGCCCGCCCACCTGCACGAGCCGGTTAAGCACGGAAGCTGGCTTGCCAAGCCGCCATGCCATTTTCATGCAGGGAATGCGCGGTCCGGTGACTTCCAGCACGACGCCGCCGCTGAAGCGCAGCAGGTCACCGACCCGGACCTTGTCCTCATCGAACTGGGTAAGCGTGATGTTTTCGCCCCAGAAGCAGAGCGGCCAGGCGTCGCCATCGATCTCCAGATCGCGCCGCCAATACTCGTAACGCTCGAACGGAAAGGCATAGACGCTCTCGGTATGGACCGCCAGTTCATTGCCCTCCGGGCCATCGGGGCCGAAATGGAGCGGCACCGGCGAGGGATCTCGAACGAGGGCTGTCATGATCTTGACCCCGTTCATCTCTACGAGCCGAGGCTTGGCGGTGCTGACGGCCAGCACTTGCGCCTTCGCTATACTACTCATCAGGTTTCCAAGCTTTCCACTAGCCGCTCCGATGGCGGGACCGGAGCCAGACACCCTATTCCCAATTCCGCCACTGTCTTCACCGATCCGCACGGTGATTGTGCAAGATTGCCTGCGGCACCGCCCATTGGATCGATTTTGTGCAATTCGGCGCGATCTTTGTGACTCACTGCGAAGCATCCCCGGAATTGTAGGGCTAGGTTCGGCGCGGAAGCGGGAGCGACCTTCGACAAAGGCGCAGATGGACCCGCAGCAGATTTTATGGAGAAGTCGATGGAACTGTTGGGTTCGCCGATACGGACTGCCGCTGGAATCGTCCCGCTGTCAGCGGCAGTGCGCTCGGGCAATTTGATATTCCTGTCGGGGCAACTGGCGCTGCGCGATGGCGCTTTGCAGGGCAGCGACATCGCTGCGCAGACTGGCGTCGTTTTCGATAACATAGAAGTGGTGCTGGCTGACGCCGGCTCCAGCCTCTCGCAGGTCGTCAAGGCAACGATCTGGCTGCGCCAGGCTTCGGATTTCGGTGAGTTCAACCAGCTTTACGCCACCCGTTTCGGCGACCACCGGCCGGCGCGGTCGGCGGTCGTGAGCGAATTGCTGATCGAGGGCGCACTTGTAGAAATCGAGGTAGTGGCTGAAACCGCCGCCTGAAGTGCGCCTCACCTCCGTCACCTCCGAGCTGCGGTCAACGCCGCGGCTCGGTAGGAACGCGGCGTCTCGCCGAATTCATCCTTGAAGGCTCGGGCGAAGCTCGATTGCGATGAAAACCCCACTTCCTGAGACACCTCGAATACGGAAAGATTCGTTGCCACGACCAGTTCCGCCGCACGGCGCAGGCGCAGCTTTTTTCGGTAGCTGCACGGAGACATCCCGAACCGTTCATGGAAGCCGGCTGCAAGCTTGTTACGGTTCAGGCCGACCCGCCTGCAGATATCACGGATAGAGGACTGATCGGACACGTCCGTTGCCATCATCATCGCAGCTTGTTCCAGCGCCTGGCTCTGGCGATCGCGCAAGCAGGGTATCATGCGACCGTTCGGACCGTCCAGCAACAGCCAGCTGACGGACAGGCAGGCAAGCTCCGTCAATTTTGCGTCCAGAAAAATGTGGTTCAACCGCTTGTCGACTTTGGGAGAGAGCAACGTGTCCACCGCCTGCCGCTGCTCCGCCGTCATATGAAATTCGATGGCGACTGGTTCATGAAGCCCGCCGCAAGCGAGTGCTCTCACTTCACTCCGCAAGGTCGATCGATCGATCCCGAAGCCCCGTTCCAATTGTTCCATCGACATGGTGATGCCGATGTAACGAAGCGTCGGGCCCGCATGGATGTAGCGCCGCAGACGCGTCCCAGTCGGGCAGATCAATACCACGCCGCGACCTGCGGTGAGATTGTACCTCCCACCGGTGTCTATCAGAAAATCGAATGCCCCTTCGACGATGAACTGCACGGAGACAAGGTTGTCGCTCAATACGTCATCGCAATAGTCCTCTTCCAGCCTCAGGTCGGCGATAGAAGCCGCATAAAGCTGTTTTCCCATGATCAGCCAGGAGCCCTCGGCGTCTACAGCAAGATGGCGCAGTGCAGCGGGAAACGGCCCTTGCACTCTATCAAACCCCTCGGACGGGATTGGCTGTCCGGAAATGGTCGCCATTTCCTTCCAGTTGGCACGCCGATCGCCGCTGTCGGAGTTCATAGCTATGATATCTTTCACTGCAGATGGCATTCGAGGAAGCACAGTACCCTCATCCCCCTGTTCAGGTTCGTGATCAAGCCTGCGACCCCATTGGGAGAAGCGCTTTCGACGTTAGCCAACGATGAACACGAGAACCAGCCAAAGCCGTTGCAAGCGGTCGCATCGGTTACAAACGATGCGGATTCAAGACAGGCGCCTTGCATATCATCCCCGATTGGGATGGTCGAAAACATCACCCGAAATCAGCAGGAGCAACATTGTGAAGACATCGAGGATGATACCCCTGCTGATCGCGGCGCTGATGTTCCGGGGACATGCAGAGGCGGGGTCAGTCAAGCCATACCTTGGATCCGCAACGGACTTTATGGAGATCAGCCAGCTGTTCTCCCGCTACAACACCGCGGTAGACAATGGCGATGGCGGTGCCTGGGCTTCGACCTTCACCCCCGACGGCGTGTTTGAGGACGCGCAACGATGCGTAGTGGGGCACCGCGCACTCGAAGCGCTCGTGGGGTCCAAACCCATGCCGGGCCGGGACACGGAACGCTTCCATATGCAATCGCTAGGCCCCATCGTATACACGGCGCGCAACGCCGCATCGGTCCGGAGTACGATCCTTGTCGTCGAGGCCGCGAGACCCGAGGTCGCACCAAGAAACTGGGTAACGGCCGTCGCAGTAGATACGCTGAAGCGGGTCAAAGGTCAGTGGCTGATTGCCCGCCGTGTCGTTTATAAAGGGTCCCAGGCAGCAGCTGGCGCATGCGCATGAAGCCTGCGACGTTCGTCCGCGCAAAAAGCGCACGGCACTCTGCGGCATCCAGCTCGGACAGCTAACAGCCGCCTCCTGGAGGCTGTCTGGAAAGCGCCTCATAAGGGCATCTCCAGTAATAACCAGCCTTCCCGCCTACCAACCGAACGGGGGCAATCTGCTCGTTGCAGGGCGGGAGCGCGCGCCGCTGCAGCTTGGCGGCCTGCCCTCCTGCCGCGTTGATCTCGAAGCATCGATACCCTAGATATCGTATGATATATGATGTTATATTTTTGATGGCCGCCGGTCTTGCGTCGAAATCGAAATTCCTTGCACCGGCGCTAAACGCGTAGGGCCTCTTTGCACTTTCGGCATGGCCGGAAGAACCCGGTGCGGATGCGGTAGATCCTGCAGAAAGCGAAGCGGGAGACATCATCATTACCGGCTGCCGGACGGCCGTCCGATCGTTGACGCCAGCGGATTCCATTTCTCGCCAGCAAATGCAGCAGAGCGGCAGGGTCGATCTGATCCAGATGCTCGTGCAGGTGTCCGGAGGCTCGCAATCGTTCAACGCGGTCAATTCGCTGCGCCTGCTGGGCCGCTGGATACGGATTTTCACGATCCCGAACAGTCGTCGGTGGCAATGGCGTACAAGAAGTTCGACGAGGACGGCCGGATGCGGGCATCGAGCTATTACGAGCGCATCGTCGAAGTGATGGAGGAACGGGTCCGCTTCACCGTGCTGATGCGGCCACACGCAGTGCAGCTCGTCGACCGCTATTCCGAGCGCAAGGAGGCTGGGCTACCGATAATTCGAAGTGGCGAGATCGCGCGGGGCCCATCTGCCTGTGCTGCAGACTTCCTGCAGCGCGGGCTCGACCGCGCCGAGCCGTTCCATGACCCGGCATGGATCCCAGCCCTCGTGGGCCATGGCGCTCTCGCTTTGGCCATGGGCCCGCCTCGTGAAGCAGCCCTCCAAGGCCGAGAACCAACACCTATTCCTCTTCGGAAAACCGCAGCGCGAGGCGCGCACTGGCGCCGCTCTTGGCGGCAAGCCGGGAGCCGTAGCGCAGCACCGTGCGGGCGTCTCGCCAGCGATAGGCCTGCATGATCGCTGGGAGCCCCTCTCCTGCCGCGAAATTATCCTGCGCCACGCCCACCCGGATCGAGTGCGGCTGCTAGCCAGCCTTCGAGGTCATTCTCGCCCATCTCCCCGAACAAGCCTTTCTCCCAGGCCCGGCGGATCAAGCGCTTGTAGATCAGCGAGATGCTGTTGGGATGTAACCGCTCGCTGCCGATCCGGTCAACCGAGCCACCAAAATGCGTCGTCACCCGCCGGAGCAGCGGCCTTCGGTCGATCTTTGCCGCCGTCCGCCACCGCCGACAAAGCGGACCTAATGGTAGCTCGATAAGTCGGCAAAATCCGGGATTGT
>NZ_DAMDBA010000048.1:0-39197 GCF_032093395.1 Novosphingobium sp.
GGCGATCACGCGCCTCCCCGGCCAGCGCGAACACTTGCGCGGCCGAGAGATGGTCTGGCGCGGAAACCGGCACGGTCAGGTCCCCCTGGTCCTGCGCGCCCGCGCTTGTCGCTATGCCCGCCAGCATCGCCGCGACCAGCAGTCGACGAAGCGCTCGGCTGGCGGAGCAATCTCGGCCAGAATCTCGAGATGCTGGCGATATCGGCCCCGGACGCCGCGATCGCATGGGTCGAACGGGATCCGGCGAAACGGTTGCGTGACCGTTACACCGGTTCGAAGGAAATGCTCGCAGTCTGGGGCGGCACGCGGCCGTGGCCCTGGGTAACGCGTGTCGTATCCGCCGCGGATTGGCTACACGGGATCCGAGTAAATCCCGTCCATAACGAACCGAGTGGTCGCTGCCCTCAACTGCTCATCGTCGGCCATGCCTTCCGGATAAAGCCAATCCTTGAAAAGCACACAGCCCAGCAGTGAGGCGAAGCTTATCCGCACCATCAGTTCCGGAGGCAACTTGTCGGCGCCACACGTGCGGTCTCGGACGACCTCGGCCCCGCGCGCGAAATAGTCGTGCAGCGCATCGACGCCGGCCATGCCCGCCACGTCGCCGGCTTTTCCCGTCTCGGCCATGATCAGCGAGAGGAACATCCGCTGGTGCTCGACGATGAAATCCTGCAATTCGGCGATGTACGAAACGGCACGCGTTTCGAGGGGGGCTTCTGTGTCCGTCAAGGAATCGGACATGAAGCCTTGCAGGTGACGGTCTAGCGGGCGTTGGATCGCTTCGCGGAACAACTCGGCCTTCGAGCTGAAGTAGCGGAAAATTTGCGTCTCGGTGGTATTGGCACGCGCAGCGATCGCCGCGGTCGTAGCGCCGGAAAAGCCGTACCTTGAATACTCCGCCTCTGCAGCGCGAAGAATTTCCTCCCGGACCTGCGAGGGCGCGCGTCTTCGACGCGGCTTGTCGATCGGCGTGGCCAAACTCTTCTCCGTAGACGATCCGAACCCGCAGGACTTTTCAACCTGCTCCATCTCATTCGGAATACCTAAAGCCTCGCAGCGCATTTTACCACTAGCCGCAGCGAGACGGCCCGCGTCGGCACCATGTGCTCGCCGGAATGAATTCTTTCGCCCTTGCCCCCTCCCCGCCTGCGGCAGGCTGGCCTCACCAGCGGCGGCGGCGCTGGCAGGCTCGCACGCGCCGCGCGATCTCCTCACGCCGCTCGGCAGGGGTGACCTGCGCCGTGTCCGTCGGGAGGTGACCGCGCAGTTCCTCCAGCTTGACCCGCGTGATGGTCGGCACCGGCTCCGAACTGCAATCGTACCAGCGCCCGTAGATTCCGCCTTCGGTATAGCCGGCCGGGTCGAGCCAGTTGGGAACGCCGGGATCGCTGAGCGAAATCACCGCGCGAAATCGCCCATCCGAGGAAAGCCTGGCCGTCGCCCCGTTGGTGCTCGAAAGCCGATAGACGTATTCCAGCGCGTTGAAGAGCGGATCATTGAGCTGGATGTTCCAGTAAGGCGCCTTTTCAGGAACCTCCGTCTCGATGATGAGCGCCTCGTCCTCGTCGAACTGGAAGCAGGCTGGCCAGTAGACCTGCTTGACCAGGGCGCCGGGCATGCGGACGGGCTCGAACACGTTGAAACCCACCCTGTCCTTCACGCCGTTCTGCATGGGATAATAGAGGTTCGTCTTGCGAACCGGGAACCGGGCCATCTCGCCTATCCTGGTGAGAATTTCCTGAGGTGAAAGCCGGGGCTTGGGAGGGACCGGGTCCAGGCACTCGATCGAAAGCTGGGGATCGATCTCGTTTTCCCAATCGTACATTCGATAGCGCAGGTACATCCCGCGAGCTTCCGGGTCGATCGGCGCCCAAAGGCCGTCATGCCCTTCCGGCCGCACCGCGCTGAACAGGATTTCGAAATCCTCTCCCAGCCCGATACCAAGGTCATCGCAGTCCACCTCGTTGTGCCCGTTGGGACGGGGCATCTCGTCGACCGTCCCCGACAGGGCCTTCTGCGTCGTGAAGGAAAGTATCCTGCACGTTCCGCGGTTGCCCGAGACGCGGTAGGAAAGGTCGCCTCTGATCGGCGACTGGACGTAGATATCGTCCGGGTTGGGCTGGAGCGTGAACACCGGGTTCCAAAGCGGCGCCCAGTCCGGATGCTCGGCATCGGCATGGAAATACATGAAATAGGCGTAGGAAAGGCTCGTCATCGTCTGGCGATAGACATCGGCGCGATAAGCCGGATCGTCGGGTCTCCAGCTATCCGCCAGATTGTCCACCGCCAGTTCGAGATCCTCTAGGCAATTCAAAATCGAAGCAGTCTTGGTCGCCACATTCCGTCTCCGCTTTAAATTCCAGTCTGGCTGCGTCCATCAGCTACCAGCGACGTCTGCGCTGGGCGGCCCGCACGCGCCTGCGCAGGGCATCCTCACGCTCGGACGGAGCGACGGTTGGCGTGTCGGACGGCAAGTATGCGCGCAGATCCGCCAGCTTCACTCTGGTGATGCTGGGAATGGGCAGGCTGGAACAGTCGTACCAGCGCCCGTAGAGCGTTCCTTCGGTGAAGCCGGCGGGATCAAGCCAGTTGGGAACGCCCGGATCGGTCAGCGCGATAACGACACGAAGCATTCCGTCGCCATCGATGATCGCCGTGGAGCCGTTGATGCTGCTATGCCGGTATACGTACTCGACTGAATTGAACAGGGGATCGTTGAGCTGGATGTTCCAGTACCGCGCGATTGCCGGCATCTCGGTTTCGATGATCAGCGCTTCATCGTTCTCGAACGAGAAGACAGCCGGCCAATAGAGCTGCTTGTCGAGCCCCGGCAGCCGCACCGGATGAATCCTGTTCTTTCCCGCCGCTTCCAGGATGTCGTTCTGCATCTTGTAGAAAAGCCGGTTCTGATTGCGGGGAATCCGCATCTGAAGCTTCAGACGCTCCACAATCTCCTCTGCCGAAAGGCGCGGTTTGGGCGGCACTTCGTCCAGGCACTCGATGCTCAGTTGGGGATCGATCTCGCAACCCCAGTCGATCATGCGGTAGCGCACGAAGATGCAGTCTGCGCCCGGCTTCAGCTGGGACCAATTCCCTTCATATCCTTCGGGCCGAACGGCGCTGAATACGATCTCCAACCTCCCGTCGGTACCGACCCTGAAATCGGTATCGTCTATGCTGCTGACCGCGTCGTATTCGCCGACCGTTTCGAGAGTGCCGGGGATGCCCCGCTGGGTCACGAAGATCAGCTTGCTCACCGTCCCCCGCTCCCCGCTCACGCGGTATGTCAGATCGTCGCGTATCGGGCTGAAGAGATATATGTCGTCCGGATTGGGCTGACACAGGAACACCGGGTTGTAGAGGGGGCTCCAGTCAGGATGCTCGGCGTCGGCATTGAAGTGGACGAAATAGCCGTGGGACAGGTTCATGAGGGCCTGCCGGTAGACTTCCGCCCGATAGGCGGGATCATCCGGATGCCAAGTGTTCGCCAGTTCCCGGACAGCGTCCTCAAGGGGCAAAAGGTAGCCGGCAAACGGGTCTATCGAAGAATCCATGAATGACCTCTCACCCGTTCCGCCCGCGTCCGTTCGAGGCCAAGCGATGTAACGATGCCCAGAACGCCCGGTTACAACCCCCGGTTACCCTGTCTCGCCCAAGCATCCCCCGTCAGATATCGGGACGAAGAAAGCATGCGCTATCTTATGCGGGGGTCGCAAGAAGTTTCTACCGAATGCCTTCCACATCGCGGACATGATATAAGGCCACCGGAATTAGGATAGCCTTGACTGTCTTACTGCACCCCTGGATCATTGAACGGTCGAACAAGAACCGCCACGGCTGATCATAGCCCTGGAGCCGCGGGCGAGGTGATAATCACGATGGACCTGAGCTACGATCCGCCGAACACCTTCCGCCATGCCAGCGAAGCCTTGCACGCGCTGGTGGCAGACGAAATCGGGAGCGACGATTTCGGTCCGGCCGACTATCTTCCTGGGCTCGACGCCTATCTTCATGCGATGGATTACGATCCTCGCTTTCATGCGCACGGCCGTCGCGCCGCATGGGGCCAGATCGTCGCAGTGCTTCGCGGACGCGCGCATGCCTATCGCTCCATGAAGGACCATGCCGGCTTCGATCGTCATCCTGTCGTAAGCCCCGTGATCATCACCGGCGTCCCCCGCACGGGAACGACCGCGCTGCACAGATTGATGGCTGTCGATCCCCGCTTTCAAGGTCTGCAGACGTGGCTCATCGATTCTCCGATGCCGCGGCCTCCCATCGAAGCCTGGAGCGACTACCCGCAGTTCCGCAAGACCATGGCGGGCATCGGCGCGCAGCATGCCGCGGCGCCCGATCACCAGGCGGCCCATTTTCGGGCGGCGGAGGAAGTCCACGAATGCTGCATGATCCTGTGGCACGGCTTCACGTCCAACATCCTGGCCTGTTCCGGCCCTTCCGCGCAGAGCTATGACGCCTGGTGGCGGAGCCAATCGGAGGCGGCTTCCTACGATTACTTCCGCTCCTGCGTCCAACTGATCGGCAGCAATGAGCCGGACAAACGCTGGCTTCTCAAGAACCCCGGGCATATCGAGAACCTGGACCTGCTCTTCGCTGTCTTCCCGGATGCGAAAGTCATCCAGACCCACCGCGATCCGGGCAAGGCAATCCCGTCATTGGTATCGCTGATGATGAACCTGCATCCGCTTTTCGAGGAAGGACGCAGTCAGGAGCGTTCGGAAAACATGCTGATCCGCGAAGTCGCCAAGTGGGCCGAGGCTGTCGAGAAAGCCGAGCAGGTCCGCAAGCATCATCCCGGCAAGGTGCTCGACGTGGTTCACGCCGATTTCCATGCGAACCCCATGAAGGTTCTCGAACGCATCTACGCCTTCATCGACATGGATATTCCCGAGGGGCTTCGCCCCGGTTTCGCACAACGGATCGCGGAAAAGCCCGAACTCGCTCGTGGCACGCACAAGTACGATATCGCCGATTTCGGCATGACCGCGGATCAGGCCCGCGAACCCTTCCGCAACTATATCGAGCGCTACGATCTTGTGGAGACGAGCCAGTGAAAGCAGCCATCTACCCGGGCCGGGGCGAGCCCGTCACGATCGAGTCCGTTCCAGAGCCCCGCCCCGGCTACGGTGAAGTGCTGATCCGCGTCTCGCGCTGCGGCATCTGCGGAACGGACCTCGCCATGACGCGGGGCGGCGCTTGGGACTACGGCTCCCGTGTGCAGTTCGGACATGAGTATGCCGGCGAAATCATGGAACTCGGATCCGGCGTCGAGCACTTGCGGGTCGGCGAGCGGATTTCGGTTCTGCCATCGGTAGGCTGCGGCACCTGCAAGACCTGTCGTGCCCACGGAAACAATGTGCTTTGCGAGGACAAGCCCGGCTCTGCGATGTTCGGCTTTTCCGAGTTCGCGGTCGTTCCCCAGAGCGTCGCCACGCCTCTGCCTTCCGTGCTCTCGATGTCCGACGGAGCGCTCATCGAGCCGTTGGCGATCAGCCTCTATGGCGTTCAGCTCGCCTCGATCCGCCCCGGCGACAGCGTTCTGGTGTTGGGAGCCGGAACGGTGGCTCTCTATGCCGTCTACTGGGCCCGCAGGCTCGGAGCCGGCAGGATCGCTGTAATGTCGCGATCCACTCGCCGCGAAGCACTTGCCCTTGAGATGGGGGCGAACAGCTTCATCACATATGGCGAAAACGAGATCGGCGAGGTTGTCGAAGCCATGGGAGGAGCACCCGCCATTGTGCTGGAATGCGCCGGGGCGGAGGGCATGTTGATGACAGCTCTCAACCATGTCGCGCCTTTCGGGCGGATCGTCAGCCTGGGGTTCTGCACTTCTCCCGATCCCGTCATACCCGCTATAGCATCCTACAAGTGCGCCTCGATGCTCTTTTCGGTCGGGTACTCGATGAGGGAGTTTCTCTACATCGCCGACCAGATGGACAAAGGCCATGCCGACCCCAAGGCCATCATCTCGAAGACGATCGCGCTCGATGAGCTTCCTGCCACCCTGGCGATGTTGCGCGGCCCCAACGAAGAAACCAAGGTTCACGTCACCTTCTGATATCCCAATCAGATAATATATATTTTTCAAATAATTGTATTGCATAAACGGCTTGAAGCATTCTCCATGTGATCCGCAAAGCCGCTCGGACATCGCACGTATTAGGACGACACCCGATCCGTCGCGCAAAACTCGACAGTGGGTGCTTTGCGAAACTTTATCGAGAGTAACGCCGCGTGTTCACAAGCAAATTCCATCGCGATCTGGCCAGATGCTTGACGCTTGCGGAGAGCGGCAAGTGAACGATGGTTCCAAAGTAAGGGATAACTGCATGAAAGCCATCCCGGCGATTGTCGTCGGCACCGGTTTCGGCTGTCGGATACATGTCCCCGCGCTCCGTGCAGCCGGCTTCGACGTAGTCGCACTCGTCGGGCAGGATAAACAGAGACTGGCCAAAAAGGCCGCCGATAATGCGATACCGGCTTACTTTACCGATTTGGATGAAGCCATTACCGCAACGGACGCCCTGCTGGTCACGATCGCGACCACGCCGGCCACGCATGGGAAGCTTGCTCACCAGGCGATCGCGCGAGGATGCCATGTCCTATGCGAAAAACCCTTCGCGCGGGACGCGTCCGAAGCCGCAGCTCTTCTGAGCGCAGCGGAGGAGAAGCGGATCGTCCATATGGTTTCGCACGAATTCCGCTGGCTGCCCGAGCGAGTGCTGTTCGGCGAAGCCATTCGTGGCGGCCTTATAGGCGAACCCCGGTTTTTAGTCCTCGATCAGTTCATCCCCTTCTGCGCGGACCCCGATGCCCGATTGCCCGGCTGGTGGTTCGACCGGGATGCGGGTGGCGGCTGGCTTGGCGCCGGTGGATCGCATCTTGTCGATCAGGTGCGGGTCTGGTTCGGCGACTTGCAGTCCCTGAGCGCGAACCTTCTGACAGTTTCCGACCGGGACGGCGTTGCCGAGGATTCGTACTCGATGCGCTTCCTGACGAAGAGCGGGGTCGAAGGTTCCATGCAGCAATCGGCAGGCGCATGGGGTCAGCCGGCCAGCCTGTGCCGATGCGCGGGATCCAAGGGCACCCTGTGGATCGACGGCGGAAAAGTCTTTGTTGCGGACAGCAACGGGACGCGCCAGCTCGACGTTCCGCCGGACCTCGAACTGCCCCTGGCGCCCCTCACCGGCAATCCGCCCGCGACCGCTCGCCCTGCCCATTTCGAGATTGCCCCTTTCACGCGTCTGCTGAAAGCGTTGAAAGCCGAAATAGAGGGCAGTGAAGACTCCGGTATAGTGAAAATTCCGACGTTTCGCGATGGGCTGGAATGCATGAAGATCATGGACGCCATGCGCGCGTCGAACGCCCAGGGCGGCGCTCTGCAAGTTCTGGGATGAATGTGATCTGCCGACAGCGCCATAAGGACTTGCGACATTCGCTGCCGATACTCCAGGCGGCTTGGACAATTCCGTAAGTGCACTGCTCGCTCAGCGAAGCGCCTCAAACCGTAGCGACGGCAGGAGACCGCCGCTGAGGGATTTGTATTTTTCCCTGGTCACTTTGGTCGAGATCGACAGGTGAGCCCGCCACACCGTGCAAATTGATGTTGAGCACAACACAAGCCGGCGCGATGCCGAGGTCGGACGATATGGGGCCGAGAACTTCGGGAGTGGGCTATTAGAAGTCAAATCGATGGCATGGATGTGCTGCAAAGGGTGGCAGGGATTTTCCATTGATAGCTTGCGACCAAGAACCGCTCGCTGTAACAGCCACCGCGTCCGGCGCCACAAATGCCGGACAAGATCGCGCCGGTGTTCCGAAAGGAACTTAATAGGGAACGCGGTGAGGATGGCCATTCCGCCAGGACAGGCCATGCGAATCCGAGGCTGTCCCTGCAACTGTAAGTGGCGAGCGCGATGTACATGTGCGGTGCGGCAACTGTCTCGCTCCGCCAGCCACTGGGCCGGACGCTAAATCATGCGAGGCCTGGGAAGGCCGTGCATCGCGCGGTGACCCACGAGCCAGGAGACCTGCCGGCGTCTGGTCGCTTATCGTCTTGGTCCAGGGGATGGCCGGGGCACGGGGACTTTTCCGTTTGAAGCGACAACCATGCGGTTGGGCCGCAGGGCGAGCAGGGTCGGCGCCTGTCCGGGGCGTCCGCCGGCCGTGCGCGTTTCGCTGTGCATTGCGTGCATGGCAGGCCCGGCCAGTTGCCGTTGACGCGACCGGGGAGTTCAAATGGTTCTTTCCAGGCGGTTCTTCTGGCCGTTGCTGATCGCCCTCTTGCTGGTGATCGGCATCTTTGGCGCATGGCGCAATAGCGCCCCGCAGGTTGTCCCACCGTTTGCAGCGCCGGTTGCAGCGCAGGGCATCACCTTCACCGATGATGTGGGCCGCGCCGTTTCGGTGAAAGCCCCGGTGCGCCGCGTGGTCGTGTTCAACCGCTACAACGTCGAATTCGTGCGGGCCATCGCCGGCACCGGACCCATCGTCGGTATCGACGCCAGCACCGCGAAGGAGCGGGCCTACTGGTCGGAACTGCGCGGCGTCGCGGTCGTCGGTCAGGGCCAGTCCACCCCCAACTACGATGCTGTGACGAACCTCGCGCCTGACCTGGTGATCATGCCGCGCAACGGCGCCTGGGCCGAAGCCGACCGGCTGCTGACGCCGCTCGGCATTCCCGTTGCCGTCGTCACGGCATGGGACGTGCTCAAGCACGAGCCGAACGCGACCCTGCTTGGTCGTCTGTTCGAAAAGCCGAAGGAGGCCGAGGCACTCAATGCCTTCTACCGGCACTGGCGCGACCTGCTGAGCCAGCGCCTGCAAGGGGTAAAGCGCAAGCGGGTCTATCTTGAAGAGGTGGGTGATTACCGCACGCTGCTGCCGGGTTCGGGCTGGCACGACATGATCGAGACGGGCGGCGGCATCAACGTTTTCCGTGACGTCACGATTTCCGCCGGCAACGCTGCACGCGGCACATCGCAGGGTTTCACCGTCGATCCCGAGGAAGTGATCGCGCGCAAACCGGACGTCATCATCAAGCTCCAGCCCGGCCAGTACGCCCCGCACCCGCGCGCGTTCTCGCGCGCCGTGCTGGAGCGAATAGCCGCACGTCCCGGTTTCGCGACGATCCCGGCCGTGCGCGACGGCCAAGTCCACCATGTTTCCTATTACCTCGCGGGCGGGTGTTCCAAGATCATCGGCGCCCTGCAAGTCGCCAAGTGGCTCTATCCCGAGCGCTTCCGTGACGTCGATCCCGAGGCAGTGATGGCCGAATGGCTGACACGTTTTCAGCACGTGCCTGCGCGGCACGGCTATTCGGCCAGCCTCAGCGAGGTACGCACATGATCGCCGGTGTCTCGGCCCGGCGTCTGACGGCATTTGCGGTACTCGCCCTGCTGCTGGTTTGCATCAGCACGTTCGCGACGCTCCACGGCATACAGCACCTGCCGATTTCGACGGGCCTCAAGGCCATGATCGCGCCGTTGCTCCCGATAGAATGGCGGCCCGACGTGACCTCGTCCTATCAGGCGATTCTGATAACCTTGCGTCTGCCGCGCACCTTGTTGGCGATCATTGCCGGGGCCGGACTGGCCGCGGCAGGCGTGGCGATGCAGGGGATCACCCGCAATCCACTGGTGAGCCCCTACACTATCGGTATTTCGCCTGCCGCCAGCTTCGGCGCATCCCTTGCGATCCTGGCAAGCGGAGATGGCGGCGCGGGCAGCTATGCGCCTGTCGTCATAGCGGCCTTCTTGGCCGCACTGGCCTGCGCATTTCTGGTGCTCGGGCTTTCCGCGCTGCGCGGCGTTACCGGCACGATCCTGGTACTGTCGGGCGTCGGGCTATCCTACCTGTTCGGCGCTTTGTCCTCCACTCTCCAGTTCGTCGCGACCGAGCAGCAATTGGCGGTGATCGTCCATTGGGCCTTCGGTTCGGTAAACGGCGCGACCTGGCAGGCGGTCATCGTGACAGGCGTGATCCTGGGCATCGTGCTTCCGGTGCTCGCCGCGCACAGCTGGGCACTCAATGCCTTCGCTGCGGGCGGAGACGAAGTCGCCAGCTCGCTGGGCTTTCCCGTGGCGCGCACCCGCGTCGTCGTCACGGTAGCCGCCGTGCTCGTGACCGCTGCGATCGTCAGC
Organism: Novosphingobium sp.; assembly: GCF_032093395.1. Lineage (GTDB taxonomy): Bacteria > Pseudomonadota > Alphaproteobacteria > Sphingomonadales > Sphingomonadaceae > Novosphingobium. Next base: position 10,161 of record NZ_DAMDBA010000048.1, read on the forward strand.
TACGCGGGCGTGATCGGCTTTGTCGGGCTGGTGGCGCCGCATATCGGCCGCCTCGTCGTCGGCGGCGATCATCGCGTGCTCTTGCCGTTCTCGGCGCTGGTAGGGGCATTGCTGCTGCTTCTGGCCGATCTGGCGGGCCGGCTGCTATTCGCCCCGGTTGTCGTTCCGGCAGGCATCGTCGTCGCCTACCTCGGGGTGCCGATCTTCCTTCATCTCTTGCTTGGCCGCGCGAGGCAAGGCGCATGAGCCTGTCCTGCACATCGCTGAGCGTGACGCGCGGCAAGCGCAGCGTCCTGTCCGGCATCGACTTCACGCTGGAGCCGGGCGAACTGGTCTGCCTTGTCGGAGCCAACGGCGCAGGCAAAAGCAGCCTTATCCGCTGCCTCGACGGCCTGTGGCGACCGGTCGAGGGTGAGGTCAGCATCGATGGAGCGCGCCTGACCTCGCTCTCCCGTCCGCAAGTGGCGCGGCGCATCGCCTACGTTCCACAGGCCAGCGGGGAGACGATGGCGCTGTCGGTCCAGGAAATGGTGGCGCTCGGCCGATCTCCGCATCGCGCAGAAGACACGGCGAAACGGCGGTCGCAGAAGGTCGAAGCGGCGCTTGTTAGGTTCGACCTGAAAGGCATGGAAACCCGCGCCTTCGACGAGTTGAGCGGCGGCGAGCGTCAGCGCGTCCTGCTCGCCCGGGCCTTCGTGCAGGAAGCAGGTTACCTGCTGCTGGACGAGCCGACGAGCGCGTTGGACCTGCACCATCAGTTGGAAGCCCTCCTGATTGTCCGGGAAATGGTGGACGAGTTGCAGGTCGGCGCCCTCATTGCGATTCACGACCTTTCAGCGGCAGCTCGTTTCGCCGATCGCCTTGTCCTGATGGAACAGGGGCGCATCCGTGCTGCCGGGCCTTGGCGGGAAGTTCTGACGCCGGAGCATCTGCGCGGCGCCTTCGGCATCAAGGCAAGCGTCGGCGAGATCGATGGACTGCCCTTCGTCGTCCCGGTGGCCCAGGCATGATCGCGCTCTCCTATCTCGACCAGTCGCCCGCCATCGAGGGCATCGCCCACGAACACGTGATCCGGGACGCCGTCTCCTTTGCGCGAACATGCGAGGCGATGGGGTTCAAACGCTACTGGCTGGCCGAGCATCACAACGGTTCCGCCAACATAGGTACCGCCCCCGAGATTCTCGCCGCTGCGATCGCCGCCGTGACCGAGCGCCTCCGCGTTGGCACGGCGGGGGTGCTGCTGTCGCATTACGCGCCGCTGAAGGTCGCCGAGCAATTCCGCATCCTGGAATCGCTGGCACCCGGCCGGATCGACCTTGGACTGGGGCGCTCGCCCGGCGGCAGTGACGCCGCAGCGGTCGCGCTCGGCCGTCAGGGACAGGCCACATTCGATGCGGACGTGGAAGCTCTGCTGCGTTTCCTGCACGACGATGGAACGGAGCAGCGCGACCTTCGCGCCTATCCCGTCGTTTCGCGCGTGCCGGAGCCGTGGCTTCTCAGCAGTTCCCCCCGCGGAGCGGCGCTCGCCGCAAGACTTGGGCTGCCTTATTGCTTCAATGCCTCGCACGATCTCAACCACGGCCTGCTCGACGAGGCGGTGGCGCGCTACTTCAGCGACTTCACGCCCGGCCCGCTTGGCGACCGCCCGCACCTATCCCTCAACGTCTTCGCACTGGCGGCCGATAGTGCCGAGGAGGCGCGATTTCTCTACGGCCCGCGCGGGCACTGGCGGGTTCGACTCGATCGCAAGGAGCGCGGCGGCATGGTGTCGCCCGATCTGGCCGCCGGGCTGGCCTATTCGGCGGCGGAACGCGAACGGATCGAGCGGACGCTCGACTATTCCTTCGTCGGGGAAACGGGTGATGTCGCGCAGCGGTTGACCACGCTGGCACGTCGCTTCGATGCCGCCGAACTCGTCCTTACGACATGGGTCCACGATCGCGCCGCCCGGCATCGGTCCTGCGCCCTGATCGGTGCCGCCATGGGAGTTTCGGCATGATCGACAGGCCTGACGTGATCGTCGTCGCCCGCTCCGCGATCGCTGCCGCACCGATCGCGGAGATGCAGGCCCTGTGCGATGCGCTGGCCAACAGCGGCGTGGCGGCTCACACATCCTTTGCCTTTACCGAGCAGGGCGAACCTGCCTTGCGGGAATGTCTGTCCGAACGGATCGATGCGGGGGCCGGCCGCATCGTACTGGTGCCTCTGCTGGTCCCCAGGGAACCGAGCTTCGCCAACTGGATCGCCAAGGCGCTGGCGCGATGGCGCGCGGGCGACGAGCGAGCCTGGCCTCCGGTCCTGCTGGCACCGCCGCCGATGGCGTTGCCGGGCGCGGGCGATCTTCTGGCGCGCGCCGTCGCTGCCACGCATGACTGGCCGCAGCCGCCCGAGCCGGTGCTCAAGGCCGAAGGATCGATCGTACCGGCTCAGAAGCATCGCATGCTGGTGTGCCACGGCGCGCCGTGCACCGCCGCAGGGGCCGCATTGGTATGGGGCCATTTGCGCAACGAGCAGGCACGCCAGTCTCTGCGCACCGTTGGCGAAGGCATGATGAGTGCCAAGAGCACCTGCCTTGGTCCCTGCAGCCTGGCGCCGGTGGTGCAGGTCTGGCCTGCCGGAACGACTTATGGCGGCGTCGATGAGGCCGGCATCGATGCGATCATCCGGGATCACATCCTCTCCGGCCAGGTCGCGGAGGCCTATGCCTACCCGGCGGACGGCCGCAAGCAGCGCTTGCGCAAAGGCAGCGCCTGACCCGCCATCACCATTCTCACGACATTTCGGTTTTCACAAAGGGGGATTCATGTCCAAGCTTATCACTCGCGGCCTGGGAGTTGCCACACTTACGGCGCTCGCTCCAACGCTGGCCCCCGCGCCGGTCCACGCACAGGACGAGACCACGACGGCAGAGAGGCGTGCCAATGACGGCAAGCAGACCATCATCGTCACGGAATCGCGTCCGCTTCCCGGCGGATTGCTTCAGGACGAGGGGCGGCTTGGCATTCTGGGCGACACGTCGATCATGCAAATCCCCTACTCGCTGACGAGCATGTCCGCGAAGTCGCTTGAACTGTTCCACAACCCCAGCCTGCCGTTGGCCAACGTGCTGCAGAACAATCCGTCGATCCGTTCCAGCACCAGTTCGCCGATGTACACCGACTTCAGCATGCGCGGCGTCAACATGAACGGCAATCACATGCTGCTGAACGGCATCCCCAGCCTGTTCTCACAGTTCACGACGCCCCCTGCCCACATCATCGATCGGATCGATATCGCATCCGGCCCGAACGCTGCCGTCAATGGCGTCAGCATGTCGAACAACGGAACCGACAGCGGCGCCACCGCTGCGCCCGGCACGATCAACGTCGTGACCAAGTCGGCCCCGAACGAAGACGTCAACCGCGTTACCGGCACCTTCTCTGGCCGCAGCAACCTGGGGCTCTATTTCGAGGTGGCGCGACGGTTCGGAGAAGGCAAGGAATGGGGCATTCGCGCCAATGCCGAATACATGGATGGCGGCCTCTCGCTGAAGGGCGCGGAGAACAACAGCAAGAACATCTTCGTCAACATCGACCACAAGGGCGCCAGCAGCACGACCAATCTGTTCGGTGGCTACTTCGACCTGCGGATCAATGGCGGCCAGCGCTGGTTCACCTTCAGCGGCACCGGCACCGAACTGCCGAAAGTTCCCAAGGCCGACACCAATTACGACTTCCCGGAGACCACCAAGCTGATGCACGGCTATATCGCGGCGCTGAACCACGAGCAGCGCATCAGCGATACCTGGTCCATCTTCGCTAACTTCGGCGCGCAGGAGAAGAAGGGTTACAAATACAACTCCAGTTCAGCGCTGCGCTTCAACGATGCGGGTGCATTCGTGACCGCCAACGTTTCCAATGCGCAGAACGAAAAGACGCTGAACCAGTATGCCCAGCTGGGCATTCGAGGCGCTTTCCGGACCGGCCCTCTGGCGCACAAGATTGCCCTGGCGGTAGACTACTCCTTCGCCAAATACTGGAACGACACCAACAACAGCGCGACCGGCCAGATCCGCGGCAACCTCTACGATGGAGTCGCTTACGGTCCCGCATTCTACCCGCTGCCGGCACTACGCACGCCCGTGCTTCAGTGGACCGAGAAGAACCTGGGCGTGACGCTGACCGACATCATCACGCTGGGCAAGTTCGACCTCCTGCTGGCCGCCTCGCTCAAGGACGAGAATTTCCTGAACGAACTCACCGGCAAGCGCATCAAGAACGACAACGTACTGCCTACCGCCGGCCTGACGTATCGGGTTACGCCCGATTTCTCGATCTATGCCGGTCACACCGAGAGCTTCTCGCGCGGACAGATGGTCAGCAACGACAGCCGCTACGTCAATGCGGGTGCCGTGCTGGCACCCATGCGATCGAAGCAGAACGAGGTCGGCATGAAACTGCAAAAGGGCGGCATGCTGACCACGCTGGCAGTTTTCGAGATGGACCAGCAGAACCTGATCGACGTGCCGGTCAGCACGACGACGTTCCGCCGCGATGCGGACGGCAAGAACCGCTATCGCGGCGTCGAGCTGTCCACGGTCGGCCAGCTGGCACGGCAATGGACGGTAACGCTGGGTGGCCTTTACCTGGATGCAGAACGCCGGAAGACCAACGGGGGGCTGGCCGACGGCAAGTTCGTCAACGGCGTGTCGGAATGGAGCGGCACGGCCGGGTTCGAGTTCCGCCCGCTGGAAAGCCTCGGCCTGACCGGCCGCGCCATCTACAATGGCGAAGCCTTCATCGATTCCGGCAGCAATGGCCGCACGCGGATTCCCGCCTTCGTGTCGTTCGATGCGGGCGCCAACTATCGGCTGCGGGTAGCTTCTTATCCCGTCAAACTGAGCGCCAGCGTGATCAACCTGGCCGACAAAAGCTACTGGATGGGCCGAGGCGGCTCGACGACCTTCGGGCTTTCTATGCCGCGCACTTTCCAGCTTTCCGTGCAGGCCGACTTTTAACATGGCTATCCCGGTGCCGCGCCGCGACGACGGCACCGGGCTTCGATCGTTTCATCCACCCGGAGTTCGCATTGCAATCGATACGCGGTTCGCTGGAGGAATGGATCCATGCCTCGCTTCAAGCCGGGATGGATGAGGCGGGTTCGATCCTGTCATTTGCGCAGTGCTTCACGGGGCCGCTTGGTCTCACATTGCGCCGCGGGGAGGCCAAGCGATGTGTAAAAGACACAGCGAAGTCCGGCGCGCGCATCCGGTGGATCGACGAGAGCCACGCGCTGTTTCTGCCTAAAATCGGCGATTTCCAACTGCGCCTGCTCCTTGGACCCATCGCGCACCAGCTCTCCAGGATCGCGCGGCGTCCGCTGACGGCCAAGGAACTGCTCCTGGCCCTGCCGATCAGCAACAAGGAACGTCTTCGCTGGACCAAGGATGGGAGACTTGTTCAACAAGGGGCAGCCCTGATGAAGCGTGGGCAGACCGTTTCGCTGACGACATACGCCGTCGCACCTGTGCAAGCCCTCCTCGCCGATCCAGCAGAAATCCAACGATGGCGAGAGGAGGATCTGTGGCTTGAAACTTGATGATGACGACCGGGTGTCTTCAAACCTTCGGCGCGGAAACCCAGCCCTGGCGGGTCATATAAAGATATCTTTATATGATAGTTGACACGGGCCGGCTGATGGTGTTGAAGAAGCCTGTCGAGGTTCCCCGCCTCAGGCATGACGGCGGGGCTAAGACGGGAAGCCGGTGGTGCCCTCAGGGCAGAGTCCGGCGCTGCCCCCGCAACTGTAAGCGGCGAGTGGCGGTTCCATTTCGTGTCACTGAGCTTTGCACAAGGCTCGGGAAGGCCGGAACCACCGCGATGACCCGCAAGCCAGGAGACCTGCCTTCGGCGCCATAACGTTCCTCGGACGGGGGTTCCTCCGGTGGATCGCGCTTGCAGCGTGGCCCGTAGTATATGCTCCGTCCGGGCCACTCAGGCCTTGCGCGTTCCTCCTTCGATCCTTCCGCCCGTCCAAAGCAGGTGATCGGTCGATGTTTGCAATCCTTTTCCGTTTCTTCGCACGCCGACGAATGCGACCGCGCGCCGTGTCATGGGGCTGAGCCCCGCCTGACGCGGCGCGCCGCAAACCCACATTCATCCGGAAGCACAATGACGGACGGCGTTCGCGCCGCGCCGAAGGAAACCTCGCATGCCTGCAACACACGCCAATCCCGTTCTTCCACGCGTCGCCCACGGCGCGCCGCATGGCCCCGCAATTGGGCGATCCTCAGGACAACCGGTCATGACAGACAGCGATCTTACGTTCTCCATCAGGCGCATTCGCTTCGACGAGAATTATCGGCCCTCGGACAACACGCGCATCACGACGAACTTCGCCAACCTGGCCAGAGGCGAACACCGTCAGGAGAACTTGCGCAATGCCTTGAAGATGATCGACAACCGCTTCAACGATCTGGCGGATTGGGATAATCCTGATGGTAGCCGCTACCGTGTCGAACTCGATATCGTTTCCGTCGAGATGTATATTGCCGCCGCTGGCGATAGTACCGCCTTCCCGATGATCGAGATGCTGCAAACGAGCATCATCGACCGAAGTACCGATACCCGCATCAATGGCATCGTCGGCAACAACTTCTCCTCCTATGTGCGCGATTACGACTTCAGCGTTCTGCTGGCCGAGTACAACAAGGACGAGGCCGCGTTCACGACGCCGGAAGGCTTCGGCGATCTGCACGGCAGCCTGTTCCGGCATTTCCTGGCATCGGCCGCATACAGGGACAATTTCGCGAAGCCTCCGGTCATCTGCCTGAGCGTATCGAGCAGCAAGACCTACCACCGCACGGAGAACCTCCATCCCATTCTGGGGGCCGAGTACCGGCAGAGCGAGTTCTCCACCACCGACGAATACTTCGCAAAGATGGGGCTGCAGGTGCGCTACTTCATGCCGCGGGGCAGCGTCGCACCCATGGCCTTGTATTTCACTGGCGACTTGCTGAACGATTACACCAGCCTTGAGCTGATCGGCACCCTCAGCACGATGGAATCGTTCCAGAGGATCTACCGGCCGGAAATCTACAATGCCAATTCCGCCGCAGGAAAATGCTTCCGGCCTAGTCTGAAGCATCAGGACTTCTCCTCCACCCGGATCGTCTACGACCGCGAAGAACGCAGCCGCCTCGCCATCGAGCAGGGCAGGTTCGCGCAAGAGCACTTCATCAGGCCGTACCAGGCCGATCTGGACCGATGGTCCGCCAGCTTCGGCTCCAGCCACACCCTTTGACAAGACGACACACAAGGTCACCCCTCATGAAAACACTCTTGCCCACTTCGACCGCCGGCAGCCTGCCCAAGCCCTCCTGGCTGGCGGAGCCGGAAAAACTCTGGTCACCCTGGAAACTGGAAGGCGCGGAGCTGGTAGCCGGCAAGCAGGACGCGCTGCGTCTGGCCGTGGACGATCAGCGGCACGCGGGTATCGACATCGTCGGCGACGGCGAACAGACCCGCCAGCACTTCGTCACGACGTTCATCGAGCATCTGAGCGGTGTCGATTTCGAGAAGCGCGAAACCGTCAGGATCCGCAATCGCTACGATGCCAGCGTGCCGACGGTCGTCGGCGCTGTCGCGCGCCCGAAGCCGGTCTTCGTCGATGATGCCCGGTATCTGCGCGCCCAGACCGATCAGCCGATCAAATGGACGCTGCCGGGCCCGATGACGATGATCGATACGCTCTACGATGCCCATTATCGGAGCCGGGAAAAACTGGCCTGGGAGTTTGCGACCATCCTCAATCAGGAAGCCAGGGAACTGGAGGCAGCAGGCATCGACATCATCCAGTTCGACGAACCGGCGTTCAACGTCTTCTTCGAAGAAGCCAACGACTGGGGGATCGCCACGCTCGAAAAGGCCGCAGAAGGCCTGAAGTGCGAGACGGCCGTCCACATCTGCTATGGTTATGGCATAAAGGCCAATACCGACTGGAAAAAGACTCTGGGGGCGGAGTGGCGACAGTATGAGGAAACCTTCCCCAATCTGCGGAAATCGAAGATAGATATCATTTCGCTGGAATGCCACCACTCCCACGTGCCGATGGACCTGATCGAGCTTATTCGGGGCAAGAAAGTGATGATCGGCGCCATCGACGTGGCGAGCGACACCATCGAGACGCCGGATGAAGTAGCCGATACCCTGCGCAAGGCCTTGCAGTTCGTCGATGCCGACAAGCTCTATCCCTCCACCAACTGCGGCATGGCCCCGCTGTCTCGCAGCGTGGCACGGGCGAAGCTGAATGCTCTGGGAGCCGGCGCAAAAATCCTCCGGCAGGAAATCGCAGGCTGACAACCCGCTGACGATACCTCTGCTTTGGCGATGAAGCACCGGGGCCTGTCTGGAAACCGTCAGTTTTCAGGCAGATCTCGGTGCCCAGCCCAAATCCTTCGCAAACTTCGCAGATTTGCAGAACTTCTTGCGCAAATCTTCGCCATTTCAGCCATTTCCGCGTGGCGAAACCATGCGGATAAGGGCGACATGAACACCGCCTTCCGCAAGACTCTGCCTGGTACGCAGCTCGACTATTTCGACACGCGTGCCGCGATCGAAGCCATTCGCCCCGGCGCTTACGACACCCTGCCCTATGTCTCGCGCGTCCTTGCCGAACAGCTTGTGCGGCGCTGCGAACCGGAACTGCTGAACGAAGCCCTGGCGCAGATTGCAGGACGCAAGCGCGACCGCGACTTCCCCTGGTACCCCGCGCGTGTCGTCTGCCACGACATCCTCGGCCAGACCGCGCTCGTCGACCTCGCGGGTCTGCGCGACGCTATCGCCGATCAGGGCGGCGATCCGGCCAAAGTCAACCCGGTGGTGCCGACCCAGCTCATCGTCGATCACTCTCTCGCTGTCGAATACGGTGGCTTCGAGGCCCAGGCCTTCGACAAGAACCGCGCGGTCGAGGATCGCCGCAACGAGGACCGCTTCCACTTCATCGAATGGACCAAGAGCGCCTTCGAGAACGTCGATGTGATCCCTGCCGGTAACGGCATCATGCACCAGATCAACCTGGAGAAGATGTCCCCCGTCATTCAGGTGCGCAATGGCGCCGCTTTCCCCGACACTTGCGTCGGCACCGACAGCCATACCCCCCATGTCGATGCGCTTGGTGTGATCGCCATCGGCGTCGGCGGACTGGAGGCGGAGACCGTGATGCTTGGCCGCGCCTCGATGATGCGGTTGCCGGACATTGTGGGGGTAAAACTCACTGGCCACCGCAAGCCGGGCATCACGGCCACGGACGTTGTGCTCGCCCTCACAGAATTCCTGCGGACGGAACGCGTCGTCGGTGCCTGGCTCGAGTTCTTCGGGGAAGGCGCCGACAGCCTGACCATCGGCGATCGTGCGACGATCTCCAACATGTGCCCCGAGTACGGCGCCACCGCCGCGATGTTCCACATCGACAGCCAGACCATCGACTACCTGCTTCTGACCGGCCGTGATCCAGAGCATGTCAGACTGGTCGAAACTTACGCGAAGACCACGGGGCTCTGGGCCGAGGCGCTCAAGACGGCCGAATACGAGCGCGTGCTGGAATTCGATCTCTCGACCGTCGTCCGCAACATGGCCGGTCCATCCAACCCGCACCGCCGCCTGCCCACCTCGGCGCTGGAGGAGCGCGGCATCGCCGTCGATCTCGACAAGGCGATCGCGCAGGAACGCGAAGGCCTCCTGCCCGATGGTGCCGTGATCATCGCCGCGATCACCAGTTGCACCAACACCTCGAACCCGCGCAACGTCGTCGCTGCCGGTCTCGTTGCGAAGAAAGCCAATGAACTGGGCCTTACACGCAAGCCCTGGGTCAAAAGCTCGTTCGCGCCGGGCTCGAAAGTCGCCCAGCTCTATCTGGAGGAAGCGGGCCTCTTGCCCGAGCTGGAAAAGCTCGGCTTCGGCATCGTCGCTTATGCCTGCACGACCTGCAACGGCATGTCGGGCGCGCTCGACCCCAGGATCCAGCAGGAAATCATCGAGCGCGATCTCCACGCCACCGCCGTCCTCTCCGGAAACCGCAACTTCGACGGACGCATCCATCCTTACGCCAAGCAGGCCTTCCTCGCCTCGCCGCCGCTGGTGGTCGCCTATGCGCTGGCCGGCACGATGCGCTTCGACATTGAAAAGGACGTACTGGGCACCGCGAACGGCAAGGAAATCCGGCTCGCAGACCTCTGGCCAAGCGACGAGGAAATCGATGCCATCGTCTCAGCCTCGGTGAAGCCCGCGCAGTTCCGCGAGGTCTACGACCCGATGTTCGCGCCGCAGCAACGCAGCGCGGCCAGCCCGCTCTATGACTGGCGCCCGCAATCCACCTATATCCGCCGTCCGCCCTACTGGGATACCGAAGGCGTCGGCGCGCTTGCCGCCGTTCCGCGCACGCTGAAGGACATGCGCCCGCTGGCGATCCTGCCGGACAATATCACCACCGACCACCTCTCGCCTTCCAACGCCATCCTCGCGAGTTCGGCGGCAGGCGAATACCTCACGAAAATGGGCGTGCCGGAAGAGGACTTCAATTCCTACGCCACGCACCGCGGCGACCACCTGACCGCCATGCGCGCGACATTTGCGAACCCGCAGCTGATCAACGAGATGGCCGTGGTCGGCGGCACTGTGAAGAAAGGCTCGCTGACCCGGCTCGAGCCCGACGGCATGGTCATGCGCATGTGGGAAGCGATAGAAACCTACCTCGATCGCCGCCAACCCCTGATCGTCATCGCCGGTGCCGACTACGGCCAGGGATCCTCGCGCGACTGGGCGGCCAAGGGCGTGCGCCTTGCCGGCGTGGAAGTGATCGTTGCGGAAGGCTTCGAACGTATTCACCGCACCAACCTCATCGGCATGGGCGTGCTCCCGCTCGAGTTCAAGCCGGGCACCACGCGCCTGACGCTGGGCCTCGACGGCACCGAAACCTACGATGTCGAGGGCGATCGCAAACCTGGCGCCGAGTTGACGCTGATCGTCCGGCAATCAGATGGTGTGCTCAAGCGCGTGCCGATCATCTGCCGCCTCGATACGGCGGAAGAAGTCTCGATCTACGAGGCCGGAGGCGTGCTGCAACGCTTCGCGCAGGATTTCCTTGCCTCGTCCGAAACGGAGCCCGCCTGATGGTCGCCGCTCCGCAGATCGCCATTCCCGCCACCTATATGCGCGGCGGCACCAGCAAGGGCGTGTTCTTCCGCCTCGAAGACCTGCCCGAAAGCTGCCGCCAGCCCGGCAAGGCCCGCGACCGGCTGTTCCAGCGCGTCATCGGCAGTCCCGATCCTTACGGCGCGCAGATCGACGGCATGGGCGGCGCCACCTCCAGCACCAGCAAGTGCGTGATCCTCTCGCCCAGCAGTCGCGACGGTCACGATGTCGACTATCTCTACGGCCAGATCTCGATCGATGCCGATTTCGTCGACTGGTCGGGCAATTGCGGCAACCTTTCGACCGCAGCCGGGGCCTTCGCGATCCACGCCGGTTACGTCGATGCAGGAGCGAACGGCACGCGCAAGGTACGCATCTGGCAGGCCAACATCGGCAAGACCATCATCGCCCATGTCCCGGTCACGGATGGCAGAGTGCGGGAAACCGGCGACTTCGAACTCGACGGCGTGACCTTTCCGGCGGCCGAGATCGTGCTCGAATTTCTCGACCCCGCCGAGGATGATGCGGACGGTGGAGCGATGTTCCCGACCGGCAATCTCGTCGACGAACTCGATGTGCCCGAGGAGATTGTCGCAGGCGGCAAGCTCAGGGCCACGCTCATCAACGCCGGCATTCCGACGATCTTCGTCGATGCCGAGGACATCGGCTACACCGGCACCGAACTGCGCGAAACCATCAACGGCGATACCGCAGCGCTATCCCGCTTCGAGGCGCTTCGCACCATTGGTGCACTGAAGATGGGGCTGATCAAGACGCCCGAGGAAGCGGCAAAGCGCCAGCATACACCCAAGATCGCCTTTGTCGCCCCGCCGGTCGATCATCGCACGTCGAGTGGCAGGGAAGTCCTCGCCGGCGAGATCGATGTGCTGGTCCGGGCCCTGTCGATGGGCAAGCTCCATCATGCGATGATGGGCACCGCCTCGGTCGCCATCGCCGCCGCTGCTGCCGTGCCCGGCACCTTGGTCAACCTCGCTGCGGGCGGGGGAATGCGCAATGCGGTCACCTTCGGCCACCCTTCCGGCACCCTGCGCGTCGGCGCCGAAGCTCGCGAGGTCGATGGCCAGTGGACCGTCACCAGGGCGATCATGAGCCGCAGTGCCCGCATCCTCATGGAGGGCGAGGTCTTCGTGCCCGCCGAAGTTCTCCAAGAGGCACAAAATCCGGAAGCGATCGCAGCATGACCTCCAATCGCCCCGAACGCGGCGTCGACCTCCTCGATGCCATGGTTTCCGCCGCCGCCGACCGCGCATCCGGTAGCCTTGGCGACACGATCCGTATCGCCAGGTGCGATGCCGTCCAGGTGAACGAGGGCTTCTCGGTTCCTGACGTCGATCTCGAAACCTGGTCCGTCGGTGAGGACCACCAGGCGATCGTCGTCTCCGTTTTCGCCACCGCACTCAATGGTGACGGCGGGCGCACCATCGCGGCCAGCGGCCGCTTCACCTTCACTACCTTCACCCAGAAGCGGGATTGCGGCGCATGAACGCCCTTTCGAACCCGCCCATTTCGACCCGAGAGGATCCTATGGCCCCCACGCCGACCAGCGAAGTCGCATTCAAGCCCAAGAAATCGGTGGCGCTCTCCGGCGTGGCCGCAGGCAACACCGCCCTGTGCACCGTCGGCAAGACCGGCAACGACCTGCATTATCGTGGATACGACATCCTCGACATCGCCGAGTCCGCCGAGTTCGAGGAGATCGCCCATCTGCTCGTCCACGGCGAACTGCCGACCGCGCCGCAGCTGGCCGCCTACAAGGCCAAGCTCAAGGGTCTTCGCGGACTGCCGCATTCGGTCAAGGCCGCGCTGGAGGCTATCCCCGCCGCCGCGCATCCGATGGACGTGATGCGCTCCGGCGTCTCGGCGCTGGGCTGCGTTCTTCCCGAAACGCATGATCACAACCTGCCCGACGCGCGCGATATTGCCGACCGGCTGATGGCTTCGCTCGGCTCGATCCTGCTCTACTGGTATCACTTCGCCCACCACGGCCGCCGGATCGAGGTCGAGACCGATGACGACAGCATCGGCGGCCACTTCCTGCACCTGCTCCACGGCAAGGCGCCCTCGGAAAGCTGGGCGCGGGCAATGCACACCTCGCTGATCCTCTACGCCGAGCACGAGTTCAACGCCTCGACCTTCACCGCGCGGGTGATCGCGGGAACCGGCTCGGACCTGTATTCCTGCATCGCCGGCGCCATCGGCGCGCTGCGCGGCCCCAAGCACGGCGGCGCCAACGAAGTCGCCTACGAGATCCAGAAGCGATACGCCGGTGCCGACGAGGCGGAGGCAGACATTCGCCGCCGGGTGGACGGCAAAGAAGTCGTCATCGGCTTCGGGCATCCGGTCTATACGATCTCCGATCCGCGCAACGTCGTCATCAAGCGGGTTGCGAAGTCGCTGGCCGACGAAGCGGGAGCGCAGCGGCAGTTTTCGGTCGCCGAGCGCATCGAGAGCGTGATGTGGGACGCCAAGCGCATGTTCCCGAACCTCGATTGGTTCTCTGCCGTCTCCTACAACCTGATGGGCGTGCCGACGGCGATGTTCACGCCGCTCTTCGTCATCGCCCGCACCTCGGGCTGGGCCGCGCACGTCATCGAGCAGCGCCAGGACAACAAGATCATCCGCCCCTCGGCCAACTACACCGGCCCGGAAAACCTCACATTCGTGCCGCTTGCGCATCGCAACGAGCCCTGTGCGGCTTAAGGAGTACCCATGCCCTACCTGATTGCAGACGAACTGCCCCGCGAAAGCGCGGGCAAACGCTTCCGCGAGTCCCTTGCCCGCCCCGGCATCTACAAGCTCCCCGGCGCGCACAACGGACAGGCGGCGATCCAGGCGAAGCGGGCCGGCTTCGAGGGACTCTACCTTTCCGGTGCGGCCATGACCGCCTCGATGGGCCTCCCCGATCTCGGCGTGATCACGGTGGACGAAGTGGCCTTCTTCATCCGCCAGATCGTGCGCTCCTCCGCGCTACCGCTGCTGGTCGACGGCGATACCGGCTACGGCGAAGCGCTCAACGTCATGCACATGGTCCGCACGTTTGAGGAAGCCGGGGCCGGCGCGGTTCATCTGGAAGACCAAATCTTGCCGAAGAAGTGCGGCCATCTCAACGGCAAGAACCTGGTGCCCGCCCAGGACATGGCCGCCAAGGTCGCGGCCGCCAAGAAGGCGAGCCGGGACATCGTCATCGTCGCGCGTACCGATGCGGCCGGCGTGGAAGGCTTCGACGCCGCCGTCGAGCGCGCGAAACTCTACGTAAAAGCCGGCGCCGACGCGATCTTCCCCGAAGCCCTCGTCACGCGCGAGATGTTCACGAGGTTTGCGGAGGCCATGCCGGGCGTGCCGCTGCTCGCCAACATGACCGAGTTCGGCAAGACGCCGTTTTATACGGCGGACGAATTCGCGGCGATGGGCTACAAGATGGTGATCTGGCCGGTCTCGTCGCTGCGCGTCGCCAACAAGGCGCAAGCCCTGCTTTACGCCGCGATCGCCAGGGATGGCGGCACCCACGCCATGGTCGATGCCATGCAAACCCGCGCCGAACTCTACGAGACGATCGGCCTCCATGATTACGAGGAACTCGACGCCTCGATCGTGAAGACGATCGTGCCCGAAGCCTTGCCGGCGAGCTGACCCTCCATCAGCTTTCCGGTCGTCCGCCCGGTGCCCTCGCAAACGGCTGCAGGGATGCCGGGCGGTATCGCATTCCGCTTGATCTCGTCCGAATGATTTGCAACATCCGCATGAGCGAAAGAGCGATAAAACAAAGATTTGCGAAGTTTTGCGAACCATTCAAGCGCAATCTGCAAATCTTGCGAAGGATGGGCAAGAGCTGATGCGGAAGATGTTCATGGGCGTGCGGCTGCGGCGCCTGCGCGAAGAGCGTAAGCTCAAGCAGGTGGAGCTTGCCTCCGCGCTCGATATCTCGCCCAGCTACCTCAACCAGCTCGAACAGAACCAGCGCCCCCTGACCGTGCCGGTCCTGCTGAAGCTGAACGCTGTTTTCGGGATCGATGTCCAGCTCTTCTCGGAAGACGAGGAAGCCCGCCTCGTCACGGACCTGCGTGAAGCGCTGACGGACAGCGCGGAGCCGATCGCGCTTGCCGAGATCAAGGAACTGGCTGCCAACATGCCCGCCGTGGGGCGGACCCTGGTAGCCTTGCACCGCCGCCAGCGCGAACTGAGCGAGCGCAGCGAGGCCATGGCCGCGCAATTGGGCGATGACTGGATCACGCCCGGCCCCGCCCGAATGCCGTTCGAGCAGGTGCGCGACTTCTTCTATGCGCGCCACAATCACGTCGAACTGCTGGATGAAGCCGCCGAGCGCATCTACCGCGAAGCTGGCCTAAGCCCGCGCTCGGTCTATGCCGGCCTCATCGAACGGTTGCGCGAGAGGCATGGCATCCAGATCGTCTGGAGCGAGACCGAAAGCGCGCAGCGACGCTACGATCATGCAAACCGCACGCTCCATCTCTCCGCTCATCTCAAGCAAGGTCAGCAGGCTTTCCAGATGGCCACCCAACTCGCCTTTCTGGAACTGAAGGACGAGATCGACCGGCTTGCCGACGATGCGATCCTGGCCGGCGAGGAAGCCAGGCGGCTCGCGCGGATCGGGCTCGCCAACTATTTCGCCGGCGCCCTTATCCTGCCTTACGCCGCATTTCTCGCGGCGGCGGAAGAAGATGCCTACGACATCGAACGTCTTGGCCGAAGGTTCGGGGTCGGTTTCGAGACGATCTGCCACCGCCTTTCGACCCTGCAGCGAGCGGACGCACGCGGCGTTCCGTTCTTTTTCGTGCGCGTCGATCGCGCCGGCAACATTTCCAAGCGGCAGTCCGCGACCGACTTTCACTTCTCGCGCGTCGGCGGTTCATGTCCGCTGTGGAACGTTTACGAAGCCTTCACCCAGCCGGGCCGGGTTCTGACGCAGATCGCCCAGATGCCGGATGGGCGGACCTACCTCTGGATTGCCCGCACGGTAGGTTCGGGCAATGCCGGGTATGGCGTTCCCGGCAAGACTTTCGCCGTCGGGCTCGGCTGCGATATCCGCCATGCCTCACGGCTGATCTACGCGCGCGGTCTCGATCTCTCCGATCCTGCGGCGGCAACCCGGATTGGGGCCGGCTGCAAGGTCTGCGAACGGCCGGCTTGCCCGCAGCGAGCTTTCCCTCCAATCGGCAAGCCCATCGCGGTGGACGAGAACCGCAGGACGCTGGTTCCCTATTCGGCAGAGTGACGGTGTGCCTTACCCGGCCTTGTGCAAATCGGATTTAGCACCAGCCGCTGATCCGTCCCGTCGCGACCGGCAGCGCCCTCCAGCGGACTTGTATCTCGTCCGCGCTCCGGAAAAATGCCCGAGTATCAACTTCATTTTCGCATGAAAAATTCAACTGGGACCACAAGTTCGATAGTCTCCCCGCCGACATCCTTGGGCGGCTTGGGGAGCGGCGCAGCGCGCTTGGGCAGGCTGACCGCTTCGCCATCCAGAGACCGGATGCCGGAAGAGCGCTCAAGCCGCACCGAGAGCACGTCGCCCTCGCGGTTCATGACGAAGCGAATGTAGGGAACGCCTTGCTGGTGCCGGAATGAAGCTTCGCGTGGATAGCGCTTCACCTTGTTTAGCGCCCCCAGAACCATACCTTCCCAAGTCGGTTTTGCATCACTAGCCCTCTGCGCCGGTGGAACCGGCTTGCTTTCGGGTGCGGTTGTTTTCTCGATCGGTAGTCCAGGGTCGATCACGGGTTTTGACGGCTCCAGCGTGATCGGGCTTTCGCTTGGTATCTGGATCTCAGGAACTTCGGCGTTGGGACGATCAGGTTGGACCTCGGCTTTTTCCTTTTGCACCTGCTCCGGATCGGGCGGGGTGTCGCGCTGCGGTTCGGGAGGTGCTGCGGGCGCAGCGACATCGAACACACTAAGGCTGGGCGGTGTCTGGACGGCGGTATAGACTCGCCAGGACAGGACCATGGCGGCCGTGACCGCCAGACAGATCGCACCGATCCCGCCCATCCCGAAGAGCCGCGTCTGCCAGCTCACCGGCTGATCCGCATAGCGCGTCCGCGGCAGGCCAAGGTCTGCCATAGCCGCATAGTTCAATTGCGAAGCCATTTCCGCCGACGCGGAAGCATTGTCGTTGCACCCCGAGCCATAGGGAACCTCCAGCATCATTTCGGCAGCCACCTGTCCCTGTAAGTCAGCATGAACACGACGACCTGCGCTGCGGGAGTGAGAAGTCCGAGCCAAAGAACAGGCCCGATCGCAGGCCCCTGGCTCGCGGTCGCTATTGCGAAGGACACAGCTATCAGACTCCAGCCTGAGAGCCGGAACGCCCTTTCGACCGGTCGGGAAAGCGCCTTTCCGAACAGATCGCGGTAATGCCTGGCCATGGAAAGAGCCAAACAGGCAAATCCCGAAACGGCAGAAAGGAATACGAACAGGGCGCTCACCAGCTTGGCCCTCCTCTGGTCAGCAGAAAAATGAGAAGCGCGAGCGGCATGGACACGCCGATGATCCAACCCCACGCCCGGACAACGCTTCGAGCGTGGAACACCGCCATGACGACGAGCGCGTAGACAAGAAAGCCTGCCATCGTAGCCCACAAGACAGCCGAAGCCCTGCTTCCCGGCTGGCACAACGACACAAGTACCACTGTGAGCGACGTCAGCACGTAGCCGCCGCCAAGGCCCGCCAGAATGCGTGACAGCACAGTGAACCGGTAACGCAAACCGGGTTTCATGCGCTGCCCCCGGCTAAACGCCGCCGGTCTGAAGTAGATGGTGCTGCCCACCTACGATGCACTTTGATCGCGGCCATCGCAAAAACTGCGCCTACGGCCAGCATGGTCAGGTCGAAACTCGCCAGTACCCATTCGCCGCCCCGGATAGTGTTCCCCAGATGCCGGTCAGTAGTGACTGCGTTCAGCAAAGGCAGCAGCAGGAAGCCCGCCGCTGCGGTCGCCGATAGTTCCGTCCAGGCCTTACCCGCCGGATGTCTGACGGCTGCCCACAGGAAGGCTGCTCCCATGGTCCCGAACAGAGCATGAAACTCCCAGGCCGCACGCGCTTCCATGCCGACAGGCAAAAGACGGTTCGCCCAGAAATAGCCCGCAATTCCCAAAGGCAACCCGGCGATGGTACCGATGTTGAGGGTTTCGACCAGACGGAATGAGAAGGCATCCCCTTCACCTCGCTGCTGCTTTTGCCGCCGCTTGACGGTCCACAGGATCAGTCCCGTCGCGATCATGGCGCAGCCAAGCAGGCCGGACAGGAAGTAGAGCCAGCGCAGTAACGGGCCGGCGAACAGCCCCTCATGAAGAGCGATCATGCCGTTCTGCACTTTCCATGCAGCGCCCTGCCGAAAGGACGGGGGCGACAGATCCCTGCCGGTCACGCCATCAAAGACCATCTGCTTGCGGCTGCTGTATACCAGTCCTGTATCCATGAAGAGAAAGGTGACATGCGCGTCGCTGCGCCCCGGATGCTCGACGGAGATGCCACCAATTTTGCCTTGCCCCCATTGCCTTTCCACGATCCTGGCAAGCCTGGCGATATCTGTCAGAGGAGCGACGGAGTTCCCTGCAACGTGAACGATTGGCCTCACTTTCGGCATATCCTCATCGTCGAAGCGATTGTTGGCACGCGGATTGAGCGGATTGCTGTAACCGTCGTCCGGCCAGGCCGTATTCCTGCCGTAAGCCACATCCATCGCGGCCGGCATGTAAGCGTACATGAAGAATATCAGGCCGCTGTAGGTTATCATCAAAAAGAATGGCAACGCGGTCACGCTGACGAGGTTGTGCATGTCGAGCCAGCTGCGCTGGCCTTTCCCTGGACGGAACGTGAAGAAGTCCTTGAAGATTTTCTTGTGCGTGACGACCCCGCTCAGGATCGCCAGCAGCATGAGCATCGTGCAGGCCCCAACGATCAGGATCGCGCTATGTTCGGACATGTAGTGCAGCTGGTAATGCAAACGATAGAGTCCCACGCCCCCCTCGGTTTCTCGAAGGCGGAGGGGCGAGCGCGGCTGACCGGTTACCGGGTCGATTGCCACGCTCCCCTGCTCCTGCCCTGCCCCGGACCAGGAGAGGTACCAGTCATGCCCTACCCGATCCCAGGAGGGATCAAGCGACCAGCGTTCGGCACCCGGCGCGCTCTTTTGGAGAAGCGCCTGCGCCCGGGCGACGATATCGGCAGCCGGAAGCTCGGCCGCCGATGTCACGGCGGGCGCTTCCGGCTGCATCCACAGGGTTATCTCCTCGTCGAAATAGCCGGCCGCACCGGTCATGAACACGAAGTACAGAACCCAGCCCACAACCAGCCCGGTCCATGTATGAAGCCATGCCATGGACTGGCGAAAGCTGTCCTTCATCGATCCCTATTCCGATGCGCGCCGACTACCGGTCTCATCAGTATGTGATCCGGGCATTCACCAGCACGGATCGGGGCTCACCGTAACGATTACCGCCATTCAGCGCATAGAGACGCTGATAATAGCGCTTGTCGAACAGGTTGTTGGCGATGAGGGCCAGCGAGACATGCTCGTTCACCTGATAGCCAAGGCGCGCATTGACGAGTGCATAGGCCTTCTGCCTGACGGTATCGGTGCCGTCGGAACTGCTCGAAATGCGGCTTTGCGCATTTACGCCTGCACCAACCGAGACGCCGTCTAGTGCACCGGGCAATTTGTAATTGCCCCAAACGCGGAGAAGATGCTTCGGCGTGATGCTGCTGAAATCGGCACCCTGATTTTCACTGGGCGCGCCGGTATCGGTGCGATCGCGAAGGTACTCGGTATCCGTGAAAGTGTAGCCTGCGGTAATTTCGAAACCGGGCAGTACTTCACCCGAAACCTCGGCTTCGAAGCCCTGGCCGCGAACCTTGCCATCGGCGATGTAGCAGGCATCCGCCGTAGGCGCCCCGACACAAGGCGCGGGATTGTTCGGATCCTGTTGGGCCCGATTGCTCTCGACGACCCGGAAGAGCGCGAAAGAGACATTCAGCTTCCGTCGTAGAATTCACCCTTCGTACCCAGCTCGTAGTTCACCCCCGTGACGGGAGGCAGCGTGGAACCGTCGGCCCGAAACATGCTGTTCTGGTCGCGGAAGATCTCCGCATAGCTGGCATAGACCGACCAGTTCCGAGCGACATCGAACACGACGCCCCCATAAGGCGTGAAGACGTGCTTCTGCTTCAGGGTCGTGAAGGGGCCCGTCACCGTATACTGGGCGCCGGATTCATAATTGCTGAGCCGCGCGCCCAGAATGACCTTGAGCGGATCGGCAACATTCAGCCGCGCAACGCCCCAGATGCCTTCCTGGACGATCTTCGCAGAATAGCCGGTGGGCGAGAACTCGCCAAACACCGGCCGAGCGACCGCCCAAGGGTCTGCGTTGAAAATGGGGCGAGGCGTGGCGTCGATTGTTGCCGACCTGGATTCGTTATCGAAATCCTTCTGGCGTGAATAGCTCGCCCCCACCGCGATCTCATGCGTTCTGCCCAGGGCCTGAACCTCGCCATCGATCTGTCCCTCGAACGAAAGCGTCTCGGTAGTCGCCCTGAAGTTCTGCACCGTGCTCCTCAATTGAGGGCCGATCTGGGTGACAGGATCGATGGCCGATGGTCGTGCATTGGGAGCAAGGTAGTCCTGCGACCATCGCTGCTGATTGACCTGGACCTTCGCTTTCCACGCCCCTCCCAGCCGTTGCTCCACGGAACCGAAGATGTTTGTCGCGTTGACGTCGAAATAGTTCCAGCCTGGCGCGATCCCACGCGAGGAACGCGGCAGGCGGGAATCCTTGCCGTTAGAGAACCAGGGCAGACCGCTGTTGAAGAACGAGTCCGTATTGTTCTCTTCGTAGCTCGCACCGACGGTAAGCAAAGTCGTGGGCGTGACGTCCGCTTCCGCGACCCCGTAGATCATGGGACGCTTGGTATGCACGAGGTCGGTGAAGAACTTGCGATTTTCGTAGGACGCAACCGCGCGCACACGGAGCCAGTCGGTGACCGGCACGCTTATATCGGCTTCACCTCGGTATTGGTCCCATGTTCCGGCATGCAGAACGAGGCCATAGCGCGCCTTGTCCAGCGGACGTTTGCGGATGAGATTGACGACGCCGCCCGGATAGCCCCGTCCGGCCACCAACCCGGCTGCACCGCGCATGACCTCGATTCTATCGAACATCGCGATGTTGGGCACATAGCCACCGGTAGAACCGCCGGCCCCCATCATGCCGTCGATCTGCCCGGACCCCATGTCGAAACCGCGCGATTTGAATTGCAGCGTGCCCAGATTGAAGGCTTCGGCTGTGACACCGGTCGAGGATTCGATAGCCTCGTCGATGGTGATGAAATTGCGGTCCTCGATCTGCTGGCGGGTAATGACCGTGACAGACTGCGGCGTCTCACGCAGCGTCAGCGGCAGCTTGGAGGACGTGACGGAGCCGCGCGGCGTGTAGGATCCCGTTCCCTCGGAGGCGAGCATATCCGAGCTGGGACTGGCGACCAGTCCACCCGAACCATTCGCGCCTTCGACCCTGACGGGACCAAGCGAGATGGCACCGTCTGCGATATCAGGCGCGCGCTCGATCAGGACAGTGTTCGCGCCTGTATAGCGATAGGTGAAGCCCGTTCCCGTCAGCAGTGCAGAAAGCGCCTGCTCGCGCGACATCGTTCCGGAAGCGCCCCGCGATTTGACCCCCCGGATTTGCGCGCCATCCACGGTAACCTGAAGCCCGGACTGTGCTCCGAAAATCGCCAGTGCCCGATCCAGATTTTGCGCCTCGATGTTAAAGCTGCGCTGACTGCCCGACTGAGCGGCAACGGGTGTTGCCAGCATGACAGCGGGCAACACCGCGGCGCTCGCCAGGAAGAGCACTCCAAGCCCACGCCGCCCCTTTTCCAGCGTGATATTCAAACCCCCAGAAAACACATTCAGCCTCCAATATCGTCTCTATCCGGGAGGCAGATTTGCTAATGCGTGTCCATCGCAACAAAGCCTCGAGCCATAACGATGGAGGCGCGAACTTTTTCAGAAATTTTCTTGAGAAAACGGAATATTCTATAAAAATCGATATTTGTCAGCTGGATACCACAATTATCCAGGGGGTGATCTGATATACTGTGGCGCCATGCGGCCGTACGAGCGCATCGATCGCCGCGACAGGATCCGACATATTGAAGCTGCCGGATGCCGATCGCGAGGCGATTTCCTTATCCCTCACGATGATGACACCGCGATAATAGCGGCGAATATCTGCGATCACCTCTCCAACCGGACGGTCCACCACCGCCAATCGGCCGCTACTCCATGACCCGACCAGGCTGGCTACGCCTTCGCCGCCGACCAGCCCTCCCCGCCGGGCGGATGCCCATTGTCCCGCGGTCAAAATGCGTGTCGCAGGTGGGGAGGCCAGGTTCGCCACTCGGACCCGACCATGTCGTACGTTTACGTCCGTAGCATCATCGCCAGTATGGACATCGAACCCCGTACCCAGCACGGTAGTGACCGCATCGTCGGTCAAGACCTTGAAAGGCTCGTTCTCGTTCCGAGCCACTTCGAAGTAGGCTTCACCGGATAGCAGGCGTACTTGCCGCTCCCCATGCCCAAAAGACACGGAAATCGCACTTCGCGGCGCCAATTGCACAGTGCTGCCATCTGCCAGCGCAACCGACCGCTGTTCCGCCGTCCCGGTGCGATAATCGGATTGCAAGCGCAACATGGCCTCAGGGGCAAGAAAAACGGTCAGGCATGCGGCGATCGCCGCGCCGACAACAGTGGGCCACCGCAGGAATCTTTGCCGTCGCGGGGTCGATACCGCCTCAACCTTTGAAATGGCAGGCGTCAGGAATGCGACATTCTGGCTCTGTTCGACCAGGCTCGATACCTTGTTCGCATGCGACCAGGCTGCCTGGTTTTCCGTACTGAAAGCAAACCAGCGATCGAACCGCGCGCGCAATTCCAGGTCTTCCGGCTCCTCGGCGAGCAGGATGACCCAATCGATCGCTTCATTGGCCGCGCGATCGTCCGACGAGGAAGGCGTTGCGTTCATGCTGGCCCCATAGCTTCGCCAAGTGCCTCGTCGATCAGAAGCACATGGCTATTTCGAGAGCATCTTTGAGCATCAACGATTCGAGAGCCGGAATTTTCAGATAAAACTAGGTTCGACATGAGCTTTACCGCGCTACCACACGGCCGCAATGGCGCATACCTTCCGCCACGAGCGCATGGGCCAGAGAAACAGATATATCGAAATGCGCCGCTATTTCCTTGAGTTTTCGGCCCTCCACCCGGTGCATGACCAGGGCGATGCGGGTTCGCTCCGGGAGTTCTGCCATGCTCTCGATCACCCGGCGCAATTCATCGCGAGCGAGTGCGATATCTTCCGGCGAAGGCGCTTCGTCGAGAATGGCATTCAGTTCAGGCGCCGTATCTTCTGCATTCCGCCGAGTTTCCCGCTTGACCACCCTGATCCGGTCGAGAGCGAGATTGCGGACGACGCGGTAAAAATAGCGCAAGGGCTCTTCCAGCAGTCGGCCGCGTTCCACTTGCTGTATCCGCAGCCAGGCGTCCTGCACGACGTCTTCCGCCTGCGCGCGCCCTCCAACGATACCGGCGGCATAGTCGACCAATGCCGCACGATGCGTGCTGTAAAGAGCAGAGGCAGTCCCTTCCTGCGGCACGAAGTCATTCAATTCCTTGTCGAGGAAGACGGGAGCAACGCCATCCATGCATTGCGCCGCCCTACCTATCATCCTTTTAATGAGAATGATTCTCACCAGCCTTTATCTGGGCTGCGATCTTTCTGCAACGTTTGGCGTCTTCATGCCTGCGTGCAGGATTTGCGCACCGGCAGATCGAAGATCACCAACGCCGCTGCTGGGCGCGTCGTCCATCGATACTCATGATTTTTGGGACGGCCCTAAGCTCGGGTCCAATTAGGCGGCGATCGCGATCACTGCGGGTATTCCTGGTAGAAATCGTTCTGCCAGTGAAAGTTCGTATGCGTGATGGTTACGCTGAAGTCGGTGGAGGTTACCTGATGCCACCACCCCAGCGGGATGAACAAGGCCTCCCCTGCCCGCAGATCGACTTGATGAACGCGCATGCCCTTTAAAGCAGGGAAGCGCGTGGTCAGGTCTGGCTCGGCAAGATCGCGGATTTCGCTGTAGACGTGAAAATCGTTGTAGATGCGCGGCGTTTCCAGCGGGCTCGCCAGCAATATCCTTTTACTGCCGACAAGTTGCAGCAGGAGATTGTTGGTCAGATCATGATGCAGCGGCGTGAAAGTCCCCAAGGGCCCGATCCACGTCATGCCATACGGCCGATCGCAATCGCGCGTAAGGAACTTGTCGAGAAAGCCGAGATCGGCGACCAAGGGCGCAAGCGCTTCGGCATTCGCGCCGGCATTGTAGGCGGTAAGGTAAAGATCGTTGCCGGAACCGGGAGAGGTGATGCGATCGATGAATGTGTCGAAAGGCATGGTCGTGACATGCTTGTCCATGTTCCGCTCGAAGTCCGCATTGCCGCTGCGATCGGCCTGAACTTCGACCGGTGCCGCGCCGATGACCGACTTCAGGTATTCCGGCGTCCAGCGTTGCAATGCCGGCCAATCGGCCAGCTCCCCAGCCAACAGAGCCGGCCAGTTTGCGGCATAATGGCGATCGAGAAATGCCTGTGCGTCGATCCCATCGTAGCGGGGAACCTGGCGGTTTTCGGAAAGAGCGCCCAGCCGCTGGATCGATTCCATGATCCATTGGAGCTTGCCTGGCTGCGGCTGCTTGGACTGCGGTTTATCGTTGACCCGCGCGGCTTCGGCATGCGGGCATCCGGCGCGTGGTTCGGGACCGCGATGGAATGCTTCAGCGCCCTTGAATTCGGCAAGCCGCAGCTTCGTCTTGTGATCCGAAGGCCCGGGTGCCCCGGAAGCATAGGTGCCGCGAAAGTAGTTCTTCTGCCACTTGTCCGCCGGGGCGCTGGGCGGTTCGGCTGCCATTCGGGCGTGAAAGGCATCGCGTCCCGCACTCCAGGTTTCGAACTGCTCCTTCAATTCCGGCGCATCCTCGATCGGGCGGATTTCGGGTTCGACCTGCTCGATCGCGGCGCGGCCGATCGGGAAGATGAAGCAAAAGGGTTCGTTCTCTTCGAAGCGGATGACGTGGTTGGGCCGCGTGAAGCGCCAGTTCATCGTGAAGCTGTAGGGCGACCAGTCCGTCTCGATAAGCCCGGAAAGGGGGGCAATGCCGTCCTTGGCACTGTTGGGAGGGCCGCCTGCCCAGAGATTGATGCCCTGCTCCGTGCGGAACAGGCCTTCGACATGGAAAGTGAGAACCCCCGCACCGAACAGCGCGACCGGCAAGGCTTCCCGTGGAGAGGCCGGATCGGGGCGAATGATGACGTCTTCGGGCGCACTGCCGCCGTTCCATTCCGCCTCGAAGCCGACTGGGCTCAAGACTTCCCAGCCATGCGAATTGGCGATGTCCAGCGGCAGGCAGCGATAGGCAAAGCGTTCGGGCGTGGCATCCATCCATCCGCGTGCCTGCGAGGCGGCGCGGATGCGCGGCTTCCATCCCGAGTAAACGTAACAGGTGAGTTTCATTGCAGGCGATGACCCCCAGCGCGTTCAGGCGCGCCATGTTAATGCGGCAGGCGGAAAACGAAAGGCAGCGCCTTCTCGCCCGCCTGCCTACCAGACGATGCGCAGGCCGATATTCCCGCCGATCGCATCGTAGTCTCCCTGGGCCAGTCCCTTCGCCCAATCCACACCGGCGTGAAAGCCGATGCCTGGCTTGAGCATAGTGGTGAAGCCCGTCCCCAGCTTCAGCGTGGTGCTCTCGCTTTGCAGAACCAGCGCATTGGTGTTGAAGAGAATTTCATGCTTCCCCGAGAAATTGTGCCAGAGATCGACATGGAGGAAGGGCTGGAAAAAGGCGGTTTCCGTCGTGGCGACATGCTCGATCCGCGCTGTGAGCCGGCCGGTATACGTGGTGACATCGTCGAAGTTTATGGTCGCGTAGAGGTCCGAGGTCGGATTCAGGGACACGTTCTGGACGATGAACTGGCCCTGCGTCTCCAGCGTCCAATCGTAGGCCAGTTTGATCGGATAGCCCGCCTCGGCGGAAAACAGGTAGGAGTGTCCTTTGAAGCTGGCGCCCACGTCTCGGTACGAAGAACCGTGGCCGGAGAGCCAGGAGTACATCCCGACCACGTCCAGGTACCACAAGTCGCTGCCGATATACGTGGCATAACCGCCCGCGTTTTCGGACTTGAGGTTCATGCTTCCGGCTAACGCGTCCTGCACGCCCAGCACATTCCCGCGCGTCGTTCCCGACGCTTCGCTGTGCGCATAGAAGGCACCCAGGCGCACCTGGCGGCCATCGTCATAATTGCGTGCGTACAAGTCGAAACCGGCCTGGATACCCCAGACATGGCCATCGAACGTCGGCGCCAGCTGGTAATCCGCGCGCGCGACGGTCTGATCTGCGGTCTGCTTGCGACTGTCTCCATAGATGCGCCCCCAGACGGAAGGCGCGAGCCCGTTCCCTGACTTGATCAACTGGTCACCTTGCCGCTCGTGGAAAGTGCCCAGCACGCCGAGACCCAATTCCTGCGCAATCGTCGGGACGAGCGAATAGGAAGGAATTTCCGGACGGACCGTTGGGATCGGGGTTGGCACGGGCGTAGTCGGTGGTGGTGTCGGAGTGGGAGTGGGAGTGGGAGTGGGAGTGGGAGTGGGAGTGGGAGTTGGTGTCGGCACCGGCGTAGGAGTGGGTGTCGGCGGCGGTGTGGGCGTGGGGGTCGGTGTTGGGACTGGCACGGGCGTCGGCGTGGGAACCGGCACAGGCGTTGGCGTGGGAACCGGCACAGGCGTCGGTGTGGGGACCGGCACAGGCGTCGGTGTGGGAACCGGCACAGGCGTTGGCGTGGGGACCGGCACGGGCGTGGGTGTCGGCGTTGCGACGATCTCGGACCGCAGGAACCAGCTGTCCTCCGTGCCGGCCGTCACGCCGCCGCGATAGAGTTCATACTCATAGATACCCGCCGCGACCGGACCGGCGAGTGAAAAAGCGCCCGTTGTGGTCTGTGCGCCATTGGCGGCGTCCACGACCCGGATGCCGTCCGCCGTCGTCAAATCGCCAAGCCCGTTCACGTTGGTGATGCTGATCGCCGTCGCGCCGTAGCCTTGCGCGCCTTGCCCGCTGATCACCAGCCGGTCGGATGGAGAATTGTCGTCCCCCAGTTGCGTCTGGAGCGCCAGCCGTCCACCGCCGCCATAGTAGTTTCCATAAACAGCGAAACGGTCGGTCACGCTGTTGCCGGCGTTGGTCAGGTCGATCAGGCCGTAATTGGAGACGGTCACCAGGCTCTGCGACTGGTACGGCATCACATTGTGCGTACCTCCGCCCGCATATACCGTACTGGTCGGGTCGATGTAGAGTTGTCCGGTTGCCGTACCGGAATCGCCCAGCTTCAGTGTCGCGTAGTTCGAAAAGGTCAGCGATGAGCCGCTGATCAGGTCGATCTCTTCCCAGTTGTAGAAACGGGCGACGCTATCACCGGCAGTCTGTTCGAAAATCAGCCGATCGTCGCCAAGGCCGCCGTCGATCGGCATGTTGTTGGCCATGTTGGTCGGCGTGAGCTTCAGGAACAGGGCAACGTCGTTGTCGTTGCCCATGTCGATGGCATTCATCGCGCCGCCGGACCAGTAGAGCAAGTCGTCGCCGTCCTGCATCTGTAGCGGATTGGTCAGGATGCCGCCGGTCACCAGCGCAAAGTCCTTGCCCGTGCCCAGCATCACATTGCCGTTGATCTCGCCGCCCAGCATCATGAACACGTCTTCACCGCCGCCGGTATTGACGCCGGTGCTGATACCCCGCTGCGGGCCCAGAATCGTGTTTACCGTTCCCACGCGGTTGATCACCACGTCGTTGCCGTCACCCGTCTCCACGGCGCCGCTGATGTTCCCGGCATTGTCTACGAAGTCGGCGGAGGTGCCGGTGATGCGTAGGCTGTTGGACAGCAACCCGGTATTCTGGACGAATACGCTGCCGTCACTGCTGATGCCGACATTGCCGTTGATCGTGCCGACATTGAACAGCGTGTTCTGCCCACCGCCGTCGATTTCGACCGAATTGAGCGCGGAGCGATTGACCAGCAGGTTTTCGCTTGTGCCCTTCAGCAGAAGCTGGCCGTTGATAACCCCGGAGTTGTCCAGCGAATTATCGCTGCCAACGACATTCACCGATTGAATGCTGCGACCGGTGCCGATCGTAATGTCGTTGATCCCGGCGCCGTCTATCTGCACGGAGCCGTTCATGGCTCCGTCCTGGTTGAAGACTATGCGCCCGGTTCCGTTACCGATCAGGTTTCCGTTTATGGTCCCGGTATTATTGAAGGTCTTGGTAAATCCGGCGATACCCTCGAAAGTAACGGCGGCGGGATAATTCAGAATAGATCCGGCATTGTCTACCAGCACATCGCCGCTTCCAAACGCGCCGAGCGGACCGTTCAGCGTGGCGCCGGGAAGGATTTCCTCGATGACGCTCGTATTGGTCGACGAATAACCGCCGGTGACGGTGCCCGAGCAAGTCACCACGCCCGAAGCGTCCAGAACACATTGCTGCGCCCAGGCTTCCTGCAAGGCAAAGGGAAGAAGAACCGTCGTGGCGGCAGCGCCGAGCAAGGCATGGCGTAACTTCTGGTGCGATCGCAAAACGGTTTCGGGGCCGAGTAACCACCGCTGCGAAGCTCTGCTTCGACCTGTCGAATGTGAAATCGATTCGGCCACGCTGCCTCCTGCGACTAATACCAAGGTGCGTTGAGGCTGACTCACGCGGGGGATTCCCAAGCCCGTAAA
>NZ_DAMDBA010000049.1:0-28643 GCF_032093395.1 Novosphingobium sp.
CCCACTGGCTGCCTAATTTAAGAAAACTGGC
Organism: Novosphingobium sp.; assembly: GCF_032093395.1. Lineage (GTDB taxonomy): Bacteria > Pseudomonadota > Alphaproteobacteria > Sphingomonadales > Sphingomonadaceae > Novosphingobium. Next base: position 32 of record NZ_DAMDBA010000049.1, read on the forward strand.
CTCCGGCAATCCCGGTGCGGTTCAGGTCGTGCCGATGAGCGCGGCGCGGGGCGTCGGCCGGTACATCTGGCTTACCGTCAAACCTGAACTTCATCCTCCAGGATTTCAGCCCGGTTTTAGCGACGTAAAGATAAAGCCGCCCGAATCAGGAAGCTTTTAGGGCTTCTCCTTGGGCTTGCATTTTGCCGCCTGTTTGTTCGTGAACACCGATACCCCACATGCCGGATCGATACCCCCATTTGCACCCCGTGCGCTTTGGCCAGTGGCGGAACAAGCGGGGATCTTAAGGATACCAGAATTTTCCGCGGAAATCAGCGGTTATTCAGGACTTTATGAGATGTCTTGGGAAGGCCACTTGGCGGACAGGGTGGGATTCGAACCCACGGTGAGCTTCCACCCACGGCGGTTTTCAAGACCGCTGCCTTAAACCACTCGGCCACCTGTCCGTTCGAGAGAGCGAATAGAGGAATCGGAGCCGCTTGCAAGCCTCCACTGAAAGCGGTTGTGCATGGAATGGGCGCCATGAGCACGGGACGAATGGGACGGAAGGCCGTTCGCTTGCGGCAACTGTCCCCGTCAGATGTGGATCGGGCATTTGCAAGACCGCCGCATTGTGCAAGGTTTGCAGGGATGACTCTATCCTCGAAGCTCCGTTACCTGCGCCGTCCCCTCCTTGCAGCTGTTCTCGCCCTGGTCCCGACCGCGTCGATCGATGCGCAGCCGGTCGTGCAAAGCATCGCGCAAAGCTCACCCCCACAGACCGTCGCGGGGCAGACTTTCGAAGGCTATCTGCAAACCGTGGGAGCAAAGGCCCGCCGCGAGGGTGTGAGCAGCGCCACGATATCGCGCGTGTTGACAGGGCTCGTGCCGAACCAGCGGGTCATCGAACTCGATTCCGCGCAGCCGAGCCGCTCCACTACGCCGCCACCGGTGGCGCCCTATATCGCCCAGCACGTCGGTCCCAGCATCATTGCTCGGGGGCGGTCCCGCTACTCCGAGCTTTCCGGACTCCTGCCCAGCATCGAGCGACGCTATGGCGTTCCGGCACCGATGCTTTTCGCCATCTGGGGCCATGAGACGAACTACGGCAGTTACGTGGGAGACTTCGACCTGGCCCGCTCGCTCGCGACGCTGGCCTGGGAAGGGCGCCGTCGCGCCCTGTTCGAAGGCGAGCTGATCGCCTTGCTCAAGATGGTCGACCAGGGCGTTCCCACCTATCGCCTCAAGGGCAGTTGGGCTGGGGCCTTCGGCTATCCGCAGTTCCTGCCCAGCGTTTACCTGAAGCTGGCCGTCGATGGCGACGGCAATGGCACGCGGGACATCTTCACGAGCCCGGCGGATACGATCGCATCTATCGCCAACTACTTCCGCGATGCCGGGTGGCGTCCCGGTCAACCCTGGGGCGTTCCGGTATCGTTGCCGCCCGGCTTCAGCGCGAATGCCTATTCAAGCAAGCTTTCCGCGCCCAGTTGCGACCGCGTCCATGCGCGCCATGGCCAGTGGAAGACCGTATCCGAATGGCGCGCGCTGGGTGTATCACCGCAGCGGGCGCTAGCCGGGGACGTGCTCACATCGCTGTTTCAGCCGGATGGGCCCGGCACGCCCGCCTATCTGTTAACCGGTAATTATCGCGTCATCCTTCAGTACAACTGCTCCAATTATTATGCGTTGTCCGTAGGATTGCTTGCAGATGAGATTGCCCGCTAACCGTTCCTGGCTGCTCGCCGGAGCGTTTCTGACAACGGCAACGGCAGCGGCAGCCCCGGCTATGACAGGCCGGGCTGCGACAGAACAGGCAGGGGATTACCCGATAGTGGTGGGCGAGCCTTTCGTCATCGGCACCACGACCTGGACGCCGGCCGACCAGCTCAACTACGATGCCGTGGGCTATGGCGCGGTCGGTGCCGGAACCGGGGTGAGCGCCGCGCACAAGACGCTCCCTTTGCCGAGCTACGTCGAAGTGACCGCACTGGATAGTGGCCGTACCATTCTCGTCCGCCTCGAAAGACGCGGGCCCATGGCCAATGACACCTTGCTGGAACTCTCGCCTGACGCAGCTTCGCAACTCGGCTTCACGCCGGGCATTCGCGCGCCGATCCGGGTGCGACGCGTCAATCCGCCGGAAGTCGAACGTTCGGCGCTCCGGAGTGGCGGCAGGGTTCCCGAGCGCATGGAAACGCCGGAAGGGCTTTTGAAGGTTCTGCGCCGGAAACTGGTGGAACAGGCACCGCTCCAACCACCGCCATCCACGCCGCCGACGATGCCGAACAAGCCGTTCGCAAACGTCGGGGACGAAGCCCGGCGCCTTTCCGCCCCGAAGACGGGCCCGGTCGCCCCGGTCCAGAGCGCTCTGCCGCCGCCCGCCATCGCACCGGCAGTCCGCGCGCCTTCCGTCCGAATGGCGGCAACGACGAAAGACGCGCACATCGTGCAAGTCGGCGCCTTTGCGGTGGAGGAAAATGCGCGCAGGACCGCTGCGAAGCTCGAGGCCACGATAACTCGGAGCGGCAAATTCTGGCGTGTGACCATGGGCCCCTTCGCAAATCGTGCACAAGCTGCCGCAGCGCTGGAGAAGGCCAGGGCGGCAGGGTATAGCGACGCACGAATCCAGCGCGCGGATTGATAAAGGGTCGTTTCGCGCGTCGCCACCGCGCCTGTCCTGGGCGTGCGGGAGAAGTTGCGTCTTGAAATCCTTCCTGAAATCCGTCCTCCTGTTCGCCGCCCCGGCAAGCCTCGTCGCCGCGGGCATTCCCGGCCCCGCGGGCGCTGCAATCCCCACGCCGCCGCCCGAACTGGCACCGATCCCGGTCAGCATCCTCGTCGATATCGGCTCGGGTCAGGTGCTCGTGCAGCGGCGGCCGGACGTGCCGTTTCTTCCCGCTTCGGTCACCAAGGTCATGACCGCCTTCGTCGCCTTCGAAGAGATCGACGCCGGCCGTCTCAGCCTGGACAGGCAGTTCTCCGTCCGTCCTGAAACGGCGAAGGAATGGTTCGCAAAAGGTACTTCCATGTACCTGACGGAAAAGGATAAACCTACCGCCCGTGATTTGCTTCATGGGGTCATGACAGCGTCGTCCAACGACGGGGCCGTGGTGCTGGCGGAAGGTTATGCCGGTAGCGTCGGGGCATGGACGGACATGATGAACGCCGCAGCACGGCGCATCGGCATGACGGGCAGCCATTACCACACGCCGAACGGCTGGATGGACGACGGCCATACCTACATCACCGCCAGCGACATGGTGAAACTGGCCGACGCCATGATCACGCGGCATCCGCAGCTTTATCACGAGTTCTCCGGCGTGAAGCGCTACCTCTGGCGCGACGTCGCCATGCGCAGCCACGATCCCACCGTGGGCGTCGTGCCCGGCGCGGACGGCATCAAGACCGGCTACACGCGCGAGGCAGGCTACAATTTCCTCGGCACGGCAGAGCGCGGCGGCCGCCGACTGGTCATGATGCTGGCTGCCTCGCCGCTGCCCAAGGTGAGGGACGACGCTGCCAAGGCCCTGCTGGAATGGGGCTTCTCCGCTTGGGACGCGCGCCACCTCTTCGACCAGGGGCAGCCGGTAGGTCAGGCCAAGGTGCAGGGTGGCGATGCGCGATCGGTCCCGCTCGTCGCCAACCGTGAAGTCCACGCGACCTTGCCGAAGGGCGGTCACGAGAAGATTTCGGTGGCGATACATTACAAGGGGCCGCTGGTGGCCCCGATCCGCAAGGGCGATCAGGTCGGCGAACTTGAAATCAAGGTCGAAGGCCTCGCTCCCGGTCACGTCCCGCTCTACGCCGGCAAGGACGTGGGCGTCGCCGGACCGCTGGACAGATTGATGAACGGGCTTATCAGCTTCTTCTCATGATCCGAGGACGATTCATTGCGCTGGAAGGCGGGGAAGGGGCGGGCAAGTCAACCCAGTCGCGCCTCTTGGCGGATGCCCTGCGCGCAAAGGGCATAGATGTCGTAACGACCCGCGAACCGGGCGGTACGGCCGGAGCCGAAGCGATCCGCGCGCTGCTTCTCCATGGCGTCGGCGGCGACGATGCGGACGAGCAGGGTGGCTGGGGCCCGCGCGCGGAGGCGCTGTTGTTCGCCGCCGCGCGTTCGGACCATGTCGAAAAGCTGATCCGGCCGGCGCTTGAACGCGGCGCCTGGGTGATTTGCGACCGGTTCCTCGATTCGAGCCGGGCATACCAGGGCGGTGGCGGCGGCCTGTCGGATGCCGATATCCGCACCCTCCACGGGATCGGCAGCGAAGGCCTCCTGCCGGATGTCACCGTGCTGATAGAAGTCTCGCCCAAAATCGCGGCCGCGCGGCTCGCCTTGCGCGACGTCGACGGCACCGACCGTATCGGCGGTCGCGAAGCGGCCTATCACAGCCGCGTTTCGCAGGCCTTCTCGGGCTTTGCGAATGCTGAACCGGCTCGTTTCGCCCGCATCGACGGCGACGGTACGCCCGAAGAGACTTGCGCCCGCATTCTTGCAGCGCTGGACCAGCACCCATGAGCGCGGACCTGCCGTTCATCGGGCAGAGGGCGGCGTGGCAGGAGTGGCTCGCGGCTCTGGCTTCCGAACGCATGCATCATGCCTGGCTGTTCGCGGGAGGCAAAGGGCTCGGCAAGGCAGCCTTCGCCCGCACCGCTGCGGCAGAACTGGTTCGAACGCCCGGCGATGCCCGTCCGGATCCAGAAAAGCACCCGGACATTCACGTTCTGGAGCATCTGCCTGCCAACGACGACGAGGCCAAGAAAAAGGCCGAAGGAAAGCCCTACCAGACCAAGCGCAACATCTCGGTCGACCAGGTTCGCGAGATGATCCGGCGCCTCGCCACGAAGCCGACCATGGGCGATCGCCGCGCGATCATCATAGATCCCGCCGACGACATGGAAAAAAGTGCCGTCAATGCCTTGCTCAAGGCCCTGGAGGAGCCTCCCGCCGGAACGTACTTCCTTCTGCTGGCGCATCAACCCGGCCGATTGCTGCCGACGATACGTTCGCGCTGTCGGATCCTGCGCTTTGCCGCGCTCGACGAGAACGAGCTAGACGCGGTGATCCGCCGCGACCTGCCGCAGGCCGATAGTGAGACCAGGCGCGCCGCGATCGCCGCATCGCATGGCGCGCCAGGCGTGGCCCTGAGCTTCGTCGAGCACGATCTCGGCCAAATTCACGGCTTGATGATGCGGATTCTCGATCAGGGCGATTCCGAGTACCACTTGCGCGGCCGCCTGGCCGAAGAAATGGGCGCGCGACCGGCGCGGGAGCGGCAACTGGCAACCCTGGAACTTGCACGGACGGCGCTTGCCAATTCGCTGGCCGCCGCATCGCCCGCGCGCCAGAAACGCCTCATAGAGGCGCACGGCACTTTGACGCGGCTTTCCACCCAAGCGCCTACGTATAATTTCGAAGCGGGCTTGCTCATTATGGAAATTGGCGGGTTGCTGGCTTCGACAGCGATGCCTAGAGAGGCGGTTCGCTAGAAACTCCTGCAAAGAAAGCCCGACGCCGCATGGGCGAGCCCTATTACATCACGACCGCGATCAGCTATCCCAACGGCAAGCCGCATATCGGCCATGCCTATGAAGCCATCGCCGCAGACGTCATCTCGCGCTTCAAAAAGGCGGAAGGCTTCGATGTCCGGTTCCAGACCGGCACGGACGAGCATGGCCTGAAGATGGCGCAGAAAGCGCGCGACCTGGGCATCACGCCTGCGGAACTGGCGACCGAAATGTCCGGTCATTTCAGGGATATGTGCGACGCTTTGAACATCGATTACGATGTTTTCATCCGCACGACCGAACCGCGTCACCATGCAGCGACCCAGGAACTATGGCGCCGGATTGAAGCCAACGGCGACTTGTACCTGGATCGCTACGAGGGCTGGTACTCGGTGCGCGACGAAGCCTACTACGACGAAAGCGAGCTTGTCGTGGGCGAGAACGGCGCGAAGCTCTCCCCGCAAGGCACGCCGGTGGAATGGACCGTCGAGGAATCCTGGTTTTTCCGGCTCTCGCGCTACCAGGACAAACTGATCGAGCTTTACACCTCGACCGACTTCATTCGCCCCGAAACGCGCAAGAACGAAATCCTGCGTTTCGTCGAAGGCGGCCTGCGCGACCTTTCGGTATCGCGCACCAGCTTTGACTGGGGGATCAAGGTTCCAGGCAGCGAAAACCATGTGATGTACGTCTGGGTCGATGCCCTGACCAATTACCTCACCGGCCTTGGCTTCCCTGAGGAAGGCGGTGATTTCGCCAAGTTCTGGCCCGCCGACGTCCACCTCATCGGCAAGGACATCGTTCGCTTCCATACCGTCTATTGGCCCGCGTTCCTGATGAGCGCCGGCCTGGCCCTGCCGAGGCAGGTGTTCGGGCATGGCTTCCTGCTCAATCGCGGGCAGAAGGAATCGAAGTCGCTCGGTAATGTAACCGACCCCATCGGCCTTGCAGAGACCTTCGGCGTCGACACCTTGCGCTATTTCTTCCTGCGCGAAGTCGCGTTCGGGCAGGATGGCTCCTGGTCATCCGAAGCGATCGTGACCCGCGCCAATGCTGAATTGGCAAACAGTTTCGGCAATCTCGCACAGCGAAGCCTTTCCATGATTTTCAAGAACATGGATGGAGATATTAAGGCCGGCCTTCCCGAAACGGATGCCGATGCAGCACTGCTCGCCGCCGTCGCTGAAGGCATCGCGGGCCTGCGCAAAAGCTTTGAGGAAATGGCATTCAGTGAAGGCCTGGAAGCCTGGATGCGCGCCGTTTTCGCCTGCAACCAGTATGTCGATGAGCAGGCGCCCTGGGCGCTTCGGAAATCCGACCCCGAGCGCATGGAAGCCGTGCTGATGATGCTGTTCCGCGTCGTCAGGGATCTGGCGCTTGCCGTTCGTCCCGTCGTGCCGGCTTCCATCGACAAGCTGCTGGACCAGATGGGCGTCGCCCCTGAAGCAAGGGATTATGCCGCGCTTGCAGATGGAGACTGGTTCGCGACGCTCGTCGCGTCGGGCTTCAAGGTGGACAAGCCAGTCGGCGTATTTCCCCGCCTTGAACTGCCGGAGGAAGCAGGCGCGTGATGCTTATCGATTCGCATTGCCATCTCGAATACGAAGGACTCGTCGAGGATCAGGAGGGCGTTCTCGACCGTGCGCGTTCGGCCGGCATTCGCGGATTTCTGAACATCTCGACCCGACGCAGCGAGTGGGAGAGGGTGGTCGCCACGGCCGCCCGGCATCCCGACGTCTGGGCCTCGGTCGGCATTCACCCGCATGAAGCGGACCAGCACGCCGATCTGGGTGAGGGAGCGCTTCTCGAAGCCACCCGTCATCTCAAGGTGATCGGCATCGGGGAAACCGGGCTGGACTATTATTACGACAAGTCCGACCGCGAGGTTCAGCAAGCACTGTTCCGCACGCATATCGTGGTGGCGCGGAAAACCGGACTTCCCGTGATCATCCACACCCGCGATGCCGAGGCGGATACGCTTCGGATCCTGGAAGAGGAAATGGAGAAGGGGGCTTTTCCGGCTCTGATCCACTGCTTCACTGCCAGCGCGGAATTCGGTCGCAAAGTTCTGGGTCTGGGGCTGTCGATCTCGATATCGGGAATCGTGACCTTCAAGAATGCCAAAGACTTGCAGGACGTTGTTGCGACCATTCCTGAAGATCGCATTCTGGTCGAAACGGATTCACCGTTCCTCGCGCCGGTGCCCCATCGCGGCAAGTCTTGTCAGCCAGCCTACACGGCCGATACCGCGAGGTTCGTTGCCGACTTACGCGGCATTCCCGTCGAGCAGCTGGGGGAAGCAACCACCCGAAACTTCTTCAATCTGTTCACGAAAGCGGCGGCGTGAAAGTCACGATTCTTGGCAGCGGGACGTCTACCGGGGTTCCACGCCTCGGCGGCGAGTTCGGTGCGGACTGGGGCCTCTGCGACCCCAACGAACCGAAAAACCGCCGCACACGGGTTGCCATCCTGTTGGAGAGCGATGCGGGAAGCCGCATCCTCGTAGACACGCCGACCGACTTGCGCGCCCAACTGCTAGCAAACGATATCCATCGGATCGACGCGGTTTTCTGGACGCACGATCACGCCGATCATTGCCATGGCATCGACGACCTGCGTCCACTCCGTTACGGCCGTGCCGGACCTATTCCGGGCTTTTCCAATGCCGAAACGGTCCGGCGCCTTCGCCAGCGCTTTGGTTATGTTTTCGCCGGGCAATACGGCTATCCCACGCTGATTTCCCTGGATAATCTGGACACCATGAGGCTCTGCGAGGGCTTCCGGGTAGACCATGTACAAATGCCCCATGGACCGGCGGAATCGACGGGTTTCCGGTTCGACTGCGACGGCAAGTCGGTGTGCTACATGACGGACTTCAGCGAGATCACGCGAGGCATGATCGACTTGTGCTACGGCGCCGATCTGCTCGTAGTGGATTGCCTGCGCCGCGAACCGCATCGGACGCATGCTCATCTGGGCATGGCTCTGGAAGTGGCAGAAGTCTGCCGTGTGGGCCAGGCTGTGCTGACCCATCTCGACAAGAGCATGGATTATGCCACACTCTGCGCCGAAGTACCCGAAAACGTTCGGGTGGCATTCGATGGGATGGTGATCGAACCATGAGCCAGGCAGGACTGATCGTCGGCATCCTATCCGTGATCGGCGCGCTCGTCCTCGCCACAAGCCATTCCCGGTTCCGCTCCATGCCCAGAGCGACCACGATCAAGCTCGCACTGATATGGGCAGCGATCATCATTGGCCTGGTGCTCATCATCCAGATCAGCGGTTTCCAGATCCGACAGTAGCTGTCGGATCGCCAGATCACCGGCCTTTCCGCCCATGATTTAACATAAGATGTATTATCGATCCTCATGACCGAACCTCGCCATCAACAGCTCGATCGCCTCTTGTCCATCATGGCGCGCCTGCGCGATCCGGTGTCGGGTTGCGAATGGGATCTCGCGCAAAATTTCGCGACGATCGCGCCCTATACGATAGAGGAAGCCTATGAAGTCGCCGATGCCATTGCGCGCGAGGATCTGGTCGGCTTGCGCGACGAGCTTGGCGACCTGCTGCTCCAGGTCGTGTTTCATGCCCGCATGGCCGAGGAAGACGGCCATTTCGCGTTCGGCGATGTCGCGGACGCGATCTCGACCAAGCTGGAAGTGCGCCACCCTCATATATTCGGCGATGACGCCAGCGGAGATGCCCAGACGGAGCGTTGGGAAAAGGTCAAGGCCAAGGAACGCCACGCCAAAGGCGAAACAAGTGCGGTAGACGGCGTAGCGATCTCGTTGCCCGCTCTCATGCGCGCTGAAAAGCTCCAGAAACGAGCGGCGCGTGTCGGTTTCGATTGGCCCGACCCAAGCGGTGCGGCCGAGAAAGTGCACGAGGAAATGGCGGAACTCGCCGAAGCCTCCGAAGCCGAAAAGCTGGAAGAAGCCGGTGACCTGTTGTTTGCGGCCGTCAACCTTGTGCGGTTGAACGGCATCGCGCCGGAAGACGCCCTGCGCGCGGCCAATGCCAAGTTCGAACGTCGTTTCCGTGCCATGGAAGCCTTCGCGAACCGCGATGGCAAGTCATTCGAAGGCCTCCCGCTGGATGAGCAGGAGGCCTACTGGCAGGCGGTAAAGACGTCAGAGCGCGCTGAAACGCCCTAGTTCTCGCTCGGCAAGACGAACCTGGAGGCGCAGCATCGGCCCCTCCTCACTCTCGCCTGCGTCTTCTTCCGACAAGACTTCGCCACGCGCATGCAAGAAGGCAATGCGCTGGCCATCGCTGGCGGAAAGCACGAAGGTATAGACCTTGGCTCCCGATGTCAGCGTGGCGCCAACCGTTTCCAGCAGGAAGTCGCACCCCATGCCCGTGCGCGCGGAGGCCGGCACGATGATCTCGTCCGGCCGCTGCGCCATGGCTTCGCGCATGTCGGCAGCTTGGGTGGGGGTGAGCAGATCCCACTTGTTCCAGACTTCGATGATCGGGATCGATGCTGCGACCTCTTCATCGCCCGCATCCTCGCCCTGCCCGTCCACCACGCCAAGGTCCGCCAGGACTTCCAGAACCTGGCGCTTTTGCGATTCCGTATCGGGGTTGGCAATATCGCGAACGTGAAGAATGACGTCTGCGGCGTTCACTTCCTCCAGGGTGGCGCGGAAGGCCGCGACCAGCTGGGTCGGAAGGTCGGAAATGAATCCCACGGTATCCGAAAGGATCGCCTTTTCGACCGCCGGAAGACGGATTGCGCGCATCGTGGGGTCGAGCGTGGCGAAGAGCAAGTCTTCCGCCATGACATCGGCCCCGGTCAAGCGATTGAACAACGTGGATTTTCCAGCGTTGGTATAGCCCACTAGCGCGACGATCGGCCAAGGCGCCTTTTCCCGGCGATCACGGTGCAAGCCGCGCGTCCGGCGCACTTGCTCCAGTTCGCGCCGGATCTTGGCCATGCGATCGCGGATCATGCGACGATCGGCCTCGATCTGCGTTTCGCCCGGACCACCCAGGAAGCCGAAACCACCGCGCTGGCGTTCCAGGTGAGTCCAACTGCGAACGAGGCGACCCGCCTGGTAGTCCAGATGCGCAAGTTCGACCTGGAGCCGCCCTTCGGCGGTTGCCGCGCGTTCGCCGAAGATTTCGAGGATCAGCCCGGTGCGATCGATGACCTTGCGCTTGAACTTTTCTTCGAGGTTGCGCTGCTGGATCGCCGACAGCGAGCCATCGACGATGATCAGCTCCGCCTCGTTGAGTTCGCAGGCGACCGAGATGTTCTGTATCTGGCCCTCGCCGAAAAGCGTGCCGGCGCGCGGTTCGCGAATCGGGATCGCCATGGCTTCCACCACGACCAGGCCGATCGCTGCGGCAAGGCCCTTGGCCTCTTCGAGACGCGCCTCGGGATCGAGATCCCAGCCTGATCGAGATCCCGATCGAGACTGGGGGCCACGCATCTGCGGATAGACGACGAGGGCACGCGCGCCGCGCGTGACCTCGCCCTTGAGTTCGTCGTTCAAATCAGTTCAGCTTCCGGTGTTGTTCAGTCTTCGGCTTCTTCATGCGCCTGAAGATCGACCGGAGTCACGGGCTGAATCGTCGAAACGGCATGCTTGTAGGCAAGCTGCACGTAGCCTTCGCGTTCCAGCAGCATGCAGAACAGGTCATAGGCGGCGACACGGCCCTGCAACATCACGCCATTGATCAGGAACATGGTGACCTGAACGCCGGCATTGCGAATGCTGGAAAGGAACACGTCCTGAAGGACACGCGTCTTCTTGCCATTGTCGGCGCCGCTGGAAAACTGGCGCGCATCGACCGGGGTCGAGGGCATGATCGTAGAGATCGCGTGCTTGTAAACGAGCTGCGACTGACCATCGCGGCGCAGAAGAATGGAGAAATTGTCGAACCAGGTGACTATTCCCTGCAACTTCACACCCTTGACCAGGAACATGGTCACCGGCGTCTTGTTCTTGCGCAGGAGGTTTAGGAACTGGTCCTGAAGGTTCTGCCCCTTCCCTGCCGATGTACCGGCCGAGATCGGCGGAGGTGCAACTGCCGGCGCGGGCTGCGCGGCTTCGGTTTCGACTTCGGCCTCGGGGGACGAGGTTCGCGGACGAGCGGTCAGCGTACGGCCGGCCATATCATTTCTCCTTCTTTTTGGCGGCCGCTTTGCGGTCCGCGATCTGGCCATCGGAACTTCCCGAGACCGTTCTCGAATCGGAATCTACCCAGTTGCTGCAGTGCAGTAAACGCAGAAAATGTAGCATTCTTGTGACACGTTCGCAAAAAGCGCTTGCGACGGGTTTCGGATTATCGAAAATCGAGCCTCGAAAAAGCTGGATTCCGAATGATATAAGGTCAGATCGGCTCTTCGCTGTCCAGTTCGCCCTCGCGCCGATCGGCCATGCCGAGCAGCTTGAGCTTGCGATGAAGTGCCGAGCGCTCCATCCCGATGAATGAAGCCGTCTTCGAGATATTTCCGGAAAAACGGCGTATCTGCACACGCAGGTATTCACGCTCGAAGCTTTCCCGCGCCTCACGCAGGGGCGCGCTCATCATCACCGAAACGCCTGCATCCCCATTGCCACGACTGTTGAAGATTTCCGGCGGCAGCATGTCCGCCTCGATCCTCGACAGCTTCTCACGTGGGGCCATGATCACGGTCCGCTCCACCACGTTGCGAAGCTGGCGCACGTTGCCCGGCCATTCGTAGGCCTGGAGCGCGGTCATGGCTTCGGGGCTTACCTGCGGCGGGGAAACGCCTTGCTCGTTGGCATAGCGCGCGAAAAAGTGGTCGATCAGGGCCGGAATGTCGTCCCGGCGCTCTCGGAGAGCGGGGATCGTCACCGGGACCACGTTGAGGCGGTAGAACAGGTCTTCACGGAAACGGCGCTCGGCGATTTCCTTTTCAAGATCGCGCGAAGTGGACGAAACGACCCGCACATCCACGCGGATCTGGCGCGTGCCGCCGACACGAACGAAAGCCTGGTCCGTCAGCACGCGCAGGATGCGAGCCTGGGTCGAGAGCGGCATGTCCGCCACTTCATCGAAGTAGAGCGTTCCGCTGTCGGCAGTCTCCAGCAGGCCTGGACGGATCAATGCGCCGTCAGCCTCTTCGCCGAACAGCTCCTGTTCGAAGCGTTCCGGGGTGATGCGGGCGGAATTGACGCTGACGAAGGCGTTCCCGGCGCGCGGGCTCCAGGCATGGAGCAGGCGCGCGGCGACTTCCTTGCCGGAGCCGGCCGGGCCGGTGATCAGCAGGCGGCTGCCGGTGTTGGCCACGCGCTTCAACGTGGCGCGGACCTGATTGATGGCCCCGCTCGATCCGGTGAACTCCTCTCCGGTGGAGAAGTCGTGGCGAAGCTGCGCGTTTTCGCGGCGCAGGCGCTCGGTTTCGGTGGCACGGCCGACGAGATGAAGCAGCTTTTCCGCTTCGAAGGGCTTTTCGATGAAGTCCACCGCGCCCCGGCTGATCGCGGCGACGGCCGTATCGATATTGCCATGACCCGAGAAGATGATCACCGGCAATTCCGGTTCGCGGGCCTTGATGGCGTCCAAGACTTCGAGGCCGTCCATCGGGCTGCCGTGAAGCCAAACGTCCAGCAGCACCAGCGACGGACGGCGAGCGTCGATCGCGGCCAACGCGGCCTCGCTGTCTCCGGCGGTGCGGCATTCGTAGCCTTCATCGCTAAGCACGCCTGCGACCAGTTCACGGATGTCGCGCTCGTCGTCGACGATCAGGATTTCGAGAGCCATGACTTTGTCTTCTTTGTGAGGGTGATGGATGGGGAAAGCAGGTTGCGACAGGCCGACATCATTCGGCGGCTTCCTGCTTGCGGGTACCGGTTGCGGAGCCACCCGTTGCAGAGGTCTGCGCAAGCGGATCGGCGGCGAAGCGCATCGTCACCGTGGTCCCGCCGCCGGGAGTGGGCAGGAACAGCATTTCTCCGCCGTGTTCCTCGATGATCTTGTTGACGATGGCGAGGCCGAGCCCCGTGCCCTTTTCGCGCGTGGTCACGTAAGGCTCGATGATCCGCTCGCGATCCTGCGAGAGACCGATGCCGTTGTCGGCAATGCGCACGAGAATGGCGTCGGGCAGCGCCTCGACGGCTACGGCGATGGCGCCGCGATAGTCCGCGTCGGCTTCCTTGGCTTTCGCCTCGATGGCTTCGACGGCGTTCTTGAGCACGTTGGTCATCGCCTGGCCGTATTGATGTCGGTCGCAATCGATGGTGCCGACAGCGGCGTCGCTTCTGAACCGGAAATCGACGTCCGGCCGCGCCACTTCCTGGAGGAACAGCGCCTGGCGGGTAAGCGCCACCGGATCTTCCGAACGGAACACCGGCTTCGGCAGACGCGCGAAAGACGAAAACTCGTCGACCATCTTCCGCAGTTCCCCCACCTGGCGGATGATCGTGCGGGTAAGGTCTTCGAAAAGTTCGGGATTGTCGACGATCTGCTTGCGATAGCGACGGCTGAGACGCTCGGTAGCAAGCTGGATAGGCGTGAGCGGGTTCTTGATCTCATGCGCGATGCGGCGGGCCACGTCCGACCAGGCAGCGGTGCGCTGGTCTAGAAGCTGGCGGGTGATGTCCTCGAAGGTGATGACATGGCCGGTCGCGTCGCGGCTGACCTTCACCGCGAACGTCAGGAGATCGCCGTTGCGGTTGTACTGGACCAGACCGCCGGAACTGCCCTGCTCGATCAAGGCGGCCATCTGCGGCGCCAGATCGGCAAGCGGCATGTCCTCGGGAATTTCCGCCCGCATCGTCAGCAGTTTCTGCGCCGTGCTGTTCAGCAGCAGGATACGGCCCTCGGTATCGAGCGAGATGATCCCCGAGGTAACCGATTCCAGCACCGCCTCGATGAAGACACGGCGTTCGTGCAACTGACGATTGGCGCCGAGCAGCGCCTGCGTCTGCTTTTCGATCTGCGCGGTCATGCGGTTGAAGGCGCGGTTGAGCAAGCCGATCTCGTCGGCGCCGGTCCGTCCCTCGATCCGCAACGCGAAGTTGCCGCTGCCCACCCGGCGCGCGGCGTCCACCAGCTCGTAGAGCGGCTTGACCTGCCTGTCCGCGAAGCGCAGCGCGAACCAGACCGCGAGCCCGACGAGAGCCAGCGAGGCGATGAACAGCGCGACGTTGAACCGCAACTGATACACGCGCGCCCGGTTGGTCACCACTTCGTAGGCCTGAACGATGTTCTCGGCGTTTTCCGCCCGCTGCCCCTGACTGAGAGCGAGCAGATCGGAACTTCGCGCGGCATAGAGGTAGACGCCGGCATCCCTGTCGATCGGGGCGATGGCCACGACGCGATCGTTGTTGGAGGTGACCACCCATAGTTCGCCCTTTGCCAGGCGTTCCTGCGCTTCCGTGGTGATCCTCTTGTCGTCGGTCTTTCCTTCAGGATCGACGATGATTGCGGTCCGCTGAGTGCCATCGCTTGCGACCTGGATGATCGCTGCTACCGAGAGGTTTCGCCTGTAAACCTGGCCCCCGAAGAAGCGCTGGAACTTTTCGCTGATGACGGGCGATTCCGAAAGCTGCTTCCGGGTATCGACGGCCATCGCGACGGATTCGTAGCCGACGTCGCGCTGGGTCTGTTCGTAATAACCGCGCGCCAGTTTGTTCGCGTTTTCGATCAAGCCGCGCGAAGAGTCCGAGAACCAGAACTCCACGCCGGACTGGAACAGCCAGGATGCGAAAACCACCACGAGCAGGGTCGGTACGGCAGAAATCAGCGAGAAGATGAAGACGAGCCTTACGTGCATCTGGCCCGTGCCGCCGATGTTCTCGGCGGCGCGGCGCAGCGCCATGCGCCGGCCGAGCAGCACCAGGATCGCCATCGCCGGCACCAGGGTGCCGATCAGCAGCGTCGCGGTGAGGTTCGAGGGCAGTAGTTGTCCCTCGTTCCGGAAGTTGAGCGCGATCCAGGTGATGGCGGTCATCACCAGGAATGCCGCGATCGAAAGCACTTCCATGATGGCGAAGAAGTTCGCGCGCCGCGCAGCAACCTGCATACGCCGCCACCATCGCGGCCAGGCGCGTTTGTGGACCATCAACTCGCTCATCGTTGCACCGTTACAACGCTAGTGTTGCCACTTTGCAAGAGCAAATCCATCAATGCCGCATCATCATCGACGAGCGAATTCCTCGGGGTCGAGCGCCAGTTCGCTGAGGCGTTTGCGCAGGGTGTTGCGATTTATGCCGAGCGCCTGAGCTGCACGGAGCTGATTTCCACCGGTTTCCTTGAGCACTTCGGCAAAGAGAGGCCGCTCGAACGCCGCCGCAGCGGCCTGATAGATCGTGCCGTTGGCCGGACGTTCCTCGGCCAGCCAGCGCGTCACCGCCTGTGCGAGATCGCCCCCGGCTTCTCCCAGCCCATCGGACGGCAGGGGCGTCGTCTCTACCGCAAGCAAGGGCAGGATGCTGTCCGGATCGATCGCATCCTCGCGGGCCAGGAGCGCCAGTCGATAGATGAAGTTCTTCAGTTCCCGGACATTGCCTCGCCAGGGCTGGCGCCGCAGCAGATCCACGGCCTCGACCGTGAGCTGGCGGCGCGGAAGCCCCTCGTTGGCGGCGTGCTGAAGGAAGTGCCGGGCAAGCACCTCGATATCGTCGCGCCGGTCGCGAAGCGGGGGCATGTGGATCGGCACGACATTGAGCCGATAGTAGAGATCCTCGCGGAAACGCCCGGAGGCGATCTCGGGTTCGAGATCCTTGTTGGTGGCGGCAATGATCCGCACGTCGAGCTGGATTTCCTCCCGGCCGCCGACACGCCGCACCGTGCCGGACTGAAGCGCCCGCAACAGGCGGGTCTGCGCCTGCATCGGCATGTCGCCGATCTCGTCCAGGAACAGCGTTCCGCCGGCAGCCTGCTCGAACTTGCCGACATGGCGCGCCACTGCCCCCGTGAAGGCGCCTTTCTCGTGACCGAAAAGTTCGCTCTCGATCAGGTCGGCCGGAATGGCCGCCGTATTGACCGCGACGAAAGGCCCCGTGCGGCGATGACCCAGATTGTGCACGGCTTCGGCGACCAATTCCTTGCCCGTGCCGGATTCGCCCAGGATCAGCACCGTCAGATCGTTGCGCAATACGCGCGTGATCATGCGGAAGACCGTCTGCATCGCCGTGCTTCTGCCGACCAGGGGCAGACCGTCGCCCAGCGGTTCCTCTCCCTCGGGAGGCGTACCCTGCCCGGCGCCCGCCGCCTGCCGGACCGTCCGCGCCAGTTCGTCGATATCGAAGGGCTTCGGGAAATACTCGAAGGCTCCGGTGTCCGTCGCGCGGACGGCGGTGTCGAGCGTGTTCTGGGCCGAAAGGATGACGATGGGCAGTGCGGGATGAAGCGTGCGAACGCGATCGATCGTCTCGATGCCGTCACCGTCCGGCAGCATGACGTCGGTGACGAGTGCCTGGTACGATCCTTGGCCCAAGAGGCGGTCGCGTTCCGCGATCGACTGGCAATGAACCACGCCGAAGCCTTCCGCCTCGAGCGCGGCGGTGATGACGATGGCGATCGAAAGATCGTCCTCGACGAGCAGGACGCTCATGCCGCCGGCCTCCTTCTCGAAAAGCGGCCGCGGGTTTCGTCCGCCAGCGGCAGATGGACGCGGAAGTGCGTCAGCCCCCCCTCCTCGTCCCGTTCATGGGTAATGCGTCCGTTCATGTCGCGCACCAGCTTGCGGACCAGCGGCAGACCGAGCCCCTGCCCGGATTTCTTGGTGGTGACGAACGGCTCGAAGATGTGATCGCGCATGGCCTGGTCGACGCCGGGGCCATTGTCGGTCACGCGCAGCTCGATGGGAAGCCGCACAGGCTCACCCGAATCGCTGGTATGAAGCTGAAGCCCGCTGGCGAAGCGGGTTCGGATCGACACCCGCGGAGACGGCTCGCTGCCGCAGGCTTCCAGCGCATTGGCGATCAGGTTGATGATCACCTGAACCAGCGCGTCCGGACTGCCCAGGACCGACGGTAAGGAAGGGTCGAACTCCTCGATCACCTTCATGCGCTGGGGCCGCCCTTCGTTGGCGGCGGTGAGCACGTCGAGTGCTCGTCGGGCCGCCTGGTGAAGGTTGCAGGGCTCCACCGGCGCGGTGGTACGGCGACTGAGCTTCTGCATCTGGTCGATCAGGCTGGCGATCCTGTCGACCTCCAGCGTGATCAATTCGGTCAGGGCGCGATCCTTGTCCGCGACCTTGCGGGCCAAAAGCTGGGCGGCGCCGCGAATGCCCGCCAGGGGATTCTTGATCTCGTGCGCCATGATCTCCGGCCCGCGCAGCACGGCATTGTCGGGCCCTCCGGAATCGTCTCCCAGCGCCTCGGTTGCGGTGTTGTCGTGGATCGTCAGAAGCTGCCAGCCCGGTGTGTCCGCCACGGGCGCGACATTGATGTCGATGCGCCGAACCCCGCGCCCTTTGACCGTCACCACGACCTCGCGCGCCGAGACTGGCGTTTCATAGTCCGCCAGACGATCACGCAGGCGCTGGTCGGAAAAACTCAGCACGTCCTCCAGGGTCGTACCGACAAGCAACCGCAGGGACTGGCCGAAGAACTGCTCGGCAGCGGGATTGAGCGAGGCAATCCGCAACCCCGGCTCCAGCAGCACGACGGCCTGCGGCAGGCTCGCGAGCAGTCGCGACGCGGCAGGCAATATCCTTTGCGAGGCCGCAGGCGTTGTCTTTTGCGGGGCCGCAGGCGGGGGGCTCATGCAGCCTGGAGACGAGTGGACGGGGTTTTGCTGCCCTGATCGCGATAGGGCGCGTAGAATTCGGCAAGCGAGCGCAGGACTTCATCGGGCTCGTTGACGAAGTTGATGCGATTGCGGAATTCGGCCGACCCCTTGATGCCCTTGATGTACCAGCCCAGGTGCTTGCGCGCCATCTTCACCCCGGTATCGCTGCCGTAGTGCGAGAGCATGTCTTCGTAATGACGACGGATGATCTCGTACTGCTGACCGAAATCCGGCTCTTCCATCAGTCCGTTGCCGCGCCACCACTGCATGACCTTGGCGAGGATCCAGGGCTTGCCGTAGGAACCGCGCCCGATCATCAGGCCATCGGCGCCGGATTGTTCCAGAGCGGCGGCTGCATCCTCGATATCCAGGATATCGCCATTGACGATGACGGGGATCGAAACCGCTTCCTTCACGCCGCGCACGAAACCCCAGTCGGCCGAGCCCTTGTACATCTGGTTGCGGGTGCGGCCATGGACCGTGATCATCTGCGCGCCCAGATCCTCGGCGATGCGGGCAAGCTCGGGCGCGTTGAGGCTGTCATGGCACCAGCCCATGCGCATCTTCACCGTCACCGGCACCTTCACGGCCTTGACCGTCGCCTCGATCAGGCGCGTGGCGAGCGGCACGTCGCGCATCAGCGCGGACCCGGCATCGCCATTGACGACCTTGCGGACGGGGCAGCCCATGTTGATGTCGATTATCGCCGCGCCGCGATCCTCGACCAGTTTGGCGGCCTCCGCCATCTGCTCGGGATCGCAGCCCACCAGCTGCATCGACACCGGATCCTCGGCCTGGTCCCACATCGCCTTCTGGAGCGATACCCGCGTCTCACGGATCGCGGCCGGGCTGGCGATCATCTCGGTGACGTTCAGGCCAGACCCGAATTCGCGCACCATGCGGCGGAACGGCAGGTCCGATACGCCTGTCATCGGCGCGAGCACGACCGGACAGTCGATCGTCACGGGACCGACCTTGATCGGCTTGAGAGCCGGGGGAGTGGGCAGAGTCTTCATTGCGCGAACCGGATATTGCCTGAGAAACGAACGTGTGCCTAAAAAACAGGCAGCGCATAGTGGATTGCCCTCTGCTCGGCAAGCGATTACCGGCAACGACAATGTCGCAAGACCAGTCAGAAACGCCCCAGCGCCCCCTCTCCCACCCTTCGACTGCCGCTATCGTCGTGGCCGCGGGCAAGGGCGTGCGCGCGGGCCAGCCCGTGCCCAAGCAGTTCGCCCCGTGGCGCGGCAAGCCGGTAGTCCGCCATTCGGTGGAAGCCCTTGCCGCCGCGGGGGTGGCACCGGTACTCGTCGTGATCCCTGCGGGCGCGGAGGATATGGCCGCACGGGCTCTCGACGGGATACCCGGCATCATCTTTACCAACGGCGGCGAGACGCGGCAGGAATCGGTCCGGCTTGGCCTGGAGGTACTGGTCGGCAGCGCACCTGAGCTCGTACTGATCCACGATGCCGCCCGCCCCGTGCTCCCTCCGGCAGTGATCGATCGGCTAGTGGACGCGCTGGCCAGCAGATCTGGCGCGATTCCGGTGCTGCCCGTCGTCGACAGTCTCGCCCATGTCGAATGCGAGCATGCCACCGAACTGATGGGAGCGCCTGCCCGCCGCGAGGATCTCCGCCGGGTGCAGACCCCGCAGGCCTTCCGCTTCGTGGAAATCCTGGCCGCCCATCGCGCCTGGGAAGGTCCGACCAGGGCGGGAGACGACGCCCAGGTGGCGCAGGCCTCCGGCATCCAGATCGCGCTCGTCGAAGGAGACGAAGCCTTGCACAAGCTCACTTTCGCCGCCGATTTCGCGACCCATAACGCAACCGGCGTCCCACCGATCCGCGTCGGCACCGGCTACGACGTCCACCGTCTCGAAGAGGGCGAGGAACTCTGGCTCTGCGGCGTCCGGATCGAACATAGCCACGGCCTCTCCGGCCACAGCGATGCCGACGTCGCCATCCATGCCCTTGTCGATGCCATGCTCGGCGCGGTCGGCCGGGGCGATATCGGCCAGCACTTTCCGCCCAGCGACCCGCAATGGAAAGGCGCCGCATCCGATCGCTTTCTCGCGCATGCCGGGAAGCTCGTCGCCGAGGCCGGGTATGCATTGGGCAATGCCGATGTCACGATCATCTGCGAGGCGCCCAAGATCGGCCCGCACCGCGACGCCATGCGCGCGCGTCTTGCGGAAATCCTAGCCGTGGACCGGTCGCTGATCAGCGTGAAGGCAACCACTACCGAGAAGCTGGGTTTCACCGGCAGGTCGGAAGGAATCGCCTGTCAGGCCGCCGTCAGCCTGATACGGATGTAAGGAGATGACGATGCGCAAAACCTTTACCCTCGTTCTGGCCTCCGCGCTGGCAATCGTGCCTGGCGTCGCCAGTGCCCAGCAGTCGTGCCTGACCAAGGCCGAGGCCCGTTCGCTATTCGGCTATGCCCTTCCGCAAGTCATTTCCGGCACCAGCAAGCGCTGCGCCCAGGTGCTGCCAAGCGATTCGTTCCTGCGCAATCACGGCGCCGAACTGGTCACCCGCTATTCCACGCAGAAGGCCCGCTACTGGCCCGAAGCGAAGGCGGCTTTCCTCAAGCTCGGTTCCAGCAAGAATGCGCAAATGGGCGAGTTCACCCGTAACCTGCCGGACGAATCGCTTCGCCCGCTGGTGGATATAACGGTTGAAGGCCTTATTTCTCAGGAGCTTCCGCTTAAGTCCTGCGACAAGGTCGATCTCGCGCTGGACCTGCTTTCCCCGCTTCCGCCGGAAAACACCGCCGGCCTGATCGCGCTGCTCCTAGAAGTCACCTCAAAGGCCGACGAAGTGGCGCCCGGCAAGGCGAAGCTCGGCGGCTTCTCGCTCTGCAAGGACTGACATGCCCGGCGACATTCTTTTTCCTCAGGATCTCTACGACCTCGCCGCACGCGTGATTGCGGAGAACAAGGCGCTGGGGCGCAAGGTCGCGCTGGCCGAGAGTTGCACCGGCGGCCTCGTCTGCGCGGCACTGACCGAAGTGCCAGGCTCCTCGGCCGTGCTGGACCGCGGCTTCGTGACCTATTCGAACGAGTCGAAGCAGGAGATGCTGGGCGTTCCTTCCGATATCATCGACACGCTGGGCGCCGTCTCGCCGGCAACGGCCTGGGCCATGGCGCAAGGCGCGATCGCGCATAGCCATGCCGATGTCGCCGTGGCCATCAGCGGCATCGCCGGACCGGAAGGTGGCAGCGACCTCAAACCCGTCGGCACGGTGGTATTCGCCCGCGCCCATCGCGGCGAGGAAGAGGTCCATGCCGAGCAGAAGCTGATTGCGGGCGCGAGCCGGGCGGAAATCCGCCATCATGCAGCCGTGGTGGCACTGGAGTTGCTGTTGCCGGGGACCGAGCTGCCGGCTTATGCCGATTGAGCAGAGCTTGATGAGGCATCCACGACGCTGAGCCGTCGTCCCGGACTTGATCCGGGACCGCTGGCAGTCTTTAGGCGCTCGACTGCGAGCAAGGCGCGGCTCGGCCAGCGGTCCCGGATCAAGTCCGGGACGACGGGGTTTAAGCTTTAATCAGACCGGTTCGCCGTAAAGCTCGTGTGCGCGGGTTTCGAATGCCGCGACCATCTTGCGGAAGGCCTTGTCGAAATACTGGCCGGCCAGTTTCTCGAACAGGGCGTTGCGGAAGCTGAAGCGCACGTCGAACTCGATGTCGCAGCTATGGGCATCCACGGGGTGGAAGATCCAGTGGTTGTGGAGATCCTTCATCGGACCATCCACATAATGCACCTTGATCTCTCGCGGGTGCACCTTCTCGACACGCGAAGTGAATTTTTCCCGCAAAGCCTTGAAACCGACAAGCATGTCCGCGACCATCTCGGTTTCGGTGTCAGACTTCACGCGGGTGGCCACCACCCAGGGAAGGAATTCCTGATAGCGGCCGACGTCCGCAACAAGGTCGAACATCTGCTGGGCGCTGTAAGGCAACCGCTGGGTTTCGTGAATTCCGGGCATACCTCAGGCCTTTTGCGCGACCTTGGGTGCTTTGGCCGCCAGCTTCGCCTCGCGCGCGGCGCGCATTTCAGCAAAGTCCTTGCCGGCATGGTAGCTCGAACGCGTGAGCGGCGAGGAAGCGACCTGGAGAAAGCCCTTGGCGCGGGCGATCGCGCCATAGGCATCGAAAGCCTTCGGTGTGACGAATTCCTTGACCTCGGCATGTTTCGGCGTCGGGCGCAGATATTGGCCCATGGTCAGGAAGTCGATGTCCGCGCAGCGCATGTCGTCCATCACCTGATGCACTTCGAGGCGCTCTTCACCCAGGCCCAGCATGACACCGGACTTGGTGAAGATCAGCGGATTGTGGGCCTTTACTTCTTCCAGCAGGCGGAGCGACGCATAATAGCGGGCGCCGGGCCGGATCGTGGGATAGAGCCGGGGAACGGTTTCCAGGTTGTGGTTGTAGACGTCCGGCCCCGCCTCGACGATCGCCTCGACGGCGCGGCGCATCTTGCCGCGGAAGTCGGGCGTGAGAATCTCGATCGTCGTGTTCGGCGTGGCGGCACGCAAGGCCTGGATTACCTTCACGAACTGGTTGGCCCCGCCATCGGGCAGGTCGTCACGGTCCACCGAGGTGATGACGATGTGTTCGAGGCCGGTCTTGAGCGCCAGTTCGGCCACATGCTCGGGCTCGGAAGGATCGACTCGGCCGGGCATGCCCGTCTTCACGTTGCAGAAGGCGCAGGCGCGGGTGCAGGTGTCACCCAGGATCATCACAGTGGCGTGCTTTTTGGTCCAGCATTCGCCGATGTTCGGGCAGGCCGCCTCTTCGCAGACCGTGTTGAGCTTCAGGTCGCGCATCAGCTGGCGGGTTTCGCCATAACCCTTGCTGGTCGGCGCCTTCACGCGGATCCAGTCGGGCTTGCGCTGACGTTCGGGCTTCTGCTCGGGACTTGGCACGGAAGAAAGATCGTTCATGCCGTCCAGATAGTCGCAAGCTTGCCCGCTTGCCAGTGCGAATATCCGGACTAAGGGTTGCGTGCGTTTCAATTGGAGGCAAGCCATGACCGATTCCAGCGCCCCGCAGCCCGAACAACGCGTCCTCGATAAACTCCTTCAGGGATATCGCCGTTTTCGCAGCAGCGGCTGGAGCCCCAATCGCGAACGTTGGGAGCGCCTTAGCGAAGGGCAGCAGCCCGAAGTGATGATCGTGGCCTGTTCCGACAGCCGCGTGGATCCGGCGCAGATATTCGACGTGGATCCCGGCGAGATCTTCGTGGTTCGCAACGTCGCCGCGTTGGTACCGCCTTTCGAGACGACGCCCGGCCACCATGGCGTATCGGCCGCGCTGGAATTCGCGGTACAGGTGTTGAAGGTCAAGGAAATCGTGGTCATGGGCCACGGCATGTGCGGCGGTTGCAAGGCCGCGCTCACCCAGGAACTGCGCGGCGCGGAACCCGGCCAGGGTGGCTTCATCGCCGACTGGATATCCATGCTGGACGATGCCCGCGCGCCGGTTGCCGCCGAGTTCGGAACGACGGGACGATCGGCCGAACGCCAGATGGAGCAGGCCGCCGTGCGTGTCAGTCTCGACAACCTGATGACCTTCCCCTGCGTTCGCCACAAGGTCGGCAACGGCGATCTCAAGCTGCGCGGCGCCTTCTTCGCCATCTCCGACGGGCAACTCCACCTGATGGACGAAGCCACGGGGGCCTTCGCTCCCGCTTCGTAACGGGCTAAAAACCGGTCCGGCAAAAAAGACAGGGGCGGCGGGAACAAATCCCGCCGCCCCTTTGCTTTCAGGTCCGAAGGTTCAGCTCAGGAAGCCGGAGTGCCCTTCGAAGCGGCATAAGCGGCCCAAAGCTTGGCGACGGGCGCGCGGGTACCGGTAACCTTGGCGAGAGTGCCCTGCGCATCGGCGCTCTTGCCCTGCATGGCCTGCGCCATGCCAAGGCGCAGATTCGCCTTGTTGGCGTCGACGCCGGGCTTTCCGAGGGCGGCCTTGTAGAGCGTTTCCGCCTTGGCGTAATCCTCGTAGCTGAGGAACACGTCCGCAGCATCGGTCACTTGTGCGACCGTGGCGGCAGGCTTGAGGGCGTCGCGCTCGGTCGCCGGCAGCGAGGCCTTGTCGGCGGCGACACGGCCGGCAGTGTTGGCGCGATCGGGAACGTCAGCCTGGGTCAGCAGGTTCTTGGACAGACCCTGGTCCATGATCTTGACCGCTTCGCCCGGGAAGGCGCGCGGATCGACGTTCTGGAGATATTCCAGATAGTCGCGCTTGTCCTTCATTGCGCCGGTGGCGCTCATCAGGCGCATGAGATCCAGGTTTTCGGCGTTCGGCAGCGAGGCAAGCTGACGCACGATCGAGGTCGAGATGTTCCACGAGGCAGCGTTCGGGTAGTACTGCGCCAGCATCGCGGCATATTCGGTAGACGGCGCAAGCTGCTTGGCATCGTAGGAAGCCTGGAGAGCGCTGCGGATCGAGGTCTCGCTCGGCTTCGCGCCGCTGGCCTTGGCCGCTTCGAGTTCCTGCTTCACCATATCCAGTGCAGCCTGCGGGTTGTTGGACCGCTTGTAGGAATCGGCCAGCAGCGGCTGGATCATGTTTTGCGTATCGCGATAGCCGCCATCGAAGGACTGCTTGAGATAGCGCGCGGCGACATCGTAGGAGCCGCTCTGGTAGGCGGTCACGCCTGCGAGATACTGGACCTGGCCCAGCGATTCGGGGCTGGTCTGGCCGCTGTCGAGCATCATGACGAGGCCCTTATGCTGCATCGCCGGGTCGTTCATCAGAACGCCCACGTTGCGGGTCATCTCGCCCTGCTTCAGCTTGTCGAACGGCTGGGTGGCCTGAGCCTCGGCCGTCTGGAGCTGGGCGAGCACCCCGCCCATCGCAGCGTCCACTTCCGCGCGTGCCGCAGCCTTTTCAGCATCGGTCTTGGCGGCCTGCGCCTTCTGCGAAGCGGCCTGAACGGCGGCATTCGCCTTGGATTCGGCGATAGCCTTGTCAACCGGGGCGGCGACAGCGGAATATTCCTTCGAGAACGCCGCCTTGGCAGGCGCCTTCTCCTTCTCCTTGGCAACAACCATGGTCGGCGCGGCCGCTGCGGCGATACCGCCGGTCATGGCCACGGCCAGCGCGATACGGGAAATCAGGAACTTGCGAGCCATTCAGGCCAACTCCTCATCAAGACACGGTGAAGACGTGCCCGAAAGCACGGCTCCCAAAACTGGTGCTGCCGGTGTGGCGGCGAAACCGCCCTTTGGCAACCTGGAGGCGGTATTAGATATCCGCCACTGAACGCTGTTTGAATGCAATTCATCGCAGGCCAAGGGGTTCCCGCCCCCGGCAGAGCCCCCGCCCCACTCCCTTCACCCCTTAGGTGTGGAAAAATGTGCAGAGCGCAGTCCTGCCTGCCCTGCCCGTGTGGCTTTCCCCCCGCGCATGTCCTAGGGCGATCCAACACCCTTTGTCCCGCAGCAACGAACGATCCAGCGCGTGAGCGACGACACCGACATCAACGGCCCCGAACACATCGGTCCCGAAGGCGAATACACCCGCATCGACATCGTCGATGAGATGAAGACGAGCTACCTCGATTACGCGATGAGCGTGATCGTGAGCCGCGCCCTGCCCGACGTGCGCGACGGCCTGAAGCCGGTCCACCGCCGCATCCTCTATGCCTGCCAGGAAGCGGGCTACGTCGCCGGTCGTCCTTACCGCAAGTCGAGCCGCATCGTCGGCGACGTCATGGGTAAGTATCACCCGCATGGCGACAGCGCGATCTACGATGCCCTCGCCCGCCTGACGCAGCCGTGGTCGATGCGACTGCCGCTGATCGACGGTCAGGGCAACTTCGGTTCGATGGACCCCGATCCGCCGGCCGCCATGCGTTACACGGAAGCCCGCCTCGACAAGGTGGCGAACGAGCTTCTCTCGGACATCGACAAGAACACCGTCGATTTTGCCGACAACTACGACGGCTCCGAAAGCGAGCCGACCGTGCTTCCCGCGCGCTTCCCGAACTTGCTGGTCAACGGCGCGGGCGGTATCGCAGTCGGCATGGCCACGAACATTCCGCCCCACAACCTGGGCGAAGTGATCGACGGCTGTCTGGCCATGATCGACAATCCCGCGACCACGGTCGAGGATCTGATCCAGATCATTCCGGGGCCCGACTTCCCCACCGGCCCGCTGATCCTGGGCCAGGGCGGCGCCCGCAACGCCTACCTGACCGGCCGCGGCTCGATCATCATGCGTTGCCGCCACGAAATCGAGGAAGGCCGCGGAGACCGTCGTTCGATCGTCCTCACCTCGATTCCCTATCAGGTCGGCAAGTCGAACCTCGTCGAGAAGATCGCCGAAGCCGCCAAGGAAAAGCGGATCGAGGGCATCTCGGACATCCGCGACGAATCCAACCGCGAGGGCGTTCGCGTCGTCGTCGATCTCAAGCGCGACGCGACGCCCGAAGTCGTGCTCAACCAGATCTGGCGCAATACGCCCGCCCAGTCGAATTTCGCCGCGAACATGCTGGCGATTCACGGCGGCCGTCCGGAAGTCTTCAACCTTCGCGGCTTCCTCCAGGCCTTCATCCAGTTCCGCGAAGAGGTCATCACCCGTCGCACCAAGTTTGAACTGAACAAGGCGCGCGACCGGGCACACATCTTGCTGGGCCTGGTCGTGGCGGTGTCCAACCTCGACGAAGTCGTGGTGATGATCCGCAGCGCACCGAACCCCGCAACGGCGCGCGTGCGCCTGATGGCCAAGGAATGGCCGATCGGCGACATCGCGCCCTATATCAGGCTGGTCGAGGCGATCGAGCCCAGCGCCGAGCAGGACGGCGGATCGTACCGGCTCTCCGAGATCCAGGTGAAGGCGATCCTCGACTTGCGCCTGCATCGTCTTACAGCCCTGGGTCGCGACGAGATCGGCGACGAACTCAAGGAACTGGCGGCCGCGATCGAGGAATATCTCTCGATCCTGGCAGACCGCGTGAAGCTCTACGGCGTCATGCGCGACGAACTCGTCGCCGTGCGCGAACTCTACGCCACGCCGCGCGTCTCGCAGCTCACCGGCGCCGCCGAAGGCATCGAGGACGAAGACCTCATCGAGCGTGAGGACATGGTCGTCACGGTGACCATGGATGGCTACATCAAGCGCACGCCGCTCTCCACGTTCCGCGCCCAGGCGCGGGGCGGCAAGGGCCGCGCCGGCATGGCGACGAAGGACGAGGACGTCGTCACCACGATGTTCGTCACTTCGACGCACAATCCGGTGCTGTTCTTCTCGACGGCAGGCAAGGTCTACCGCCTCAAGGTCTACAAGCTGCCCGAAGGTGGCCCGACCACGCGCGGCCGACCGATCGTCAACCTCCTGCCTTCGCTGGACAAGGACGAGACGATCCAGACCGTTCTCGCCTTGCCCGAGGACGAGAAGGAATGGAGCAAGCTTTCGGTCGTCTTCGCGACGGCAAAGGGCAACGTCCGTCGCAACTCGATGGATGCCTTCGCCAACATCCCGTCGAACGGCAAGTTCGCGATGAAGTTCGACGACGACAGCGAGGATCGCCTGATCGGCGTGGCGCTGCTCGACCAGTCGGACGATGTCCTGCTGGCAAGCCGCCAGGGCAAAGCGATCCGCTTCGCCGGCGACCTGGTCCGCGAATTCGCAAGCCGCACCTCTACCGGCGTGAAGGCGATGACGCTGAAGGAAGGGGACGAGGTCATCTCGCTGTCGATCCTCCACCGCGTCGGCGTGAAGGACCAGGACGAGCGTGAGGCTTATCTCCGCTTTGCCCCCTGGAAGGGCGAACGCGACGGCGAAAGCACGCTCGAACCCGAACGGCTCGCCTATCTGGTCGAGAAGGAACAGTTCATCCTCACCGTCTGCGCCAACGGCTACGGCAAGCTGTCCTCGGCCTATGAGTACCGCCGCACCGGCCGTGGCGGACAGGGCATCACCAATATCGACAACATCGACCGCAACGGTCCGGTTGTCGCCAGCTTCCCGGCTAGCCGCGCCCACCAGCTCATGTTGGTTACGGATCAGGCCAAGCTGATCCGCCTGCCGCTCGAATCGCTTCGCGTGATCGGCCGCGGTTCGGCGGGCGTGCGTCTGTTCAACGTGTCCAACAACGAACACGTCGTCAGCGCCGTGCGCCTCGACGAGCCGGTCGAGGAAGAAGTTGCCGAAATCGCCGTCGAAGGCGAAAACCCCGTGACCGACATGCCGGAAGGCGATGCGCCGGACACCGAAGCGTGAGTGAATCGGTCGCCTACAAGATCCTGACCGGAGAGCAGCTTGACCGGCTGCTCTCCGACGGTGTTTTCACGGGCGCTCCGATCGACCTGGCCGATGGCTATATCCATATGTCGACCGCCGATCAGGCGCAGGAGACGCTGGACAAGCACTTCGCCGGGCAGACCGGCC
>NZ_DAMDBA010000049.1:28653-37822 GCF_032093395.1 Novosphingobium sp.
CGGCCTCGGCATTGCTGCCGTGGACCTGACCGCACTTGGCGATGCGGTGAAGTGGGAAGTCTCGCGCGGTGGCGCACTGTTCCCGCATATCTATGCCGACCTGCCGCTTTCGGCAGTTATCGCGCATGGCCCGGTCGAACGGGACCTCGACGGAAAGCTGATCCTGCCCTCCTGAAATTCCGCGCGCCCTTCCCTGACGGCGCGCAAAGGTCTAGGCGCTGCCGCCATGACACATGACGTCCATATCATCGGCGGTGGCCTCGCCGGCAGCGAAGCGGCCTGGCAACTCGGGCGGCGCGGGTTCCGCGTGCGCCTTTCGGAAATGCGCGGAACCGGAGAGCGCAGCCCAGCCCACCAGGGCGACGGGCTGGCGGAACTGGTATGCTCAAACTCCTTCCGCTCCGACGACCATGAGAAGAACGCGGTCGGCCTGCTGCACGAGGAAATGCGCCGCTGCGATTCGCTGATCATGTCGGCGGCGGCCAAGGCGCAAGTGCCCGCAGGATCCGCGCTTGCCGTGGACCGCGACGTGTTTTCGGCCGAAGTCGAAGCGCGCCTTTCGGCACTGCCCAACGTGGAGATCGTGCGAGAGCGGATCGATGCCGTTCCCGATAACGGCACCACCATCGTCGCGACCGGGCCGCTGACGGCGGATTCCCTCGCCGGCAGCATTGGACGGGCAACAGGCGCGGATAGCCTGGCCTTCTTCGATGCCATCGCCCCCATCGTCTATCGCGACAGCATCGACATGGACGTGTGCTGGATGGCCTCGCGGTGGGACAAAGGAGAGACCAAGGACTACATCAACTGCCCGATGGACAAGGAGCAGTACCTGGCCTTCCATCAGGCCCTGCTCGATGGTGAGAAAACCGCGTTCAAGGAGTGGGAGGCGGACACCCCCTATTTCGACGGCTGCATGCCGATCGAGGTCATGGCCGAACGCGGCGTCGAGACGCTGCGGTTCGGGCCGATGAAGCCGGTGGGCCTCGACAATCCGCATTGGGCGACCGAGGAGCATCCCAAGGGCCGCTGGGCCTACGCGGTCGTCCAGCTGCGGCAGGACAACAAGCTCGGTACGATCTGGAACATGGTGGGCTTCCAGACCAAGCTGAAGCACGCCGAACAAGTCCGTCTGTTCCGCACCATCCCCGGTCTGGAAAACGCAGAGTTCGCCCGACTCGGCGGGCTCCACCGCAATACTTTCATCAACTCGCCGGTCCTGCTGGACCGCCAGCTTCGCCTGAAGACCGCGCCGCATGTCCGCTTCGCCGGACAGATCACCGGCTGCGAGGGCTATGTCGAAAGCGCCGCGGTCGGCATGATGGCGGGCCTGATGACGGCAACCGAGCTGGCGGGCCGCGATTGGCAGGCCCCGCCCCGCACCACCGCCCTGGGCGCGCTTCTGTCCCACATAACGGGAGATGCGGAGGCCGAAAGCTATCAGCCGATGAACGTCAACTTCGGCCTGTTCCCGCCGCTTCACGACGTGAAGAAAAAGCAGCGCAAGGAAGCCTACACGGAGCGCGCCAAGCTTGAGATCGCGCCCTGGCTGGAAGGCCTGACGCTCGCCGACTAAGATGTAGTTTGCGGCGTCGTCCCGGACTTGATCCGGGACCGCTGGCAAAACTTGAGGCGCGAGTCTTCCGGCAGGCGTGTAACGTCCTGCCGCGAGGTCGCGTCTAAAGACCCACACCGGTCCCCGGATCAAGTCCGGGACGACCCCTTGGAGGCTATCTCACGCTAGGATTTGCAAACGCACTTCGGCCTGGGCTTGGCCCTGACCGGAGGCGGTGCCGTCTTGCGGAATTCAGCCGTTGAAAGCCATTGATCCTGGTTGGCATCGGCCCCGTCGAACTTCGTGACGGTGGCGACCGCCCATTCCTCGAAAGTGAGCAGGTTGTTGCCGTCCCGGTCGAGCTTGCGGAAACCGTCGACCCGCGTGGACAGCATCTCATTGCGGGTGATCCGACCGTCGCGATCGCGGTCGTAGCGGCCGAAACGCCGCTGCTCGCGTGTCTGCTCGGTTGCTTCGGGCAGATCCGGTCCGGCAATGTCCGAGAGATCGGCGCTTGGCACTTCCTGCGGATCCGGCGCCTCGATGGCAGCCTGCGGCGGCGGCGCCGCCCGCTCCACTTCGGCGCGTCCCTGCCACCAGAACAGTCCGATAGACAGCATCACGAAAGCCGTCACCCCGCCCAGAATGAAGCGCTGCATCGCGAAACTCCCTGAAATCGCGCGCGGCTTATCTCCTCGCTCGGGCTCTCCAGGAAATTACATGTCTGTTATCCAGGCAAAATCAGCGACCGAGCAGGCCGATCCGCATCGCCATAAACACCTTCCGGGCCGAGCCCCGTCCGTTTCCGGGCCCGTTTTCGGCCAGCGCGTCCCGTGCCAGCGCTTCGAGGACCGCAAGCGGCCGTAGCGCCCGCGAAACGCGCGGTGAACGCCCCTGTTCGGCCTGGGCCAGACGGCGCACGACCACGCTCTCACCCGGATGGTTCAGCTTGGTGGCAAGATCTGCCAATGCCCAGCGGCGTCCCAGGCCACGCGCGGCTTCCGCCTCGCCGTCACGGCCCAATGCAGCAGCCAACCCCGCGAAGGCCGCAGCGCGACCGTTCACCATTTCCTCCAGGGCTTCCGGAGCAAGCGGCGCTTCTCCCGTCAGCGCTTCCCAGCCATTCACCAGCGGCACGAGCGCGCGATGCGCCCCGTTCCAGCTCCGCAGCGCCGCCAGCAGAGGCTCTCCTTCCGGCCATTTTGCGGCGTCGCGATCGAGCGTCTCGCGCCACCAGGCCAGACGGATCTGCGCCATCATCGGCTCGCGCGAGTGGCGAAGCAGCCCCGCGAGACGCTGGTCCAGAGCCAGCAGAGAGAGCGTAGGCAACCGTGCGGGCGCGGGCGCATAAGCCAGCGCAAGCCGCATGGTCTGCGGCAAGGCGGGCAGGAGCAGGTCTTCGGGACGGCTTGCGGGGACGGATGGCTCTGACACCCGGCCTCTCTAGTTCCCAGGCCCGATCGTGCAACCCCGTAACGCAAGACGGCGGCGAAGCCCCTGCTTCGCCGCCGTCCCGTTTATCGAGGCTCTCGCCCGATCGATGCAAGAATCAGCGGTAGCAGACCTTGCGGACCGCCTCGACGATGCGCGGCGTATCGATCAGCGCCAGCTTTTCGAGGTTGGCGGCGTAAGGCAGCGGCACGTCTTCGTTGCAGACGCGCACGACCGGGGCGTCGAGGTCGTCGAAGCCTTCTTCCATGCAGATCGCGATGATCTCGGAAGCGATCGAGCAGACCGGGAAGCCTTCTTCGGCCACGACCATGCGGTTGGTCTTGGCGAGGCTGGCCAGGACGGTTGCCTTGTCCAGCGGGCGCAGGGTGCGAAGGTCGATGACTTCGGCGTCGATGCCTTCACCGGCCAGTTGCTCCGCGGCCTCGAGCGCAAGGCCGACGCCGATCGAATAGGACACGATCGTCACGTCCTTGCCTTCCCGCATGATGCGCGCCTTGCCGATCGGCAGGACGTGATCGTCGAGTTCGGGCAGTTCGAACGAACGACCGTAGACCAGTTCGTTCTCGAGGAACACGACCGGGTCGTCGCTGCGGATGGCGGCCTTGAGCAGGCCCTTGGCATCCGAGGCATCGAACGGCGCGATCACGACCAGACCCGGCACGTTGGCGTACCACGGACCATAGTTCTGCGAGTGCTGAGCGCCGACGCGAGCGGCCGCACCGTTCGGACCACGGAACACGATCGGGCAGCGCATCTGGCCACCAGACATGTAGTTGGTCTTGGCGGCCGAGTTGATGATGTGGTCGATCGCCTGCATGGCGAAGTTGAACGTCATGAACTCGATGACCGGACGCAGGCCGCCCATGGCGGCGCCGGTGCCGATACCCGCAAAGCCGTATTCGGTGATCGGGGTATCGATCACGCGCTGCGGACCGAACTCCTCGAGCAGGCCCTGGGTGACCTTGTAGGCGCCCTGGTACTCGGCCACTTCCTCGCCCATCACGAAGACGCGATCGTCACGGCGCATTTCCTCGGCCATCGCGTCGCGAAGCGCTTCGCGGACGGTCGAGGTCTTCATGTTGGTGCCGTGGGGGACTTCGGGGTCCTTCTTCGTCTGGACATCCACCACCAGCTGCGCAGTCCCGCTGTCGGCAGGCTTGTTCTGCGGCGCATTGGACTGGGCTTCGGCAGCCTCCGACTTGGGGGCCTCAGCCGAGATTGCCGAAGCGTCTTCGCCTTCACCGGCGATCACGGCGATGACCGTGCCGACCTTCACGCCCTCGGTGCCTTCGGCCACAAGGATCTTGCCGACGGTGCCCTCGTCGACGGCTTCAAATTCCATCGTCGCCTTGTCGGTCTCGATTTCGGCGAGGATATCGCCGGAAGCGACTTCGTCGCCTTCCTTGACCAGCCAGCGGGCAAGCTTGCCCTCTTCCATCGTCGGAGAGAGCGCCGGCATCTTAAGTTCGATCGCCATCAGTAGCGCTCCACCAGGACGTCAGTATAGAGTTCAGAGGGTTCCGGCTCGGGCGAGTTTTCCGCGAAGTCGGCTGATTCCGCGACTTGCGCGCGCACGCGCTTGTCGATTTCCTTCAGCGCGGCCTCGTCCACGCCAAGCGCGGCCAGATCCTGCTTCACGTGCTCGATCGGATCGCGCTTCTCGCGAACGTCCTGCACTTCCTCGCGGCTGCGGTACTTCGCGGGGTCGGACATCGAGTGGCCGCGATAACGGTAGGTGTTCAGTTCCATGAGAACCGGACCGTTGCCCGCACGGACATATTCCAGCGCCACTTCGGCAGCCTTGCGGACTTCCAGCACGTCCATGCCGTCCACCTGCATCCCTGGGATGCGGAACGCGGTGCCGCGGCGATAGAAGTGCGTTTCGGCCGAACCGCGCTTCACGGCGGTGCCCATGGCATAGCCGTTGTTCTCGATCACGAAGATGATCGGCAGCTTCCAGAGAGCCGCCATGTTGAAGCTCTCGTAGACCTGGCCCTGGTTGGCCGCGCCGTCGCCGAAGTAGGCCATCGCGACGCCGCCGTCTTCACGGTACTTGTGCGCAAAGGCCAGACCCGCGCCGAGCGACACTTGCGCGCCGACGATGCCGTGTCCGCCGTAGAACTTATGCTCCACGCTGAACATGTGCATGGAACCGCCCTTGCCGCGCGAAATACCGGCTTCGCGGCCGGTCAGTTCGGCCATGATCACCTTCGGGTCGATACCGTAGGCAAGCATGTGGCCGTGGTCGCGATAGCCGGTGATCACCGAATCGCGGTTGGAATCGAGCGCGGACTGAAGGCCCACGGCAACGGCTTCCTGGCCGATGTAAAGGTGACAGAAGCCGCCGATCAGGCCCAGGCCGTAAAGCTGGCCTGCGCGTTCTTCGAAACGGCGGATGAGAACCATCTGCTCGTAAAGGTTGAGAAGCTCTTCCTTGTTCGGCGTGTAGCGCCGATCGGCCGCGAGTGCCTCCTGGAGGCTGTGCAGCGCGAAGTCTTCGTCCAGTGCCGGTGTTACGGCTTGCTCGACGCCGGACCCGGCGTCAGTCTTGGCTTTGGGCAACGGGACTCCCCATCGTTGGTGCGATTGATTTCGGGCCGCTTATAGGACGCCCAGCGGAAATCAAAAGCGCGATGAAGGAAATTTGCCCCAGGTGGCACAAAAATTATGGCCGCCCGCAACAGAGTGGCCACATTTGACCTCGATTTGACCTGATGCGGCAGGTGTTTTCACCTGCGGCCAGCTCCTACTTGTCGAGGAGCATCACCATTTCGTCGGGGCGCGCCACGTTCAGATTGCTGCGCAGCAATTCGCCAGCCAGATCGGGATCGACGTGGTTCTGATCGAGCAGACCTACCCGGTTCTTCAGGTGATCGCGGGTAATCCGAAGTTCAGCCAGCTTTTCGCGGCGCTCTTCCAGCATGTGCTGATTCTCGGTCCAGGCGATCAGTCCGCTTGGGCCGGCGATCACGAACGTGCCCATCAGCAGGAGCAGCGCAAGCGCGATGCCCTGAACCAGGCGTTCCTTGGCAAGGCTGGCGTCCTGACGCATGACGGAAGAGTTGGCCCTCATGAAAAGCGATAGAATCATAAGTGATTCTGCGTTGCAAGCTAAATTGATAACCGATTCGCCCAGTTCGCGAACAGGCCGTAACAGAACCTGTCATCGCAAGGCGGGGCATAGAGGTGTTGATAACTTCGGCACAGGTCTTGGGACGGGTCTTCGGCACGTTCACCGGTGAACATAGCGCCTTATAGCGAACAAGTTCGGAAGATGTTTCCAACTGCGCGCAAAATCCTCTAGGCGCTCCCCCATGCTGACTATCCGCGACATTACCGTCCGCCTTGGCGGGCGCACAATCCTCGACCAGGCCGCTGTCACCATTCCCAAGGACGGCAAGGTGGGCCTGATCGGCCGCAACGGCGCAGGCAAGTCCACTTTGGTGAAAGCGATCATCGGGGAACTCGAACCCGACGAAGGCTCGGTGGACATGCCGCGCCGCGCACGCCTGGGCTATATCGCGCAGGAAGCTCCCGCAGGCGACGTGACCGCACTTCAGGCAGTCCTCGATGCCGATGCCGAGCGCATGTCCCTCCTCGCGGAAGCCGAAACCTGCGTCGACCCGAACCGCCTGGGCGACCTTCACGACCGGCTGATTGCGATCGACGCCTACACCGGCGAAGCGCGTGCCGCCCGCATTCTCGTTGGCCTCGGCTTCGACGAGGACATGCAGAACCGCCCGCTCGACAGCTTTTCCGGCGGCTGGAAGATGCGCGTGGCGCTCGCCGGCCTGCTGTTCTCGCAGCCCGACGTACTGCTGCTCGACGAGCCTTCGAACCACCTCGATCTCGAAGCCACGCTTTGGCTGGAGAACTTCCTCCAGACCTACCCCAAGACGCTGGTCGTCATCAGCCACGAGCGCGACTTGCTCAACAACGTGGTCGATCACATCCTGCATCTCCAGCAGGGCAAGCTGACGCTCTATCCCGGCACTTACGACAGTTTCGAGCGCATCCGTGCCGAACGCGCCGCGCAGGCCGCCGCCGCGCGGGCGAATCAGGATGCCCAGCGCAAGAAGCTGGCAGACTATGTCGCCCGCAATTCCGCCCGCGCCTCCACCGCGAAGCAGGCACAGTCGCGCGCCAAGATGCTGGCAAGGATGCAGCCGATCGCCGCCATGGCCGAGGACTCCTCGCTGAGCTTCGATTTCCCCAGCCCCGACGAATTGCGCCCGCCGCTGGTGACGCTCGACCTCGCTTCCGTGGGCTACGAAGCGGACAAGCCGATCCTGCGCCGCCTGAACTTGCGCATCGATCCCGAGGACCGCATCGCCCTGCTCGGCCGCAACGGCAACGGCAAGACGACCCTGGCGCGCCTGCTCGCCCGCCAGTTGGAGCCGATGGAAGGTTCGCTGACCTTCTCGCCCAAGATCCGCATCGGGTACTTCACGCAGTACCAGGTGGAGGAACTGCCCTCCGATTCGACCCCGCTCGAACTGATGACCCGTGCGATGGTGGACAAGCCGCCTGTCGCGGTGCGCGGACAGCTGGGCCGCTTCGGCTTCTCCGGCCCCCGCGCGACGGCCGGGATCGGCACGCTTTCGGGCGGAGAGCGCGCGCGCCTGGCGCTGGCGCTGGTCACGCGCGATGCGCCGCACATGCTCATCCTCGACGAACCGACCAACCACCTCGACGTCGATGCGCGTGAAGCACTCGTGCAGGCACTCAACGATTTCGCCGGCGCCGTGATCCTGGTGAGCCACGATCGCCACATGGTCGAACTGGCGGCCGACCGCCTGGTGCTCGTCGATCAGGGAACGGCCGAGAACTACGACGGATCGATGGAGGACTACATCGACTTCGTATTGGGCCGGAACCAGCCCAAGGCCGCCGACAAGCAGGCCGAGAACAAGCCCGCCCGCAAGAACGGCGCCGTCGCCCGCGAGGAACTCAAGGCCCTGCGCAAGAAGGTTTCCGAAACCGAGACGCGCATGAAGCGTATCCAGCAAAATCTCGAAATGCTCGACGCCGTGCTGGCGGACCCGTCCTCGGCCAAGGGCGACCTTGCGAAGCTGGGGCTGGGCGAAATCGGCAAGCGCCGCACCCTCGCCGCCGAGGAACTGGAAACGGCCGAACTCGGCTGGTTCGAAGCCAGCGCGGCCATGGAGGAATACATGGGCGGCGGCGCATGAGCGTCGCCTTTCGGCGGGACGGCGACGAGGAGCATCTCGAACCCAAGTTCGAAGTGCCGATACCGCCCGGCCCGAACCTTGTCACGGCTGCGGGTCGCGCACTGATCGACGAGCGGATAGCCGCACTCGAGACGAAAATTCCGGTTCTGGCCGAGGAAACCGAGCTGAACGCCGCCAAGCGCGACTTGCGCTATTGGCGCAGGCGTCTGGCTACGGCGGAAGTTCAACCCGCACCCTCGGGCGACCGGGCAATGTTCGGGCATCGAGTACGCTTCAGCCTGAACAGCAAGGAGCGCGAAGTCCACATCGTCGGCCATGACGAAGCCGATCCGGCACGGGGTGCGCTGGCCTTCACCGCGCCGCTCGCGCGTGCGCTGCTCGGCGCGGAAGTAGGCGATCTCGTCGACTTCAACGGACAGGAAGAAGCGATCGAGGTGCTTGGCCTCGACGTTTGAGGCGTCGGGCTGGTGCAGCCCTTCCCGCACGAAACATATGGCCACAAAAAGAAAAGGCGGGGATCGAGCCCCGCCTTTTTCTGTTCGTTCGTCCGGAAGGGCTTACCAGTTGCCCTTCTTCGGCTTCTTGTGGAACGGCTTGCCGCCGCCGCTGCGTTCCGGACGGGCGCCACCGGTCGGACGCGGCTGGTAGCTGCCGCGAGGTCCGTCCTCACGACCGCCGTGCGGCTTGCGGCCACGGCCCTGCGGACCTTCGCGGCGACGTTCGCGACCGACTTCGCGCGGGGTGTCTTGCGCCTGTTCGATGCGGATGGTGTTTTCCACATCGCCGCTGTCCTCGTTCGCGGTGCGTTCGACAGCGCGCACGAACTGATCCGCCTGGGCGCGCGGAATCTGGAAGTAGGTCTGGTTCGCCATGATGCGGATCTGGCCCACCGCATTGCGGGTAACGTGACCGCGACGACACAGCAGCGGCAGGATCCAGCGCGGATCGGCATTCTGCTGGCGGCCGATAT
>NZ_DAMDBA010000050.1:0-13391 GCF_032093395.1 Novosphingobium sp.
CCCGGCTGCGCCAGCAGGAAATCGCCATAGCGACCAATAGCGCCACCAAGGAGAACGCGCTGTGAGCGTAGAGCCCGCCAACGACCTGCTCGATCGCGAGCGTCCTTCCGCCCCGCGCTTTACCGACGAAGCCGCCGCGATCTCCGCCGCACACGAAGCCGCCGCGTTGATCGCCGCGATTTCCGCGGATCCGGCCGAGCGGCACCGCATCCCGCACGAACAGGCGGCGATCCTCGAGCGCTCGGGCATCACGACGGTGGCGCTCTCGCCCGAGGAGGGCGGCATCGGCGCTTCGGTGGCGACGATCGTCGAGATAACGCGTATCATCTCGGCTGCGGACGGCGGCGTCGGGCAGCTGGTGCAGATCCACAACATGATGCTGCGCGGTATCCTGCGCCGCCCCGACGACGCACTGCGCCGCCGGGTCATCGCCGATGTCGCCGCCGGCAAGCGCCTGGGCCATGCCGCGGCCGAAGTGGGCGGCAAGCACAAGTTCGACATCCGCACAACCGCCAGCCGCAACGCGGACGGCAAGTGGGTGGTGAACGGCGCCAAGTTCTATGCCACCGGCAGCTACCTGGCCGAATGGATATCTTCGGGCGCGAAGACCGAGGACGGCCAGATCGGTTTCCTGGTCCACCGCGACACGCCGGGTCTCGTCCTCGACGACGATTGGCATTCCTTTGGCCAGCGTCACTCGGTGAGCGGCGGCGTGCGCTTCGTCGATCTGGTGCTGGAGGACTGGCAGGTCAACCTGCCTGTGGCCGGTGTGCCGCAGAAGCCGGAACGGACCGGCCTGACCTGGGCGCAGATCAACCACGCCGCGATCGACGCCGGCATCGCGCGCGGCGCCTTCGAAGCGGCGATCCATTACCTCAACAACAATTCCAACGTCTGGATCGATGCCGAGGTGGAGAGAGCAGTGCAGGAGCCGCTGATCATCAAGCGCATCGGCGACTATGCGGTGGCGCTGCGCGTGGCGGAATCGCTGCTGCGCGATGCCGCCGAACTCTACGACGAATACAACGCCAAAGGGCGGCCGAGCGAACTTGATGACGAACTGATACTCGCCGTCGCAGCCGCGCGTGTGAAGACGGACGAGGCAGCACTGCTGATCTCCAGCGACATGTTCTCCCTGCTCGGCGCCAGTTCGTCGTACCGCAAGTTCAACCTCGACCGATTCTGGGCCGACGTGCGCGTCCATACCACCCACGATCCGATCCGCTGGCGCCTGCATCACATCGGCGACTACTATCTGAACGGCGTTCCGCCTCATGAGTACTCCGCTGTGGCCATCCGCCGCCCGAGCCCCTCGAATCCGGACTGACGCAGCGCCGATGACAAACCTGAAGCCCGTGGCCGCCCAGAAGGCGGAGCCCGGCGGCTCGTCTCCGCTCGCCGCCTATCCCCTGCTGCGCAGCCTTGCTCTCTACCGGACGATCCCGGTGCTGTTCACGGCCACGTTCGCGCTTTTCTGTGTGATCCACCTCAGCCTGGCGCTCCAGCAATGGCTCGTCGGCCGGGCGCTGGACGCCGTGAACAGCGGCAAGGCGGCCACGCGCCTGGCCGACGGCACGATCGACTTCAGCGTCGCCTGGCACTGGACCGCGCTTCTGGTCGGTCTGGCGGCGGGACGCGGCGTGCTTCAGTATATCTCGGGGATGTGCAGCATTCGCGCCAGTCAGGCGCTGCTCTCCACCCTGCGCGAGCGCATTCTGGTCCAGGTGCAGACGCTTCATCTCGGCTATCACTGGCAGCACGGCATGGGGGAGATGATCACCCGCACCACCCGCGATGCCGACAAGCTGCGCGATGCCCTGGTCGCCTTCTGGCGACAGACCGTGGAAACGGCCCTGGTGGTGACCGCCGCCA
The DNA here is from genome assembly GCF_032093395.1 of Novosphingobium sp. Classification (GTDB taxonomy): domain Bacteria; phylum Pseudomonadota; class Alphaproteobacteria; order Sphingomonadales; family Sphingomonadaceae; genus Novosphingobium. Next base: position 1,873 of record NZ_DAMDBA010000050.1, read on the forward strand.
TGGGCCTGCTGTTCTGGTACGATCCGCTGCTGGGCCTCGTACCGTTTCTTCTCACCCTGCTCGGCTTCTGGATCTTTGTCCGGCAGACCGACACTCTTGTCGTGCTCGACCGCAACGTCAGCGACGCTTACGATCAGGTCAACCAGGATCTGTCCGAAGGCATTGGCGGCGTTCGCGTCATCAAGTCGTTCCGGCTGGAGCAAGGCCGCATTCGCAAGTTCCGGGGCCATGTCGGGTTCTTCCTGGACCAGTCGCGCCATGCGCTGGCCTGGTGCAGTTCGCGTATCCCGATCCCGCAGGCGGTGGTGGCACTTGGGCACGTCTGGATCATGGGTTACGGCGCGCATCTCGTCGCAGCCGGCAAGCTGGGCGTGGGCGAGCTGGTTTCCGCACTGCTGATCGCTACCACTCTGGTCTTCAGGGTCGAGACGGTCGGCCGCGTGATGCGCATCTTCGCCGACGCCCGCGCTTCGGCCGCGCGCATCTGGGATTTGCTCGACCAACAGCCCGCCATCGTCGGCGGCAGTGAAGCGCTTCCCGAGGGAGCGCTCGGTTTCCGCCTGGATGCGGTGCGGCTGCTGGCACCGGGCGGTGAGACGGCCATTCTCGACGATTGCAGCATGATCTTGGAGCCGGGCCGGATCGTGGCTTTGGTAGGGGCCACGGGTTCGGGAAAAAGCTCGCTTGCGGCATTGTTGCCGCGCCTTGCCGACGTCAGCGGCGGCGCCGTCTCGATCGGCTCCGAGGCCATCGGCTGGCACGACGTTCGCGGCCTGGACCTGTCCGGTCTGCGCCGCCGGGTCCATGTCGTGCCGCAGGACATCTTCCTTTTCTCGGACACCCTCGCCGCCAACTTGCGCGCAGCGGCCCCTGAGGCCGATGATAGTGCGCTGGTCGAGGCGCTCCGCCTCGCCGGGGCCGGTGAACTGCTGGAGCGCCTGCCGGATGGGCTGGAAACCCGCATCGGCGATCGCGGCGTAACTCTTTCCGGCGGCCAGCGTCAGCGCCTGTGCCTTGCCCGCGCCCTGCTCGCCGCCCCGGACATCCTCGTCCTCGACGATGCCACCAGCGCGCTCGACGCCGTGACCGAACGCACCGTGTTGCGCAACATCCGCGCGCTTCGCGCCGCGCACGGCGGACCGATGACCGTCCTGCTCATCACCAGCAAGCTGTCCTCCGTCCTGCTCGCCGACCGGAGTGCGGTCCTGGCCAATGGCCGTATCGCCGCTGCGGGTAGGCATGAAGACCTCCTGCTCGACCCGCTCTACCGCGACCTTCTGGGAATAGACCGTGCCGCTGCCTGACAACAAACGCGTCCTCAGCGACATCGAAATCGAGGAAATGCTGGCGCGCAATGCGCTCGACCGAAGCATGTTCCGCCGCCTCGTCCCCCTGCTCGGGCCTGTCCGCCGCCAAGTGGCCGCCGTCTTCGCGCTCGAGACGCTGCTCGTCGGCATCGTCTTCGTCCGACCCTGGTTCGTCGGGCAACTGCTCGACCATGGACTGGTCGAGGGACCGAACGGCTGGACGCTCGATGAAGGGCTGCTCGCATGGCTGAGCATAGGCCTTGCTGCGACATGGCTGGCCCGCTTCGTCTTCGCCGGCCTTTCCAGTTACCTGGCCGGCTCCGCCGCGCTTCGTGTGCTGAACGACTTGCGCATCCGGATCTTCGAGCACATCCAGGCCCTTAGCGTCGGCTATTTCGATCGCACCAAGGCAGGCCGCATCCTCTCGCGCGCAGACCGCGACGTCGATGCGCTGGAAGCCCTGCTGGTGCAAGGGCCGCCGGACATGCTCTCGGCCGTGCTCCGCTTTGGCGGAGCCGCGCTGATGCTGTGGCTGATGTCGCCGCTGCTGCTGCTCGCGCTGGCAGGCGTGGTGCCGTTTCTCGTAGTCGGCACCTGGCTGTTCAAACGTGTCTCGCAGCGCAGTTGGGCCGTGGTGGCGGAAAACCGCAGCCGCTTCACCTCGCATCTTGTGGAGACCGTGTCCGGGGTGCGCATGATCCAGCAGCTCGTGCGCGAGGAACCCAACCGGCGGCGCTACCGCGAACTGCTCTCGGATTTCGACGGCGCGCTGGTGCGGGGCAACATGCGTTCGGGCTGGTTCGCGCCGCTGAGCGGACTGCTCAATGCGGCGGGCATGGCGATGATCCTGCTGGTAGGCAGCTACGGGCTGCTGGAAGGCCAGATCACGCTGGGTCAGCTTGCCCAGAGCCTGTTCTATGTCATGCTGTTCCTCGGGCCGCTACAGGACCTGAACGACCTGTTCGAACGCTACGCCTCCGGGTCTGCCTCGGCTCAGCGCATCTTCCTGCTGCTGGATACCCGGCCAGACATCCTCGATGCGGACGATCCGGTACAGGTCTCCTCGATGCGCGGCGACGTGGAGTTTCGTTCGGTCGGCTTCTCCTATTCGCCTGGCGTTCTCCCGCAAGTGCTGCACGATCTTTCGTTGCACATCCACGCGGGCGAGGTCGTTGCCGTGGTTGGTGCGACCGGGCACGGCAAGAGCACGCTCGTCCAACTTCTCACGCGCTTCTACGAGGCACAGACCGGGCAGGTGCTGATCGACGGGATCGACGTGAAGCACATGCGGCAAGCCGATTTGCGCCGCCATGTCGGCGTAGTCCTGCAGGATAACGTCCTGTTCAGCGGGACGGTTCTCGACAATCTGCGGCAGGCCCGCCCCGATGCCCCGGACGAAGATCTGATAGAGGCCGCGCGCGCCCTCGATGCCGACGAAGTGCTGGGAAGACTGGCCTTCGGCTATCAGACGCAAGTCGGCCCGCTCGGGGCGAACCTCAGCCATGGTCAGCGGCAGCTCGTCTGTCTCGTCCGTGCCTACCTGACCGATCCGGCGGTGCTGGTCCTCGACGAGGCTACCTCGGCAGTCGACGTTCACACCGAACGTATGATCCAGCGCGCGCTTCGCCGCCTCTGCGAAGGACGCACCGCCATCGTCATCGCCCATCGTCTCGCGACGATCCGGGATGCCGATCGCATTGCGGTGATCCGTGACGGACAAGTCGTCGAACTTGGCAGCCATGCGGAACTGACGCTGCTGCAAGGCCCCTATGCACGGCTTTACGAGGCCTACGAGCGCCAAAGCGGCATTGTCACCGACGGTCAGCAGGAGCGGATAATCGAACGATCGCCCACCGTCGACGCCACTCTGTGAGACATACTCGGCCGCTTTATTGCCAAAGTGTTTCCATTTGGTGGAAAGTACATAGCGAGTTTCAATTCATAGCTGTATAGTCAGCAAGCAATACTGCTGATATTGATACATCCGCTCCAGTCAATTGCTGCCAATGGTGCAGAGCACGTAGAGCACCCCATTCCAATTCGCGAAAAATCACGTTTTTTCATGCGTTTGCAGGAGGCGGCGCAGTTTGGCCCGTACCTTGCAATGTACGTCTCTGCGGGGCGACCGCGCAGTAGAACCGATGAGGTCGATCGCTGCGCGAACCGCAAGACTGACAGAAAAACAGCGGTTCGGAGCATTTGGCATGAATTCCACGAAAAGATACTTCCTGCTTGGGTCGGCTATTTCGGCCCTGGTACTGTCCGTTACGGCGAAGGCCGAAGTCATTGCCTCCGAAGTGGAAAGCGCGGAGGCACCCGGCAATATCGTCGTAACCGGTGCCCGAAGCGCAGGACGCACGGTGGAGAACAGCCCGACTCCGATCGACGTGCTGCCGTCCGAAACCCTGCGGCAGGCGAACCAGGCCAGCCTCCTGCAAACTCTCAACGATACCCTGCCTTCGTTCAACGTACCCAATATGCCGGGCTACGGCATCAATACCTTCATCCGCGCGGGTCAGCTGCGCGGCCTGAGCAGCGGCCACACCCTGGTACTCATCAACGGCAAGCGCCGCCACGTCACTGCGCGGCTCGGCGTCAACGACGTGGGCGTCGCGGCGGTCGATCTCGGCCTCATTCCGCTGAACACGATCGACCGGGTCGAAGTGCTTCGCGATGGCGCTTCGGCGCTCTACGGCTCCGATGCGATTGCAGGTGTCATCAACATCATCACCCGCAAATCCGCCGAAGGCGGGGAGGTCAGTGCGCGCGCCGGGCAATATTACCAGGGCGGCGGTTGGCTCCAGCAATACGACGCCGGCGCCGGCCTCCGGCTGGGAGACGGCGGGCACCTCTACCTCTCCGGGCAGTACGTGGACCAGAAGCCGTTGTTCGCCGACGGCGACGTGCCGGACAACATCCTGTTCTACTTCCCGCGCAATGCCGCAGGCAATCCCGTGCTGCCCGCTGGCAATGCCTCCACCGCACCCACGCTGCCCACTGGCGCCACGCCCGATCCGCGCGAAGCGACGGTCGATCGCCGCAGAATCTTTGGCGCGGCGGGCGGCGTGCCGAGGGCGCAACTCGCCTCGTTCACCGCCGACCTGGGGCTCCCCCTCGGAGACGACCTCGAACTCTACGGCTTCGGCGACTATTCCTGGCGCAAAGGACGGTCGCCGCAGCACTACCGCTTCCCCTCGCGCGACCAGAACGTGAGGGCGATCTATCCGGACGGATTCACACCCTACAGCGGCGTGGTCGAAAACGACTTCTCCGCCTTGCTCGGTCTTCGCGGTGAGATCGGCAACGGCTGGAACTGGGATCTCAGCAGCGGTTACGGACAGGACGATATCGACACCTATGTCTATGATTCCGTCAGCCCCAGTTACGGACTTCAGAGCGAGACCGACTTCTTCCTCGGCAACTATCGCTACACGGCGTGGACCTCGAACCTCGATATCCGCAAGAGCACCGAGGACGGGCTGTTCGGGTTCGGCACGGACTGGTCGTTCGGCGCCGAGTTCCGCCGCGAAACGTATCGACGCACCGCCGGCGAAGAACAGTCCTGGGGCTATGGCGGTCAGCCCATCCTCGATGGACCCAACGCGGGACGGCCGATTTCGCTTTCGGACTCCGGCTCCCAGGCGGACACCGGCGTCCGGCCCGAGGATGCGGCGCGAGACAACCGCAATTCCTATGCCGTCTATGCCGGACTATCGCTGCGTCCAAGCGAACAGGCCACGCTCGATCTTGCAGCGCGCTACGAACGCTACCAGCGTGCCGGAGACGTGCTGACCGGCCGGGTGTCGGGGCGCTACGAGATCGTCCCCGGCCTTGCCCTTCGCGGCACCGCCAGCACCGGTTTTCAGGCACCCGCCCTCGCCGCGCTGACCTTCCGCCAGACCAACGTGACGGTGAACCAGACCAACCATATCCTGTCGGTCAGCTCGCCGGAGGCGCAGGCGCTAGGCGCGAGGCCGCTCAAGCCCGAACGTTCGACCAACTTCAGTTTCGGGCTCGTTGCACAGCCGGTCAGCAACGTGAACTTCACGGTCGATCTCTACCAGGTCCGCGTGAAGGACCGTATCTCCCAGATCGGCGCCTTTCGTGAGTCCACCCATCCGGGCTCGGGCGTGCTGGTACAGGCCGCCTCGCCCACGTTCGGGCCTGACGACAGCATCTCCTACCTCATCAACGCAGGCACCACGCGGACACGCGGTGTCGACGTGGTGCTGGACGGCAAGATAGACGCCGGCCCCGGCGCGATCCGTTGGAGCCTTGCGGGCAACTACAACAAGACGAAACTGCTAGACGTCGCGGAGACGCCGGATGTTCTCCAGCGGTTCAACATCGTGCTGATCTCGTCCACCACGCAGGCGCAAATCCTCTACCGGGCGCCTCGCCTCAAGGCGATCGGCTCGGTGAACTGGGAGTCCGGCCCCTTCTCGCTCGGGCTGCGCGGCACCTACTACGGTAAGATCAACCGCTCTTACACGCTGACGCAAACGACCGGCCCGAACACCATCGAACTGGTGAACGTGGGCAATATCTTCGTCGCCGATCTCGAAGCGGGCTACGATTTCACCGACCGGCTCGGCCTGCGCCTCAACGTCAACAACCTGTTCGATGCCAAGCCAGCACAATTGCCGAAGAACGCCACCTCTCGCTGGCCGTTCTCCTCGGTCGCCTATGTGCAGGACAGTCCGGTCAATCCCCTTGGCGGCTTCTATTCCGCCACTCTCACCTATCGCTGGTAATTCCAACGCGCCTGAAGGAGGCTATCATGACGCAAGCCATCGACACGATCTGGTTCACCCGCTGCCCCGTCCCCACCGCCACGGGCCTTGCCTACAAGCTGGGCTGGCTTGACGCGGAGTTCGCGCCGGACGGGATCGCCGTCTCTACCTTGCAGGATAACCGCGGTTCCGACCTTGCCCGCCATCACTACGACCACGAGCTTCCCTCGCTCATCCGCGAGGGGGGCAATCTGCTGGCCATTGCCGCGCGTGCGCAAGGGGCGCCGAGCCGGCTGATCGGCCTCACCTGGATCGACGAGGCACAAGTGATCCTCGTCCGTCCGGATTCCGGTATCGCCCGTCCGGAAGACCTCAAGGGCAAGCGCATCGCCCTGCCGGGCTGGACGGACAAGCCGGACGCCGCGCATGTGCGCGGTTCCAGTATCGCGCGCGGCATGACCCTGCACGGCATCAAGGGCGCGCTGGCCTATGCCGGACTGACGTTCGACGATGTCCACTTCGTCGAGGTGGCGGCGCGCACCGCACCTCAGGGCGATCCTCGCGTTCAGCTCCAGTCGCTATGGAGCGGGCTTGTCGATCTTGTCGAGGGGCGGGTCGATGCTGTCTATGCCAAGGGTGCCTCCGCTATCGACGCGGCCAAGCGCCTGGGCCTGGAAGTCGGCATCGACCTTGACACGCTCCCGGAGCGCCGCTGGCGCGTGAACAACGGCACCCCGCGACCGATCACCGTGCATCAGGATCTGCTCGACAATCATTTCGACCTCGTCGTGCGGTTCCTCGAACGCACCCTGGCGGCGGCCGACTGGGCCGGGACCAACCAGCAGAAAGTGCGCGAACTCCTGGAAGGAGAAACCCGAGCCGGCGCCGAAGGCGTCGCCCGCGCCTATAGCGACGCGACGCTGGCCGACCTGCACCCCGATCTCTCCGAAGAGCGGCTCGCCCTGTTCGAACAGCAGAAGACTTTCATGTACGTCCACAACCTCCTCGACCGCGATTTCGCGCTGTCGGAATGGGTGGACGCACGACCGCTCGAAGCCGCTCGCCAGCGGTTGCACGAACGCGCGGCCGAAGCGGTATAAAAGGCGGCGAAGGGAGCGGCGGGCCTTTTGCCTGCCGCTCTCGGAGCAACTGCCCTAGTCGCCGATGAGGCCGGCGTTCTTCAGATAAGTTCGGATCACGTTGCGGGTGACGCCCAGCGCCTGCGCCGTGCGGACCTGGTTCTCGTTCGAATGCGCATAGGCTTCCCGGACGGCGAGATCGATCAGCCGGTCGAGCAGTTCCGGCTCCCCCGCGGCGATGAGTTGCGAAAGCGTCGAGCGGACATGTTCCAGTCCCTGCAGGTCTCCCCGTAGCTCCGTTGCGCTGGCGTGACGGTCGTTCGGCAGGCCGAGATGTTCGGGCTCGATCAGTTTGCCCGGTGCCACCAGGGTCGCGCGCTGGATCACATTTTCGAGTTCGCGGATGTTCCCCGGCCAGGCGTAACGGAAGGCGACATCCTCGGCATCAGGGCTCAATTCTATCGCGGCCGAGCCGGACTTCTCTCCATAAACCCCGAGGAAATGGCGCGCGAGCGGTAGGATGTCAGCCGGACGTTCGCGCAGCGGCAGCAGCGGGAGGGTGACGACGCCGAGCCTATAGTAAAGGTCTTCCCGGAATCGTCCGGCCTCTACGGCGGCGCGCAGATCGACATTGGTCGCGGCGATGAGCCGCACGTCGAGGCTCACAGGTCTCCGGGCGCCCAGTCGGACGACTTCGCGTTCCTGAAGCACGCGCAGCAGCTTGACCTGAAGCGGCTGCGGCAGATCACCCACCTCATCCAGAAACAGGGTTCCGCCGTTAGCCGCCTCGAACCAGCCTTCGCGCGCATTGTGGGCACCGGTAAAAGCCCCGCGCTCGTGGCCGAACAGCTCGCTTTCCACCAGCGTTTCGGAAAATGCCCCGCAGTTGACGGCAACGAACGGCCGGTCGGCACGCCCGCTGAGCTGGTGGACGTGCCGGGCGACGAGTTCCTTTCCGGTCCCGGTTTCGCCCGTGATCATGATCGTTGCGTCGCTGGGCGCCGTCCTTTCGATCAAAGGCAGAAGCGCTTTCGATCGAGGGTCGGAGAAGATGAATGTCCGCGCCCGGATCGCCAGGGCGGAAACTTCGAATTTCAGGATCGTATCGCGCATGTCGAAGCCCCGTGGTTGTCGCTCCTAGCTCTCAAGCCAGTGCGGTGGTCCGCTTCCACTTGTCGAGAACGACGCTAACACCATTTGTCTACCAAAACAGTTGAGAATTCTTGATTGACACAAAGCTGGGCTTTAGTCGCTCTACGCAGCGCTATCGCGGAGGCGGGGGGAATCGGCGACCAGAGCGCGCGTGTAGTCATGTTGCGGCTCGTCCAGCACATGCCCGGTCAGGCCTTGCTCCACGATGCGCCCTTGCCTGAGTACCGCCACATAGTCGGAGACCGCCCGCACTACGCCCAGGTCATGCGTAACGAACAGGATGGTCAATCCCGACTCCCGTTGCAGCGAACGCAGCAGGTCGATGATCGCCGCCTGGACCGAAACGTCGAGCGCGGATGTGATTTCGTCGCAGATCAAGAGCTGCGGCTTGCAGATCAGCGCACGGGCGATCGCCACCCGCTGCCGCTCCCCACCGGAGAGATCGCGCGGATAACGCTGCGCCAGTTCCGGTGCCAGCGCCACGCGGCGCAAGACCTCGGCCACTTCCTTGTCGGCATCGGCAGACCTGATCGGGAAGAAGTGCAAAGCGGCGGTTCGCAGGATCTGCCCCACGGTCTGACGGGGATTCAAGGCGCGGAACGGATTCTGGAAGATGTACTGAATTCGTCGGCGCAAGTCCTTGTCGCGGTTTCCAGCCAGGTCGAGCGGACGGCCATCATAGAAGAACACGCCGTCCACATCCTCCACGGCGCCGACCAGCGACCGGGCAAACGTGGTTTTGCCCGAACCGCTTTCCCCGACCAGCGCGGTGCAATAGCCTTCGCGCAGCGACAGGTTCACATCGGCCAGCACCTGATTGGCGCCATAGCTGGCCGTAACCTCTTCGAGAATGGCAAGCATGCGCCGCTCTTTCCTCTCCGCCCCCGTGTCCGACCTCGTTTCCGGCGCTGCGGCCGGCGTCCGTACGTTCGCGGTCACATCCTCGCGATTGCCGCGAACGGGATGATGACACGCGGCTAGGCGGCGATCGCCGAAGTCTCGCAAGGGCGGCCGTGCCTTGCAGCTTGCGCTGCGAAGATCGCAGCGCGGCGCGAAGGCACATCCTTCGCCGCGATCCTGCAGTGCCGGAGCATGACCGGAAATGGCGCGCAACACATGCCTTCCGGAAATGTCCGGCACCGCGTCGAGCAGCCCGCGCGTGTAGGGATGGGTCGGTGCCTCGAAGACCTGTTCCCGAGATCCGCTTTCGACGATCCGTCCCGCGTAGAGAACGACCACCCGGTCTACCAGCTCGCGCACGACGGCCAGATCGTGCGAGACATAGACGGCGCCGATCTCTCGCGTTCGGCAAAGATCCCGCACCGTTGCCAGGACTTTCGCCTGGGTGCTCACGTCGAGCGCCGTCGTCGGTTCATCCAGCACGATCAAGCGCGGACGAAGCACGACCGCCAGCGCCAGCAGGACTCGCTGCTGCTGCCCCCCCGAAAGCTGATGCGGGAAGCGGCGAAGAAACGCCGCGTCCGCCGGAAGGCCGACGTCGGCGGCAGCCTCGGCTATCCGCTGGCGCCGCTCACCTTGCGAAAGTCCGGGCTGGTGGACCCGCAGCACTTCTTCGAGCAGCGAGCCGATGCGGCGCATGGGATTGAGGGCGAGCGCCGGATCCTGCGCAACGTGCGAAATGACCGGGCCGCGCATCTGTCGCCGGCCAGGCTCGTCGAGCGAGAGCAGATCGCGCCCTTCGACGAAAACCGACCCGCCGGAGATCACCGCGCCGGCGCGCGCATCTCCCAGCAGTGCGGTCGCGATGCTGCTCTTGCCCGAGCCGCTTTCCCCGACGACACCGAGGATCTCTCCCGGCGCGACGGAAAAGGCGATGTCTTCCACGATCGAGGTGCCGTCATCGAGCGATACGACCAGATCCCGTACCTGAAGCAGGCTCTTGACGAAGGGAACGACGCTCATGCCCGCTCCTCCCGTTCCCGTCGTTTGATCCCGCGCATGAGCGTGCGGGCGCGCGATTTCGGTCCGCGCCGCGAAGGAATGCGCGCGCCTGCCCTGGCGATGCCCTCGGCCAGGAGATTGCTGCCCAACGCGAACAGGCCGATCAGAGCCACCGGCGCCAGCACCGCCCATGGCTGGATCATCAGGCCGGCGCGGTTCTCGTTGATCATCAATCCCCAGTCCGCGGCCGGCGGCGCCACGCCGTAGCCTAGAAAACTGAGGCCCGAGAGCATACCGATCGCCCAGGTGAGCATGATCCCCAAGTGTACCAGCAGCGGCGTGGAGATGTTCGGCAGGATTTCCAGCAGCACCACTCGCCACCAGGGATAGCCCATCAGCCTTGCCGCCTCGACGTATTCCTGGGACGCCACGCCCAGCGTGACGCCGCGCGCCAGACGGATAACTCCCGGAACGAAGGATATCGCCACGGTAAGCACGATAAGCCAGGGCGCCCGGCCCAACATGGATACCACCAGAAGGACCAGGATGAGGTCGGGGAACGCGAGCAGGACGTCGGTTGCCCAGACCACGGCATGATCGATCCCGCGCCGGGACAGCCCGGCCGCGATGCCGATGATCGCCCCCGCCGCGAGCGCGATGGCGGAAGCCGCGAAGCTCATCCACAAGACGGAGCGGCCGCCGGCGAGCAGGCGCGACCAGACGTCTCGCCCGAGATAATCGTACCCCAGCGGCGAACCGTCGCCCGGCAGGCCATAAGTCGGTCCCACCAGAGCGAGCGGCGACTGCGAGGCTGCGTAAGGCCCCAGCAGCGCGACGACCAGAACGGTGGCGGCGAGAACCAGCCCCAGCCGGGACTGCGGATCGCGGTAAAGGTTCGAAAGACCGTTGCTCATACTCCGCCCGCCTTCAGCTTGAGTTTTGCGCGCGTGCCGGCCCTCAGGCGCGGCCGCGACGAGGTGCGCAGTTTGGGCGTCACCAGGACGGTCGCGATATCGGCCAGAAGATTGATGACCACCACGCCGATCGCCATCGTCAGCGTGATCGCCTGGATGACCGGCACGTCCCGCATCTCGATGGCGGCGTTAAGGGCATTGCCGATGCCGGGATAACTGAACACGACTTCCACGATCAGCCCGCCACCCAGCAGCAGGCGGCTTGTCAGGGCAATGCCCTGAATGACCGGAACCAGGGCATTGGGCACTGCGTGGGTCCAGACGATCCGCCACTCGGAAATGCCCCGCAGCCGGGCGGCGGCGACATATTCCGCCTCCAGCGTCTCGATCATGGCTGAGCGCACCAACCGCAGCAGGAACGGCGCGACCGTC
>NZ_DAMDBA010000050.1:13401-37302 GCF_032093395.1 Novosphingobium sp.
AGGATCAGCGTCAGGGCCGGCAGCACCAGATAGGAAGGCTGCAACCATGGGGAGACGGCCGGGTCAAGCAGGGAAACCGCCGGAAGAATCGGGAAGACCGTCGTCGAGAGAAGGAGAATGAGGCCGATGGCCAGGACGAAGGCAGGAAGAGCCTTGAACAGGATGACCGCATTCATCGTCCAGCGATCGAGCCTGCTGTCTCGCCGGATCGCGAGCGCGATTCCGCCGAGAAAAGCTATCGGGACCGCAAGAACAAGCACGATCGCCATAAGTACGGCCGAGTTGCCGAGCCGGTCGCTCACGATCTTGCCGGCCGCAACGCTGGAGTCGAGCGAAACGCCGAAGTCGCCCGACGCGGCGCGCACCGCCCACCTCGCATATTGAACGGGGATCGGGCGATCGAGCCCGAGCTGGTGCTGGAGAACGCGGATGCTCTCCTCGCTTGCATCGGGCCCCAGGATCACGCGCGCCGGATCGGACGGCAGTGCCTGGGTCGCCGCGAAGACGAGCAGGGAAATCACCAAGGCAGTTGCCAGGCCGGACAGAACGCGGCCGCCCAGCCAGGGAAGCCAGGCCGGAAGGGAAATGCCTCCTTTCGAACGCTCCGGCGTCCGGGCGATTGCGCCGTCCTCCGGTTCACCCGCTTCATGGGCCTGCCTTGGTTTCGGGGAGTAGATCGTCGCCATGCGATGCCCTTGCCGTTATATATCCGCCGCTTCGTTCGCTCGGCGTGGTTCCCGTCAGCCCGGTGCCTGCTCCAACGCCTTTTCCACAGGAGCGATCGGCCTTGGTTCACTCATCCGAAGTGAAGGCACCCGAAGCGAAGGCACTTCGAAGCCGTGATCGAGGTCGAGCAGCGGGAACAGCAGCTCCGCCACCCGGTGCGCCTCGGAAATCAAAGGGAATCCCGAGAGAATGAACGCATCGGTGCCCTGCTCCGCATATTCGCGAATGCGGGCCGCGACGTTCTGCGCGCTGCCCACCAGCGTGGTACCGGCAGCCGGCCCCATGATGTCGAAGCCGAACCACGCCGGTCCGACCCAGACGTTGGGGTAGACTTCAAGGTCGCGGGCACTCGGCAGGCGGCCTGACTTGACGATGTCGATATTGCGCTGGATCTGCGGATCGGGACTGCGATAGGTTTCGATCGTTTCGCCGGGCGGCAGCCGCATGCGGATCGAGCGCAATGCATGATCAACCGAGGAGCGCTGGAGCAGCCATTCGGCGTAGTCCCAGGCCTCTTCCTCGGTTTCGCGCACGACGATTTGCAGACGCGTGCCGTATTCGAGCGTGCGCCCGATCTTTTCGGCTTCCGCCCCGACGCGCCGGAACTTCTCGCCCAGCAGCGGCGGTGTATTGGCGAAGCTGAGATAGGTATCGAGCAGCTTCACCGAATGGGCGACACCGGGCGCGGACGTGCCCGCGCCCCAGAGCGGAACCCCCGCCGACTGGTAGGGCCCGGCCCAAACTCCCATCGGTGCGCCGCCTTCCGCGCGCGGTGCCAGTTTCACGAAGTTTCCTTCGTAGCCGCTACGGTCGCCGGCATAGACCTTCCGGAAGGCATCCCAATATTCGAAGCTGAAATCGTAGCGCTCGTCATGGGGGTAATGCACGCCCAGCGCTGCCAGCCCGGCGTCGTTGCCATTGACCACGTTGAAGAGCAGCCGCCCTTTGGAGAAGTGATCGAACGTCTGCGCGTATTTCGCCAGCACCGCCGGCGACAGCTCGCCGGGATGTTGTGCCACGAGAAATTTCATCCGCTCGGTCGCCGGGATCATCGCGGCGGCCACGGCGAGGCTTTCGTAAGTGCTCGACCCCAGAAGCGCCCCGTAGAAGCCCAGCTTGTCGATCGTCTTGGCAAGCTGTTCGAGATGATCGAAGCCGGTCTGCCAGCGCCCTTCCTCGACCCATGGATACGGGCCATCGGGCGCGGTCAGATACCAGAGCAGCTTTACGGGACGGGTCATGGATATGCTCCGGGGATCAGTCGAGGTCGGTGACGGGCAGCAGGCCGAGGCCGCGCGCTTCATCGTAGCGCTTGCTCATCTTCCACTGCTGACGCAGCACGCCTGGGCCGTAAGTCCGCGATCCACCCAACGCCTGGGCCTTGATCTGGATGTCCGCGCCCTCTTCCAGCAGAAGGATGAACTCGGCGAGGTCGCGAAGGCCCTTCCAGCCCCAGACGGTGGCGCCGCCGTTGGCTTCGAGGATCGCAGGGGTGAACGGGTTTTCGGCGAGCTTCTCGTTGATGAAGTCCTGCTCGTCCTGGCGACGATCGATGTAGACCGGCAGTTCGCGGGCGAGGTGGAAACGCTGGACCGGCACATAGCTGATCGGCAGCGTCCGGTGGCTCTGGGCCCAAGCCCCAAGATTGGGCGAATGGACGTGGCTGAGCGAGGTGATCGTCGGGTTCTGATTGAACACCTTCAGGTAGCGGCCATTGGCACGACCCTTGAAGGCCGTCCCGTCCAAGCCTGTGACCGTGAAGGAAAGCGGCTTCACGCTGTGGGTGCTGCGATCGAACGGGTGTGGCAGATTCACGCTGACGATCTTGTCTTCACCGGGGACGCGCTCGATGAAGCCCACGGTGCCGTTTGCGGTGATCGTGCCGGTCTCGCGATAAGCCCGGAAGATTTCGGCCGCCTGCACGACGACGTCGTTCGCAAAGTCGAGCACGGTCGAGTTCAGGGGAGGCGTATTCGTTTCTTCGGGGGTCTGGACTGCAGTAGCCATCTTGTGTCTCCTCGGTAAATTCAGGCGGCGCGGCTTCCCGCGCGGCGTTCCAAAGCGGCCTCGAGCGGCCTGCGGTCGATCCACGCATCGACGTCCACGTCGTGTTCGAGGAAACCGTGAAGCCACAGGAAATTGGCCTGCTTCTTGAGCAGCTCCACGCGTTCTTCCGACAGATCCGGATGCAGGGAGCGATGGAAGTTGTTGCGATACGCGGCCTCGACGCTCGCAGCCCCGGCGTAGGTTTCCTTCTGGAGGATCCCGCGCAGGGCAGGCAGATTATGCGCTGCCCAGTCGGCCGCGCGCAGCGTCTGTTCGAGGAACCGCACGACCAGGTCGAAATGATTGTCGAGCAAGTCGCGGCTGACGGTTATCGGGCGCGGGGTGCCGTTGTTGACGCGGGTGTGGCGACTTGGATAGCCGTCCAGATCGATGCCCACGACGACCCCTGCGCGCTTCGCCGCGTCCACGGCGGAGGCGCCCTTCACGTAGACGGCATCGACGATGCCGGCCTCCAACGCCTCGATACCCGACCACATCCTGGCCAGGTTGACAGAGGAATCCTCCGAAGGCGGCGCCAGCGGCACATCCACGAACGTTACGTCCTCAAGCGTCAGCCCGGCAATGCCGAGGGCGCCCCTGATGCCCGCCAGCGACATGCCCCTGGCGATGCTGCTGCCGCGCGTGACGCTCCAAGCGGGGAGCGCGATACGCAGGCCTTTGAGCTGGGCCGGTTCGATCGGTCCCGTCTCTCGTCGAACGAGGATCGCCTGCCATTCGTCGATCCAGGTCAGGCCGATCAGCCGCGTGGGCGTGCCCTTGGCCTTGGTGGCGAGCGCGGGAATGTTGCCGCCCTCGCGGAACAAACCGGCAAGGTCATGTTCGTTGTGATGGGCGCGCATGGCGCGCGGCTTGTCCTGCAAGGCTTCGACGCGAAGCCCGTCTCGCGCGAATTCCTCGCTCAGCCAGCCGAGCGAGTGCGCGATTCCCGATGCCGTGGGCACCGGACAGCGGGTGAAGAGGATGCGGTCGAGCCGGCCTGCTGCGGCCGCCTCGCCAAGGCTGTGAACATTGTCGGTCATGAGAACTCCGTCATGTCCAGATCAGAGCAAACACCGTGCCAGAAGCGTAAATCCGCCACTTTGGCGCTTGGTTTGGGAACCAATGCGCAGATTTGAGCAGGCCGCGCCGGTCCTGCTGCGCGGTTCTGCTCACACCCACATCTGGTCGAAGCGCCAGGTCGGGAAGTGCGAGCGCTCTGCCTCGATCCCACCCACGCGGGGACCGACGCCGTCAAGGGTGTTGGCGAAGCCCCAGATCAGCAGACCGCCTTGTTCATGCTGGATCCGCTGCATCTGGTGGACCAGTTGGGACCGAGCCGGGACAGCCGGTTCGGCAAGCGCCTGATCGAACAGCCGGGCAAAAGCCGGGTCATGAAAGTTGGTCTTGTTGGACACCGAACTGGGCGCATCGATGTGCAAAGCCGTGGAGAGCCAGGGGACGCCCAGCGTTCCGCCCGTGCTGATCGCCCAGCTTGTCTTCGCAGGCCCCGCGAAAGTCGCGGCGTCCACCTGACGCAAGCGCAGATCCACCCCCGCCTTCTTTGCTTGTTCAGCCAGGACCAGCGCCGATGCGACATGGGCGGGGCCGACCACCAGTTCCGTGCGCAGGCCCTCCTGCCCCGCCTGGCGCAGCAGACTGCGTGCCCGGTCGAGGTCGTGCCGTCGCTGGGCTATGGCCTGATCGAACGTTGGATCCTGCGGCGCGTAGAGGTCGTTGGCGATGCGCCCCTCCCCCTGGAGCGCGCGGCGCACCAGTTCCTCCCGATCGGCCAGGAATCGAAACGCCTGCCGCACGCGAACGTCGGCGAAGGGCCCCTCCCTCGTGTTCATGTCGAACGACTGCCAACCGTTGGTGGGCGACACCAGAATACGGGCACGGCTATCGCGGCGGATCAGCCCGGCCTGTTCCGGCAGGATGGCGTTCGCAAGATCGATCTGCCCTGCAAGGAGCGCTCCGATCCGCGCGGTCTGATCCTTGAACTCGATGATTTCGAGTTCGTCCGGATAGGGTCGACCCGGCTTGAAATAGTTGTCGAAGCGCTTGAACGTAGCGCGTTGCCCAGGCTCGAACTTGTCGATCCGATAAGGGCCTGCTCCGATGGGATTGGTCACGGGATGGTAGTCGGCAGGCACGATGCCGCCGAAGTTGGTCCAGGTCTCCGGCAAAGCCACGAAACCGCGCCCTTCCCGGATGGGAATGCGCACGGTGCGCTCGTCGAGCACTTTCACCCCGTCCCGATCGACCGGCGAGACGAGCGCGCCGTAGGGAGAGGCCAACGCAGGATCGGTGATCCGCCGGATCGAAAACAGCACGTCCTGTGCAGTGATCGTCTTGCCGTTGTGAAACTCCAGCCCCGGTTTCAGCCGGATGTCCCAGGCACTGGCGTTGCGATTAGGCTCGACCGATTCCGCCAGGGCAAGGCGGGGCTGCATGTCGCCGTCCCATTCCCACAGCTTGGCGTACATGGCGAAGCCGCGAATGGTGCTGCCAAGCCCCAGCGGCTTGTGCGCATCGAGGTTTCCGGAGCGTTCGCCGTCCAGGATGCCCAACCGCAGCTTGCCACCCCGGCGCGGCGCGGCAGGCGCCTCGCTCGTGCTTTCGCTGCGCGGGCCGCATCCGGACAGCAGCAGCGCTGCGCCTGCGGCTCCACCGATGAGGCTGCGTCTGGTCATTCCGTCCATCTCTTGCGCTCCTCAGCTATTGCCGCGTGCAGCTAGCCCGCCGCCGGAAACCAGCGGAACCGCCTGGTCCGGTCCCTCGCCCGCCAGCGTCAGACGCGGCGCGCGGAAGCGCGGCAATACGTGTTCGCCAAGCCGGTAGATTTCTTCCAGATGGGGATAGCCGTTGAGGAAGAACCACGAGAGCCCCAGGTCGGCGAACTGCCTGATCTTGGCGGCAACGTTCTCGTAGCTGCCGACGAAGGCGAAGCCCGGCGGGATGCCGATATAGCCGAACCCG
Organism: Novosphingobium sp.; assembly: GCF_032093395.1. Classification (GTDB taxonomy): domain Bacteria; phylum Pseudomonadota; class Alphaproteobacteria; order Sphingomonadales; family Sphingomonadaceae; genus Novosphingobium. The sequence goes on from NZ_DAMDBA010000050.1 coordinate 19,153, forward strand.
CCCCATAGATGCGGCTCGACGAAGAGGTCGTCGAAGTCGTTCACGTCGCGCCCGTTGTACCGCTCGAAACGGGCGCGATTGGTGTCCGACATATGGGCGGAGCGCTCCGCGGCGGCCTTCACTGTGCCTGCGCGCACGCCCTCGTCGAAGAAGCGCTTGGCTTCGGCATAGGCCAGTTCGTCGGTTTCGCGTGCGATGGCATCGACCGAGACGCCGAAGCGGATCTTGTCGGCCCGGCCGTACTTCACTGCCCGTTCCTTCACATCGGCGATGGCGCGCGCGACATGCTCGGGAGATTCCGCGAGGACGAGGTAATAGTCGGAATGCCTCGCCGCGAGTTCCTTGGCGCCCTCGCTGGTGCCGGCAGAGCAGATCGTGGGTATCGGCGCGCGCGCCAGCGGCCCGCGCAGACCGCCGCCATCGGCCTGGTAATAGCGGCCCTTGTAGTGGAAGTTCTCGCTGCCCCAGAAACCCTTCACGAGATCGAGAAACTCGATGGCGCGCGCATAGCGCTCGTCATGCGGCAACGGTTCGCCATTGGCGCGCAGCAGGCCGTCCGAGCCGCCCTGGATCACGTTCCAGACGAGACGCCCCCCGCTGATCCGCTGGAAACTCGCGGCCATCTGCGTGGCCTGCCAGGGGCTGAAATGGCCGGGATGGAAGGCATCCACGAAGCGCAGGCGCTTCGTCTCCCGCGCCAGCGCCGCCGAGACGATCCAGGGCTCGTCACCGAACGGCGCATTGACAAGCAGTGCGCCGGAGAAGCCGTTGATTTCGGCCGCACGGGCAACTTGCGAGAGATAGTCGATATAGGCGAAGTCGTCGCCCACCGCGAACGAGGAAACCGCGCCGGTGCTCGCATGAGGCTGGCGGTTCCAGTCCCCGCGATTGCGGTTGTCCCCCGGGATGAACTGCGTTTCGCCGTGCAACGGCAGGCGTGCGAAGAACTCGATGGTCATGGCGGCACTCCACAAGTTGTGGAGCCTTACAAAGCAGTATTCGTGCCAGTCCCCCGATACGCAACTTTTCGCCCCGGCCTGCCTCGTCGCTTGTGCAGAAATCAGCAACTTTCGCGGTCCGGCTGCGCAACCTGGCGCAGCGATCCCCGCCTACGCGGGCCTGACTACCGCCATTGCCCGGTTGGCATGGCCCTTGCTCCCTCCTCTTCGCAACATCACACGAGGAGAGCACCGTGTCCCCAACCCTGCCCCAAGCCGGCGACCGCGCGCGCGGCACGCATGGAGACGCACCGCAATGACCGGCACCATGTCTTACTCCCGCCGCGCCTTCCTCGCCCGCGGGGCAGCCCTTTCCAGCGGGGTCCTATTGGGCGCCGGCCTGCTGGCCGGATGCAGCGAGGACAAGCAGGGCAAGGCGCCGTCCGGCGGCACCCCGAGCCCAGGCGGCAAGGCCCGGCTTGCCATCATCGCCGGCGCGCAGACCGGCAACCTCGACGCGCATAAGCCGCTCGGCACCGGTTCGTTCCGGGGTTGGGCTCTTTACAGCAAGCTGTGGGAATGGAAGCGCGACGCCAACCCCGGACTGGCGCTCGCCGAGTTCGCCGAAGTCAACGACGACGCTACCGAATGGACCATTCGCCTCAGGAAGGGGCTGGAGTTCCACCATGGCAAGTCGATCACCGCAGAAGATGTGGTGTTCTCGATCCTGCGTCTTACCGATCCCGCACTCGCCTCGCCCTACGGCTCCTACCTGCCCTCGTTGCAGCGCGGTGACGTCAAGGCGCTCGATCCGCTGACGGTCCGCATTCCCTTCGAGCAGGGCCACGGTCTTGCCGCGCTGCCCGAACTGTGGATGAGCTGGGGCGGCATCGTCCCGACCGATTATGATCCGGTGAACAATCCGGTCGGCGCCGGTCCCTATCGCCTCAAGAGTTTCACGCCCGGACAGCGTTCGGTGTTCAGCCGTTTCGAAAACTACTACAAGCAAGGCCAGCCCTATCTCGACGAAGTGGAGATCATCGACTTCAAGGATCCGATCGCGCGGCTGCAGGCGATGCAGACGGGGCAGGTCGACATCGCGCCGTCGATCGGTTTCGAACAGCTCGCCTTCTTCAGGAACTCTTCCCAGTTCCAGGTTGTCTCCTCCGAGACGGACGCCTGGCATGGCTTCGCCATGAACCTGTCGAAAGCGCCGTTCGACGATCCGCGCGTGGCAAAGGCCTTCCGCCTGATCGCCGACCGGCCGGAACTGGTGAAACGCGTGCTGCATGGGCAGGGCCGCGTCGCCAACGATCTCTATGCGCCCAGCGATCCCACTTTCAACCACGACATCCCCCAACGCCGGCGCGACCTTGCCGAGGCACGCAGCCTGTTGCGTTCGGCAGGACACGGCGGCGGCCTTGCCGTCGAACTCGTCACCACGGCGGGGGCGGGCGGTAACGCGGCGATCGTCTTCGCACAGCAGGCGCGAGAGGCGGGCGTCGATGTCAAGATCAAGCTGGTCGACGATTCCATCTTCAACGGTCCGGACAAGAACAACTGGACCTTCAGCACCGTGGTCGGTGTTTCGCGCCCGTTCCTGCTCACGCTGCAACAGCATGACGGGCCGCGCTCGGCGGGAAACCGGACTCATTTCGACGATGCCGAATTCACCCGACTGGTCACGGCCGCCGCCGCCCAGCCCGATGTGGAGAAAAGGAAGGCTCTCGTCGGCGAGGCACAGCGCATCCAGCACGAGCGCGGCGGACTTCTCATCTGGGGCTTTGCCAACAACCAGGATGCCGCCTCCAGCCTGATCGGCGGCGTCACCCCGGACCGGACCGCCTTTTCCGCATGGCGCACCGATGCCCTGTGGCGCCGTACCTGAACACTTTGCACGAAAGGACCATTCGATGAGCGATACCGAAATCTGGTTCACCCGCTGCGGCGGCGCCACCGCCTCCACCATCGCGATCCAGCGCAATTTCCTGCAAGACGAATTCGCGGACGGCAGTGCCGTGCTGCGATCGCTCCAGGAATCGAGCGACCGAACCTTGCGCGAAAGCCACTTCGACCACTCGAACCCGGCGATGCTGCGCGAAGGCGGCAACATACCCCCCATCTGGGCGCGATCCAGAGGTGCAGACACGGCCGTTCTGGCGATCAGCTGGGTCGATGAATTCCAGTCCATCGTCGCGCGGGCCGACAGCACGATTCGCTCCCTGGCCGAACTGCGCGGCAAACGGCTGGCGGTCCCGCTCTATGCGGATATCTCGATAGACTTCCAGCGCGGCGCGAATTTCCATGGGTTGGCCAATGGTCTCGCAATCGCCGGGCTGGGCGCAGCGGATGTGACTTTTATCGACGTGCCGGCGGAACGCGGTGCCGGGCGTGGCGGCTCGGGTTCCGCGGAACTTCAGGCCCTGTTCGACGGCCGCGTGGATGCGGTGTTTCTCCGCCAATCCTCCGGCCTGCGCCTGTTCAACGAACACGCCGAACGCCTGCGCGAACTGGTGCGCCTCACCGAGCAGCCCGATCCGTTCCGTCGGATCAACAACGGCACGCCCCGCCCTTTGACCGTGCATCGACGGTTCCTCGCCGAGCATCGCGATCTCGTCGTGCGCTACATCGCCGCGCTGATCCGCGCCGCCGATTGGGCGGAGGCCAACCCCGGCGAGGCGCTCGACGCGCTCAGACTTGAGGATGGCCGCTCCGACCGCCGGACCATCGCCGCGACGTTTCCGCGCTACGCCACCAGCCTGCATCCGAAACTCACCGAAACGTACATCGCCGGCCTTGCGGCACAGAAGGACTTCTTGCGCGACTGGGGCTTCCTGGAAGCCGACTTCGACGTGCGCGAGTGGATCGATCGCGGCCCGCTGGAAGAAGCCATCGCACTGGTCGCCGCCCAAACTGCCGTAGCGGCCGAATAGCCGCCGACCTGTTGGAAAAGGGCCGCGTCCGCAACGCGCGGCCCTTCCTGCGGGATTACAAAATCTGCGCCGCCTCCTCAAAAGCAAGCCTCGGCCCTCGTTCCCGGATGTCCCGGCGATCACCATAGCCCAGATTGAGAACGAGCAGCGACCTGAGCCGACCGTCCGGAAAGAGTTCCCGATCCAGGGCAGCCGCATCGAAACCGGTCATCGGGCCTGCGTCCAGTCCTACGCCGCGCGCCGCCACGATCAGGAATGCCGCCTGCAAGGCCGCGTTCAACACACCTGCCGATCGAATGCGCTCTTCCTCGACGAAAAATGCGCTCACGTCGCGGCCGGGCAGAAGCACGGGTAGATGCTCGAAAAAGCGGCTGTCCCAGGCCACGACGACATTGAGCGGGGCGGCAAGCGTCTTTTCGCGATTGCTGCCTGACAAGGCTGGAGCCAGCCTGGCCTTGCCCTCCTCGCTGCGGATGAAGACATAGCGCCCGGGCTGGGAATTGAAGCCGGTGGGCGCCAGCTTGGTCAATTCGTAGAGCTTGTGGATGGTCGCATCGTCGACCGCGCGGTCGAGGAAACGATGGTTGCTGCGGGCAGCGCCGAAGATCTGGTCCAGCGCTTCGGCGGCGAGTATGGCGGTCATGACTATCCGTCCTTCAAGTTGCAGATACGAGCGAACGCGCTCGCTTTGCGTTGAGCAGCGGCACCTCGAAACCATGGTCGAGGTCTAGCAGCGGGAAGAGCAAGTGCGCCACGCGGTGCGCTTCCTCGATCAATGGCCAGCCGGAGAGAATGAAGGCCCCCGTCCCTTGCGCCTCGAACTCCCGGATGCGGGCCGCCACGTTTTCCGCACTGCCGACGAGCGTGGTGCCTGCGCCCGGCCCGAGCAAACCGAAACCGTGCAGCGCCGGGCCGGTCCAGATGTTCGGATAGATCTCGTAATCACGCGCGCGCGGCAATCGTCCGGCGCGGATCGCGTCGAGATTGCGGTTTACCTGATCGTTCGGACTGCGATAGGTTTCGAGCGTCTCGCCGGGCGGCAACTGTCGCCGCAGCGACTGGTGCGCGTAGTCCAGAGACGTCTGGTCGACCAGCCACTGCGCATAGTCCCACGCTTCTTCCTCGGTTTCGCGCACGATGATCTGGAAACGGGTGCCGTATTCGAGCGTCCTTCCCAGCTTGGCCGCTTCGGCGCCGACCCGGCGGAACTTGTCGCCCAGCCGCTGCGGGGTATCCGCAAAGCTCAGGTACGTATCGAGAAGCTGCACCGAATGCGCCACCCCCGGCGCTGAGGTTCCCGCGCCCCAAAGCGGCACCGGCGGTCGCTCCGCCCCGGCATGCGCAGGACGATAGCCTCCGGGCGGCGGCGGCGCCAGTTGCACGTACTTGCCATGAAATCCTTCGGGCGAGCCCGAATAGGCGTGCTTGAACGCACGCCAGTATTCCAGGCTGAAATCGTAGCGCTCGTCGTGCGCAAGGTGCATGCCGTAGGCCTGCTGGGTGGCATCGTTGCCGTTCACCGCGTTGAGCGCCAGGCGCCCGTTCGAGAAGGTGTTGATGGTCAGCGCGATCTGCGCCAGCTTCGCCGGTGACAGCAGACCGGGGTGAATGGCGCCGAGGAATGTCATGCGCCGCGTCACCGAAAGCGTCGCCGCCGCCACGGTCAGTACGTCGTTGCCACCATAGCCGGTCGCAAGCAGCGCGCCGTAGTATCCCAGCTTGTCGATCGTCGCGGCAAGCTGCTGAAGATGGTCGAACCCCGTATCCCAGCGCCCTTTTTCTTCCCAGGGCACGACCCCATCGGGCGCGGTGAGGTACCACAAGATCTTCACTGCCATGTCCGTTCCACTTCTTGCTGTTGCAGAAGCAATGCCCTCCGCGGGAGCGGCATGAAGGCCGCGCTCCGCTCTCAGGCTCGCCATGACGAGGATCGAAGCAAGACCCGCGCCATTTTCACGGAACGGCGCCCGTCATCATCATCCTGGCCAAATGGAACGCGGGAACCGAGCCCATTACTGATCAAGGACCAGCAACTCTGCTGGCAAATCACCACGACTAGCGATCCTCTCCACGAATACCGCCGCGAATACCTTCTCTGGCACGTCCTTTGCTTCAAGGCTTGCAAGGGTGGTGCGGTCCACAAGCGACCTACAGCGAGGCGTTCGGCTCCACCCTCGGGGAAACACCGAAATCATCGGCTCGAAGCAGGAGCAATTCATGCGCGTCACCAAGTACCTTCACGGCATAAGCGTCATCGGGCTCGTCTGGTCGGGGGCCACCCATGCCGAAGCACGCGCCGCCGATAAGGAAGCCGCTGCCTACGCGGAGGATAATGCCGAGAACGCGAACGGTTCGATCACCGTCAACGGCGAGCGCATCAACACGGAAACCTCGGTTCTGCCGACACGCGCACCCTCCTCGATCTATGGCACTGCCGAGCCCATTCTCAACATTCCCCGTTCGGTAACGCAGATCAATGCCGAGCAGCTCACCAAGGACATCATCACCAGTTCCGACGATCTGGCGAAATATGCGCCGGGTATCACCCGAGGCGGCGGCCAGAACGCGGGGATCGCGCCGCAACTGCGCGGCCAGGCCTCCGAGGTGTTTCAGGACGGCCAGCGCGGCTATTCCGTACGCCACCCGGCCAACTTCAACGCCTATGAAGGCGCGGACATCGTGGCCGGGCCTTCCTCGGTGATCTTCGGATCGGTGACCGGCAGCGGCGGCTATATCAACTATATCTCGAAGAAGCCGGATTTCGACCAGCGCCGCTCCAGCGTGAGTGCCCGCATCGGCACGCTGATCCCCGACGGCGACAGCAGATTGGCCTTCACCGTCACTGGCGACGATACCGGCCCGATCAGCGACACATTGGCCTATCGCACCAGCGTAACGGTGCAGAAGCAGGACGACTACTACGACAACGTCAAAAACAACTACTACGCCTTCTACGGCGCGCTGGCCTGGAAACCCGACAGCCAGTTCCGCGCCGACCTGAACCTGTCCTACGACGATTACTACGACTGGAACGTCACGCACGGCTGGAACCGCGCCACCCAGGATCTGGTAGACCACGGGCTCTACGATGCCGGCCGCGCGACCCCGGTGATCCAGAACGGCTCTGCCTACTGGTCTCCGGTCTTTGCCTCGGGCGCTGCCGACTCCGCGACGCTGGGCTGGGTAAGGCGGGCACGCAATTCCGATGGTCGGTACGTCGTCGTGCCGGGATCGTTCCAGGCCGGCTCGCCCAATACCCAGACCAGCCCCGGCACCGTTCGCGGCTGGGTCTACGATCCTTCGCTGCAAGGAAACGAACAGGTCAAGCTCTCACGCCAGCGCTCTCAGCGCGCGGAAGACAAGAACACCGCCAGTCGCCTGACCGCACAGCTCCGCCTGAACTACGAATTCGGGGAGAACACCAGTCTGGTGAACAGCACGTTCTACCAGCGTTCCAACGACACGACCGACGCGGTGGGATCGTTCCAGGTGCAATCGCGCGATCGCATCTTCGACAACCGCCTCGAACTGCGTCACCGTTTCGAAAACCTGTTCGGGCTGGATATCGACGATGACAGCAATACCGGCGTGATCTACCGCCGGGAGACGAACCGCTCCATCGCGGCGAACAACAGCTTCTTCAACATTTATGCCTACGATCTGACGCTCGATCCCTCGACCAAGAACCCCGGCGATCTGCTGGGGCTGACGGGATCGAACCCTAACGGCGGAAACGCCGCATGGATCGGAACGGCCGGCGTACCGCAATATTCCAGTTCGCTGGGCTGGCTGAGCCTGCCGCCGATGTATTATGCAGGGAACGGCCTCTACGCGGAATCGGTGGCGTCCTACACGTCGCAATCCAAGTGGAGCACGACCACTATCTTCACCCAGCACAACCTCAAGTTCGGCACGTTCGCCGGTCTCAATGCCGGCGCGAGCCACAGCTGGGTCGATGCTTCCATCAAGAACCCCTTCGTGCTCCCCGGCGGCAACGACCGTGCCGACAGCGGGCTCTACAAGCTCTATTCGGTCCAGGTCAGCCCTTATGTGAAGCCCACCGCAAATTCGACGATCTACTTCACTTACGACCGCTCGATCGCCATCAATACCGGCGGTTTCGCCAACGGCCTGAGCTGGGGCAGCGGCGCGGCCGCCAACCTGCTCAACCCGCTTCAGTTCGACAGCCTGAGCGAACTCTACGAAGTCGGCTTGAAGGCGGAGCCGGTAGCCGGTCAGTTGTTCTTCACGCTTGCCGGATTCTGGCAGGCGCGCGACCAGAGCCCCGATCAATTCAATAACATCGCACGTCTCAAGGTGAAGGGGATAGAGATCACCTTGCGCTATCAGCCGAACGAAGCCTGGCGCACAGGTGTCAATTTCAACTATCTGTCGGCCTACAATGAATATACCTCACAGGCCGGCTTCGCGCCGCGCGGTTTCGTGCCCGATAACGGCACCGTGTTCAGCGACAGCAATGTGCTGAACCAGCTTCCCTCCGGGCGCTACGATGCCGTGCAGATCCCCAAGTACAACCTCAGCGGCTATATCGACTGGCGCCACCCTTCCGGCTTCGGCGCCGAGCTTTCCGGCTGGCTGACGAGCCCCTGGTATCTAAACCTCAGCAAGACGGTGCGGATACCCACGAGCTACAACCTGGACCTGGGGGTCTTCTACCGCCAGCCTCGCTGGAACGCAGCAATCCAGGTGCTCAACCTGACCGATCAGCGCAACTTCGTAAGCGGGCTTGCCGGCTCGACGAACGCCTTCCTCCAGCCGACGCGAGGCCGTTCGATCGTAGCGCAGTTCGGCGTCAATTTCTGATGCCGGTCAATTTCTGATGCCGGTCGCGAAAATCGCGCTATCGCTCGGCCCGCGCTTCGCCCGTCCGGGGTTGAACGGCCATTGCGGCGGGTCCGGCTGACACCTTGGAGATGGGCGCCTCCCGACGAGGCGCCCATCGTGCTTCACTGCAGATGCGGTTCGCAGATCGACTCGATCCGCTCGCCGGCAAAGAGCTTCTTCACGAAGGGTATGGAATCGCGCAAGGAGGCGTTGACCGTCGCGCTGTGCCCCAGCCCTGCATAAACGTGGCCCTCCACCACGGAGCCGGCAGCGCAGGCATCCTTCATCAGGGTCAATTGATTGAGCGCGGACGGCGTCAGGTCCGAGGCTCCTGTGCCGATGAAGATCGGAACTTGCAGCTTCAGCGTGGGGTAACGACTGTAGCGCGCAGCGCGCTCGTCGGCGGACGCGAGGAAGCGGCGGTAGCGTTCGCCGGGCGTGGCCAGGAAGGTCTCGGCACGCGTGAAGGCGCCGAACTCGGCATCGGCCTCGACGGCAGCAAGGCAGCTCGTCCGCGCCTTTTCCGCGAGGGCCGTGCCTTTCTGGCTGAACACGTCGGAGAACTGCAGCGCAGGATCGAACTGCCGCGAAACCACGAAGCCGAACAGGCTGTAGACGATGCTTTCGTCGAAGACGTTGGGGTTGGGCTTGACGGGCGGCGGCGGGAGCGGCGGCAAGTCAGGCGAACGGTTGTAGATCACGCCGGTGCCGACGGCGCCTTTGAGGTGAATGTCGGGCGCGTAGCTCGGGGCATAGGATGCCGCGCCGAAAGCGGCGGCGCCACCCTGCGACTGGCCGACGATCACGGCCTTGTTGGCGATCTGAGGCACGCCGTTCACAGCCGCGCGGATACTGTCGAGCACGCCGTAGGAAATCGCGGGAATGTTGATGAGCGGATGCGGCCCCGGCACGCCGAGCCCTTCGTAGTCGGTGGCGACAACGGCGTAGCCCTGCTGCAGCCAGCGATTGAGATAGGCCGTGTCGCGATAGGACCGGCCTGCCCAGGACGGTGCGCAGATATCCGCAAGACCCACGGTCCCGTGCGCCCAGGCGATGACGGGCCAACCGCCCGCAGGCGCCTTGCCTTTGGGCAGGAACAGCGCGCCGGACACGACGATGGGTGTCTTGCTGTCGAAACCGCTGGTCGATGTATAGAGGATGCGAAGCTGTCGCCCCGCGCTAGACAGGCCGATGGTTTCCGGCAGCGGCTCGCTCCGCAGTAGCTTGCCCGGCGTGGAGGGTATCGCCTGTTTCCATTCGTAGAACGGCGAGACCCGGCCGTCGCCCTGCTCCGGGTCGGCGCGCGGTGCGCTCTGCGCGATTGCGGGCGGCGGCGCCAATGACGCGGTCATCACCAGCAGCGCGATACATCGTGCGCCAAAACGGCGTCCTGCCTTGGAAAACGGAGTATCGGGGATCGACATGAGCGCGGACCTTTCTCGGCGTGTTGGTCCGGCTTCAGAAGCAACATGCGTGCCGTTCGACCAAAACGGCGGCCGGACGAACCACTGCGCGCAGAAAGCCCGTCGGGCTGCGCCGATATGCGCAGCGCAAGGACAGCATTCCACACTGTATTGGCGATCTGGTCGTATCGAAACACGCGCTGCGCAATTTTCGACAGTCCTCCTCCTGAAAATGCGTCTCCCCCTCTCCAAACCGCCATTTCGAGCGACTGGCACGGACCTTGCTGAAATTAGAGGCAGTCCGCATTGGCGAAGGGAGTCGCTCCGCAGTGCAAGCCACAAGTCCCCGAAACGTGACATCCGGCCCAGCGGTGGTGCTGCTTCGGATCGCCCCCCTTGCCGTGCTGCTTGTCCTGTGGGAAATCGCAGCCCTCAGCGGCGCCTGGCCCCGGCAAGTGCTGGTGCCGCTCGAGCAGGTCGGCGCCACCTTGGTGGCGCTTGCCACCAGCGGCGAGCTGGAACGTCACCTCCTGGCAAGTCTCTACCGGCTGGCGAACGGGTTTGTCGCGGGCAGCCTGTTCGGTATCGCCATCGGCACCGCCATGGCCCTCTCGCGCGGTGTCCATCGGCTGCTTTGGCCGACGTTCACATGCGTGCGGCAGGTGCCGGTAATCGCCTTCATTCCCTTGCTGATCTTGTTCTTCGATGTTGAGGACAGCTTCAAGATCGTGATCGTCGCCATGGCCAGCTTCTTCCCTTCGGCGCTCGCAACGCATGATGCCGTGCGCGACATCCCGGAGAGCCACCGCGAAGTCGCTCGCCTCTACCGCATGCCGCTGCTGCCGTTCCTGCGCCGGCTGATCCTGCCCGCCACGGTTCCGCAAGTGCTTACCGGCCTGCGCCTGGGCCTGACGCGTGGCTGGCTTTCGCTTGTCGCGGCCGAACTGCTCGCGGCCGACAGCGGGCTTGGACAAATGATGGAGATGGGACGCCAGCTGTTCCAGATCGACGTGGTGCTCTCGGGCGTCTTCGTGGCCGGGCTGGTCGGCTTTCTGCTCGACGGTTCGATGGTCCGCCTCGAACGTCGCCTGACCCGTTGGAAAGGGGCATGACATTGCAGGTTTTCCAACGCCTCCCGCCGCGCCTGCGATCTCTGGCGCTTGCGCTGCTGTTCCCCGCGCTGGTGCTGGGCTGGTGGGAATGGGAATCGCGCCAGAGCGCCGGCCATGCCTATGCCTTCGCGCCGCTGGAACAGATCGGTCGCAGCTTCGCCGAGATGCTCGCCGACGGCTCGCTACCCCTTCATGCGGGAGCCAGCCTGCAACGCGCCCTTACCGCCCTGCTGATCGGTGGTTCGATCGGCGTGGCGACGGGCATCGCGACCGGGCTCTCCCGTCTGCTGGACCGTACCGCTTCGCCGCTCATCACCACAATGCGCCAGGTACCGATCCTCGGCTGGCTGCCTCTGGTGGCGCTCTGGTTCGGCAATGGCGACGGTGCCAAGCTGCTGCTCGTCTCGCTCTCGGCCTTCTACCCCACCGTCTTGAACACCCAGAAGGGCATGCAGGCCGTCGAGCAGCGCTATGCCGAAGTCGGGCGGCTCTACGGTTTCACGCGTATGCAGGCCTTGCGCCTGATCGCCTGGCCCAGTGCCCTGCCCCTGATTTTCACCGGCATCTCGCAGGCGCTCGCCTTCTCGTGGATCGCCACCATCGGCGTGGAACTGCTGTTCAGCGCCACGGCCGGCCTCGGCACCGAGATGATGGCCGCCCAGGTCGCCGCCCGAACCGACGTGGTGCTCGTCTGCGTCGCCTGCGTCGGCGTGATGGGATTCACGCTCAACCAGCTTTTCGCTCTCCTGCGCGCGCGTCTGCTGCGCTGGCAGGGCGCTGCCGCAAGATAGGACAGGCCATGACCGACCACCGAACCCTCCGCGATCCCGCACCCAAACCCGCGCAGGACGGAACCGGCGCCGTCCGCATATCCGGCCTGTCCAAGCACTATGCGATGGGCGGCAAGGCGATGACCGTACTCGACGGCATCGACCTCGCCATTCGGCCGGGCGAGTTCGTCAGCATCGTCGGCCCATCCGGCTGCGGCAAGTCCACGCTGCTGCGCCTGATCGTCGGGCTGGATACCGATTACGATGGCGAGATCCGGCTCGACAATACGCGGGTCGCGGGAACCGGGCTGGAGCGCGGACTGGTGTTCCAGGACCACCGCCTGTTCCCGTGGATGACCGTCGCGAAGAACGTCGAGGTCGCCCTGCTCAACCAGAAACTTCCGCGCGAGCGGAGGGACCGGCTGATCGCCGAGCACCTCGCACTCGTCGGCCTGTCGGACTTCGGTGACGCCTATCCGCACCAGCTTTCCGGCGGCATGGCCCAGCGCGCGGCGATCGCCCGTGCCCTCGTGAACGAGCCCAAGGTTCTTGCCCTCGACGAACCCCTGGGCGCCCTCGACGCGCTGACCCGCGTCAAGGTACAGGCGGAACTCCAGCGGATCTGGATGGAAGCCGGCACGACCATGATCATGGTCACGCACGACGTGGACGAGGCGCTGTTCCTGGGCGACCGCGTGGTCGTCATGTCTTCCCGTCCCGGCCGCATCGCCCGGATCGTCGATGTCGACCTGCCGCATCCCCGGGACCGCGCCTCGCCGCTGCTGCACCGCCTTAAGGACGAAATCCTTGCCGAACTTACCCGCGAACCGCGCGAGGATGACGGCACGCTGGTTACTTTCCCCGCTCGCCCGCGCGGCTGAACGCCTTTACTTTCGGAGTTCCATCATGACCAAAGGCCGTGCCGTCCTGGCCCTGCTGCTTCCATTGTTCGCCCTTGCCAGCGCCTGTTCTCCCAAGGGCGGCGAAGCGGAAGAGAAAGTCGTCGACATCGCCGGCATCGTCTCCCCCAAGGACGGCAAGAACGAATTCATCGGCGGCCTGGCCCGCATCCAGGAAGACGGCTGGCTCGACGCCGAACTCGCCAAGAAGGGCTGGAAGGTACGCTGGGTGCCGGTTCCGGCCTCGGTCGGCGGCCCGGTGGTCAACGAAGGTTTCGCGGCCAAGACCATCGACCTGGCCGCCTATGGCGATCTGCCATCGGTGATCGCCATGGCGGGCGGGGTGGACCTGCGCCTCGTGGTGCCCAGCCGCGCCGGGACGAACATCTATCTGGCGGTCGGCAAGGATTCTACCGCCCGCACCCTTCGCGACCTCAAGGGCAAGCGGATCGCCTTGCACCGCGGGCGCCCGTGGGAGGCCGGCTTTGCCCGTTACGTCCAGTCGCAGGGCATGACGCTCGACGATTTCAAGATCATCAACGTCAATGCCGTGGCCGGTCAGGCCGCGCTGACCAGCGGCAAGGTGGACGGCATCGTCCTCATCCAGGCCGAGGCTTACGTGCTTCAGGACAAGGGTCTGGCCCGCATCCTCTGGTCCACCAGCAATGCACCGGAAAGCTGGAAGATGACCGCCGGCACCTTCGCCCGCAAGGACTTCCTCGATGCCCATCCCGATATCGTGCAGACCGTCGTGACCGCCTTCGTCCGACAGGCGCAATGGTCCAGCGACGAGAAGAACCGGGACACTGTGCTGTCGTGGGGAACTCTGGGCGGCACGCCGCTGGCCGCCGTCATCAAGGATACCGACAACAACCCGCTGCCCTGGCGCCAGCGCTACTCGCCCTTGCCCGGACCGGCCATTCAGGAGCACTTCGACTTCGTGGCGGACTATGCCTCGCGCACCGGGCTGACGCGCAGCAAGGTTGACGTCTCCAATCTGATCGACCGGCGTTATGTCGATCAGGCGATCAAGGATCTGAAGCTTGAAGGCTGGTGGAGCGATCCCGCCGCGCGCTGAGAGCGGGAGACGCAAAAAAAGCCCGGCGCGACGGACAGTCGCGCCGGGCTTTTTGTATCGTCGATCGGCGTTATTCGGCTGCTTCCAGCCGCTGCACGGCCTGATGACCCAGGAGCGGCAGGACTTCCTCACCCACGCGGTAGGCCTCTTCAAGGTGGGGTGTGGCCGCAAGGATGAACGAATCCGCGCCCAACCCGATCAGTTCGTCCAGCCGCGCCGCGACGTTTTCGTAGCTGCCGACGATGCCCAGCGCGGGGCCGGGACGCAACAGGCTGAAGCCGCCCCAGACATTGGGGGAGACGATGAGATCGCGGTAGTCGCGCGCTTCCGCCACGCCGAGCCCCGACAGGCGGCTGACCCCCACGGAATCGCCGCGACGCTCGCCGAATGCCTCCCGGCTTTCCGCCTTGACGTTGGCGAAGCCGAGTTCGATCTCGCGCCAGGCTTCCTCCTCGGTCTTGCGGGCAACGACCTCGACGCGGATGGCGCACTTGATTCCCCGGCCGATCTCGGCAGTGCGCGATTTCACCTGGTCGAACTTCTGGGCAAGCTGTTGGAACGGCTCGAGCCAGGACAGGTAATAGTCGGCATGACGTGCCGCCGATTGCAGCGCCGCTTCGGACGAGCCGGAGAAATAGATCGTCGGCAGATCCTCACGCGAGAGCGCCGGGGCCAGAGCGGCATTCTCCACTTCGTAGAAGCGGCCCTTGTGCGTGAACGGACCGTTCTTCCACACGCCCTTCATCACGTCCAGAAACTCGGTGGTTCGGCCATAGCGGTCGTCGTGGTCGAAAGGATCGCCCCACCACCGCTGGGCAGGTCCACCGCCGCCGGTGATGATGTTGTACACCACCCGTCCATTGGTGGCCCGCTGAAGGCTTGCCGACATGCGCGCCGCACGCACCGGATTGAGAAATCCGGGCTGGAACGCAATCATGAAGCGGAAGGCCTTGGTCGCCCGCGCCAGTGCGGCGGAGATCACCCAGGGATCGTCGGTCATCGGGAAAGAGGGCAGCAGTCCTCCCACGAACCCGGAGATTTCCGCAGCGCGGGCAATCTCCGCCATATGATCCAGATAGCTGGTGCCGTCCGGTTCTCCGTTCACCCAGCCCGGCGCCTGGTTTCCGGGTGCGAGCGGGGTCCAGTCCCCGCGATTGGTGCTGCGTTCGCGCAGCGAGCTGCTGCATCCGTGCGTGGGAATGCGCCAGTAGAAATCGATGCTCATCTGTCTGGTTCTCCGTCAGGCCGCAAGCGCGGCCGAGGCGTGGAAGCGGCCGATGACCTGCTCGCCTGCGATATGGACTTCCTGGATCTGGTCGGGCGCGGACAGCACCGCGATATCGAGCCCGGCCTGTGCCAATTCACCGAGCTTCGCGACCACTTCGTCGAAAGTGCCCACCAAGGCCGAATGCGAAAGGTTGCGGCGTGCATGCTCTACGGCAACGTCTTCTGCCTCGGCACGGGCCAGCAGCGGCAGGTGCGCAGCGATCTTGAGCGCGGGATGGCTCTTCCGCAGCGATGCGATGACGTCGGCCACCGAACCCAGCGGCGCATCCGTATCGATCAGGAGCACGTCTGCCTGCCTCAGCAGTTCGGAGCCGGGCTTATCGGACCAGCGCAGCCAGATCGGCGGCCGCCTCCGTTCCTTCACCAATCCCCCGAACCCGCCTTTCTCGACCACGAAATGACGTCCTTCCTGATCGAAGGGCCCATCGTCCCAGATGCCGTCCAGCAGGGTCAGCAACTCGCCGGTGCGCTCCGCCCGGTCTTCCACCGGAAGCGTATCCCCGGCGCTCGGCCCTTCGCCGCTGTCGATCAGCCAGCCCTGCCGGTCGCCGGAGAAACGCTGGACGCTCGCCGCCATCTTCCCCAGATAGACCCCAGACGCCGATCCGGGGGCGACTGTGGTGACGATCCCGACACGGCGGGTTTCACGCAGCAACGCGCCTGTCACGATCCAAGGCTCCTCGCCCTGCGGCTCATCGGGGACGACGATGCCGTCGAAGCCGGTCAACTCGGCGGCCCGCGCGACTTGCGTCAGATAATCGTAGTGGTTGATCTGGAGGCGGCGACTGACGCCATCGCGTGTCGGAGCCCAAGGCCGCCCTCCTTCGGCCCACTCACCGCGCCCGCGATCGGCCGGCGCATCCGTTGAAAGGTGCCAGTAGAAACTCAGCGCCATTTTGCTCTCCTTCGAAACATTCGGTTCGAAGAACGGAAAGCATGGATCATGCCATGCAAGGCAATCCGACCCGAAACCGCTCAGACAGGATCGAATGGAAGGCCTGCTGTGCATTTCTGCGCAACGCCCAGGGGGATTTCGCGCAGCGTTCGCGTCCTTACCGCCTCGTCTTTCGCGATACCGCTCTGGCACAGGCCTTGCTAGAATACCGCGGTCTTCCTTGAAGAACGGTGGATGGAGATGATACCTCGATGATAATGGGCGACGTAGGTAAACTGGATCGGATCTGGCTGGTGCGCTCCCCGATACCGGCCGCCTCGTCCATCGCCTGGTCGCTCGGTTGGCTCGACGAAGAATTCGCTCCCGACGGGATCGCCGTGGAATGGATCCGCGAAGACAGGCTGCGCGTGGCCGAACCGGACCACGCAGTGAAGGCGCGCAACCTCTTTCGCGAAGGCGGCAATATCCCTGCCCTCGCCGCGCGTGCGCTGGGTACGGAGACCCGCGTCATCGGGCTCACCTGGATCGATGAGCGTCAGGCGATCATGGTCCGTCCCGGAGAGGAGATATTCGATCCGCGACAATTGCGCGGCCTGCGGTTCGCCCTGCCCGGCTATGTCTCCACGCGGGGCGCCTCCGTCGTGCGCGGCATGTCGCTGCACGGGATAAAGAACGCCCTGCGCCTGGCGGGCCTCACCCTTGAAGACGTGCATTTCGTGGATGTGCCGACACCGCAGGTCGATTTCTCCGAACCGCAGATAATGCAGCGCATGTGGTCGGGCCTTCCGGCGCTGGTGGATGGCCGGGTCGATGCGGTCTACGTCAAGGGCGCCGCCGCCGCTGAGGCGGCCCAGAAGCTGGGGCTGGTAGTCGGCATCGATCTCGACGCCTATCCCAGCCGAATGACGCGGGTGAACAACGGCACTCCGCGCCCGATCGTCACGCATCGCCGCATGATCGAAGAGCATTTCGACGTGGTCGTGCGCTTCCTGCTGTGCAGCCTGCGTGCGGCGGACTGGGCCGCGCGCCACCCTGCGCAGCTCCGCCACATCCTCGAGCGCGAGACGTTCTCCGGCCCGGCCGGTGTGGAAGCAGCCTATCGCGACGGCTTCCACCGCGCGCTGCACCCCGACCTTTCGCCCGACCGGATCGACATGCTGCGCGCGCAGGAACAGTTCCTGCGGCTTTATGGCTTCCTGGAAAGCGCGGTGGATATCGATGGCTGGATCGATGCACGCCCGCTTGCCGCTGCGCTCGCTCTGCGTGCAAACGACCGCGCCGCCTGAACTTTCCCACACCGCTGGCGAACCGGTTCAGATCCGCGCACCGGCTGCTTCATTCTGCGCAATAAGTCCCGAGATTTCGAACCGGCCTGCCGGTTTGGTGCGGTTATCCCAAGTGGCACGCGCCTTGCTCCTGCGATCGCGAACACATTCGCAATCGAGGAACCAAGTACGTCATGGCATTCAGGGAACCTTCCCCATTTCCTCTCGCGCGCCGCGTCGGCGGAACAAGCGTCTTCGCGCTGGCATTGGCGCTTTGCGCCCCGGCCCATGCGGAAGCCGCAGCCGGCGGAGCCGATGCCGAGAGCTTGGCTGACGACGCAAGTTCCGCCGATTCCGTCAGCGATGCGGGCGGCAACGCGATCCTCGTTACCGCGCAGAAGCGAACCCAAAGCGTGCAGGACGTGCCCGCCTCGGTCGTGGCTCTGGGCGGAGACGCCCTGCGCGATCGCCTCATCACCCGCGCCAGCGACATCACCCGCTTCGTGCCGAGCTTCAGCGCCGACACCTCCGTGGGCAACCTGACGCCCCGCTGGTACTTGCGCGGGATCGGCAACTCGGTCCCCGGCAACGGGCAGACCAGCCCGGTCGGCATCTATCAGGACGAAGTCTACCTGGGCATTCCGGTGGCGCAGGGCTTCCCGATCTTCGACCTCGAACGCGTCGAAGTGCTGAGAGCCCGTTTGAAAAATGCCCGAGAGGGCATT